>CACGJH010000005.1 GCA_902573325.1 uncultured Alphaproteobacteria bacterium | reverse complement strand
CTCCAAGATTCCCAGTAACAAATTGGTACGCCCAGAGTAGACTAGGAAATAGAATTAAAATAAATAAGACAGGTTTACTGCGATTAAAATTTCTTGTTGAAAACATTCATTAATAAAATTTAGTCAAATCTAAATCTTTATAGAGATGTGCTACTTCTTTTTCATAGCCATTAAACATTAGTGTTTCTCTTCTTTTAAATTCTCCAATTCGTCTTTCTGTTCCTTGACTCCATCTTGGATGGTTTACGTTAGGATTAACATTGGCATAAAAACCATATTCCCAAGGAGCTAAAGTTTCCCAGGATGTTTCAGGTTGAGTATCTAAAAATCTAATTTCCACAATTGATTTAATTGATTTGAAACCATACTTCCATGGAACGACTAATCTTATGGGTGCACCATTTTGATTAGGCATTTCATGGCCATACAATCCAGTTGCTAATATTGTTAGAGGATTCATTGCTTCATCCATTCGAAGCCCTTCTCTGTATGGCCAAATAATTGTTCTCTTTTGCTGACCTGGCATTTCTTCCGGTCTGAACACAGTTACAAATTGAACATACTTTGCTGAGCTTAAAGGTTCAGCCATTTTTATAAGTTCAGATAACTGAAAACCTTGCCAAGGAATAACCATGGACCATGCTTCAACACATCTCAATCGATAAACCCTATCTTCTATTGTTACGTTTGATAAAATTTTTTCTAAGTCAAATGTTTGAGGTTTTTTCACGAGACCATCTATTTTTATTGTCCATGGTCTAGGTTTAAAATTTCCAGAGTTTAAATGCGGATGTTTTTTATGAGTCCCAAATTCATAAAAATTATTATACGTTGTGATTTCTTCGTAAGAATTGAGTTTATCGTTCTCATTTAAATATTTATTATAAATTGAAGAATTATTATCATGATTAGCAAAAGCTGATGATGATACTGTTGCCAACAAAGCACTTGCTAATGAGCCTTTAATAAACTTTCGTCTATTTAAATAGGTTTTATATGGTGTAATCTCAGAGCTTAAAATCTTCATATTTTAGATATATATTAATAAATCTAAAATTGTAGTAATGTTAAGAACATCTTTATCAAATCCATTTAAATTGTTAGTGTAAATCTATGAAAAATCTTCCGATCCTACTACTTAGTGTTTTCTTATTTTTATTACCTTTACAGTTTGCATCTGCAGAAAAAGTTCATGGAATTGCAATGCATGGTACACCAAAATATAGCAATAATTTTACACACTTAGATTATGTTAATCCAAATGCACCTAAAGGCGGAACAGTAAAATTTGGATCATATGGTTCTTTTGATAATCTTAATAGAGTAGCATTTAAAGGCTCTAAAGCTGCTGGTCTTGGGTATGTTAATGATACGTTAATGAGAAGAGTATGGGATGAAGCATTCTCTCTCTACGGTTTAATAGCTGAAAAAGTAGAATTGCCTGAAGATAGATCGTCTATAACTTTTTATTTAAATTCAAATGCAACCTTTCATGATGGCTCACCAATAACACGCGATGATGTATTGTTTAGTTTAGAAACGTTTCAAACAAAAGGTACTCCAAATCAGAAAAAAACATATGGCAAAGTTGTTGAAACTCAATTGATTGGAAATGATGGAATAAAAATGATTTTTGAAAATAATGAAGATAAAGAATTGCCTCTTATTATTGCGGGCTTTCTTCCTATCATTCCAAAAAAGTTTTATGAAAATCTTGATGTTACAAAAACATTTTTAGATATCCCTCTTGGCAGTGGTCCATACCAAGTTGATAGTCTCGATCCAGGCCGTCAAATAAAATACAAACGGGTTGAAAATTATTGGGCAAAAGATTTGCCTGTAAATAAAGGTCTCTATAATTTTGATACAATTATTTATGATTATTACAAAGACTCAAATGTCTTAGTTGAAGCATTTAAGGTTGGTGAATACGACTTTAGAAGGGAGTACAACGTTAAACGTTGGTTATCAGAATATGATTTCAAAGCTGTCCAAAATGGTGAAGTAATACTGACAGAGATGAATAACGATAGACCTGTTGGAATGAATGGTCTTGTGATGAATACAAGACGTGACATATTTAATAATAGAAATGTAAGACTTGCTTTAAGTTATGCCTATGATCATGAATGGATTAATAAAACGATATATCAAAATGCTTATGTGAGAACAGATAGTTATTTTGATAATTCACCATTAGCTTCTTCAGGCTTACCATCAAAAAATGAGTTAGAATTACTGAATGTATGGAAAGATGAAATTCCAGTAGAGGTGTTTACGGAATCATTTACACCACCTATTACGGATGGCAGTGGTAATGACCGTAAAAATTTATTGAAAGCAAAAGAAATACTCGAAAAAGAGGGTTGGTTTGTTGAAGATGGAAAATTGGTAAAAGATGGAAAGGAATTCAAGTTTGAGTTCTTGATTGTCAGTCCATCCGATGAGAAAATTGCGTTAGCCTATCAAAGTAATTTAAAAAAACTTGGCATTACAATGGATGTAAGAACTGTTGATTCATCACAGTATCAAGAACGTTTGTTAAGTTATGATTTTGATATGATTAAAAGATATTGGGGAGTCAGTTTAAGCCCAGGAAATGAGCAACAATTTTATTGGGGATCAGAAGTTGGTCAAAAAGATGGAAGCAGAAATTATCCTGGTATCAATAGTCCAGCAGTTGATGCATTAATTGAAAAACTAATTAGTGCAACAAATAGAGAAGAATTAACAACGGCTATCCACGCACTTGATAGAGTATTGTTATGGGGTCACTATGTAGTTCCTCTTTATCATAGCAACAAAGACAGAATTGCTTATTGGGATTTTTTTGAATACCCAGACGAAATTCCACTTTACGGAATTGTAATTGAGTCTTGGTGGATTAATAAAGATAAACAATAAAATAAGTAATCAAATATTTTTATGAGTCATACAAGAGCTAACATACTCATGTTAATTGCCTCACTTATATGGGGAACAGCTTTTGTAAGCCAAACTACTGGAATGGGAGCGATAGGTCCATTTACTTTTAGCTTTGGAAGATTCTTTTTTGCTTTTTTAACAGTAATTCCATTTGCAATTTATCTAGAACAACAAAATATTTTTAAAATATTAAGTGATAGAAAAAAAGTTTATCTTTGTTTGGCTACAGGTTTTTTTCTTTTTGGTGGTATGGGTCTTCAACAATACGCTTTACAAAAATCATTAATATCAAATGCTGCTTTTCTTAGTACTCTTTACGTTCCTTTTGTTGGTATAATTTCAAGATTCATAATTAAAAAACAGGTACACTGGATTATCTGGATTGCCATTTTACTTTGTTTGTATGGATCATATCTTTTGTCCTCTAATCAATCAGTTGAAATTCAACAATCAGATTCACTCTTATTTATTGCTGCTTTGTTTTTTGCCTTACATATTATTTGTATCGATATTTTTATGAAAGAACTTAACAGTCCTTTTTTATTTGGAAGCATTCAGTACTTTATTGTTTTTATTTTATCTATGATCCTAGCTTTTATGTGGGAGGAACCAAAGTTCTCCAATATGCAAATTGAATGGTTTGAAATTTTATATACGGGTATTTTTTCTGCTGGCATTGGATATACACTTCAAATTATTGCTCAACATAAAGCTAATCCTGCTCCTGCTGCTATTATTTTATCAATGGAGTCAGTCTTTGCTGCAATAGCAGGTTGGATACTTTTAAATCAAGTTTTAGACACACAAAAAATACTTGGATGCCTTGCAATATTTATTGGAGTCATTATAGTACAATTAGTACCAATAATTATTAAACAAAAATGAGTGATAAATTAGACGTAGTTGGAATTGGAAATGCTATGGTAGATGCCATAATTCCTTCCAATCAAAGTGAAATTGAAAAACATGAAATTAATAGAGATTCTATGAATCTTATTGATGAAAATTTAAAAAATAATTTGCATGAAAGTTATTCCATCAGAGAAATGGCTGGTGGAGGTTCCCTTGGTAACTCCATGTTTGGTATCACCTCTTTTGGCGGTAATGGAAGTTTTATTGGAAAAATTAAAAATGATGAAATTGGAGTATACCTTCAAAAAGATATGATCCGGGAAGGACTAAAATTTCCATTGGGATTTACATCTCCTGATATTTCAACTGGATGTTGTACAATTTTTGTTGAAGAAGATGGAACTAGAACAATGTGTACTTTTCTTGGTGCTGGAACATTAATAGGTCCTGAAGATATAAAAGAGGATGATATTAAAAATCATAAAATAGCATATTTGGAAGGCTACTTGTGGGACAATGAGAATGCAAAAAAGGCTATGAAAAAAATGGTGGATATTTGCAAAGCTGATAATCAAAAAATTGCATTTACTTTATCTGATCTTTTTTGTGTTGATAGACACAGAGATTCTTTTAAAGAATTAATAACTGAGAATGTTGATATTCTTTTTGCTAACGAAGATGAAATCAAAGCAATGGCACAAACAGAAAGTTTTGAAGAAGGTCTAGAGTATGCAAAATCATTAAATATAATTTCTGCTATTACTAAAGGAAGTAGTGGATCAGTTATTGTTTCTGGTAATGACATCACTGAAGTTGCTGCAAAAAAAGTAGAAAAAGTTGTAGATACAACTGGAGCTGGAGATTTATTTGCAGCTGGTTTTTTATTTGGTTATTCTAAAGGTAAAGCAATGGATGAGTGCGGTAATTACGCATCAATTGCTGCCGCAGAAATTATTTCTCATTATGGTGCAAGACCTTTAGTAAAATTATCTAGTTTAATTTAGCTAATAATTTATTTTTATTTTCATCATCGCAAAAAGAATATTTTATAGCGTTATGAGTAAGGGAAGTTAGCTCCTTTTCATTTAAACCTAAATCTTCCATGACTTTGTATTCACCGTTTATCGTAGCATTAAAAAAAGGAGGATCATCAGAATTGACTGTTACTTTTACTCCTTGATCAAATAATGTTTTCACAGGATGATCTACATAATCTTTGTAAATTTTAGTTGCAATATTACTTGTTGGACAAGTTTCTAGAATAATATCTTTATCAATTATTTCTTTTACTAAATCAGGATCCTCTATTGATCGAACTCCGTGGCCTAATCTTGTTGGATGGAGAAGATTAATAGCATTCCTTATATTTACAGGTCCATCCCATTCACCTGCATGAACCGTAATTGGAAAATTTTCTTTTTTTAACATATCAAATGTTTCAACAAATAAGTTTGGAGGAAAATGCAATTCATCCCCAGCCAAACCAAAACCAACTAAACAAGGATGAGGATTATTTAAAACTTCCTCTGCAGTTCCTTGTACTGACTCTGGTCCTAAATGTCTGATCCCATTCATTATGTAACGTGAAACAATACCAAAATCTTCTTCAGCTTTTTTGGAAGCTTCATAGACTCCTTCAATAAAAGAATGATAGGTCATGCCTTTTTCTTTAGCATGAGTTGAGGAAATCATCGCTTCGACATAAAGAACATTGTTAGCCGCACAATCTTTTAAATATTCATACGTTAGTTCAAAATAATCTTCTGGCGTATGTATGACAGAAGTAACGATGTCGTATTTTTTTATAAAATCATAAAAATCATCCCATTGGTATGCGTACTTTGAGCCAAACATTTCTTCAGGTATTTCATAATTATTACGTTTGGCAAATTTCTTACATAAATCTGGCGTAATGGTTGCCTCTAAATGAACATGAATTTCTGCTTTTTTAACTGAATTAAAAATATTCATATAAATAAAATTACCTATATAATAACAGTATGGAAGCAAGAATAAACAGAAGAAGCTTTGTTTTTGGCGCAAGTTGCTCTTTATGTGGTTCGATGATTTTACCCTCTTGTACACAAGTACCATTAACAAATCGAAGTCAGTTAAATTTATATGATAGCAATCTACCTATAATTTTAATGGGAGGTGGTGTTCTTGGTACTCCAAAAATTTATCCCAATGAAAGATCTCTAAATCAAGAAGTTGAGAAAACATATTCAAGATTTTTATCAAAAGCTAAAGAAGATAAAATTTTATTAGATGACACAGATGAATCTAAAAAAATTGAAGAAATTGGAAAAGAAATTTATACCTCTCTAGATACATTTTATATTAATAAGCGTGAAAAAAATCCTGTAGAAAATTTTAATTGGCAATTTGCTCTAATTGAATCTGATACAAAAAATGCATGGTGTATGCCTGGTGGAAAAATTGCTTTCTACACTGGTATACTTCCTGTTTGTAAAAATGATGACGGGATTGCTGCAGTGATGGGCCATGAAATTGCGCATGCATTTGCTAGACACACTGTTGAAAAATTAACTCAAGCATCTATGATGCAAATGGCAACAATTGGAATATCACGAAGTAAATACGCTGAACTTTTAAATAAATCTTTCAGAGTTGGTAACGTAGGTGGTAATGTTTACAACTCAGTGGTTAAGTATGGAATTTTTCTTCCATTTAGTAGAAAAATGGAAAGTGAAGCTGATTATTTAGGTATGGGATTTATGAATCTCGCTGGATTTAATATTAAAGAGCCTGCTAAGCTATGGCAAAGAATGATGGCAGTTCAAGAAGGAAGAGTGCCTGAATTTATGGGATCACATCCAAGTCCTGATAATAGATCTAAAAAGTTTCTTGAATGGGAAAGTGAAATTATAGATAAATTTCCTCAAGTTTAATTTTAGTGTAATAGGTATTTTATGTTAGCAGTTGAAGTTCAAAATCTTACACACTCAATTAATAATAAAAAAATTTTAAATAATATTAATTTTAATTTAAATAAAGATAGTATCTCGTGCATTTTGGGACCATCTGGAAGTGGCAAAACTACATTACTAAAACTTATTGCAGGACTTGGAAAAGTACAATCAGGTAAAATCTTAATCAATGGTGAAGAAGTTAGTAGCGCAAATAAACATTTACCAACTGAAAAAAGAAAAATTGGCTTCTTGTTTCAGGACTATGCTTTGTTTCCACACTTAACAGTAAAACAAAATTTAGAATATCCAATTAATTATAAGAATTCAGAATATAAAATTGAAGATATTATTGATTTAATAAAACTTCCAAACTCTTTGAATAAATTTCCTCATGAATTGAGTGGAGGTGAACAACAAAGAGTTGCATTAGCAAGATCAATAATTTCTCAACCAGATTTACTACTTTTAGATGAGCCATTCTCTAGTCTTGACTTAAATCTTCGAGAAGAAGTGCGTGATGAAACATTACATTTATTACAGAAATCAAATATCTCCGTAATCATTGTTACCCATGATCCTTTTGAAGCAATGTTTATTTCTAATCAGATAAATATTATGGATACATCAGGGTATATTATTCAGTCAGGAAGTCCCGCTGAATTATATAAAAATCCAAAGAATTCTTATGTGACTGAATTTTTTGGAGAAACAAATAGATTTAATGGAATAGTGAGTAATTCTTTTGTGCAAACTCCAGTTGGAAAAATAAAAGCACCTAATGAATTTGAAAACAAGAATGTTGAAGTGCATGTAAGGCCACAAGGTATTAAACTAAAACAGCAGCCAACACCCGTTAATGGTATCAAAGGTACTGTCATGGCTTCAAAATTAATGGGATCCTTTAGTTTTATTCATTTGTCAGTGCTCAATGATAATAATGAGGTCGTCCATGTACACAGTCATATGCCTCCCGAATTTAACCCTCAGCAATCATCAGCAGTAGAAATTGAAATAGATCAATCTCAAGCTTTTATTTTTAAAAATTAATTACTTTCTTTTTTTTGTGAAACTCTTTGAAGTGTAGAGTTTAAAAATATAACTGGTCCAAGACCAACAACAATAATTATTAATGCGGCAAATGAAGATTCTTGTAAAAGCTCGTCTGATGCGTATTGATAAACATACGTAGCTAAAGTTTCAAAATTAAATGGACGTAGTAATAAAGTGATGGGAAGCTCTTTTAAAATATCAACGAATACAAGAATTCCACCAATTAAAATATTAGTATAAATTAATGGTAAAACAATTACTCTAATTGTGTTTAAGAATCCTTTTCCCATTGTTTGTGAGGCGTCTACCGCATTTGGGTGAACTTTTAATATTCCAGATCTTAGTGCTGCGTTTCCAACTGCTAAAAACCTTGTTGTATACGCAAAAATTAAAACTAAAAAACCACCTGCAACATAACTAATTTCAAAATTAATAATACTATTTAGCCAGCCAAAAAATATTACAATTCCTACTGCTAGAATTGTGCCTGGCAATGCGTAACCGCAAGATGCCACAAATATTAGTCCTTTTTGAAAAGTATTTGATCTGTAATTAGATACAATAATTAAAATTATAGAAACCAACATTACTGTTACAGCTCCACCAAAAGCCAAGGAAATACTTGTTGTTGCAGCAAAAGTAACCTCACTAAAATTAATTATAGAAAATCCATTTAGTACAAAGTTAAGAAGAATAATTACTGGAATGATAAAACCTAAAGTTATTGGAAGCAAACATATGATAAAACAAATTAACTTTCCTGAAAAAGTTATTGTCTCAGATTGTAACATATTTTGACCACTACTTTTTTCAAAAAATCTTTGTCTACGTCTAGCTAGATATTCAATGGTTAATAGAACAACAACAAATATAAAAAGAACTGAAGATATCTGTGAAGCACCGGAAAGACTGTTCATACCCAACCAAACATTAAAAACACCAAGTGTTAATGTTTCTAAAGCGAAATAATCAACTGTTCCAAAATCTGAAATTGTTTCCATCAACACCAATGCTAAACCAGCAAATATTCCTGGTCTTGCAAGAGGTAGGGCAACTGAAAAAAAACTATTACGTCCATAAATCAAACTTGTTTGGTAGAACGATAATGGCACAGTTAAGAATGATGCTCTCGTCATCATATAAATGTAAGGGTACAACACGCAGGACATAACTAATATGGCACCACCCATGGAACGAATTTCAGGAAACCAATAATCGTTTGGTGAGCTCCAGTTAAAAATTTCTCTTAAAAATTTTTGAAGTGGTCCAGCATATTCTAAGAAGTCCGTGTAGGTGTAAGCTATTATATATGCTGGCACTGCCGCCGGTAATAGTAAAGCCCATTCAAAAAATTTTTTTCCTAAGAAATTATATCTTGTTACAACCCATGCAGAAGAGACACCAAAAATTGTACTTAGTATACCGACCCCTACCATCAGTACAATCGTATTATATACATATCTTGGAAGGACAGTTGAGAAGAGATGGGGCCAAAGACTGGTATCTCCTAAAAATGCAGAGTAAAAAATAGCAACTATTGGACTTATAATAAATAAAGCAAGTAACGTTGCCAGTGTTGATGAACTATTCCAATTGTACAAATTCACTTGCTTATAAACTACCAACCTACTCGATCAATTATCTTTTGTGCCTCTGGGGCTAATTCTGCTATTTTGATAATTGGAAGAGTATCTTCACGGAAACTACCCCAACTTTTTAACTCATCACCAGGTTCTATTTTAAGATTTGCAGGATATTCAAAATTAATCTCTCCGTAAAGTTTCTGTGCTTTTTCACTGGTCAAAAATTCCAAAAGTTTTTGAGCCTCTTCTTTATTCTTTGAAAATTTTGCTATTCCACCTCCTGATATATTTACATGAGCGCCTCTATCACCTTCAGCTTGGTTAGGAAAAACCAATCTAACACTTTCTGCCCATTTTCTTTGCTCAGGATCTTCTGAGAATTTAAGTTTTCCAAAATAATAATTATTAATTAAAGCAATTTCGCACTCACCTTCATGGATTGCTTTAACTTGAGCTCTATCATTTCCTTGTGGTCTTTTTGCAAAGTTAGAAACCATATCCTTTGCCCATTTTTCTGCTTTTTCTTCACCTAGTGCAGCTAAAACAGAAGCCATAATACCTCGATTATAAACATGGCTTCCAGGTCTTGAACAAATTTTTCCCTTCCATTTGGGATCGGCTAATTCTTCAATTCTCGTTATGTCCCCATCTGCAATCTTTTCGTTATGGACTACGATAACCCTAGCTCTTTTGGATAATCCAAACCATGTATTATCAGGACTTCTTAAATAATTAGGAATATTATTTTGAAGTTTTTTTGAATCTATTGGTGCAAGAAGATCAAGATCATCATAAACATACAACCTTCCAATATCGACAGTGAGTATAACGTCAGCTGGACTATTTTCACCCTCTGCTTTTAATCTTTGGGCAAGACCTTTTTTTGAGTAAACTACATTAGTTTTAATTCCAGTTTCTTGAGTAAATAATTCTAAAAAAGGGTTAATTAAAAAAGGTTGTCTATGAGAATAAATATTAAGCTCTTTAGCGTTGAGATAAGGTGTTAAAATAAAGGCGACAAGTACAAATAAAAGACGTAATAGATTAGTTCTCATTTAATGATCTCCATTTTAAGTTAATTGAATAAATTTTATTTTTAATTTTGAGAAATTTTTTAAAAAAATAATTTTTAATTTCTACAAAAGGGTTGATATATAAATATTTTAGATCATGACTTTCATCTTTTTGATTTTTTTCGATTCCTAATTCAAGTGTATCAAACTCAACAGAATGATGTAAAGATCCAAACAACCAATCCCATACAGCAAGTGCTGCTCCAAAATTTTTATCATGGTGCTCTCTTGCAATCGAATGATGAAGTTGATGTTGTGCTGGTGAAATAAAAATATATTCTACCCACTTCCAATATCTAATACCAACATGGGAATGACGTAAATTAGAGCCAAGAATATTAAAAAGAAAAACAAATATATTTACACCTAATACAGTGTACAAACTTACGGTATTTCCAAAAAGAAATATAAATGAGGATATGCTGATAGCTTGAGTAACTGAACTTCTGAGTGAAAATATAATCCCTTCTAAAGGATGTGTTCTAAAAACTGTCATTGGTGTCAGCACTGTTGCTGAGTGGTGTACTTTATGTAGCGACCATAAAATTGGCCACTTATGCATAAAGCGATGAATTATATATTTACTAAAATCATCAATTAAGAATTGGAAGGTAGTAAAAGATATAATTACAATTATTGGCAATGTGCTATTGAACATTCCAACACTTAACCAATCAATTGTATGGAAATAGAAATAAAGTGCTGTTGCAATGGTTAATTGTGTAATTAAAAATGGTGACACAGTCATCATAATCAATTGATTGATTAAAAACACTTTGTAGTCTGACTTTGCTGACTTTGAAAAAAATATCTTTTTATCAAAAATTTTTTTTATTGCGCCTACGAACGAATATTTTTTGTTTAAAATAAACCACACAAATGCAATAGCTATTGATATTGCAATATAAGCAATAAAAATTCTCTTTTTAGGATCAATAAATTGATTACCTATGTTTGATATATATTCTATTAATATTTCCATTCCAATTTAGTAAGTGTGGCTTAAATTAAGCCACACTAATTGTATATAATTTAGTCGTTCTCTGCTGAGTCAGAGCTACCCATTGAACCAGCTAGCTCTTCCATTGCAGCTAATTGATCATTATTTCTTGCAGTAACTCCAAATTCATCAACCATTAGTTTTTGAATTTTTAGCATGTGAAGTTTAAATTCACTCCACTCTTGAGCCTGATCTTTTATGAAATTACCACTTGAATCTACTCCAACAACTTGAGATGCATTTAATAGAACGGGACCAAAACCCATCATGCGGTTCATTTTAACTGCTGTTTCACCCAAATCGTTTGGTCCACATTGTAAAGCTAAAGCAAAACCTTTAAGTTCTCCCCAATGCTTAGCATATTTTCTGAAAGCATCAGTTGTATCTCCGTTAGCATCCATAATGGTTTCAAGTGCAACTATATCTTTATATGTTGAGCCTGCATATTTGAAGACTGACTCTGCGATTACCTTTTGCCAGTTATCTACAATTATATCTCTTGCTGCTAACATTTCGGTTCTTTCAGAAAAATTTAAATTTCTACCGCCAGCATCTCTGATAACCTTACGTCCATCAATAAATGCTTGGTTAATTGTTGCTAGATAATCAGTTTTACCACCTTTATCATAACTTGAAGCGTAGTAAGCATGAGCAAATAACATCTCAGAATATAAATCAACAACACCATCACCATTGTAATCAGCTGCAGCTAAATCTTTCATTTTAGCAACATTATAATTTTGTTCTGCTGTTAATGTTAAAGAGTGTGCTGGAGCACCCCAATATCCAAATGCTTCGTCCCAACTATGCTCTTTTCCAGTATAGTATGCTCCATCCTTGTAAGGTTTGTTATTTGGTTTTTGACCAATTTCCATTTTACTTCCAAGATAGTTATTTACAGCTTGGTTATAAAAAACAGCACCCATAGCAAACTTAGAAATTAATTGGGTGTAATCAAATCCTGTAGAAGGATCAAAATCACCACCATTTTCACTAGCCTTTTGCATCATATGCTCTAAGGCTTCAGGACCAGTTAGGTTGCCCCATCCAGGAATATAACCTTTGTACATTTTACCAGATAAATTTCCACTGCCTATCTCTGCAACCATAGTTTGCATTACTGGAAAACCATCTTTTGATTTTGGGGCAATAATCTCTAAACCATCTTCCCCATTGTAATAGGCCATCATTTTTTCTAGATCACCAGTTTTAACAAGCTTCTTCAAACTATCATGTAAAACTTGCCTTGCCATTTGACCTGTATATTTTACTGAATTTGTTTCATCGCCTTCATAACCTTTTAGAGTAATGGGATATGGACCATAAATCTCTGGGCCATGACCATCTGCAAAAGATTTAGAAAAGCTAAATGAGAAAACTAATGCACTAGCAATCACTAATATTTTTTTCATATTTTTTTCCTTAATTATTAATTTCTTAGTTTATGGTTGTGGAGATAAGTAAAAACCTGTTAGGTTAAGATGCGCTTTTACCCTTAAAAAAGATTGCTTATCTCCACGTCCTATTACTAAGGATCTAGGATCTTTTTATAATATTATTAAAGGCATAATTTTTTATTTTAATTGACTAGTTTTTTTGGGAAAAATTATCTGTTTTTAGAGTTATTCTAATTTAAAGAAATTTTGAAGTAGGTGGTTAATAATCGTAATATTAAATGTGAGTTATAATGTTATAAAAATTAACCACCATGGAACGGAAGTAGAGTTTTAATTAATTAAAAAAAAAATATTTTGTGAATAAATTTTTAATTCAATATTTCGAAACAAATATGAAGTGTTTTTAGAACTATTCTAATTAAAAGGAATAGCACAAGAACTGAATTGGTTGGGGCCACTTTGGGCCCCTATCCAAAACTACTTTATTGAAATTAGTCTAGCTTTTTTTTCTTCTGGAATAATTCTCTCCAAATCAATCGCTAAAAGTCCATTCTTCAATTCAGCATCTTTAACTTTGATGTCTTCTGAAATTGTGAACGATCTTTCAAACTGTCTTGTTGAGATTCCTTTATGGATTACACCATTACCATTTTCATTAACCACTTTTTCTTTAGGTTTATTTCTAACAGTTAGGTTGTTTTCTTTTAATTCAATCTCAATATCTTCTTTACTATATCCAGCGAGAGCAACTTCAATTTTATAGTTATGCTCATCAACTCTATGAATATTGTAAGGTGGATAATTTGTATTGTATCTTTCTGTAGACTCCAACATTCTATCAAATTCATCAAAAATTGAGTCAAATCCAACAGAGAATGGTCTTAGAGAATTCCAAATGGATAGGTTTCTAGTCATAATAACTCCTTTATTAAGCAAGTTTATTTTGCCCGCACCCACAATGGCATACAGACAATTATTATGTGGGTATGATTGTGTTTAATTCAAGTCTTTGTTATTTCTTTCTTATAAACGATAATCCATCGGATAAAGGCAGAAGAGAGAATTCCACCCTTGTGTCATTTTGTATTTTTAAATTTAAATCACGGATAGTTTTTGTTTGAGAGTCTTGTTTAGTTTCGTCAGCAACATCACCGTGCCAAAGCATATTATCAATAATTATTATCCCATTAGAAACTAATAGGTTTAGCGACAGTTCGTAATAATTTGGATAATTATTCTTATCAGCATCTATAAAAATTAAATCATAACTTTGTTGACGGTCTATCATGCTTTGCATTACCTCAACACCATCTCCAATAATCGATTCAATTTTTGAGCTCATATTATCTAATTCCCAATATTTTTTTGCTAAAGGTAAAAATTCATCTGAATTATCAACAGTTACAATTTTTCCTGATTCAGGTATACCTCTAGCCAAAAACAAAGTGCTCATTCCTGTAAACCTTCCAATTTCTAAACATTTTTTAGCATTGGAAATTTTAGTTATTATTTCTAAAAACTGACCTTGTTCTTTTGCAATCTGCATTTGGGAAACACTACCAAGTTTTAAAGTTTCATTTTCTAGTTCAGTAATTATTTTATCTTCTCGGTAACCTACGCTTTGTAAATATTGAACAAGTGCTTCATTAATTTCAGTTTGGGTACTCATTAGTTTATGATTTCAAATATTTCGGATAATTTTTGAGTTTTTTTGTCTGAAATGATGAAACAACTTTTTATTTTATTTATTAAATTTTCATCTATATTTTTATTTGAGTATAAACTTAATAAAGGAGTTGAGGAATTCACTTCATCACCAATATTGAGCACATTATCATATCCAACTCCATAATCTATTTTATCAGTAACCTGTTTTCTTCCACCTCCAAGTTCAATAAGTATAAGGCCTAATTCTCTGGTATAAATTTTTTCTATCCATCCTTCTTCACTAGAAAATACATCTTTTCGAACGGAAGTATTTATTAAATCTTTTTCATAAGATGATAAAATATTTTTAGGTCCACCCAAGCCTGCAACCATCATTTCAAATTTTTCTGCAGCTAGTCCATTATTAATAACCGTATTAATTTTATTATATGCTTCTTCTTTGGAAATTTTATAAATGTTTACTAATAGCGAAGATATTAATTCATTAGTGATCTTTTCTAATCGGTGATCTTTAAAATCATTTTTAATATATTTTATGCATTCTAATATCTCTAGTGTATGACCAGCACTTTTACCTAAGACCTGATTCATATCTGTTAATATAGCTTCGCAATGTAAACCTGCTCCTTTAGCGACTCTTACTAAGGAGTTGGATAAATCTCTTGCTATATCAATAGTACTATTAAAAGATCCATTACCAACTTTTACATCAAGCACCAAAGATGAAAGACCGCTTGCAATTTTTTTTGAAAGAATAGATGATGTTATTAAGGGTAAAGATTCTACTGTACCCACAATATCCCTTATAGAATATAATTTTTTATCAGCTGGTGCTAAGTTAGATGTTTGACCGATAATTGCACAACCAACGTCTTTTACAACTTTTTTAAAAGTCTCTAAATCGGGTTTTGTATTGTACCCAGGTATTGAATCAAATTTATCTAGAGTACCGCCCGTATGCCCCAAACCTCTACCTGAAATCATTGGTACATACAGTCCACAAGATGCAAGTATTGGTGCTAATATAACGCTCGTCTTGTCTCCAACACCACCAGTTGAGTGCTTATCACAAACCAACTCAGAATCTACAATCTCAGACCAATTCAGTGTATCGCCTGAGTTAGTCATAGCCTCAGTTAAACAAACAGTTTCCTCAGGCGTCATTCCATTTGCAAATATTGCCATGCTCATTGCTGCAATTTGTGCATCTGAAAAAGATCCATTTGTTAAACCGTCTACAAAAAAGTTGATATCTTCTTTTGACAGATCTTGGTTATCTCTTTTTTTTCTAATTATCTCTTGAGGTATCATCGAATTGAACTTCTTGTATAAATTGTTTAATTAAATTTAAAACATTGTTCTCTGCTAAACTTGCATTCTCTAAAGTTTCTTGATGACTTAATTTTGTTTTATTCATACCAGCAGCTAAGTTGGTAATTACACTGATACCAATAACAGGAAGTCCGCAATGATTAGCAACTAAAACTTCTGGTACTGTAGACATTCCAACAGCATTTCCACCTATTACTTTTAAGGCATTGATTTCAGCAGGTGTTTCAAAATTTGGTCCTGAATACATACAATAAATACCTTCATAAATTTTTTGATCTATTTTTTTAGCGACTTGCATTAACTGATCTCTATAAAACTTATGATACCCATCACTCATATCATGAAAGCGAGGGCCATATTCTTCAGCATTGGGTCCAATAAGTGGATTGAAACCACTCCAGTTAATATGATCTTTAATTGCCATTAGACTACCAGCCGGCATAGCTTCATCTAAACTACCTGCTGCATTTGTAACAACTAATAACTTGCACCCAATGTCCTTTAATACTCTTATGGGTGAAGCTAAGCTTTGGGGATTGTGTCCTTCATAAATATGCGATCTTCCATACATACAAACAACATTTAAAGTATTTATTTTTCCTAAAACTAATTTACCTGCGTGACCTTTTACAGTTGGCTGTGGAAAATCAGCTAACTGTTCATATGAAATTGATTCTTGAATATCTTTTTCTTCAAAAAAATTGGTTAGTCCACTTCCTAAAATTACGGCAATATCGGGTGAAGTATTATTTGTTATGTCTAGAAATTTTTTGGCTGAAGGTAGCATTAAAGATTCTCTGGTCCAAAAGAGTCTGGAAGTAATTCTTCGAGCGTAGATGTTTTCATATGACCATTTTCGTTACACATATGAATCTTAGTATCTAAAGTAGCAAATTCTCTTAACCTCTGTCTACAACCACCACAGGGTGAGCACAATAATTCACCTGAACCTATAACCACAACTTCTAAAATTTTTTTGTTTCCATTAGATATCATATTTCCAATTGCAGTTGCTTCGGCACACTGGGATTGAGGATAGGCAGCATTTTCAACATTACAACCAGTAATAATTTTACTATCTTCTGTTAGAAAAGCTGCTCCTACTTTAAAATTTGAATAAGGCACATGAGCTTGCTCTCTAACTTTTTTTGCAGCCTTGAATAAACTATCAAAATTTTCTGAAACCATATTCTTATTTAACATGAAATTAATAAAAAAATTATTTATTTCTAAATCTTAAACAATTCTTGAGACAAATCAGGAAGTTCGTCTCCCCAAAAAACTTCTTTACGCAAAAATTCTGGATCTTGGTTAAAACAAATTGACATAGCAGAATTATAAACAGCTCTGGAATCAATAGTCGAATTTAGATCTCTTCCCTCAAACAATTCTTTCTTTTTTAGTCCAGGCCAATCTGTATAAACTTGAGATTTTTTTAACAAGCCTCCAGCCATTAGTATTGCACTTCCATATCCGTGCTCAGTTCCATAGCCTCCATTTTGTTTTATAGTTCGGCCAAATTCAGTCAGAGTAAGAATTAGTGTATTATCAAATGCTTGGCCAAGATTTTCATGTAGAATAGTAACAATCTTATTTACTTCTTCTAGTTCATCAGCATGTGCTCCATCAACACCTCCTTGAGCGGCATGTGTATCAAAACCATCTAAATCAAATACAGCAACTCGAGGACCACTTTGATCTTTTAATTGTTTAGCAGCTTCAAGAGCAAGTTTTTTTCTATCATCAGAGTCAGTAGCTATTTGCATAGACAATGGTCTTTTTCTAATTGTATCAAGTGTAGATTTAATTAGCTCGTTATGCTCACCCTTAAATTCATTATAAATTTGATCTATTAACTTTGTTTCAACAAAATCTGGTGATGGGAAGAAGTTATTATTCTGTGGCACACCTCTTAATAAAAGAGGCATTGGTAAAGATATTGCCAAACCTTTTCCTATAATATTTGAAGCTAGTAACCCCCTACCAAGCCATCCTGTTTTTTCTTTGTATGGAATGTGTGCTCCAGTTTCCATTAAATTTTGTCCATCAAAATGTGATCTACCTGTGTAAGGAATATTTGTTGCATGAACAAATGCCGCTTGATTTTTTTGCCAGAGTTTATGAAAAATTTCTAATTTAGGATGAAGGCCGAAGTCGCTGTTCAAATTAAGAACGTCTTCCAGAATGAGTTTTTTTCTTAATTTTTTGAGACGTTTGTCTCCAATAACAGGAACAGCTGTTAGACCATCCATTCCTCCACGAAGTGATATAATAATTAGATTTTTTTTCTGCATTGAAGCAAAACTTATTTTTGGAAAATATCCAGAAAGAAACAATGTTGTTGATCCTCCAATTAAAAAATTTCTTCTTGTGCAGTTCATATTTTTAATACTCCTGGCAAATTGCAAATGACTCCATACTTTTGACCTAAATCATAATCTGATGTGCCAAATCTAAAATTATCAATAAGCGATGCCATATTTTCATGATCTTCAAAATTATTTTTAAGACAAGATAAAATAAAACCATGGGATCTGTTTCCAGATTTAACAAGCATTGGAAGTTCAACTGAAGCAAACCAAAATCGGCGTAATAATAATTCTGGCGATACCCAATCTACCTCCAAATCACTCCAACCATTAGGTTGTTTAGCACGATAAGGTGAATGACCTATTTCTCTAAGTATCCAAGATAACTGTCTTTGTCTATTATTTGGCTTTAACTTAAATGTATATTTCATTTTTTGAAATGAAAGCGGAATATTTAAATCAAACATTCTAGATAATTGCATTAACCATATTTCAGGTGGATGAAATTTATGTGTAATCTCATTATACTTATAAGCTTGCGTTATAACTGCTTTGTGAATTTCAATTAAGTTTCCATCGGATTTGTTCCATGCTTCTATAACTGGGTTTATCATTTCATCTGTTGGTTCATCTGTAATAAAATGCCTGCATAATTTTGTTGAAACAAATTTGATGCAGATTGGGTGTGTTGCCAAATCATGAATTACTTTAGCAAGTTCTCTTTTTGCATCATTTTTATATTTAACTCCTAAAACTACTTTATCTCCTTTTTGATGCATTTCTTGATCAAACCATATATCGCCGGTTTCTAAATTTTTTCTATCCCATTTGTGCGCCCAACCTGTCATAATATAGGCTAACTGAATAACATCTTCCTGAGTATAGCCAGCATTAGGAGAAACTGTATGTAATTCTAATAATTCTCTTGCATGATTTTCGTTTATAGTCTCTCCCCATTCCATTCCTTTTTTAGAATTGGGGCCAAAAGATTCTGAATTATCAAGGTGATGAATCATACACCATGAAGTCGTTACTGACTGAACCATCTCTTCAAAAGTTTTAACCATGTTAGGTCTAATAATTTCACGTTGATAGGGTCCGGTACTAAACTCTGCTAGAAAATCTTTTTCACTTATTGCAAAATGATTTCCCCAAAAAAGCCAGAAACGCTCGAAAACAGGTTGTTTGGAATACTTTGTTTGAAAATGACGAATAGCATGTTCATTTAATTCAAAATATCTTTCGCCAGTTTTTATTCTTAATTCATCTTTTGCTTTTCTATATGCATGTTTATCATTTTTAAATTTTTTTCTTAAAACTTCTCTATCTCCGTACACCCATTCACCATATTTTTTTCTTAAATCTTTTTCTGTTGGAATTGTTCCAGGCCACAAGAGATCAGGTATAGTATCTAATTGATTTATTGCCCAATTAAGTGGATCTTTATCTGGTGTTTCATTTGGTGACAGGCCAAACGCTACTCGTCTGTAAAAATTTAATGACATATATAAAAAAAAATAGTTTACATGTATTTGTAATTTTTAAAAATAAAATTTAATGAAAAATATACCTTTAAAAATTTGTGGCATAACAAATGTGAAATCTGTTGAAGTGGCACATAAAAATAAAATAAAATCATTGGGTTTTGCAAGTAAAAATTTAAATGGACCAAACACAGTTAGTGATAAAAAAATACAATCATTAATTAAAGAATGTAAAAATTATAAGATAGAATCAGTACTTCTGACTCGGTATGTATCTTTAGACAAGCTTATAGAGCAAATAGATTTTACAAAACCAAAGACAATTTCATGTTCATATCATTTTCCCAAAAAAGATTTATTAAAAATAAAAAAAATATTTAGAAGATTAAAAATTGGTATTGCAATTAATCCAGAAAATTTTGATAAAAAATACATTGAATCAATTAGAAAAATTGTTGATGTTATTTATTTTGATATGAATGTTTATAGGAAAAAGAGTATTAAAAAATATTCATTGAGAAAAAGTATTAAACAAATACAGTTTATAAAAAATAAAAATATTCCAGTTTATATTGGTGGCGGTATAGACAAAAAAAATGTTTCCAACATTCTAAAACAAATAACACCTTTTGGATTAGATATTTCTAGAAGCTTGAAAAATCAGAGAAATTTAATTTCTAAATCAAAACTCAAAGATTTTTTAAATCAAATTTCGGTAGGATAATCGTTTAATAATATATTTATTTTGCAACTCTTTCGATAAGACTTTTATTGATTTTTTTTCAAGCGGATGTCTGAAAAATGGATCAATATCGAGTATTGGATATAACACAAAGTCTCTTTCAGCTGCTCTTGGGTGAGGAATTATTAAATTTTTTTTATTAAATATTTGTTTGCCAAAAAAAATAATATCCAAATCAATGTTTCTTGGACCATTGATAATTTTTTTATTTTTTTTTAATTTTTTTTCAATTTCATAAATATTATTTATTAATTCTAATGGCTGCTGGTTGGTTAATAGTTTTATTGCGGTGTTAAAAAAATTACTTTGCGATTTGTATCCATAAGGAGAAGAAATGTAAATATTTGCAAATTTTTTTATACTACCAATATTTTCTAATTCTCTAACGGCACAGCGTAAATTAAATATAGCATTACCTAGATTTGAGCCAAGTGCGATTATTGTTTCAGTTTGATACACTTAGAGATTCAGCTCCATATTTTTTTGCTACAGCTGTTTTATTAATTGTAATTTTAACTTTTTTTATTTTAAATTTTTTTTCAAGAGCATTGGATGTTTTTATTATTAAATGCTCAAGAGTATGTGATTGAGATTCCTTTATGAAAGTTTTTAAATATTTTGTAATAGATGAATAATCCTTAACATTATTTATATTGTTTAAATCTAGTGAGTTTTTAACGTGATAACTAAATTCTAATGTTACCTTTAACAACTGTTTTCTCTTTCTCTCTTGAGCAGTGATACCTATATTTGCACTGATGGATAAGTTTTTAATTTCTACTTTGAACATAGTTTTTCAAAAATTTTTAATGATTGAGATGTTTCTTTTATGTCGTGAACTCTAAATATATCAACTCCCTTTTGATAACAATATAATGCAGAAGCGATTGAACCTCCCAATCTTTGATTTGTTTCACTCTTATCTATGAAGTTGATCCAGCTTTTTCTAGATGATCCTAATAATAATCCATATCCCTTAAACTTAAACTGATTAATTTTTTGCATGATTTCTATATTTTGTTTTAAATTTTTACCAAAACCAATACCCGGGTCAAACCAAACTTTGGACGAAGGAATTTTTATTTTTTCTAATTGTTTAATTTTCTGAAGAAATATTTTTTTAATATCTTGCACAACATTATTATATGAGTGAATTTTCTTTTGCATAGTTTTGGGTGGTGCAGGTGTGTGCATTAAAATTAAACCAGTTTTAAATTTTTTAGTTAAAAAGAATAAATCTTCTGAGCCGCCAAAGACATCATTTATAATATGTGCTCCCATATTCAATGCATATTCTTGAGTTTCAATTTTATTAGTATCAACCGATATAATAAATTTATTTTTTGGTAATTTTTTTAATATGGGGTCTAATCTTTTAACTTCTTCTTTATGTGTTAATGGATCTGAGCCAGGTCTTGTACTTTCTGCCCCAATGTCAATAATACTTGCTCCATTTCTAACCATTTCTTTAATATTTTTTAGTGCATCTGAACTTTTAAAACTCTTTCCACCATCACTAAAAGAGTCAGGGGTAACATTGCATATTCCCATTACAGTTGGACTAGTTAGTTTAAAATTATATTTCCCTAATTTCATTTCATTAATATTTTTGAATATTTTTTTGATAAAAAATTATATATTTTCATTGAAGACCTATACCAATTAAATTGTTTAATAAAAGAGATACTAACCACACCTTTACCAGAGCCAACTAAAAGTATTTCACTAAATTGATGTAGACTAGAAATATTAATATCTGTTCTATGAATTTTATAAGGTAGATTTGTAATTAAGTTTTCTAGAGTAATTCCATGATAATAGTAATTTTTTGGAATGAATAATTTATTACTGTTTACAAAAATTAAATTGGTTGTAGAACCTTCTAAAATTTTATTGTTAAAATAAAAAAGAAGCTCTTCTTTTTGTAAATTAATTTTTTTTTGTAAAGAAATTATTTTTTTGTACTGTAAGTTTTTGAAGTTAGGTAAAGCCCGCTTGTATCTAAAAAATTTTGCAGTAAAATACTTATGATCTTTGTTTCGTTTACGCACAGATAATGAGATTATTTTTTTTGTGACTGCAATTCTTAATAGGTGGTCGTAATTTTTAATTTTAGAATATTTATTTAAAAAATTGGTTAAAAGATTTTTTGAAATTTTAATATCAATACCAAAATATATTAAATCTTTATTTAGCTTTTTTAAATGCTGATCAACTAAGATAAAATTTGGCTCTTTGCCAAATAGTCTAATGGTTGTAAAGATACCCTTATACCCCCAAAGAGAATTGAACTTAAGTAATTTAAAATTCTTAGCGTGAAAGGATTTTTTTAATAAGGTATTTTCCATTTGGAGTTAAAAATGAATCTGGGTGAAACTGTAATCCATAGACTTTATTAATACCATCTTCAACCGCCATTGCTACATTTGTTTTTACACAACGCATTGTAATTATCATTGATTGAGAAACAAATGGCTCAGCCATTTTTAAGGAATGATATCGACCTCCTAAAAAATTAAAATTTTTTTTAAAAATTGATTTATTGTTAGTAACTTTAATATGACTCTGATAACCATGAAGAATATTTTTTTGTTGAACTATTTTAGCTCCTTCACAAAAAACTATTTGTTGGAAACCTAAACATATTCCTAATATTTTTTTCTTTCCTTTATATTTATTGTAAATCTTAGTTGTTAATGGATAATCTTTTGGTTCACCAGGCCCTGGTGAAAGAACGATGGTCGAAGATTTTTCTAGTTTTGTTTGATCTATTTCATAATAATTTGAAACAAATGTTGGCTCAATACTATCTAGTAGATGAGCTAAATTGTATGTGAATGAATCTTCGTGATCAATGAGATAAATCATTAGTTAAATAGATCTAAAAGTGATTTAGCTTTAATATAATTTTCATTATATTCTTTTTTTGCGGTACTGCCTAAGATCACACCACTAGCAACTGATAATTCGATATCATTTTTAAAATTAAGTAGTGTTCTAATCATTATATTAAATCGCATATCACCATTTGAATGTATAATTCCAAAACTGCCTGTATAAATATTTCTGTCAAATTTTTCTTTTCTATTTAGAAGTTGAATAGTACTAATTTTTGGACAACCAATGACTGAACCACCTGGCATTAAAGAAGAAATTATATCATGGTTACTCATTTTATTTTTTATAACTCCCTTGATTGTCGTAACGTAATGAAAAAGATCTCGATATTCCTCAACCTTTTTTAGTTTATCTATTTTTACAGATCCAGTTTTACAAATTTTAGACAGATCATTTCTTTCCATATCAACAATCATATTATGTTCTTTAGTTTCTTTTTCATTTCTTCTAAAGAATGTGAGAGCTTTATTTTTATTTAACTGCTTTGTTTTTCTTAATGTTCCAGCAATAGGTTTAGTTCTAATTGTGTTATCTTTTTTCAATATGAGTGTCTCTGGTGAACAACTTACGATATTATAGTCTTTTTCCCTGATAAGAAAACTTTCAGGCGATTCATTCATTTTCATTAGCTTCCAAAAAAGATCAATAGAATTGATATTACCTTTTTTCGAATATGTTTGAGCTATTTTAATTTGATAAGTTTTTCCCTGTTTAATATTTTTAGAGAAATCATTAAATATCTTAGAGTACTGCTTTAAAGATAAATTAAGATTAAACTTTTTATTTAACTGTAAATATTTTTTTGTATTGATACTTATATTTCTAAAATTGGATTTAATGCTTTTGATTGTTATTTTTTTACCAATACTAATTTTAGTTTGAGGCCTGTAAAATACACTGCTATGAAAATTTTTAGATCGCTGTTTTGGAAACTTTATTCCTATATTTTCACAAAGAAGTTTATAACCAAAGAAACCAACATAACAATTCAATTCTTCAATCTTAGATTTTTTTGATTTTGATTGGATATTAAGAAAATATTTTAGATTTTTTTTATTAATAATAATTCTTCTAGAAAAATCAGTATAGATGTCATAACCCTTATCAGTTTTATAAATTATAAGAGGTTTATCTGATTGATATAGTCTATTTAGATATTCTTTATTGTTCAGCACTTGATTCTATTATAATTAGGATACTTATATGAAAAGTTTTTTTACTAAAATATTCTTTTTTGGCTTAACAGTCACATGGTCTTTAGGTCTTTTTGCACATGGAACTATCATTTTTCCAAATGTAGAACATGGTGATGGCTACATTGATGTTAAGATATATGACTCAAAAGAGAGCTTTTTGGATGAAGAATTAGCAATTGAGAGTGTTAGAAAAAGAGTGCAAAAGGGTGAGGTTGTAGTTCCTTTGAGTAAGATACATGAAGGAAAAATAGCAATTGTTGCCTATCACGATGAAGATTCAGATGGAAAATTAAAGACTGGGTTATTCTGGAGACCAAAAGAAGGTTTTGCCTTTAGTAATAATTATCAACCAAAAGGTCCTCCATCATTTGAAAAAGCCGCAATCATTTTAGTTCATGGCGAACCCGTGGTAATAGAGCTTAATTATTAAAAATTATATTGATGTCATTACAGTTACAAAACACATTAAGTGGTAAAAAAGAATTTTTTGAACCAGTTAATCCAGATCATGTAAGAATATATGCTTGCGGTCCAACTGTTTACAATTTTGCGCACATAGGTAATGCGCGTATGGCAGTTGTAAATGATTTATTAGTCCGTGTATTAAAAACACAATTTAAACAAGTGACCTATGTATCTAATATCACTGATATTGATGACAAGATTATAGAAGCTTCTAAAGAAACAGGTGAGGATATTAGTGTTATCACAAATAAATATACAGAGATTTACAATAATGACATGAGTGCACTTGGCGTTAATCTTCCTGATATTCAACCAAGGGCAACTGATCATATTAAAGAAATGATCGAATTGATAAAAAAATTAATTGATGAAAATAAAGCTTATGAAAAAGAGGGTCATGTTTTATTTCATGTACCAAGTTTTGATAATTATGGAATTCTTTCAAAAAGAAATAGAGATGAACAAATAGCTGGAAGCCGTGTTGAAGTAGCGCCGTTCAAAAAAGATCCAGCAGATTTTATTTTATGGAAACCATCTCCCTCACCTTTACCTGGTTGGGATTCACCTTGGGGATTTGGAAGACCAGGATGGCATTTAGAGTGCTCCGTTATGTCAGAAAAATCATTGGGCCTTCCTTTTGATATCCATAGCGGTGGTATTGACTTGGTGTTTCCGCATCATGAAAATGAAATAGCACAAACTTGTTCCATATCTAAAAATAAAGATCCTAAAGATTTTGCAACTTATTGGTTTCATAATGGGTTTGTTAATGTTGAGGGAGAAAAAATGTCAAAGTCAATTGGCAATATTAGACTCGTTCATGATCTCAATAAAAAATACAAGGGAGAGGTTTTGCGATTAACATTGTTGTCAGCTCATTACAAACAGCCATTAAACTGGACAGAAGAAATCATTGAACAAAATAGCAAAATGATAGATCGACTTTATAGAGTTCTATTAGAGCTATCAGAAGTTGAGATAGATTCTAACTTACCTTCTGATTCTATAATGGAATCATTTTTAGATGATTTAAATACACCTAAAGTCATTGCAAAACTTAATGAAGAAGCAAATGATGCTGCATCTGCATCTGATGAAAGAAAAAAAGAAATCAAAAAAAATCTTCTTTCTGCCGGTAAAATATTAGGTATTCTTGAAGATGATCCAGGAAATTGGTTAGGCTATAATCAAAAAGATACTGAAAATACTGAAGAAATTGAAAGGTTGATAAATGAACGTAATGAAGCTAGACGCAGTAAAAATTTTAATTTGGCAGATACTATTAGGGACACATTAAAAGATAAAGGCATAGAAATAGAAGATACTAATAAAGGAACGATTTGGCGGAAATCTAGATGAGTGAAAAGATAATAATTACATTTCCAGATGGAAATAAAAAGGAAGTTGATAAAGGCATCAATGGTCTTGAATTGGCATCGCAAATTTCTAAATCTCTTGCCAAAGAATCAGTTGCTATAAAAATTAATGATGAGATAAAAGATATTAGTTTACCTATTAATGGCGATGCATCTGTATCGATTTTAAAAAGAGATAGCGAGGAAGCACTTGAATTAATACGACATGATTGTGCTCATGTAATGGCAGAAGCTGTCCAGGAATTATTCCCCGGAACACAAGTTACAATTGGTCCAGCAATTGAAAATGGTTTTTATTATGATTTTGCAAGAGATGAACCTTTTACTGTTGCAGATCTTCCAAAAATTGAAAAGAAGATGCACGATATCATTCAAAGAAATAAAAATTTCATAAGAGAAGTGTGGTCTAAAGAGAAATCGATAAAATATTTTAAAGACAAAGGTGAAGACTATAAAGTTGAACTAATTAATGATCTGCCTGATAATGAGGAAATTAGTATTTACAAACAAGGTGATTGGTTAGACTTGTGCCGAGGTCCTCATATGGTTTCAACAAAACAAATTGGTAAAGCATTTAAATTAATGAAAGTTGCTGGTGCTTACTGGCGAGGTGATTCATCTAATGCAATGTTAACAAGAATTTATGGAACTGCCTGGGCAACAGAAAAAGGTCTTGAACAACACCTTTTACAAATTGAAGAAGCAGAAAAAAGAGATCACCGAAAACTGGGAAGAGAAATGGATTTATTTCACTTTCAGGAAGAGGCTCCTGGAGCGGTATTTTGGCATCCTAAGGGTTGGACATTATTCCAATCGTTAATAAATTATATGCGAAACAGACAAGACAAGGCAGGTTACGTAGAAACTAATACACCCGACATGATGGATAAGTCACTATGGGAAACGTCTGGTCACTGGGATAAATTTAGTGACATGATGTTTAGGACTGAAGCTAAAGATGATAAAATTTATGCTATCAAACCAATGAATTGCCCAGGTGCTGTAGAAATTTTTAAACAAGGATTAAAAAGTTATAGAGATTTACCATTTCTATTATCTGAATTCGGAAAAGTACATCGTTATGAACCGTCTGGTGCTCTTCATGGATTAATGAGGGTAAGAGCATTCACACAAGATGATGCACATATATTTTGTACAGAAGATCAAATTACACAAGAGAGTAAAACGGTATGTGATTTGATACTTAGTATCTATAAAGACTTTGGTTTTGATAATGTTAGAATTAAATTTTCTGATCGTCCTGAAAAACGTGTGGGAGATGATGCTATTTGGGATAAAGCTGAAGCTGCATTAATGCAAGCCATGGAAGCAACAGGTCTTGAGTACACACTCAACCCAGGAGAAGGTGCATTTTACGGTCCAAAATTAGAGTTTGTTTTACGTGATGCAATTGGCAGAGACTGGCAATGCGGAACACTGCAAGTAGATTTAAATTTACCTGGAAGATTGGGCGCTACTTATATTGGAGAAGATGGAAATAAAAAAATACCTGTTATGTTGCATAGAGCTCTATTTGGTTCCTTAGAGAGATTCACCGGTATTCTAATTGAACATTATGCTGGCCATCTTCCATTTTGGCTTTCACCATTGCAAGCTGTAGTTGCTACAATTACATCAGATACTGATGAGTATGCATATAAGGTACAAAAAGCATTAGTATCAAAAGGAATTAGAGCCGAAATAGATACGCGTAATGAAAAAATTGGTTATAAAATACGTGAACACAGTAATAGTAAGGTGCCAGCAATTATCGCTGTTGGAAAAAAAGAAGCTCAAGATAAAACAGTGTCGGTTAGAAGAATAGGATCGTCTGAAACAAAGACCTTTAAATTAGATGATATTGTTACTAGCTTATCTAAAGAAGCAAAATCACCAATAGAATAAAAAATGAATAACATGCAAGGCAAGTTTCCAAGTACAAGACTTAGACGTAATAGAATGAAAGAATTTTCTCGTCGTTTAGTTGCTGAAAATACTCTTAGTGTTAATGATTTGATCTTACCTCTATTTGTATGCGAGGGAAATAAGGTTGATGATCCTATTAATTCGATGCCTGGTGTTAGCAGATACTCCATTGATAAACTTTTAAATCAAGTAGAGAAAGCGGTTACATTTAATATTCCTGCTATTGCAATTTTTCCACAAATTGAAAGTGATCTTAAAAATTCTAAGGGCAGTTTAGCTGTAGATGAAAACAACTTGGTATGCAGATCAATTAAAAGTATCAAAAAAGATTTTCCAAATATTGGTATTGTATGTGATGTTGCGTTAGATCCTTTTACGGACCATGGGCATGATGGTTTAGTTATAAATGATAAAATAGATAATGATAAAACTTTGGAGGTTTTGGAACAACAGGCTCTAGTCCAAGCAAATGCTGGTTGTGATGTAATCGCCCCGTCGGATATGATGGATGGAAGAGTGGGAAGAATAAGAACTGCATTAGATTCAAACAATTTAGCAGATACCCTTATTCTCTCTTATGCTGCAAAATATGCTTCAGGTTTTTATGGACCTTTTAGAGATGCTATAGGTTCTGGTTCTAATTTGGGTAAAGATGGTAAATTAACATATCAAATGGATCCATCAAACAGTGATGAAGCTATTAGAGAAGTTGGATTAGATATAAGTGAAGGTGCAGATATGGTAATGGTTAAACCTGGTATGCCTTATCTTGATATTATTTCTAGAATAAAATCAGAATTTAAAGTTCCAACTTTTGCCTACCAAGTATCTGGTGAATATTCGATGATAAAAGAGTCAATTAATAAAGGTTGGCTTAATGAAAAAGTTGTAATGGAATCTCTTTTATCTTTTAAAAGAGCTGGGGCAAATGGTATACTGACTTACTTTGCATTAGAAGCTGCTGAAAAATTAAAAAATGAATAACATTCAATTTGAAAAAAGAAAATCTATAGAACAAGTTGAAGAGTCAAATGAGCTTGCTCCGAAATTTGATTCAAATGGTCTAATACCCGTTGTAACAACAGATTTTTCATCTGGTGAACTACTTATGCAAGGTTATATGAATGAAGAAGCTTTTAAAAAAACTATAAGTTTGGGCGAAGCTGTTTATTTTTCTAGAAGTAGAAATACACTTTGGCATAAGGGTAAAACAAGTGGATTAACGCAGAAGATAAAAGAAATAAGAATTGATGATGATCAAGATTGTGTTTGGTTAAGGGTTGATGTCAAAGGTGGTGCTAGCTGTCATGTAGGATATAGATCATGTTTTTATAGAAGTATTCCTTTGGATAATTCTAGCTCTAAAGTTGTTCTTAAATTTGAAGAGAAAGAAAAAGTTTTTGATCCTGAAGAAGTATACAAAGGTGCCCCAAATCCTACTAAACTATAATGTCAGACAAATTAAAGTTTATTGAAACTAGCAAACTTCCAACAGATATTGGAGAGTTCACTGTTCATGCCTTTACAGATGAAAATGAATCTAAGGATCATTTAGCAATATGTATGGGTGACTTGCTTACTGATGAACCAGTTTTATCAAGAATTCATTCGCAATGTATTACAGGAGAATCTTTTTTTAGTATGAGGTGTGATTGTAGATTTCAACTAACTGAATCATTAAAACAAATTGCTAGAAATGGCAGAGGAGTTATTTTTTATCTTCAACAAGAAGGAAGAGGCATTGGTCTCTCAAATAAAATTAAAGCATATAGTTTACAAGACAAAGGACTAGATACCGTTGAAGCTAATCATCAATTAGGGTTCAAAGATGATGAAAGAACATATGAAAATATTGCTGGAATGGTTAAATATTTAGCAATCAAAAAATTAGATTTGATGACTAATAATCCAAAAAAAATAAAAGCACTTGAAGATATGGGTATCAAAGTAAATCAAAGAGTTCCTATTTCCTCAGACACAAATAGATATAATGAAAAATATATCTCAACTAAGAAAAGTAAACTTGGTCATTTAATCTAAGTGGAAGCAGATAATTTAATAAAAAAACTCAATATGATTAGTCATCCTGAAGGAGGGCATTATGTTGAAAATTTTAAGAATGAAAATGTTAGTCAAATTTATTACTTATTAAAAAAGAATGAAAAATCACATTGGCATCGATTAACTAAAAATGAAATATTACATTTTTATTCAGGAGATCCTCTAGAAGTTTTCACATCAAATGACGGAGTTAATTATGAAGTATTTTCTTTGGGGTCAGATCAAAATTATATTTACACCGTAAAAGCAAACACATGGTTTGCGATGAGATCCTCTGGTGCTTTCAGTTTAATTGGATGCACTGTCGCACCTGCTTTTGATTTTGATGATTTTGAACTTGCACCTGCGACGTGGCGACCTGAAAATTTCAAAATTGAGTTATAGTTTTCACTTTTCTTTAATTTAAATTCTTTATATATTAGTATTAAATAACGGAGGTTCTAAATGGATGCAGAAAGTAAATGCCCTGTAATGCACGGAGCAATTACAAAAAATATGGGAGAAGGTACATCAAACCGCGAATGGTGGCCAAATCAACTTAACTTAAACATACTTCATCAACATGATCGTAAATCAGATCCAATGGAAGCTGGATTTAACTATCGAGAAGAGTTCAAAAAATTAGATTATGCTGCATTAAAAAAAGACCTCCATAATCTGATGACTGATTCTCAAGATTGGTGGCCAGCTGATTATGGTCATTATGGTGGTTTCTTTATTCGTATGACATGGCATGCTGCTGGAACTTATAGAACTGGTGATGGCCGTGGTGGTGGTGGAACTGGAGCTCAACGTTTTGCCCCGTTAAACAGTTGGCCGGATAATGGTAACTTAGATAAAGCAAGAAGACTTCTTTGGCCAATAAAGAAAAAATATGGAAATAAAATTAGTTGGGCTGATTTATTTATTTTAACAGGTAACGTTGCAATTGAGTCTATGGGGGGCAAAACTTTTGGATTTAGTGGTGGACGTCCTGACATATGGGCACCAGAAGAAGATATTTACTGGGGTGTAGAAGAAGAATGGCTACAAAATAAAAGGTATACTGGTGATAGAATTTTAGATAATCCACTTGCAGCAGTGCAAATGGGATTAATTTACGTAAATCCTGAAGGACCAGATGGAAAAGCTGATCCGCTTGCTAGTGCAAAAGATATTAGAGATACTTTTGCAAGAATGGCAATGAACGATACTGAAACTGTAGCACTAACTGCAGGTGGACATACTTTTGGTAAAGCACATGGTGCTGGTGATCCTGCTTTAGTAGGAGCAGAACCAGAAGGTGCTCCTTTAGAACAAATGGGTTTAGGATGGAATAACTTACACGGTTCAGGTGTTGGTCGTGATACCACAACAAGTGGTATAGAAGGTCCATGGACACCTAATCCAACTCAGTGGGATAATGGATACTTTGATATGCTTCTTGGTTACGAATGGAAGCTCGTTAAAAGTCCAGCAGGTGCTCAAATCTGGCATGCGATTGATCAAAAAGAGGAACACATGGCTCCTCAAGTTGATGATCCATCAGTAAAAGTTCCTACAATGATGACAACAGCAGATATGGCAATGCGTGAAGATCCTGAATACAGAAAAGTATCAGAAAAATTTCACAAAGACCCAGAATATTTTGCTGATCAATTTGCTAGAGCTTGGTTTAAACTTCTACATCGAGATATGGGTCCAAAAACTAGATATATGGGACCAGAAGTTCCAGAAGAAGAATTGATTTGGCAAGACCCTGTGCCTCAAGGTCATTCAAACTATGATGTTGAAAAAGTAAAAGCTAAAATTTTAAGTAGTGGTTTAACAACTCAAGAAATGGTTGAAACTGCTTGGGCAAGCGCTTCTACATTTAGAGGTTCAGATATGAGAGGTGGGGCTAATGGAGCAAGGATTAGACTATCTCCTCAAAAAGATTGGGAAGTTAATAAACCAGAGCAATTAAAAAAAGTTCTTGGTATTCTTGAGCCTATTGCAAAAGAGACAGGGGCTTCAGTAGCTGATGTAATTGTCCTTGCTGGTAATGTGGGTGTGGAACAAGCAACTGGAATGGAAGTGCCTTTTACTCCAGGTAGAGGTGATACCACTCAAGATAAAACTGATATTGATTCATTTGCAGTTTTAGAGCCAGAAGCAGATGCTTTTCGTAATTATTTAAAAATGAATTATGATGTAACTGCTGAGGAATTAATGTTGGATAAGGCACAACTATTAGGGCTAACTGCTCCTGAAATGACGGTACTTGTCGGTGGTATGAGATCTATGGGTATTAGTTCAGATCAAAGAGGATTATTTGTTGATACAAAAGGTAAGTTAACAAATGATTTTTTTGATAAGCTCTTAGATATGGGTGTTAGTTGGAAACCAACTGGGAGTAATTCATATGAAGCTACAGATAAAATTACAGGAGAAAAAGTAAGAACTGCATCTAGAGTAGATCTTGTTTTTGGATCCAATTCTCAATTAAGAGCGATAGCAGAGCTTTATGCAAGTGATGATAGTGAAGAAAAAATGAAAAAAGACTTCATCAAAGCTTGGAACAAAGTGATGAACGCCGATCGTTTCGATTTAGAATAATAAAATAATTTAAATTAATTTAAAAGTGGAACTTAGAGTTCCACTTTTTTTATTTTGGCATATTGGTTGCACCAGTTTCTAGTGAAATTATTTTGCCATCTTTATATTTGTATACTGCCATCACAGCTTGGGTGTTGCCATCTTTAAAAGTAACGAAAGAGTGATAAATCCCAATCTCGTCATTTTCATATACAATTCTAGACTTATCATCATTAATGTCGTCACTCATAGCCCAGCCTATAACGTCAGACTTTGATAAAACATTACCACTAGAATGCATTGTAAATTTGAAATCATCATGGATAATTTCGTTCATTCCTGCTTCATCTTTTTCATTAAATACTTTCATGTATTTTTCTAGTATTGACATATTTTCTCCTAGTATCAGTAATTTATATAGGAATTTTTTTTAAATAAATATTTAATTATCTCTCTTTTATGTAGGGTTGTCCAATAGCATTAGGCGCAATTGCTTTTCCAACAAAACCAGCAAGCAATACTACTGTTAGTATGTATGGAAGTGCTTGTATTAATTGAACAGGTATCTCGCCAATTGCTGGTAGCTCAACACCTTGAAGTCTTATTTGAAGAGCATCTGTAAATCCAAAGAGTAAGCAAGCAATTAAAGCTGTTTTTGGGTGCCACTTTCCAAAGATCATTGCTGCTAGAGCTAAGTATCCTCTACCCGCTGACATTTCTCTGAAGAAATTTGCATTAACAGCAGTTGATAAATGAGCACCAGCAAAAGCAATTAGGACTCCGTTGATTGCTAGCGCTTTATATCTCATAGTAAAGACATTGATTCCAGCAGTATCAACGGCACTTGGATTTTCTCCAACTGCTCTTAAACGCAAACCAAAGCTAGTTTTAAATACTATCCAAAAAACTAGTGGAACAGAAAGATATGCTAAATAAACAAAAACATAATGACCACTTAATATATCACTATAAAGTGTTCCAATAACCGGAATGTCTCTTAGTGCGTCAGCAAAAGGAAGATGAATTTCTAAAAAACGCTGATCTTCATTTAATGTTGGTGTTAGACCTGCTTGCCCAAACCACGCAGCTGCTAAAGCAGTTGTTAATCCAATAATTAAAATATTTATAGCAACACATGATACTACTTGATCGCCTTTGTGCGTAACCGAAGCAAATCCATGTAACATTGATAAACACACACAAACAATTATAGCTAATAATAAACCTAACCACGGGTTACCTAAATAATAAGAACCAACAGCTGCTACAAAGGCGGCCATAAGCATTTTACCTTCTAAGCTAAAATCTATTACGCCAGATCTTTCAGCAAATATACCAGCCATTGCTGCAAAAACTAAAGGTGTAGATATTCTTAAAGTAGAATTAATTAAAGAAGCAATATCAGATAAAAATTCCATTACGCATTTACCTCTCTATTGAGTCTTCTAACAAAAAAGCTTTCTATTTGTGGTCTGAAAAGATTTTCTAATGCACCACTAAATAATATTATTAACCCTTGAACAGCAACAAACATGTATCTAGTTATGTTTGGCATTTCGAATGTAACTTCTGAACCTCCTTGGTATAAAATTCCAAATAAAAATGCTGCTGGTAAAATACCAATCGGATGATTTCTGCCCATTAGTGCAACTGCAATTCCTGTAAATCCATATCCTGCTGGAAAACCTGCTTGAATTTTATGGCTTACACCAAGAATTTCATTGACGCCAAGTAGACCTGCTAAACCTCCAGAAATACACATCGCGATGATAATATTTTTATGTGGTGATATACCTGCATATATTGCTGCTTGAGTATTGTGTCCTACGGCTCGCATTTCATAACCCCATTTAGTTTTCCAAACTAAAAACCAAACAAAGAATAATGATGCAATTGCTAATAAAAAAGTCAGGTTAAGAGGTGAATATCTTATTTTTACACCAAGAATTCCAGAGAATGCCTCAAAGCTCGGTAGCCAAATTTCTTCTGGCAGCTTTACTGTATGAGGTGCCATTTGATTTGTATCTCTAATCACATCTACAAGTAAGAAAATCATTAAAGATGAAGCAATGAAATTAAACATTATTGTTGTAATAACAACATGACTTCCTCTTTTTGATTGAAGATAAGCAGGTATGTAAGCCCATGCTGCACCAAATAAAAATGCACCAAAGATTGCTAAAAGCCAAACGATTGGAACAGGGAGAAAACTTAAATTTATTGCTACTAAAAAAACACCTAGGCCGCCTATGTATGCTTGACCTTCTCCTCCAATATTAAATAATCTACAATGAAAGGCTACAGCAAAAGCTAGTCCAGTAAAAATAAAATTTGTTGTGTAATAAAGTGTATAAGCAAATCCTTGGATGTAACCAAATGATCCATAAATAATTAACTTAACAGCCTCTATTGGATTTTCACCTGCAATAAAAACAAAAAGTCCTGAAACTAATAACGCTAATGTTAAGTTTACTAATGGAACAATAACATTAGAGACCCACCATGGAACTTTTGATTTATCGACTACAATATTACTCATTATGCAACACCAGCCATTAGCAATCCTAGTTCACGATCAGTAACATTTTTATTTTCCTTTTCTCCAACAATTTTTCCATCAAACATCACGATTATTCTGTCAGATAAGGATAGGATTTCATCTAACTCAACTGATGCTAATAGTATTGCTGCACCTTTATCTCTCATATCAATAAGACGTTGATGAATAAACTCGATTGCTCCAATATCTACACCTCTTGTTGGCTGCCCCACTAAAAGAACTTTTGGATTTTCATTAAGCTCTCTACTCAAAATAATTTTTTGTTGATTACCTCCTGAAAAATTAGATGTTATTAAGTTTGGAGAATTAGGTCTGACATCATATTCTTGCATAACCTTATTTGAATATTCAGTAATTTCTTTATTGTTCAAAATTGCAGATTTTGAATATGGCTCTTGATCATGATAACCAAAAATTAAATTTTCATGAGCCTTGAAATCACTTATTAAACCCATTCTTTGCCTGTCTTCAGGTACATGTGCTAAACCTTTTTCTTTAAGCATTCTTGGGTTTAAGAAATTATTCTGATCAGAAATTTTTTCACCAAATAATTCAATGTTTCCAGACTCTACTTTTCTAATCCCAGAAAGTGCTTCTAATAATTCAGTTTGTCCATTACCAGTTACACCAGCAATACCCAGAATTTCTCCAGAACATATTTCTAAGTTTACATCTTTTACACGCGTTACATCTAGATCATCTTTGACTGAAAGATTATTAACTTTGAAAATGGTTTCCCCTTTTTTTATTTCTTTTTTATCAACTCTAAGTAAGACGCTTCTTCCTACCATCATTTCGGCTAGTTGTTCTTTGCTTGTATCTTCAGTTTTTGTATGCCCAACCATTTCGCCTTGACGCATCACTGATACTTCGCTTGTTAAATCCATTATTTCAATTAATTTATGCGTAATTAATACTATGGTTTTGCCTTCATCTTTTAATGATCGTAGAATTTTAAATAACTCATCTACTTCTTGAGGTGTAAGAACTCCTGTTGGCTCATCAAGAATTAAAATTTCTGCTCCTCTGTATAGAGATTTTAATATTTCCACTCTTTGACGAAAACCTACAGATAAATCTGAAATAGTGGCATCAAGATCAATATTAAAATTATATGTTTTACATAATTTTTCTAAATCTTCTTTTGCTTTTTGTAATTTTTCTCCAAATACTGTTTCACCTTCAAAACCAAGAATTATATTTTCGAGTACAGTAAAATTTTCTACCAACATAAAATGTTGGTGAACCATTCCAATGCCGTTTATTATTGAATCTCTTGGTGATCTTAAGTTAATTTCTTTTCCATTAATTTTAATTGAGCCTGAGTTAGCCTGATAAAGACCAAAGACTATACTCATCAAAGTAGATTTGCCTGCTCCGTTTTCTCCAATTATGCCGTGAATTGTTCCTTTATTTATTTTGAGATTAATATTTTTGTTGGCCTGAACATGACCAAATGATTTATTTATATCCGTTAATTCTAAGATAGGTGAGACCATAAATTATTTATTAATCTTTGGTCTCACCAAATATTTATTTTAGTATCTACTCTTGCGACCAGTCAGCAACAACTAGAGCACCGCTCGCGATGTCAGCAGCAGCAGCATCTGCGGCAGCAGCCATTTCAGATGTTACCATTCCATCTTCAGTTGCATAACCAACCATTCCTTCTGAAAGACCAAGAATGTTTATGCCAGATTCAAATCTGCCTGATTCAACATTTTTAGCTTGTTCAAAAATTGTTAGATCTAATCTCTTCAACATTGATGTTAACATGTTACCTGGGTGCATCCAGTTTTGATTAGAGTCAACTCCAATACCCATAATGCCGGCATCAGCCGCAGCTTGAAGAACACCAATACCTGTTCCACCAGCAGCTTGGTATACAACATCAGCACCACCATCAATTTGAGCTTTTGTTAATTCTGCACCTTTTGTTGGGTTATTCCATGCTTCGTTTGTAGTTCCAGTCATATTAGCTAAAACAGTTATATCTGGATTTACATATTGTGCACCTTGCTCATAACCACCTTGGAATTTTCTAATCAGAGGAATATCCATTCCACCAACGAAACCTATTGTTCCACTTTTAGAAGCCATAGCAGCCATCATTCCAACTAAGAATGAACCTTCATGTTCTTTATAGCAAGCTTGATAAATATTATTATTTGGATCGTCTAACCAACAAACATCAACTGCAACAAATTTTATATCTGGGTAATCAGCTGAAACTGCTGCAACTGCATCAGCTTGAGCAAATCCCATTCCTACGATCATTGTTGCTCCTCTATCAGCAATCTTACGCATACCCTGCTCTATCTGATTGTCGTTTGCAGATTCAAACTCAATCATACCCCAGCCAAGTTCATTAACAACTCTCTCAGCTGTATTGAATGCTAACTCGTTAAATGATTTGTCAAATTTTCCACCAGAGTCATAAACAACTCCTATCGTGTTTGCGAACGCACTTGAAGAGAAGACAAGAGCGAAAGAAACTGAAAAAATACTTAAAATTTTCTTCATACCAAAAATCCCCCTTAAATATGAATTATAGATATCCCATTGATAACATTTTCTTGATAAAAAAATGCATTAAAAAATGAGATTATGGGTAAATAATAGGATTTTTTATGGATAACTTCAAGTACCCATATACCTATCGCCTGCGTCACCTAAGCCCGGTACAATGAACTTATTTTTATTCAATTTAGCATCAATGTTGCAAGTGAATATATGAATGCCTTTTTGCTTTTTTTGAATATTTTTAATACCCTCAGGAGCAGCTAGCAAAGACACTAAAAATATATCTTTAATATTAACGCCTTTGTTTTTTATTAAATTTATTGCAGCAATTGAAGAATTACCTGTCGCCAACATTGGATCTAGAATTAACACTTTTTTATTTTTAACTCTTGGAAGTTTAAAGAGGTATTCTACAGGTTCATAAGTTTGTTCGTCGCGGTATAAACCTATGTGACCTTTTTCAGCTTCCGGTAAAAATTTAGCAAACCCCTCAAGTAACCCTAAACCGGCACGTAAAATTGGGACCAAAATTATGGATTGACCCAAGACTGTACCACTCATTTTTTTTAGAGGTGTTTCAATTGTTTGTTTTTTAAAGGGAACGTATTGAAGAACATCAGAAGCAATGAGGTAGCTTATTTCATTCATAGTTTGTCTAAAAACAGTATTTGATGTTTTTTTATTTCGTAAAATTGTTAGTTTGTATTGAACGAATGGTGATTTAATTACTGTAATCATATGCGATTACATATATAGAAATGCCACTAAGAGCAATGCGGTTATCAATTTATTTTTTAACATTAGTGTTTTTATCTAGCTGTACGACTATTGAAGTTGGAAGAGAAGTTGTTAAAGTTGGGGTGGTTGTAAAAGACAAAGTTGAGGAAACTATTACAAAAAAAGAGCCAGAAATTATTGAAGATAAAACTATTGTTGAAGAACAACAAATTATCACTGAAGAAAAAGAAGAGGAAAAAACTATAGTTAAGGAGCAACAAAAAATCTCAGAAATAAATTTCATGGGAAAACAACTTGCTGAGATAAAACAAAAACTAGGACAGCCTAATTTAGCACGATCTGATGGCTCAGTGCATATGATGCGATATGATAGTAGCTCATGCAGATTATTTATTTTCTTTAATATAAATTCAAATATTAAGAGGGTAGAATATTTTGAATTTCGAGACTCTTTGGGAGAACTTATAAATACAAAGAACTCGATAGAAGAATGTTATAAAGAATACGACTTTACTAGCTAATTTCAACAAGCAAATCTTTGGTCTCCACATTATCACCAGATGCAACATTAATTGATTTGATGGTTCCACTTTTATCAGCATTTATTGTAGTTTCCATTTTCATAGCTTCGATTACAAGTAACTTATCACCTTTAATCACCTTACTGCCTGATTGAACAAATATTTTAGCAACTTGGCCTGGCAAAGGAGATCCAACATGATCCAAATTATTATCATCTGCTTTAGCTCTTTGTGTTATATTTTTTGAAAATTCTTTATTTTCTATATCTATTGTTCTTGGTTGTCCGTTAATTTCAAAAAACACGGAGCACTTTCCATTACTATTAACTTCGCTTTTCGCTAAATATCTTAAGATAAGGTTTTTTCCTTTATCAATTTCTATTGTGTATTCTTTATCTTGTTGAGGACCATAAAAAAATAATTCTGTTGAAAGAATTGATGTATCACTAAACTCCTTAAAGTGATCAACATAATCTTTAAAAACTTTTGGATACATTAAGTAAGAAGCTAGATGTGTTTGATTAATTTTCATCCCTATTTCATCTTCTAAATTTTTGGCTTCTTTATCTAAATCAATTGATTCTAAAATTTCCCCAGGTCTTTTTGTTAAAGGTTTAGTATCACCAAGAACTTTTTTTTGTAGTTCTTTTGGAAAGCCTCCTTGAGGTATACCAATCTCCCCTTTAAAAAATTCGATAACTGAAGCAGGAAAAGAAATTTCTTTTTTTGGGTCTAACACATCTTCTTTAGATAAATCATTAGCAATCATATAAAGCGCCATATCGCCTACAATTTTTGAAGAAGGTGTTACCTTCACAATATCACCAAAAAGTTGGTTTACCTCTGCATATTTATTAGCAACCATTCCCCACTTATCAGTTGTAATTCCCAATGATCTCGCTTGTTCTTTTAAATTTGTAAACTGACCTCCAGGCATTTGGTGAAGATACACATCAGAACTACCACCTTTGAAATCGGTTTCAAATGCATGATAATTTTGACGAACTTGTTCCCAATATAAAGATAGTGTTCTTATAGCCTCTTCATCAAGTTTTGGGTCTTGATGATTTTGTTTCATTATAGATACGATTGATCCAAGTGCAGGTTGTGAAGTTAAACCACTCATCGAGTCAATTGCAAGATCAACGATATCTACCTTTTCTTCTATAGCAGCTAGAACTGAAGCTGATGAAGTACCAGATGTATCGTGAGTATGAAAATGAATTGGAAGATCAGTTGTTTGTTTGATTTCTTTAACTAATTTTTTTATAGCATTAGGTTTTGCTAATCCCGCCATATCTTTAATAGCGATAATATGTGCTCCTGCTTTCTCTAAATCTTTTACAAGATCAATATAATATTTTAATGTATATTTTTTCTCATTTTGATCAGTTACATCATTTGTATAACAGATAGTTCCTTCACAAATTTTATTTTGATTGCGTACTTCATCAATTGCAACACGCATATTATCAATTAGATTTAATGAGTCAAAAACTCGGAATACATCAATTCCAGCTTCTGCTGATTGTTGAATAAAATGTTTAACAACGTTATCTGGATAATTTTTATATCCAACAGCATTAGATCCTCTAAAGAGCATTTGTTTAAGAAGGTTAGGCGCCCTTTTGTTTAATCTTGCTAGTCTATCCCAAGGATCCTCTTTTAAAAAACGCATCGATGTATCGAAGGTTGCACCACCCCAACATTCTAATGAGAACAAGTTGCTTAGATTTTCACTATAATATTCAGCAATGTTGATAAGATCATCTGTTCTCATTCTTGTAGCAAGAAGCGATTGGTGTGCATCACGCATCGTTGTGTCAGTAATTAAGGTGTATGGTGTTTCTTTTATTTTTTTTGCAAATTTTTCTGGACCTAAAGTTTGTAAATCGTTTACATAATTATTTTTTTCGCTTTTAGTGTTTGAAATAGGAATTTGAACTTCTACAGTCGAATTATTACTGACTCTTCCAGATATATCGTTGTGTCCATTGACAATTATATTTCCAAGATAAGATACAATTTTTGATGCTCGATCTTTTTGCGGATTATAAGCATAGAGCTCTTTTTTAGTATCCACAAAATTAGTATTGTAATTTCCTTCAAGGAAATCTTTATTGTTTATAAGAGACTCAAGAAATACTAAATTTGTTTTAACACCTCTAATTCTAAATTCTCGTAAAGCTCTATCCATTCTTTTAATACAGTCGTCTTGATGCTTTGCCCAAGTTGTTACTTTTACTAGTAAAGAATCATAATACGGTGTGATGATTGAACCCGAAGAGGCATTTGCTGCATCTAACCTCACTCCAAAACCAGCGGCTGATCGGTAAGTCATTATCTTCCCATAATCTGGCATAAAATTATTAAGCGGATCTTCGGTAGTAACTCTACATTGAATAGCAAATCCATTTAGATGAATGTCTTCTTGTTTAGGAAGAGCTGGGTGACTTCCAATTTTTTCACCTTCTGCAATTTTAATTTGTGCTTTTACAATATCAATGCCAGTTACTTCTTCTGTTACTGTATGTTCAACCTGAATTCTTGGGTTAACTTCAATAAAATAAAATTCACCAGATTTTTTATCAAACAAAAATTCAACAGTCCCTGCGCCAAAGTATTTAACTTGTTTTGCAATTTTAATAGCAGCGTTACAAATTTCTTCTCGAGTTTTATTTTCAAGAAAATGTGCAGGTGCTCTTTCAATAATCTTTTGATGTCTTCTTTGAAGAGAACAATCTCTTTCAAAAAGATGAATGATATTTCCGTGTTTGTCACCTAAAATTTGAACTTCAATGTGCGCAGCATCTTCTAAAAATTTTTCTATAAATACTTCATCTTTTCCAAAAGCTTTAAGTGACTCACTTTGAGCAGTTGTTATTTGATCTATTAATTCATTGCTTGATCTAACAACACGCATTCCTCGACCGCCACCACCCCAACTAGCTTTAACAATTACTGGGTAACCAATTTTCTCAACTTCTTTTTCAACACTTTTTAAATTTTCTTTTGTTACAAGAACAGACGGAACGGTGCCTACGTTTGCTTCTTCCGCAACTTTTTTAGCTTCAGTTTTATTTCCAAATCTTTTAAGTATTTCTTTACTAGGTCCAATAAATGTTATGTTATTTTTTTCACACTGCTCAGCCAGTTCAGGACTCTCAGATAAAAATCCGTAACCTGGATGGATAGCATCAACCTTTGCATCTTTAGCAATTTTAATAATCGAGTCTATGTCCAAATATGCTTGAATTGGACCTTTGCCTTCACCTACTAAATAACTTTCATCCGTTTTAAATCGGTGAATAGCAAAACGGTCTTCTTTAGAATAAATAGCAGCTGTTTTAATACCACTCTCTTCAGCAGCTCTAAAAATTCGAATAGCAATTTCACTTCTGTTTGCTGCTAAAATTTTACCAATCTTTTTCATCAAGCCACCATTAAATAAGGATTATTACTTAATATTTTTTCGGGGATGCATCTATATGTTCCTTACTAAATTAGCAAGAGATCAAAGGAATTTAGCCATTTTTTAGGATTTGGAAGCAATTATAAATTGATAATAAAATGCAAATTATCGATTTAATATCTGTGTACATATGTCCCTTTATCAGAAAGACTGTTTTATATTAATGTCAAATTATGAATTCATTAAATGAAAATATAAGACCTTATCAAAGCTGTTCTAAATCAGTTTTTTTAGTTTTAGGAATTATTTTCATAAGTTGGATTTCATTGTTTTCTGTTTTTCTAATTATACAAGGTGCATGGCCTGTATCTATATTTCTTGGACTTGAATATCTGATAATTTTTTATTTAATCCGTTTATATTTCAAAGAAAAAAATATTAAGGATGAAATTAATATTGATCAAAAAGAGATATCTATAAAGAAATATAAAGGTGATAAACTTTTACATTCATCTAAATTCAGCACTTATTGGTCTAAAGTTTTTTTTACAAAATTTAAAAATACTTCCAAGTTATCAATTAGAGAATCAGATAAAGAAACTGAAGTTGCAACTTTCTTGCATGCTGATTTAAAAGAAAGTTTGTACTTAAGAATTAAAAGACAATTAAGCTATTATTAAAATAACAAATCATTCATATTGAAAAGACCTGTTTTCTGTTTAGAAATAAAAATCGCTGCTTCAATGGCCCCATCTACAAAAATTGATCGATTATTAGCTTTATGAACTAGATCAACTCTGTCGTTGGTACCAATAAAACTTACTGTATGTTCACCTGCAATTTCACCACCTCTTGTAACAGAAAAGCCAATGTCACCTTTTTTTCTAGATGATAGTTTTTTGGTACGATCTAAAACTTTTGATTTATTTAATTTAGTTTTTCTACCTTCAGCAGCATACTCACCCAGTGATAAAGCAGTTCCTGAAGGGGCATCTTTTTTATGTTTGTGATGAGTCTCAGCAATTTCAATATCATAATCAGTATCTTTTAAAGCTGATGCTGTTTGTTGTACTAAATTAAATAGTAAGTTAACACCCAAGCTCATGTTAGAAGACATGAGTATAGGTAGTTTTTTAGAATAACTTTTTACTTTCTTCTTTTGTGCGTCTGTCATTCCAGTTGTACCGATAACAACTGCTGTTTTATTTGCAGAGGCAATTTTAAGATTATCTAACGTAGACTCAGGTGTTGTAAAATCAATTATAACATTTGCTTCTTTGATTAACTGAGCTGCATTAGCTGTAACTAATTTTGAAGAATTTATACTTGAAACTTTGTTTAACGGCTTGTTTATATCTTTATGTTTTTTGTGTTCAAAGCCACCGACAAATTCTAAATTTTTATTTTGTAAAATTTGTTTCGATATTTCCTGACCCATTCGGCCAAGACAACCTGCAACTGCTATTTTAATTTTTGCCATAAAAACTTCTTATACTTTGGTGATTGTAAGTTGAAAAGAAATTAAGTTAAATCTTCCCAGACTTCTTTTAATTTTGAGAAAAAACCTTGTGATTTTGGACTGTGTTTTTTTGAGGTTCCTCCTTCATTTTCGAACTCTCTCAAAATATCTTTTTGTTTGCTATTTAGATTGACTGGTATTTCAACATTTGCTTGCACATACATATCTCCGCGTCTGCTTTGTCGAAGTATACTCATTCCTTTGCCGCGTAGTCTAAATTGAGTCTCTGATTGAGTTCCAGCTGGAATATTAAGTCTGGCTTTTTTTCCTTCTATTGTTGGCACTTCTATTTCACCGCCAAGAATAGCCGTTGTTATGGAGATTGGTATTTCGCAAAAAAGATTTTCTTCTTCTCTTTCAAAAAGTTTATCCTTTTGAACTTCAACAAAAATATATAGATCCCCGTTTCCCGCACCTCTTTCTCCAGGCTCTCCTTCACCAGCTATTCGAATTCTTGTGCCTGTATCAACACCAGCTGGAATAGTAACAGAAATTGTTTTTTGTTTTTTTATATTCCCTGTTCCAGAACATTTAAGGCATGGATTTTTTATACTTGAACCTTCTCCGCCACATGTAGGGCATGGTCTTTCAATTGAAAAGAACCCTTGTTGAGATCGAACTTTTCCTGCACCACCACAAGTAGAACAAGTACTTGGTCCAGATTTATCTGCAGATCCAGTTGCTGCACAAGCATCACAGCCAACGTATGTAGGTATTCTTATTTGTGGTTTCTTTCCAGTGAAAGCTTCGAATAGTGAAACGGACATATTATAACGAAGATCACTTCCCCTTTGAGGTCCTCGTCTTCTTGATGATTGTCCTCCAAACCCCCCACCAAAGAACTCTTCAAAGATATCAGAAAAGCCGCCTGCAAAATCTCCAAAGCCTTGAGCTCCACCCATTCCACCTTGTTTGAAAGCGTCATGCCCATATTGATCATAAGCTGATCTTTTTTCTGAATCTTTTAGAACTTCGTAAGCAGCAGCTGCTTCTTTGAATTTTCTTTCAGCTGTTTTGTCATCCTTGTTACGATCAGGATGATATTTCATGGCCTGTTTTCTATAAGCTTTTTTTATTTCATCTTCACTGGCATTTCGTTGAACACCTAGTATCTCATAGAAATCTTTATCAGCCACATCTCCTCCTTATAAAAATTATGGAGCGTTAATCTTTTTTATCTTCGTCTACTTCTTCAAATTCTGCGTCTACAACCTTTTCATCTTTTGTATTATCAGCTGATGGTTCAGCACCAGATGGGTCAGGTTGAGGTCCAGCACCTTGAGGGTTTTGTTTATAAATGGCTTCACCCATTTTAAGAGATGACTGAACAAGTGCTTCAGTTTTAGATTTAATAGCTTCTAAATCCTCACCGTCTTTTACTTTCTTAAGCTCTTCAATATCCTCTGTGATTTTATTTCTATCAGCTTCAGGAATTTTATCTCCGTGCTCTTTCAAATTTTTTTCAGTTTCATTAATTAAACTATCAGCATGGTTTCTAGTATCAACAGCTTCTCTTTTCTTTTTGTCAGCTTCAGCATTTTCTTCTGCCTCTTTGACCATTTTTTCAATTTCTTCATCTGATAATCCGCCAGAAGCCTGGATCTTGATTTGTTGTTCTTTACCAGTCGATTTGTCTTTAGCCGAAACGTTTACAATACCATTTGCATCGATATCAAAAGTTACTTCAATTTGAGGCATTCCTCTTGCGGCAGGTGGAATACCCACTAGATCAAACTGACCTAGTAATTTGTTATCAGCAGCCATCTCTCTTTCACCTTGAAAAACTCTAATAGTTACTGCACTCTGATTATCTTCAGCTGTAGAAAATACCTGGCTCTTCTTTGTTGGAATGGTTGTGTTTTTATCAATAAGTTTTGTAAATACACCGCCAAGAGTTTCAATACCAAGTGATAAAGGTGTAACATCAAGTAGTAGTACATCTTTGACATCACCTTGTAATACTCCTGCTTGAATTGCAGCACCAGAGGCAACAACTTCATCTGGGTTAACACCTTTATTAGGCTCTTTACCAAAGAAGTTTTTTACTATCTCAGTTACTTTAGGCATTCTTGTCATGCCACCAACTAAAATAACATCATCGATTTCAGCAGCTTGTAAACCGGCATCTTTAAGTGCCATTTCGCAAGGTTTTAAACTTTGGTTTAAAAGTTCACCTACAATAGCTTCAAGTTTTGCTCTGGATAATTTAATCGTTAAATGTTTAGGACCAGATTGATCAGCTGTTATGAATGGCAAGTTAACTTCTGTTTCAGTTGAACTTGATAATTCAATTTTTGCTTTCTCAGCAGCCTCTTTTAAACGTTGAAGGGCAAGTTTATCTGATCGTAAATCAATACCATTATCTTTTTTGAATTCGTCAGCAAGATAATCAATAATTTTAAGATCAAAATCTTCACCACCAAGATGCGTATCACCATTTGTTGATTTAACTTCAAAAACACCGTCACCTATTTCTAAAATAGAAATATCGAATGTGCCTCCACCAAGATCGTAAACAGCAACTGTACCTGTTTTCTTTTTATCTAAACCATATGCTAACGCTGCAGCAGTAGGCTCGTTAATAATTCTTAAGACTTCTAGTCCAGCTATTTTTCCAGCATCTTTTGTTGCTTGTCTTTGAGCATCATTAAAATATGCAGGAACTGTTATAACTGCTTGTGTAACAGTGTCTCCTAAATAAGACTCTGCGGTCTCTTTCATTTTTTGTAAAATAAATGCACTAATTTGACTTGGACTATACTTGTCTCCACGTGCTTCTACCCAAGCATCACCGTTGTCGCCTTTTACGATTTTATAAGGTACTAATCCACTGTCAGACTTAACAGCTTCATCCTCAAATGTTCTTCCGATTAATCTTTTTATGGCAAATAATGTATTTTCAGAATTGGTTACAGCTTGTCTTTTAGCTGATTGTCCAACAAGTTTTTCTTTTGTGTCACTGAATGCTACCATTGAGGGTGTTGTTCTTCCGCCCTCAGAGTTTTCAATTACTTTTGCTTCCTTACCGTCCATTACTGCTACGCAGGAGTTTGTAGTACCTAAATCAATACCAATAACTTTTGCCATATTTTTTGTCCTCTTTACTTAATTATTAGCCAATCGACATTGACTACATTAGATATGGGAAAAAAGTTTTAAAATACAAGGATGTTCCTGATTTATATTAAAAAAAACAACTAATTTAGGGCTTTTTATGACTTTTCTTTACTTTCATTTTCAGGATTGTCTTCTTCTTTTTCTTCTGTAGGTTCTTCTGTTTTAGCGACTGGTTTTTTGGAAACTCCAACCATTGCTGCTCTTAGCAATCGGTCATGCATTGTATAGCCAGATTGGACTTCTTGTACTACCGTTCCTTCTTCAACTTCATTATTTTCAACCTCCATCATTGCTTGATGAAAGTTATGGTCAAATTTTTGATTTAAAGTTTCAATTTTTTTGACTCCATGTTTTTCAAGGGTACTTTTGTATTCTTTAAGCACCATTTTTAAGCCATCGATAAGATTTTTTATGCTTTCTGGATGATTTTCATCTTCTGGTAAAGCATCCAATGCTCTTTCTAAATTATCTCCTGGGGATAGAATGTCTCTTGCTAAATTTATGCTACCAAACTTTATTGTTTCAACTTTTTCTCTTTCAAATCTTTTTCTAAGATTTTCCATTTCAGCGAGTAATCGAATTTTTTCTTCTTTTAGTGTTTCAATTTCCTTTTCTAAGCTGTCTTCTTCTGTATTTTCGTCTTCACTTGTCTCTTCTGTATCTGTGTTTTCTTGAGCATCATTATTATTTTCATCGTTTTTAATATTTTCAGAATCAGGTTCTTTTATTTCTTCTTGTTGGTTATCTTCTTCTTTTTTCTCAACCATTAATCGATCACCTTTCCAATAATTTTAGATGTATAATCAACAAGAGGAACTATTTTGGAGTAGTTTAGTCTTGTTGGCCCAACTACACCTATAGCTCCAATAATTTCTTGTTCATTATTTTTATATGGGGCCATTACCATAGAAAGACCAGAGTGTTTAAATAAAAAATTTTTAGATCCAATAAAAATTTGAACCCCTTTTGCCTTTCCTGCAGTTTCTAATATATCTACAAAACTTGATTTTTTCTCAATTTCATCAAAAAGATTTCGAATTTGGTCTAGATCTTTCAAAACAATTTCATCTTTTAATAAATTTGATTGGCCATGTAAAAAAATATAAGGATTTTTGCTATTAGGCTGAGTTTCAATAATGCCTTGTTGAATTAATCTTGAAGAAATTGACTCTAACTCATTTTGTGAATTTTTTATTTCAGATTGAATTAGTCTTTTAATTTGTGAAATATTTTTATTGGTAAACTTTGATGTAAGATAATTGGAAGCTTGAATCAGTAAAGAACTATTATATTTTCCACTATCTTCAATGATGCGATTTTCTACTTCTCCATTCTCATAAGCAAGAATAAGCATTAATTGACTACTATTTAATCTAATAAACTCAACGTGCTTTATGTTTTTTTGAAATTTTGGTGCAATAACTATTCCTGCATAACTTGATAAGCCTGAAATAGCTTTAGAAGCAACATCAAGCACTTCTTCATAAGATTTTCCTTTTGTTAAACATTGTTGTTTAATATTTTCTTTATCTATTTTTGAAATTCTTCCAAACTCTAAAAGTCCATCGACAAAAAACCTCATACCCTTCTCGGTGGGCATTCTTCCAGCTGATCTGTGAGGGGCATACAAAAGCCCTTCTTTTTGCAAATTTGATAAAATAGATCTAATTGATGCTGAGGAAAGATTTAATCCCCCCATCTTCATAATTGTTTCTGATCCTGCGGGAGATCCAGTTTTAAGATATGACTCAACTAATTTTTTGAAAATTAATTTCGATCTATCATTAATTTGTGCATATACATTATCAGACATAAGAATTTTATTTAAAAATAATTTTTATCTACTATTATTAAATTTATATGAGAAAAGATAGGTCCTTCAATCAAATGCGTGAGATTTCATTTGAGAAAAACGTAAATATTCATGCAGATGGTTCATGCTTAGTAAAATTTGGAAATACACATGTACTTTGTCTTGCAACAATTGACGAAAAAGTTCCCCACTGGTTAAAGAATACGGGCAAAGGTTGGGTTACAGCAGAATATGGGATGTTACCAAGATCAACAAACACAAGAATGGATAGAGAGGCTGCAAAAGGAAAGCAGTCAGGCAGAACACAAGAAATACAAAGGTTAATTGGGCGAAGCTTAAGATCTATTGTTGATCTTTCAAACCTAGGAGAGCGTCAAATAAAAATAGACTGTGATGTTATTCAGGCAGATGGAGGAACAAGAACTGCCTCAATTAGTGGTGGTTTTATTTCTTTATATCTTGCAATAGACAAGTTGAAGAATAATTATAATCTCCAAAAACCAATTATCAAAAACTTTATAGGGGCAGTATCAACTGGAATAGTCGAAAATAAAGCATTATTAGATTTAGATTATAGGGAAGACTCCGAAGCTCAAGTAGATGCAAATTTTGTAATTTGTGATTCGGATGAAATATCTGAAATTCAAGTTACTGGTGAAGAATTTTTTTTCAATGACACCCAGTTTACAGAAATGTTTTCACTTGCAAAAGTTGGGGTTAAAGAGATAATTTCTAAACAAAAAGAGGCTTTGAAATAAATTGAGACGGTTATTTTTTTTTTCAAATAATAAAAATAAAATAATTGAAATAAAAAAAATTTTTAACAATTTTAATTTGGAACTTCTTTCATTAATTGACCTAAACATAAGTGAAGAGCCAGAAGAAAGTGGCCGAACTTTTGAAGAAAATGCAAAAATTAAATCAGACTATGGATTTCTTAAAACTGGGATTTCCTGTTTTGCCGATGATTCTGGAATTTGTATTGAAAGCTTAAAATGGAAACCAGGCGTTCTTTCAAAAAGATTTTTAAATAATTTCAAAAGTAATGAGGCTTGTTTTAAAAGTATTATTAAAAGTACTAAAAAAAATAATAAACAAAATGCTTACTTTAAAACTTCAATAAGTCTAACAATGAAAGGTAATCAAAACGTAATATTTAATGGCAAAATTGATGGAAAAATTTCAGAACAAGTTAAGGGTAGATATGGTTTTGGTTATGATCCAGTTTTCATTCCTAAAAATTATAACAAAACATTGGCTGAATTAAGAACTAAAGAGAAGAATGAAATTAGCCATCGATCTATTGCTGTGACAAAATTGATTAACTTTTTAATTAATTAATTACAAAAGAATTTCCATTATTTATTTTTAATATATTTAAATCTCTCTCAATTATATTATCTTTAAAATAAAAATTTCCATCAATTCCATCAAATTTTTTATTTGGATTATTTAATAGCTCGATTAAATTACCAAACTTATATTCTTTTGAATAAATAAAATTTATTAAGCCAATTAAATCATACGGCAGAGTTGAAATTCTTAAAAATTCTTCATCATAAATCTCTGTATAATTATTGATTAAATCTATTCGTCTTATTTCTGGAACCCCGGGGAATATTGTGCCTTGTAATGAAGGTTCGAAAAAAAAAGTTTTATCATCTATTACTCCAGTGCCCATGAACTGTACAATATTGGGGTCTATATCGTAGTAGGTTAGAAGAGGCGCAACTTGTAAAAGGTTTAAACCATAATCCGCAATAAGGATATGGGTAAAGTCATAGTCGCTAGTTGTTTTAAATCTATCTAACTTTCTCAATCTTAATTTTGATTTTTCATCTTTCTTAGAAGATAAAATTTGTTTTTGTCTATTTAACTCGTATTTTCTCAATTCATATTTTCCTAGTTCTTTTATTGATTCTCTTACATTGGATAAGTCATCTTTATATGAAGATCTATTTACTAAAATCACAGGACTTTCAAAAATTATATCATCAATTAAGCTGTTTATTAAATATCCATATTCATTTTCAGGATAGAGTAATGCTACCTTTGCATCCTCATTTAAATTTAACATGAGTTGTGAAAGTTCATTTTGTGGAAAAAAATTTATTAGATATATACAATCCTTGGCTAATGAAGATTTAGAGGAATATGAAAAAAATATTACTTCATTATCACAATAATCACCTAATATCTTTGAATACTTTGATTGAATCGGTCCTAAAAAAATTTTACCGGGCAAAAGATTTTTTTCTATAATTTTTTTCAAATCTTTTTCATTTTTAAAAAATTCTATTTTTATAGTAACATCATTAACACTAAGATTATAAATTCCCAATTCATAAGTATTTAAAAATTGTTTAGTGGTTTTAGTATCATCGTCATCTGCAAATAAAGCAATAATTGTTTTATTTAAGGCAACATCATCTAAAATCTTATTATTATTAATTTGTTTATTTTCTTTTTTATCATTCTCATTGTTTTCACTTTTAGTAGTTTCAGGATTTACAGAAATAGTTTTTTCTTGAGTATTTTTTGTATCTTGTTTAGATAAATTTACTGGAGTACATGAAATTATAAATATAAGTAAATAAACAATGAATAAAACTATTAATGGTCTTTCGATTATAGCAACACCTATTGGTAATTTAGATGACATAACTTATAGGGCTGTCAGTATTCTTAAAGGTTGTGATATAATAATATGTGAAAATCCTAAACATTCACTCAAACTACTAAATAAATTAGGCATTAAAAAGAAATTAATAGCCTTACATGATTATAATGAACAAAAAATTATCAACCAGGTTGAGAGTTTGTTGAAAAATAAAAATTGTGTTCTCATTTCTGATGCAGGATCTCCACTTATATCAGACCCTGGGTATAATTTGGTAAAGCACTGTATTAAAAAAAATATTAAAGTTACATCTATTCCTGGTCCATCATCTATAATTTCAAGCTTACAATTATCTGGTTTACCATTATCGGAATTTGTTTTTTTTGGTTTTGTTCCAAAATCAAAAAAAAAATTGCAGGAATTTGTTAAAAAAGTCTCACAAGAAGCAAGAACATCTGTATTTTTTATCTCAAATCACAAATTAGTTGATTTTTTAGAATATTTAGAAAAAACCGCGCCTGAAAAATCAACTTCAATATGTAAGGAACTTACGAAGTTGAATGAGTTCGTTTTTAGAGGGACAGCTAGAGAGGTAAAATTTGATATTTTGAAAAATAAAGAAAATTTAAAAGGTGAATTTGTTGGTGTTATTGACAAACAATCAATAAAAAATCAAGATTTTGACAATATTGATTTGTATAAAAAAGAATTAAAAAAATTGGCTAGAAAATTTTCTTTGACCGACATCGTGGAAATAGTACATAAATTTACAAAAATTAACAAAAATAAGATTTACAAGTGGTTACTAAATTTAAAAAAATAATAAATTCTTTAATTTATTCAATTTTAATATCTTTTGTATTTATCAACTATGCTTGTTCGCCTGCAAATATTCTTGCTACAGGTGGAGGGAGTGCAATGGTTGTTGCGGAAGGTGAAAGATCACTTGGCACTGTTATTGATGATGCAACAATTAAAGTTAATATTGCAGCTAAATTTTTAAATGCAGAAAACAATCTTTTTGTAAATATTAACACAAGTGTTTTAGAAGGCAGAATTTTACTGACAGGTTTGGTTGATAACCAAGAAATACGTATTGATGCTGTAAGATTGGTTTGGGAAGTTGAGGGGGTTCAAGAGGTTATAAATGAAATTGAAATTGGTAACAGAACATCCTTAAAAGATTATGCTGGTGATTTATGGATTAATACACAAGCCAGAGCAATTGCTGCAAAAACTGTTGGGATTAAAGCAATCACGTTTAACTTTGAAACTATAAATGGTAAAATTTATATTGCAGGTATAACAAACCGTCCAGATTTGCTGGATGAGATGATATCGGCTCTTAAAATCATAAAGGGTGTAAATGAAATCATAAACTATGTAATTATTAAGGAAGAAGAATAAACTATCTTAAGCTTCCAATTTTTTCACCTGCTAAAATATGAATATGAAAATGTGGAACTTCCTGGCCACCATGTTCTCCGGAGTTTGTAATCAATCTATATCCATTTTCTTCTATATTTAAATCACTTATAACAATTTGAACACTTTTAAAAAAAGACGAGACAGTTTCACCATCTGCATTTTTCAAAAATTCTGAAAAAGTAGTGCATGGAAATTTAGGTATTCCTAAAATATGAATTTTAGCTTGGGGGTTTATATCATTAAAAAACAAGCTAAACTCATCTTCATAAACTTTATCACATGGTATTTCTTTCCTTAGTATTTTGGCAAATATATTGTTATCATCGTACATATTGTTTTATTTTCTTTTATCTAATTCTTTATAGATTTCTTGCATTGTAATTTTTTTTGACTTTAGTAAAACCAAAAGGTGATAAATTACATCAACTGCCTCTTCTATTGTTCTTTTTTTTGATCCTTTTAAAAAATCTATAATTAACTCAGAGGATTCCTCTCCAAATTTTTGAGCAATTTTTTTTGGACCCAATTTTAATAACTTATTTGTATATGAGTTTTTTTTTCTTGTTTTTACTCTGTTGTTTATAATTACATTTAAGTCTTCTATTTTCATAACGTTTAATCTCTAATATTTATATTCTTATCCTTTAAATATCTCTTTACTTCTTTAATGCTAATTTCATTAAAATGAAAGACTGAGGCTGCTAATAATGCATCGGCCTTACCTTTAGTTACGCCGTCATAAAAATGATCTAAAGTTCCAACTCCTCCACTAGCTATAACTGGTATCTTTATAAATTCTGATACTTTACTTAATAGTTCATTGTCAAAACCTGATTTTGTACCGTCTTTGTCCATTGATGTTAAAAGAATTTCTCCTGCACCAAGTTTTTGAACTTTTTCTATCCAATTAAGAGCTAGTAAATCAGTTTTCTTTGTACCTCCATGAGAATAAACAAACCAATCATTACTATGTTTTTTTGCATCAACTGCTACAACAATACATTGGTTGCCAAAATATTCAGAAGCTTTTTTGATAATATTAGGATTTTTGATTGCTGCAGAATTTATAGAAACCTTGTCCGCACCAGCTTTAAGTAGGGCTTGTATATTCTCTATTGATGAAATTCCTCCACCAACTGTAAGGGGAATAAAAACCTCATTTGCAGTCTTTTTAACTACATTGATCATAGTATCTCTATTTTCTAATGATGCGCTAATATCTAAAAAACATATTTCATCAGCCCCATTATCAGAATAGTGTTTAGCTTGTTCAACAGGATCTCCTGCATCAATTAAATTTAAAAAATTGATACCCTTTACAACCCTTCCGTCTTTAACGTCCAAGCATGGGATGATTCTTATTTTTACCATTTTAGTCTAGAATTTTCTGCGCTTCTACTAAATCAATCTTTCCTTCATAGAAAGATTTACCTGAAATTATTCCTTCAATATTTTTTGTGTTTAGTTTTTTTAAATTTGTTAGATCAGAGTAATCTGTTAAACCACCTGCAATTATAACTTTTTTATTAAATTTTTTAATTAAGTTTATTTTTTTTATAAAATTACTAACAAAATCTAAGTTTAAACCTTTTAGCATTCCATCATTTTGAATATCTGTAATTACATATCCTTTAATTTTTGAGTTAGTATAAATATCAAGAATGTCTTGTATTTTTTTTCCTGAATTTTTATCCCACCCTTTTATCATTATGTTATCTTCAAGAATATCTAACGATACATATACTTTATCTGCATAAATATTTGATAAAATTATAACTTCATTTGGTTTTTCAACAGACATTGACCCAATAATCAAATTATTTATTCCAACTTCAAAATATTTTTTGGCTAAATCTAAACTTCGAACTCCACCCCCTAATTGTATTGGTATTGAGATTGATTTTCTAATTTTCTTTATTGTTTCAAAATTAACATTGGATCTTCCAAAAGCAGCGTCTAGGTCAACCAAGTGAAGTTTTTTACAACCAATTTGTTCAAAGTAGATAGCTTGTTTTTCTGGGTCTTCGTTGTAAACAACACTGGTGTCATCTTTACCTTTAGAAAGTCTAACACATTTATTATCTTTTAAATCAATGGCTGGTATAATTTGCACTACAGATTTTTATAGTAATAGTAACCCTTAATAAAACTTCCGTTAATGTAAGCATAGTATGGGTTTTCACCCCACTTTATATAATTTTTACCTGTAAATAGTTTTATTGCTGCATCTTGTGTTTCTCTTACAGCTAACTGTAAAGATTTAATATTATCTTCTTTGGCAATTTGTTCAGTGTGATCAATCATTGTTTTAGCCAAACCGTATCCCCTTGCCCATGGAGCAACAAACTGTCTTCTTATACGTGCGATATTTTTCCTAGACTCAATATTGGGTGCCTCATATGCAATTTGAAGTGTTCCAGCTATAACACCATTTAATCTGCCAACAATAAGTTTAATATATTTATCATTAGTTCTTTTAGTCCAGTAATCTATTAAAATATCTCTTGTAGGAACTCTTAACCAACCAAAACCACCTCCAGCTTTTATTGCTTGTTCTGTAATATTACAAAGATCTGCTAAATCTACATCCGTAAGTGTTTCAATGCTGTCGACTGAAATATTAATTTTTTCTTTTAGTTGTGTAGACATGTTCATACTCTAATAAATTCTTTTAGTAAGTTTAACCCTTGGGAGGAACTTTTTTCAGGATGAAACTGCACGCCATATATATTTTCTTTACCAACTATTGAAGCAAAATTTGTTCCGTACTGAGTTTCTGCCAAAATATTGTCTTTATCAGCACATTCGAAATAATAAGAGTGAACGAAGTAATAGTCATTTTTAGTTGAGATTAAGTTATTATATTTTGAATTTGTTGGCGTTACCAAATTCCAACCCATATGAGGAAGTTTTAAATTATCTTCAGGCAATAATTTAATTTGACCGTCTATCCAACCTAGGCCTTCATGATCTCCGTTTTCTTCACTTATATTAGCTAACATTTGCATACCAACACAGATACCTAAAAATGGTTTCTTTTTTATTAATGCAAATTCATAAAGCTCATCTATCAAGCCATCAGTTTTTTTTAAACCATTCATGCATGTAGAAAAGGCTCCTTGGCCTGGCAATACTACATGGGTTGAGTCTTTTACATCATTTAATTTTTTTGAAATTAAAACATCAACTTCAATATTGTTGTCTTTCGCTATCTTAACAAAAGATTTTTGAGCAGACAAAACATTGCCTGAGCCGTAATCAACAATAGTGATTTTTTTCATTAAAAATTAAAGAGTGCCTTTTGATGATGGTATAATGTCTTTTCTTCTGTTATCTATTTCGACAGCAAATCTTAAACTTTTAGCAAAGGCCTTAAAGCATGATTCAATGATATGGTGATTGTTATTTCCATATAGGTTTTCAATATGTAAATTACATTTAGATTCGTTTGAAAAGGCTTTGAAAAATTCATGGAATAACTCTGTATCCATTTCACCAATTTTTTTTAAACCAAGATTAACATTCCACACAAGCTCAGGCCTTCCACTTAAATCAATAACACATCTTGATAGGCATTCATCCATCGGAACATATGAAAAGCCATATCTATTAATTCCTTTTTTATCATCTAGTGCTTTGTTTATAGCTAAAGCAATTGCGTAAGCAGTATCTTCAACTGAATGGTGAAGATCAACATTAGTATCTCCTTCACATTTTAAGTCTATGTCTATCAAGCTGTGATGAGATAATAATTCCAACATATGATCAAAAAAACCAATTTGTGTTGAAATGTTAGATTGTCCAACACCATCTAAGTTAATTTCACAACTTATCTTTGTTTCTTTAGTGTTTCTCTCAACTTTACCTTTTCGCATTTTTGCCTAATATCAGTGAAATATGATTTATTCTAGGTAAATTACTTGATAAAAATAATTAAATAGCCATCTTATCAATTAATGGAAAAAAACATTATTAAATCAACAACTATTGTAGGAATTAGAAAAGATAATCTTGTCGTTATTGCGGGTGATGGTCAAGCTAGTCTTGGTAATACTGTTATGAAATCAAATGTAAAAAAAATTAGAAGGCTTGGTGCTGATGAAACTGTCATTTCTGGTTTTGCAGGATCTACTGCAGATGCATTTGCTTTATTTGAAAGATTAGAGGGAAAATTAGATCAATATAAGAACCAACTTAAAAGAGCTTGTGTTGAATTAGCTAAAGATTGGAGAACCGATAGGTATCTAAGAAGATTAGAAGCAATGATGATCGTAGCTGATAAGGATGTGAGTTTACTGTTATCTGGTACTGGTGATGTAATTGAATCTGACGACGGAATACTTGCAATAGGTTCTGGGGGTCCATATGCAAATAGTGCTGCTAAAGCATTAATGAAAAATACAAAAATGAATGCAAAAGAAATTGCTTTAGAATCACTTAATATAGCTGCAGACATTTGTATTTATACAAACCATAATATTATTTCAGAAACTATTGAGTTATAGAATGGAATCTAGTTTTAGCCCAAGAGAAATTGTTTCTGAATTAGATAAATTTATCATTGGTCAGAACAATGCAAAAAAAGCTGTTGCAGTTGCATTAAGAAATAGATGGAGAAGAAAACAACTTGATGATTCTTTAAAAGAGGAAATTGTACCAAAAAATATTTTAATGGTTGGTCCAACAGGGTGTGGTAAAACAGAAATATCTAGAAGACTTGCTAAGTTAGCAAACGCACCTTTTGTAAAAGTTGAGGCAACTAAGTTTACTGAGGTTGGATATGTTGGAAGAGATGTTGAGCAAATAGTAAGAGATCTAGTTGAAATAAGTATTACAAAAACAAAAATACAAATGGGTCAAGAAGTTAAGGCTAAAGCAGAAAAAAATGCAGAAGAAAGAATTTTAGATGTTTTGGTTTCTAAAAGCTCAACGCCAGCTACTCGAGATAATTTTAGGAAAAAACTAAGATCAGGTGAACTGAATGACAATGAGGTTGAAATTCCAGTTTCAGCTAATGCAAATTTAAATTTACCAACTATGGACATACCTGGCATGCCTGGTTCTCAAATGGGTATGATTAATTTAGGCGATGTATTTGGAAAAGGTTTTGGTAATCAAAAGAAAATGAAAAAAATGAGTGTCAAAGATTCTCATGCATATTTGTTAAATGAAGAAACCGATAAACTTTTAGATAAAGATAAAATAAACTCAAGAGCATTGGATGATGTAGAGCAAAATGGTATCGTTTTTATAGATGAAATAGATAAAATTACTTCTAGAGCTGATAGAAGTGGTGCGGACGTATCAAGAGAAGGTGTTCAAAGAGACTTATTACCGCTTATTGAGGGAACTGCGGTTACTACAAAATATGGTGTTGTTAAAACAGATTATATTTTGTTCATTGCCTCTGGGGCATTTCACTTATCAAAACCATCAGACATGCTGCCAGAGCTTCAAGGTAGATTGCCAATTAGAGTCGAGCTTGATAGTCTTAGTAAAAAAGATTTTAAACTTATTCTTACTGAAACACAAAACAGTTTAATTAAGCAGTATCAAGGACTTCTTGGAACAGAGAAGGTTGATTTGAAATTTGAAGAAGATGGAATTGATACCATCGCCTCATTATCTACAGAGATAAACCAGAATGTAGAAAATATAGGCGCCAGAAGACTCCATACTGTAATGGAAAAACTACTTGAAGAGGTTAGTTATACAGCCTCGGACATAGGCCCTACAGAAATAATAATTAATAAAGAATACGTTGAAAATAGCTTAGGTGAGCTTATTAAAAGTCAGGACTTGTCAAAGTTTATATTGTAAAGCTCATTAAATTTTTTAATAGTTGTAAAATGAGCATTTTTAAAAGCATCAAATTTGAATTACTTATTTTAGTATTAATTACATTAAGTATTTTTGCTTCTTTTAATTTAGATCTTTTTTTTTATAGTTATTTTATAAACGTAAATGATTGGGCAAATGGAGTTTTTCTAAAAGAATTTTTTTCAGAAATAACAAAACTTGGTAGTTCGTCTTGGTATTTTTCTATTTCAATAATAGGCTTTGTTGTTTTTTATATAAACAACAGACTTCAAATCATAAAAACTAAATCAGCAAAAAATCTTTCAAATTTTTTTATTTCTTCTTTTGTATATATTTTGACAGTTGGGATAGTTACTCAAATTATAAAACATGTGGTGGGAAGGCCCAGACCAAATCATACTGATTTCGAAGAAGTTTTTAGCTTTAAATATTTTACCATGGAATCAAATTTTCATTCTTTCCCCTCTGGACACTCTTCTACAATATTTATCGTTTGCTTTATTTTGGTTTCTATTCTTCCAAAATTAAAATATTTTTTTTATTTTTTAGCTTCAATTGTTGCTTTTAGTCGAGTTATTGTAAGCGCACATTTTTTTACAGATATTGTTGCTGGAGCAATTTTAGCATTAATATTATTTAAGATTTTAAATAAATTAATAGAAAATAAATATAATAAATACAAATTATCAAATTTAATTCCTGAAAAAAATTCTGAGATTTTTTATTACATTCTAATTTTGTTTTTTAGTTGTGTATTTGTGACTGCCGGCCCATCCTTAGATTTATATGTATCATCATTGTTTTATAAGGGTGCATCACAATTTGGGTTACAAAGTTTTGATTTAACTTCAATATTGTTTCGAGATATTTTATTACCACTAATACTTATTTATATTTTAATTTTACCAATAATTGGTCGTTTTTTTAAAATTGATAAAATTTTTTTTAATTATAAGTTTACTATTAAGGAAATAGTTTATTTATGGATTTCTCAAATTATTAGCGTTTTAATATTTGTAAATTTTATACTAAAAAATTTTTGGGGTAGGGCAAGACCAAACGATGTAGTGGAGCTGGGTGGAAAAGAGTCTTTTTCCCCGTGGTTTGAAATAACCAATGCTTGTGAAACAAACTGCTCCTTTGTTTCAGGCGATGCATCTGTGGGCTTTTCAATTATAATTCTATATTTAATCACAAAAAATATAATTTTCCTCTATGCAAGCTTTGTTGCTGGTTTTGTATTTGGCTTGATTAGAATAATGGCTGGCGGTCATTTTTTAAGTGACATTTTTTTTGCTGGCTTTTTTATAGTAATTTTAAATGTAATTTTATTTGAATGGTATAAAAAATATTATGTTAAATAAAATTTTATTGCCATCATTTATTTTTTTACTTTTATTAAAAATTGGCGCCTTAAATTTTACTACCTTTAATTTGTTTGGTGATGAAGCACAGTATTGGTTATGGTCAAAAGATATTGACTTTGGTTATTTTTCGAAACCCCCACTTTTGTCCTGGATAATAAGAGTTTATACAGAAATATTAGGCAGTAGTTTTGTTTCATTAAAGCTTCTCCCATCGTTTGTTTATTTATTGATTTCCTGGAGTATTTATAATCTTTTACTCAACTCTGGACTAAATAAAAAAGATTCATTTGCAGGTTGTTTAATTTTTTTATTTATACCCGCTGTTTCTTTTTCATCTTTTATAATTAGTACTGATCTTTTTTTATTATTATTTTGGACACTTTCACTTAGTGAATTAATTAAGATCAATAGTGAACAAGGTTTAAAAAATTTTATATTATTAGGTATTTTTCTAGGGTTAGGTTTTTTATCAAAATACGCAGCTATTTATTTTGTGATTTGTTTATTTGTTTTAATTTTATTTGATAAAAGATTTAGACAAATTTTTTTGGATAATTTATTTGGTTTTTGTCTTACCTTTTTATGTATATTTGTAATTATCGTACCAAATATTATTTGGAACTTTAATAATGACTGGATAACACTTCAGCATACTTCGGATAATGCAAATTTTGGAAATATTGAAATAGATCTCATTAGAGGTTTAGAATTTTTGTTAATTCAAGTTTTAATGTTAGGCCCGTTTATGGTTTTGGGTGGGATATTTGGATTTAATAAATGGAACTATATTCAAAAAATTTTTCTAATATTTTCTATACCTATAATTTTAATTGTTTTAGTAGAAGCTATTATTGTAAGAGCTAATGCAAATTGGGCTGCTCCAGCTTTAATTTCTTTATTTGCTCTTTTATATATTAGAATTAATAATTCTTTTTTAAAGATAGCTAATTACATGTTTAATTTTATTGTCTGCTTAATTCTTTTTGTAATGATTGGAATGAGCTATCCGTCTAAAATTTTTGACCGAATAAGTGGTATAAATGATTATGCTCTAAAAATTTACACTAGTTCTTCAGGTGGTGTCGTAAAAAATATAGCAGTTTCAGATCGGCTTTTATTTTCAAGCCTTAATTTTGAATTAAGAGATAAGGGTATTAATTTCTATATGCCACATAATGAAGGTAGTGAAATAACAAACCACTTTAAAATTGTATCTCCTCTTAATAAAAATATGAATGAGAACTTTACTTTAATTGGTAGTCCCTCAGATATAAATTATTTAGAGAATGAATATAAGGTGTTAAAAGTAAATTCACCTGGTCAGAAATTTACAAAAAGAAAACTTGATGTTTACGAGGTTGTGTTTGAATAAATTTCTAGTATTTTTTATTATATTTGTAATTAACACATCCTATGCAAATAATTTTAGTGCAGAGTATAAAGTCAGCACAACAGGAATAAAAATTGGTAATTTTAGTTGGTCATTAAACATTAATGACAATATTTATCAAACAGAAATTAATTTGAAAAATTCTGGCATTTTTTCACCTTTATATAAATTTGAAGGAAGCTATCTTTCAACTGGGGTTATTGAAAACAACATATTTAAGACCCAGAATTATAAACAGTTTTGGAAAACTAATAAGAAAACTAAAATAGTTAAAATGTCCTTTGATGATTATTTAATTGAATTAAAACAAGAGCCTATAGAAGAAGAAATAGCTAGAGTAGACCTAGAAGACTTATATTTATATTTTGACCCAATTACCTCTTTTATAAATATTTTAAATGGAGAAAATGAGGCAAAAACAATTGATGGGAGAAGAATTTACACACTTAAACAAAACGAAAGTGAGGATGGAAATATAATTTTAGAAATTGAAGACTATGTAAATATTTGGGCTGACCATAAAAGAAATGATTTAAAAAAAATTGAATTTTTAGTTAAAGATGATTTACTTCCATATGAAATTCTTATTCATTTCAAAAAAAGGGTATTTAAGTTAGAAAGAATTTAAAACTTTTTTTTTCTTAAATAGACAAAAAGAGCGCCGTCACCACCATGTTCAAAGCCCGCATCTTGATATGTTAGAATATATTTCTTAAGATTGTCTTCGTTTATCCAGTTTATTATTGAGTTTTTAATCTTTCCATAGAAAAGTTTAGGGGTTGTGTCTTGCTCATCTTGAATTTTTTTATGAACACCCTTTCCAGTAATTATAAGCAAACATCTTTTATTCTTGTTATAATTTTTTTTCACCTCACTTATAAATTTTTCATGTGCTTCGACTAAACCGTACCCGTGAAGATCAATTCTTCTGTCAATATTAATTTTTCCCCGCTTAAGCTCCTTATTAACCTCACCAAATGATAAATTAAACTCTGAGCTACTAACTTTGTGTTCAGTTATTGTTTTTTTGCTGGTATTTTCAGTATTAGTTTTTTTATTTAATTTTACTTTTTTTTTATTAGTTGTTTTACTTTTAGCTATGGAGGTATCTTTTTTAAAAGGTTTTACACCCTTCATATTTTTTAGAAAAAAATCTTCTTCCATTATTTTTTTTTATAGTTTTTAATTAAATTCTTTACTCTTTCAGGTGTTTGCAAATACCATAAGCTGTCTAACATCTCTAGTGATGCCATGAATTTTTGTTTTTTGTTTAGAAAATAAAGCATTTTCTTAAATTTAGAGACGCCTTTTGCTCCTATTTGAAAAATCATTTCTATTAATAATTCCTTCTCTGAAGTTGTGTGGTTTTTTTTAAAAAATTTTTTTTTGTATTGTTCGTGTGCTTTTTTAAAGTCTGTCTCAAACAATTCTTCAAAATGTTTTTTTTTAAATTTTTTAACGTAATATTTATTTTCTTTTTCTGTAATGAGATGGCCATAACCAATAGTATAAAACCCTAATTGATCTTGATAAGGCTTATCAGAATAACCCTCGTTTTTTTTAATTCGGTCTTTGAGTTCTTTAAGAGACAAATATTAAGTTTGAGTTAATATCCATATAGGACTAGAGGAGTTTACTGGTTTTTCAAAAGTCCAGGTATCTTTATTTTTAACAATTGAACCCTCATCATTATTTAGCATCTGTTCACTAATAAAATTGACCGATATTGATATTGTGTCATTTTCTACTTTCGCATCTGCGATGCCCTCTACAATTAGTGAATAGAATTGTGATTCTGGATTGTTTGTTTTTTCATCAATCGCTTTTTCAAAAGCAGAATAAACATCTTTAGACACAAGATTTTTCAGAGTTTTTTTATCTCCATTGTTGAAAGAAGAAATTATAATTTCAAACGCTTTCTTGGCACCATCAAGAAACTCTCTGTGATTAAAACTATTTACTTTTTTATATACAGCCTCAAGCTTTGTCTCATTATCCATTAGTGATGGTATTTTTTGTACATCTTCTTGTTTTTTGGTTTCTTGAGGTTTTGGCTCTGAAATATTTTTTTGAAATCCTGTTCTCTTCCCTAGAACACTTCTTAATCTATAAATAATAAATCCAGCAATAGCTGCAAAAATTAGAATATCAAAAAATTGAAGGTCACCGTATATCATTTGATTTTAATATAATAACTTTTTTAAATATTAATAGTTAAATTTTTTCCAGAGGGGGTTTTTTAGTTTTTTTAACATTTCTTTGTGAGCAAGATAATCATCTTTATTAACTTCTACAATTTTAGTTTTTGTTTCGTTTTTGTTGATAATTTGAGTATTTTTTTCTTCAATTTTTGAATCTAACTCCATAGAGAACTGCTTACCCCCTCTTAACTCCAAATAAACTGCGGCTAAAAGCTGAGAGTCAAGCAAGGCTCCATGGAATGATCTGTCTGATAAATCAATATTAAACCTTCTACACAAATAGTCTAGATTGGCTATTCTTGTGTTTAAAACTTCTCTTGCAAGAGAAACTGTATCCACCACAGGATTATCTAAATGGGGCAAACCCAGGATTGATAATTCATTATTTATAAAGCCCAAATCAAATGACGCATTGTGAATTATTAATGTGTCATTTTTCAAAAAGCTCAAAAGCTCTTTGTGGTTTTCTTCAAATGATTTTTGTTGATTAAGAAAACCATCTGAGATACCTACAATATTTTTTGCGCCTTCGCTGATGCTTCTATCTGGTTTGCAATAAAATTGAAGAGTGTTTCCTGTAGGAACGTAGTTATTGAGTTCCACGCAACCAACTTCTATTATTCTATCGCCAGTCTTGTAGTCAAGACCAGTGGTTTCTGTATCAATTACTATTTCCCTCATTGTTTAAATTAAAGTTTATTTATTAACTTATTAATCTTGGTTTTATAATCTTTTAATGTCGAGTTATTGTAAATAACATAATCAGATTTATTTTTTCTTATAACGTCTGAGGTTTGAGACTTAATTATATTTTTAAACTGTGTTTCTGTCATTTTCCTTGTCTTTTTTAATCTTTTTAATCTTACTTGTTTTGAGGCTAGTATAGATATTACTGTGTGGAATTGTTTCTCTAAATTGTTTTCAAACAACAGGGGTATATCAATAAATATTAATCTGGTTTTTTTTTCTTTTTCTTGTTTTATAAAATCAGACCTCTTTTTTCTAACTAACTTAAATATATATAACTCAAGTTTTTTTCTTATCTGTTTATTTTCAAAAATAATTTTTGATATGATATTTTTATCAATGTTTTTTTTTGAAATGGACTTTGATAAACCTATAGTACGCAAATAAGTAAAAAATTTTTTATCAGGGTTTTTGTATATTTTAGCCACCTGCTCATCTGAACTATGAATTTTAAAACCCTTATCTTTTAATTTACTACAAAGGGTAGATTTACCAGATCCTATACCGCCTGTTATTGCTATGATTTTTGTCATTAAATTTTTTTATAAATAGCGTTAAGCATTTTTTCATCTACAGACGGGTTTTTACCAAACCACATTTTAAAACACGGCTTAGCCTGTTCAATCAACATTGATATTCCATAAATCTTTTTATTCGTAGGAAACTGTTTAAGAAATGAAGTGTTTTTTGGGTTGTAAACAATGTCGCTTACAATTGTAGACTTACTAATAAGTTTTAGGTGTTTTTTCAATATGGGGTTTGTTGGTGTGGTATTAATTATTAAAAAAACTCCTTTAAGGTGTGTATCAAGATTGCTGTATGTTTTTGTATACTTAGTCTTGTTTGAATACTTAATTTTTTTCTTAGATCTATTGAAAATTAAAATATCCTTAAAACCCCTCTTCTTTAAAACATAGTGAATGGCGTGTGATGCGCCTCCATACCCCAGAATAACAACCTTTCTGTTTTTGGTTTTTTTTATATTTGGCAGAGTTCTGTAATATCCTGTCCAATCAGTATTGGTTCCATTTATGGTTTTTTTATTTGTTACACAATTTACCGCACCAATTTTTTTTGCATGAGCATCTATCTTACCAAGATGTTTGATAATTTTTTTTTTAAATGGAATGGTTACGTTTAAGCCAAGTGTATTTTTCTTTTCCAAAATCTCTTTTATTTTTTTATGAAAGTTTTTTTCTGTAAGCTCTAAATATCCATAACTTGCTTGAATGTTATATTTTTTAAACCAATAGTTAAATATCATTGGTGAAAGACTTTTAGATGCCCTATTCCCAACTACGTAAAGCTTTTTCATTTTTTTGAATATAAATAATCTAGCAAATTAAATAAAGGCAATCCCATAACATTAAAATAATCTCCTTTTATGCTTTCAATAATATTTGGCCCCAAGCTCTCTATTTGATAACATCCAACAGAGCTTAATATTTGTTTACCTGTTTTTTTTAAGTATATTTTTATTTCACTATTATTAAGCCTTCTTATTTTAACATGAGTTTTTTCATAATTTTCCCAAATCTTAGAACCATTTAAACAAATAGTTAGGCCCGATACTATTTGATGTGTCTTTCCTGATAGAGATTTGATTTTTTTTTGGGCTTTCTCAATAGAGTTTACTTTATCTAAAATTTTTCCATTGTGATAAATGACAGTATCACAGCCTAAAACAATTTCGTTGGCATACTGTTTTTGTCTACTTACACTTCTTGCTTTTTCGTAAGAAAGTTTTTTTGCAAAAATCTCAGGCTTTGTTTTTCTGTTGATGGTTTTTTTAATATCTTCTTCGTTGCAGTTTGGTTTTTTTTGTGTGAATTTTAATCCTGCGTTTTTCAATATTTTATATCTAGATTTACTTGAGCTAGCTAATATAAATTTTTGGTGCATAAGTGTGTTAATAAAAATTATAGTTATAAACATTATTAAATATAATTTGAATTTAAGAAATAGTTCTTTTGTTTTAAAAATATGTTGTCAACAACTTAATAACTTGTCTAAATTTTATAGGGTGGGTGTTAATATATTTATTATACAAAATTAATAACAAGTTATTAGATATTTATTACATTGCAAATTATTTAAAAATAATAATTTTTTTTCAATATTCTTTAAATTAACATATTTGTTAGGTTTGTTGTTCATATGTTGGTAAATAAAGAATGATACGATAATAAAGCAGTAATTAAGCTTTTTAACCTTACAACTAATACTACAATTAAATATATAAATTATATATTTATTATTATTTTGACATTAACTTCAATTTTGATTATTAAAATATTTCATTTCTAAATTACCCCAACAACATTATGAATTTACAGGAATTAAAAGGAAAAGAACCCCAAGAGCTTTTAAAACAGGCAGACAAACTTGGTATAGAAAACCCTTCGTCTCTTAGAAAACAAGATTTGATGTTTGCAATTCTAAAAACAATTGCTGAAGAGGGTGAGATTATTACTGGTTTAGGGGTTATTGAAATTATGCAAGATGGTTTCGGTTTTTTAAGGTCTTCAGAGTCAAATTATCTTCCAGGACCAGATGATATCTATATTTCTCCGTCTCAAATTAAAAAATTTAGCTTAAGAACGGGTGATAGTGTTGAAGGTGAAATTAGATCTCCAAAGCAAGGAGAAAGATATTTTGCCATAACCAAAATTAACAAAATAAACGGTCAAGAAACTGATTTAGTTAAAAACAGGGTTAACTTTGAAGATTTAACACCATTGTATCCTGAAGCAAGGTTCAAGCTTGAACAAGAGAAACCTATGCCGGATAATACAGAAAGAATAATTGATATTATTGCTCCTCTTGGAAAAGGACAAAGACAATTAATTGTTGCGCAACCCTTCACAGGTAAAACAATAATTATGCAAAAAATTGCTAATGCTATAACTGCTAATAGTCCAGACGCTAAACTGATTGTTCTGCTAATTGATGAAAGACCAGAAGAAGTTACAGACATGCAAAGATCAGTTAAAGGTGAGGTGATTAGTTCAACCTTTGATGAACCTGCTTCACGCCACGTTCAGGTCGCTGAAATGGTAATTGAAAAAGCTAAAAGACTTGTTGAATATAAACATGATGTTGTAATCCTTCTTGATTCAATCACCAGACTTGGAAGAGCATATAATACTGTTGTACCTTCTAGTGGAAAAGTATTAACAGGTGGCGTTGATGCCAATGCCTTACAAAGACCAAAAAGATTTTTCGGAGCTGCAAGGAATGTAGAAAAAGGTGGCTCACTTACAATCATTGCGACTGCTTTAATAGATACAGGAAGCAGAATGGATGAGGTTATATTTGAAGAATTTAAAGGTACTGGTAACAGCGAAATGGTCCTAGATAGAAAACTAAGCCAAAAAAGAACCTATCCAGCTTTTGATATTGGTAAGTCGGGAACAAGAAAAGAAGAATTATTGCTTGATAAAGATGAGCTTGGAAAAATCTTTATTTTAAGAAAAATACTAGCCCCAATGGGAAGTACAGAAGCCATGGAGTTCTTATTAGATAAAATGAAAAATACAAAAACTAACAGCGAATTCTTCCAAAGCATGGGAACTAAATAAATATAATTTTTTTATAATCTTTCTTATTTACTTAATATCATCTTGGGTTTAATTCCCAAAAAATGAAAGCTTCAGAAGAGACAATTTTTGCTCTTGCTACGCAAAGAGGTAAATCAGGTATAGCTGTTTTTAGGGTTTCGGGAAAAGGCGCTCATACAATAATTAAATCAATATCTTCTAGAAAAAAATTTAAAACAAACTTTGCTACATTAAACGATTTATTAGACGGAAAGAGCGTTGTAGATCAGACGCTAACAACTTTTTTTAAATCACCAAAAAGCTATACAGGCGAGGATATGGTGGAAATATCTTGTCATGGAAGTATTTCTGTAATTAACAAAATAACTAAAACCCTTTTAAAAAAACAGATCAGACTAGCTGAGCCCGGAGAGTTTACCAAAAGAGCTCTAATGAATGATAAGCTTAGTCTATTAGAAGCTGAAACAATTAATGATTTGGTTAATGCAGAAACTGAAAATCAAAGAAAAACAGCCATTGGTAATTTAAGTGGAAATTTAGATAAATTAGTTAATGAAATATCAAATAAACAAAAAAAACTTCTAGCAGATATAGAGGCCATAATTGATTTTACTGATGAAGACCTTCCTAAAGAAATATATAAAAACATAAAAGAACAAAATAAGAACATATATAAAAAAATTGAAAATATTATTGAAAGATCAACTTTATCTAGACAAATTCATAACGGTTTTAAAATAACCATTATTGGAAAGCCAAACACAGGAAAATCTTCCTTTATTAATTATATTAATAACAAGGAGGTTTCTATAGTTACTAATATACCAGGGACCACAACAGATTTAGTAAGCTCCACGTTAGATATAAAAGGAGATAAATACACATTTATTGATACAGCTGGAATAAGAAAATATAAGAATTTAATTGAAAAAATAGGTATTGAAAGATCCTTAGAGAGCGCTGAAAAGTCTGATTTAAATATAGTTTTTCTCAAAAACAATGAAAAGAATAACTACAATAAAATTAAATCAAAAATATTTGTTAAATCAAAATATGATACAAATAAAAAGAAAATTAGAGGGGCACATAATATTTCATCAGTATCTGGTTATGGAATTGAGCCTCTTATTAAAACTATATCCTCAAAATTAAAGAAAAAACCAATTTCTGGACCAGTCTTTTCACGTGAAAGACATATGGAAAGCCTAAAGAAATCCCTTGTAATACTTAAAAGCTTAGATTTAAAAGAAATAGATATTGCTGCTGAAAATGTTAGAAGATCAATTATGTATATTGATGGAATCAATCAAAAATTTGATATTGAGAAAATTTTAGATATAATATTTAGTGATTTTTGTATAGGTAAGTAATTTCACGTGAAAAGAGTCATGGACAATAAATTTGATGTAATTGTAATTGGTGGGGGACATGCAGGCGTAGAAGCAGCGTGCTCATCTGCAAGAACTGGATCAAAAACAGCTTTAATTACTCATAAAGTTAATAAAATAGGAGAAATGTCATGCAATCCTGCAATTGGAGGTCTTGGAAAAGGACATCTTGTAAAGGAAATAGATGCTTTAGATGGAATTATGGCAAAGGCTACAGACAGATCTTGTATACAATTTAGAATGTTAAACTCCAGCAGAGGCGCTGCTGTAAGAGGTCCAAGGGCACAAACAGACCGTATTTTATATAAAAATTCTATAAATGAGCTTGTATCTGAGCAAAAAAACCTTCAAATTATTGAGGGGTCGGTTGAAGATTTAATTGTGTTAAATAATCAGGTAAATGGAGTTGTTTTAGGTGATAACAAAAAGATATCATCTAAATCTGTGGTTTTAACTACAGGTACCTTCTTACAAGGGTTAATAAAAATAGGATCTGAGACGAAAGAAGCTGGCAGAGTTGGTGATAAGCCCTCAATAAAGCTTGCAAAAAGACTTAAGGAGCTAAAGTTTTCAATAGGCAGATTGAAAACAGGAACACCCCCAAGATTACTAAAAAAAACTATAAATTTCAATAACTTAGATGAACAACACCCAGATAAAAAGCCTATTCCATTTTCTTTTATCAACAGAGATATCCACATTCCTCAAATATCTTGTTTTATTACTCATACCAATAAAAATACCCATGAAATAATCGCTCAGAACCTGAGCCTATCACCAATGTATTCAGGAGAAATACAATCAATGGGTGCTAGGTATTGCCCATCTATTGAAGATAAAATTCATAAATTCAAAAATAAGTCATCACATCAGATATTTCTTGAGCCAGAAGGATTAGATAGTGAGTTAATATATCCAAACGGAATATCCTCTTCGCTTCCAACTGAAATTCAAGAGCAGTTTGTTAAAACAATTAAAGGTTTAGAGAATGTTACAATTACACAACCTGCTTATGCAATTGAATATGATTTTGTCGACCCACAAGAATTAACACACACACTTGAAACAAAAAAAATTAAAAATTTATTTTTTGCAGGCCAGATAAATGGAACAACTGGATACGAAGAAGCAGCCGCACAAGGTATAATGGCCGGTATAAATGCATCACTTAAAACAACATCTAATAAAGAATTTATAATACCTAGGTCCTCTGGATATATAGGTGTTTTGATAGACGATTTGGTTACAAAAGGAACTAAAGAGCCATATAGAATGTTCACTTCAAGGTCTGAATATAGACTTTTACTTCGGGCTGATAATGCAGATTTAAGAATTACACCTCTTGGAATTGATATTGGTTGTGTTGATATAGATAGGCAAAGAAAGTTCGAAAAAAAATCCAAAAGAATAAAAGATGGTTTTAAGTTTGTAAAAAAATACAAATTTTCACCAGATGCACTTCTAAAAAAAGGGATAAAAATAAACAAAGATGGAAAAAAAAGAAATATCATAGATCTCTTATCTTTTTCTAATATTACAACTCCTATGCTTAAAAAAATACTTCCACAGCTAAATGACTTAGAAGATGATGTAATGGAACAAATAGAAATTGAAGCTAAATATAACGGCTATCTTGATAGACAAAGAATGGACATACAAGATTTTGAAAAGGAAGAAAATTTAAGAATTCCCAAATCAACTAACTATAAATTAGTAGGGAGTTTATCTAATGAGATAGTTGAAAAACTATCAAAAATCAAACCACCTACGCTTGGAGCAGCTTCAAGAATATCAGGTGTAACACCTGCAGCCACTATAGCTTTGCTTAGATATATTAAAAAAAATAAAAATAAAAAAGCAGCATAATTTGGATAAAGACACCGTAATAAAAAAATATAATCTTAGCAAAAAGCAAATTGATTTAATCAATAGCTTCATACTGAAGTTAACAAAAAGCAACAAAATACATAATTTGGTAGGCCCTTCCACAATTGATGATGCTTGGGATAGACATATTAATGATTCATTACAGTTGTCTGAATTTATTTTGAAAAAAAATGCATCAATAATAGACCTTGGTACTGGCGCAGGTTTACCAGGGGTGATTTTACATATTTTTGGTCATTCAAATATACTATTGATTGACTCAAAGAAAAAAAAAATAAACTTTATTAAAGAATTTGCAAACGAGCAGAACTTAGAAATAAAAACTATTTGTGCAAGAGTTGAAAAAATCAAAAATCAAAAATTTGACTTTGTTATTTGCCGCGCCTTTGCTCCATTATCAAAATTATTAGATTATTCACGGTTTTTTACAAAAAAAAATACATCACTACTTTTTCTAAAAGGAAGAAGTGTTAAAAAAGAAATACATGATGCAAAAAAATCCTTTAGCTTTAAATACGATCTTTATCCAAGTCAAAGTAAGGGTGATGGGCATGTGTTAAAGATAAACAAATATAAAAAACTGTGAAAAAAATTATTTCTATTTCCAATCAAAAGGGCGGTGTTGGCAAAACCACAACCACAATAAACTTAGCCACTTCATTAGCTGCGGTGAAAAAAAACGTTTTAATTGTTGATGCTGACCCACAAGGCAATGCAAGCACAGGACTTGGTCTTACTTACAATGATAGAAAGCCATCGATTTATGAAATGATTCATGAAAAGAAGCTTATTAAAGATGGAATAAAAGAAACATTAATTCCTGGTCTAAAAATAATTGGGGCAAATACAGACTTAGCTGCAGCTGAAGTAGAGCTGACAAATTTTGAAAACAGAGAGTTTGTATTTAAATCAATCTTTGCTGAAATTGATAATTTCGATTTTATTTTTGTAGACTGCCCACCAGCACTTGGCTTGCTAACTATCAACTCATTAGTAGCATCTAACACCACACTAATTCCTCTTCAGTCGGAGTTCTTTGCTCTTGAAGGACTTTCAGCTTTAATGAATACAATTAAATTAATTCAACAAAACTATAACACAGACTTAAAGATCGAAGGAATACTTCTTACAATGTTAGATAAAAGAAATTCATTAAGCTCACTTGTAGAGAAGGATGTAAGGCAGCATTTTGGAACCCAAGTATACAAAACGACTATTCCAAGAAATGTTAAAATATCTGAAGCTCCAAGTCATGGTAAACCAGCATTAGTATACGATACACAAGCCGCCGGCTCTTTGGCCTATATTGAGCTTGCAAAAGAAGTAATTTTAAATCAAAATAAAAACTATGAATAAAGAGAACAAATTAGGAATGGGACTAGGTGCACTTTTATCAACTCCTAAAAATATAAACGAAAGCAATAATGGTGTTCAAAAAATCAATATATCCCAAATAGTTCCTAATCCGTCTCAACCTAGAAAAAATTTCAAAGATGAAGAACTTAAAGAACTTTCTTTATCGATAAAAAATCAAGGTTTGATACAGCCCATAATTGTCAAAACAACAACAAATAACCAATTTCAAATTATTGCTGGTGAAAGAAGATGGAGAGCATGTCAATTAAATGGAATGCATGAAGTGGATTGTGTTATTAAAGATCTTAATGATGCTGATGTTCTAGAGGCAGCCTTGATTGAAAATATTCAAAGAGAGGATTTAAACGTTATTGAGGAAGCTAATGCTTATAAAGGTTTGATCAATATTAAAAATATTAACAACGAAAATCTAGCCAAGTTAATAGGTAAAAGCGCAAGCCACGTTTCTAATATTTTACGTCTATTAGAGCTTGATAAAAAAATTCAAGAAATGGTAATAGATGGATCCTTATCAATGGGCCATGCACGAGCATTGATTGGTGTTCCTGATGCAATTAACAAAGCAAATGAAATAATTGAAAAGAAGCTTACTGTTAGACAGGTAGAAAAAATAACATCTGAGTTTAAAAAAAACAAAACGAAAAAAACATCCAAAGATCCAAATATTGTTGATCTAGAAAAAGAATTATCTGACAAAATAGGCCTTAAAACATCAATACAATTTAATGAGAGCGGATCTTCAGGCTCTCTCACTTTGTATTATTCAGATTTAAATCAATTAGATGACATAATGAAAAGGCTTAAGAAATAGTAATTTTCTTTACATTTAAAACAAAGCGAAGACCATATGCTAAAGATAAGTTAGACTCACTTCTTAAAGCCGTTTCTGTAGAAGATAAAAGTTTTATAAGTAATTTTTTCTTTCTTAAATTAAATTTTCTATAGACATCAATTAAAAAACTTTTTTCTTTAAATAAATATATTGGTATTTTCCTATCATATTCATTTTCATTACCGCAATCTATAATTAGCTGACTAAAAAATTTAAAATAATAATAAAGTTCATTTACATCAGAATTTGTTAAAACTTTTTCTCTATAGATCTCAATTATTTCCTTATTCTTTTTTAGTAAACTAAAAAAAATTCTTTCTTTGTTAGAGTCATCAATAGTTAATAATTTTTTAATATTAATGATATTAATATCTTTTTGATTAAGCTCTAAAACATTGCTTAGAGCACTCTCAAAAAAAGCATATCTGTTATCTAATTTCTCCACAAGAAGCCAATAGAGCTCTTTAGGAACAACTTTTGTTGTAAATTTTAAAAAATCATTTAAAATTTTAATCTTTGAGCTTCTATCTAATTCGTAACAATCCATTAAAACAGAGTCTTGATTCTTAACAAATAAATTTTTAATTTTTTTTATTTTCTGGGAATTTTCTTGGGCAAATATAAATATATCTGCGGTGCCCAATGTTTTTTTAAAGAACTTCTCATCAAATCTATTTACATTTTTAACATAATATATTTTTTTATCTTCAAATAATCCATCACCACCCCTATATTCATCAATAGTGTCAATATTCTGAACAAATAAATTTTCTTTTTTTTTATAACCTTCTACTATTCTTCTTTTTATTTTTTGAATAAGTGTTGATTCATTACCACTAATAAAATAAAATTTTTTATTTAACTTTAAATTTTTATCTAATAAAAAAACTAAAGGGTCCAATCTCATTGGCACTTACTAATATCAGTATTTGAAAGCAAAGAAATAAATCGGTTAACATTATCAGTAACTGCTAACTCATATTTTTTTTCTAACGAAGCATCTGTTCCATAGTTATAGCCTGCAGATTTTGGTAAAATTGAAAAAGTGGATAAAATTTCTTTGTCATATATCACGCAGTTTTTTTTATTTAATATTAATGTGTAGAAAAATCTAAGTTCATATTTTAAATTTGAAGTTGCTTGGTTGGTCTCAACAGACCTTTTAACCCTTTTTTCCTTAATGTTAATAATTAGGGTAAATTCATTTTCTTTATTTTTTCCAAACAACATTGGGATATATGATTTTATAAAGGTTAAATCAGCACCAGTGTTGCTCACCTTTGTTTTTTCGTAAAGTGGATTAATAATATTTGAACTATCTTTATATACAAACTCCAAACCACTACACGATGTTATAAAAATCAAAACAATAATATTTAAGAAAACCTTCATTAAATTACTAAGTTTATAATCTTACCAGGAACATAAATTTCTCTAAGAACATTTTTACCTGATAAGTTTTTAGTTACTTTATTATTACTCATCACAAGTTTCATTACTTCTTCTTTTGACCACTCTTCTTTAATCTCAACAATATCTTTAGTTTTCCCATTTATTTGAATTGCTATTTTTATAACATTTTTTTTCTTTACCTCTTCAACCAACCAACTTTCATTAATACACAAACTATTACTTTCTACATTAGACCAAATTTCTTCACTAATGTGCGGTATAAATGGCTGGATAATAATGGACAGCTTTCTCAAAGACCATTCAAAGCCACTTTTAGATAATTTGTTTTTAGCAAGAGCATCATTAAGAATATTTACAAACTCATAAATTTTTGCAACTGATTTATTAAATTGAAAATTTTCAATATTTTCTGAAACCTGATTTATTAACATTTTAAGATTTTCAATTATTTCAAAATCATCTGTTTTTGTAGACTCATATTTTTTAAACCTTTCTATAAATTCATAAAGTTTATTTATAAACTTAAATGATGAGCTAATCCCAGTTTCTGTCCATTGTAAATCTCTTTCTGGAGGGCTATCAGATAACATAAACCACCTTGCGGTATCAGCTCCATATAAGTCAATAATATCGTTTGGATCTACAACATTTTTTTTTGATTTACTCATTTTTTCAACTTTACCTGTGGTAACTTCGAAATTATTACTATCCTTTAGTTTTGATCCAATCTTTTCAACATTTTTTGGTTCTATCCACTCACCATTTTCATTTTTATATGTTGTGTGTGTAACCATACCCTGTGTAAATAGACCATCGAAAGGTTCTTGTAAGTCAAAGTAACCCATGTCTCTCAAAGCTTTTGTAAAAAATCTTGAATACAAAAGATGCAATATAGCATGTTCAATACCGCCTATATATTGGTCGACAGGAAGCCAATACTTTATGTCTTCTTTATCAAATGGCTTGTCTAGCCTGGCATTACAATATCGGAAATAATACCAAGAAGATTCAAAAAATGTATCAAAAGTATCTGTTTCTCTAACAGCTTTCATACCTGTTTTTGGACAAACAGTCTCTTTCCAATCCGAAATATTATTCAAAGCACTAGATGATTCTGTAAAATTTTCTATGTTTGGAAGTTTTACAGGAAGCTCATTTTCTTCAACTGCTAAAATTTCTCCATCTTCTCTATATATTATTGGAATTGGACACCCCCAAAACCTTTGCCTTGATATTCCCCAGTCCCTTAGTTTAAAATTAATTTTTTTTCTTCCAATTTTTTTCTTTTCAATTTCAACTATTATTTTTTTCTTTGCATCTTCGGTATTTAATCCATTTAAAATTTCTGAGTTAATTATTTCACCATCCTCAGTAAATGCATCGGTTTTAATTTTAAAATTATTTATGGAGACATCTTTAGGCTTAACAACTGGAATTATTTCTAAATTATATTCATTTGCAAAATCTAAATCTCGCTGATCGTGAGCAGGACATCCAAATATTGCGCCCAATCCATATTCTTTTAAAACAAAATTAGCTGCAAAAACTGGTAATTTTTTTCCAACTATAAAAGGGTGATCAACGGTTAACCCTGTATTAAAACCCTTTTTAACCTTTTCGTGGTCTACTAAATTACAATCTTTTATAAATTTTCTTAGAACGCTATTGTCGATTGAAACTTTTTTAATTAACTCATGATCTGTTGATAAGGCCAAAAATGTTGCTCCAAAGATAGTGTCTGGTCTTGTTGTAAAAACTGTTATATGAGAATCTTTTTCAGTTATTTTAAATTCTATTTCGGCCCCAACAGATTTTCCAATCCAATTAGATTGCATCACCTTTACTTTATTTGGCCAATTTTTTAAAATGCTTAAATCACTTAATAATTCTTCAGAGTATTTACTAATTTTCAAAAACCATTGAGAAAGTTTTTTCTTTTCAACTAATGCACCTGATCTCCAGCCTCTACCGTCAATTACTTGTTCGTTAGCTAATACTGTTTTATCCACAGGATCCCAATTTACCTCAGCTTCTTTTTTATAAGCAAGACCGGCCTTAAACATATCTATAAAAAATTTCTGTTCATGCTTGTAATAATCAGGGTGACAGGTTGCAATTTCTTTGTCCCAATCTAATGATAAACCCATTTGTAATAATTGATTTTTCATAGTTTTTATATTTTGATAGGTCCAATCTTCAGGGTGTTTTTTTTCAGTTAATGCCGCATTCTCAGCCGGAAGACCAAAAGCATCCCAACCCATTGGATGAAGCACATTAAACCCTTTCATTTTTTTATATCTCGCGACAACATCTCCTAAAGTATAATTTCTAACATGACCCATGTGAATTTTACCCGAAGGATATGGAAACATTTCTAAAACATAATATTTTTTTTTATTTTCATCTTTTTTGGTTTTAAAAATATTTTTATCGGACCACACCTTCTGCCATTTTTTTTCAATTACTTTGTGATTGTATCTTGATGACACTTTTTAGCTTGATTGAAGTCTAAGTTTTTTCGCTTTGTTTAATATGGCGTTTTCAATTTTAATATTGTTATTTTCATCAATGTTTTTATTTATCCATATTTGGTCTTTGAGCTCTTGACAAAAAGAGGTTACTTTTAGGTTATCAGTATTGAGAGTCTTTCCAGTAATAAATATATTAAGCTTACATCTTTCATCATATTTTTCTGGAGTTGAATACCAATCAGTAATAATAGTACCACCAGTTTGATCAGCAGAATTAAGAGGCATAAAATCAACTGTTTCAAGAGCCCCTCTCCAAAGAAATATATTAACATTCATAGAAACCGATGTTTGAGAATTATCTCCATTATTACCTTTTCCTAAAACACTATCAAAAGACAGCCCACCTTTGCCTAACATACCACCACCACTTTGAAGCCTTGTCTGTGCATCTCTCAATGCCAACTCTTTGTCAGCTCCTGAATTAAATTTGGTTCCTGATCTACTGATTATTTCTTCAGTTGTTTGTGCTTTTGACCATAATTCCTTCATCTCTTCATCACTCTTATTGCTGTTACAAGATGTTATAAAAAAAATAGAACCAACTAGAACCAATCTAAAGAAAATCATGTAATTCTAATTATTGTATTGAGATGTAAATGTAAAACATAAAAAAAACGGCACTTAGATAAGTGCCGTTTTTAAAGATATGAAATCTTTAATTAAAATGACATATTTGCACCGATGTACCATGCAGATCCATCGTCAGTAGCAAGACCTTCGTCTGCTGACTCAGTAGTTGTGTAACCAAGAATTGCAGTTACACCTGCTGCTACAGCATAAGATACACTTGCAGAAGTTACATCTTGTGAGTCATCAGCTCCATCAGATCCACCAATAGCATGGTCATCTGCTTCACCTGAAGCAATACCAACATTAAATGTTAGATCTCCAGTTACATACTTCACACCAGCTTTAACAACTTCAGCAGTATATTCGTTTCCACCTGTGTCCTGTACACCAGCTTTTGAACCGTCAGCAAAACCAACAGCTACAGTTAAGTTACCAGTTACAGCACTTAAACCTACGTGGATACCACCTGTGTCATCATTTACTGCAGTTCCAGTTTTAGAACCTTCAACTTGTGAGTACCCAGCACCCAAAGTTACAGCTGTATCACCTAAATCAGTTACATATGTTGCACCAATCGCTACGTGACTATCAGCTTTATAAGTTGCAGTTGCAGCAGCACCATTATCAGTTGAAATTGAGATAGATGCTTTTAAACCATCAGCAAGGAAATCAGCAGCTGTATGATATTCAACACCTAAAGCTGTTGAACCAGTCATAAAGTCTAATCCTGTAGGAGCTTGGTTAGTAGATGTATTAGCTACACCTTCTGCACCAGCTGATCCAGGAATAGATACAGCGTGTGATCCTGAAGCATTACCAGCGTTTAATACATCAAGCTTTGAGCCATCAGTAAACGCTAGAGTAAATCCAGCATCATAATCTTCTTTAGTGTTTTCATCCATTACTTTAAAGCTAGATGAAATAGTCATACCACCGTCAGTAGTTTCAGATAATGAAACAGTAAAGTTGTTGTCATTAATCTGAGCATTAGTGTCAGTTCCACCTGTAGGTGAATCAAACTCCATACCAGTTTGGTGGTTACCACTCATAGTAGCTGTTACAGCTTCAGCAACTGAAGCAGCACCTAGCGTAGAAACTAGAGCAGTTCCCATTAATAGTTCTTTTTTCATAATTACTCCTTTTGAGTTAATGAATATTCATTAAATACAAGAAACATACTTGTATTGATGTCGTAATATTTAAAAATTGAATAAATTACAAAAAAAGCATAATGATTTATTATATTTTTTAAAACAATGTTGTTTTTTTACAACATTATAATTTATGTTTAATATTAAAAAATACAATGAAATAAACGATTTTCTAAAAAAAAGCAGTAATTCTGCCAAAATTGTTGCTATATCTAAAAATCATCCACTTCAAAGTGTCTTGGAAGCAATTAATGCTGGAGTATACATATTTGGGGAAAATAGAGTTCAAGAAGCAAAAGATAAATTTCAAAAACTAAAGCTGAATAATACAAAAATAGAACTTCATTTAACTGGGCCGCTACAATCAAATAAAGTAAAGCAAGCAATTCAACTTTTTGATGTTTTTCATACTTTAGATAGGGAAAAAATAGCGAGAGAGTTTTCAAAATATAAAGGATTACTAGTAAATAAGAAAATTTTTCTTCAGGTAAATACAGGAAAAGAAAAAACAAAAAGCGGTATTTTTCCAGAAGATACAAAAGACTTTTTGTTTTTTCTAAGACAAGAAATGGAATTATCCATTATAGGCTTAATGTGTATACCACCGATAGATGACGATCCATGCTATCATTTTAATAAATTAAAACTTCTTGCTAATGAAAACAATATTGATGAGTTAAGCATTGGAATGAGTGATGACTATGAGAAGGCATTACAATTTAATCCAACATACATTAGGCTTGGAACAATCTTGTTTGGAAAAAGATCATGAAAAACGGACTAAACATATTTTGTAACAACAATATTAAAAATTTTTTATCCTCTCTTCTTTCAGATTATGAATTAACTATTATGAAATTAGATCAAATAAAAGATTACATACAATTATCTCAAGCAAACATAATTATTATAAGTAATAATGATACTGATCTTAGAGATTATAGCAAGTTTAGTGACAACTGTTTATTAATTTCAAATTTGAAAAAATTAAATTTTAATAATAAATCAAACATATTAAATAGCCCACTCTCTATAAATAATTTAAAAAATAGAATTGAGTACTTTGTTCAAAACTTAAAAGTTCAATTTCATGATTTGTCTCTTTATAATGAAAAACTTATAAATCTTGATAATGATAATTTTTGCTATCTAACTAAAATAGAGTTAGAAATCTTAACTTATTTAATTAGGAAAAAAGAAACAAGTAAAAATTTTATTAAAGAAAATATTTTAAATATTAAATCAAATATTGAAACTAATTCTCTTGAAAGCCATCTTTCAAGAATAAGAAAAAAAATGAACACTATAAAAACCAAAGTAAAAATTCAAACAAAAAATGAAAAGCTTTTAATTACAACTTAATTTAAAAAATTAGGATTTATAAGTTTAAAAAAATCGCTATCAAAAACTTCATTGTAACTATGATTATAAATTGATAGTTTAAGAATATCATCATTAATTACCACCTCTATCCCCCTTAATACTAATGGTTTTTTCTCAAACAATACTCTTATAACAAAATTATTTTCTTCATTATCAATTCCTTTTTTTTCTAATAATAACTCATTATTCTTTACTTCTATTTTTCCATCCTCAAAAAAATATGGGTTTCTAAAAATATCATAAAAGAACCAAGCATTAGTATTTTTTGGATTAAAAAACTCATCCTCTTCAAGCGCGTAATCATAATACATCGCCTTATCTTCAGCTAAAATTATTAGAATTTTTGTTGGTAAAAAATACTCAGCCCGAACTCTTTTTTTACCTATATATACCACGCCTTCACTTAAGTTTTCTCCATCACTTTGTAGGAATGAAGCAGAAAAATCACTTAGTGAACTTAAATAATTTAATGCCTCTTCTTTGTCTTCAGAGGCTGAATATGCTTTAAGGGCAAAAAAATAAAAAACCATTCCTAATAAAAGCAATAAATACTTTTCATTTTTTAAGAACATGTCTTTTACCTGCATTATTTGCTTCGCTTATAATTCCATCCTCTTCCATCTTTTCTACTATTCTTGCGGCTCTATTATAGCCGATCTGAAGATATCTTTGAATATAACTTGTTGAAACTTTTTGTTGTTTAATAACAATATCAACTGCCTTACCATATAGATCATCATTATTATTTGAAATTAAATCGTCTGAATTTGAAATACTTACTTCTTCTTCTGATAATGATATTTCTTTTTTATAATCAAATGTAGCCTGTTGTTTTATATAATTAACCACTTTTTCAACTTCATTTTCTGACACAAAACCACCATGCAACCTCTTAATTATACCGCCATTTTCTAAAAACAACATGTCACCACTGCCCAATAATTGTTCTGCACCCATTTCGTTAAGTATTGTCCTGCTATCAAATTTACTTGATACTTTATAACTAATACGGCTGGGAAAATTTGCTTTTATTGTTCCTGTAATTACATCAACACTAGGTCTTTGTGTGGCTGTAATTAAGTGAATCCCAGATGCTCTTGCCATTTGTGCTAATCTTTGAACTAATGACTCAACTTCTTTTCCAGCCACCATCATTAAATCTGCCATTTCATCAATCACAACAACAATAAATGGCATTTTTTCTAGAAGAATTTCCTGTTTTTCAATAATTGGCATCCTTGTATCATCATCTATACCAGTTTGAACTTCTCTAAATAGTTTTCTTCCAGACGAAATAGTTCTCAAAACTTTATCATTATAAGAATCTATATTTTTTACATTTAATGAGCTCATTAACTTATATCTATTTTCCATTTCTCTAACTACCCATTTAAGAGCAAAGACTGCCTTTTTTGGATCAGTTACAACAGGTGTCAATAAATGTGGAATGTCTTCATAAATGCTTAATTCTAACATTTTAGGATCTATTAAAATTAGCTTACATTCATTAGGTTTGAATTTATAAAGTATACTCAGTATCATGGTGTTTATACCCACTGATTTGCCAGAGCCAGTTGTACCTGCAATTAAGAGATGTGGCATTCGCTCTAAATTTGCAAAAATACTTTTGCCAGATATATCTTTTCCTAGAGCAAGATTAAGAGAATCATTTTCAATTTCAAATTCGTCTTCTTCAATTAAATCACCAAATAAAACACTATCTCTTTTAGTATTTGGTATTTCGATACCTAAGCTTGTTTTGCCTGGCTGAGTTGAAATTCTAGCAGAAATAGAGGACATTGCTCTAGCAATATCATCAGACAAACCTATTACTTTACTAGATTTTATTCCTGCATTTGGAACAAATTCAAATAAAGTTACAATTGGACCACTACTAAAACCCACTATTTTTCCCTCTACACCATATTCAGATAGTGTTTTCTCTAACTTAACAGCAGCATCAGTGTTAATCTTTTCCAATTCTCTGTTTTTATTATTTTTAAAATTTGATTTCGAAAGTAAATTTTTAGATGGAAGGTTAAAGCTAAAATTATCTAGCTTTAGTTGTTTATTAGCTTTAGGAATATTATTTTTTTTGCTTAAATTAACATAATTTCTTTTCTTAATTGTTGGTTCACTTCTTAATGTTTTTTTTGTAATTTTTTTTCTAAAACTTATATATTTAAATAAACCAAATACTGAAAATATAAATTTAAAATATTTAAAAACTTTTAAGAAAGAAAATAATTTATTTATCCAAGAAAAATTTATTCTAAAGGATAAAAATATTAAAATTACACCAAAAATTAAAAGTAAAAAATTTAAAATAAAATAAATAAGAATATTTTCTAGAAGATTTAAATTTATACTTGTAAATAAATCGATTAAGAACTGTGAAACTAAACCTGTTTTTAACAAAGTTATATCAACTGATTTTACGGAAACATTAATAAGAATTATTCCTGTCAAGTTCGATAAAAATTTCAAAATTATAAACCTGCTAGTAATACCTAAAAACAATTTTCCGCCTTCTACTATTATAAAAAACACTAATAAATAACTTAGTGTTCCAATAAAAATTAATGAATAACTTGATAAATAAGCACCAAAAAAACCCATAAGATTTTCAATATTGCTATCATTAATATTGTAATTTAATTGGTTAAAACCTGGATCATTTGCAGAGTATGAGTAAAGACTGGTAAAATAAATTAGGCCAAATGCAAATAAAATAATTCCTACTAAAAACTTAACAATAAAATTTCTAATTGAACCATACTTGAACATATAGTTAGATTGTAATACATTTAGATTATGGTAATTCGAAGAAAATTATGAAAGAAATTCAATCAAACATCAATATAATAGGCGGAGGTCTAATTGGGGCTGTTACAGCATATTCACTTTCTAAACTTGGCAATAAAGTAGTAGTTTTAGAGCAAAATGCTAAATTTAATCATAAAAATATTTTAGACAAAAGAACGACAGCAATTTCAGAGGGTACAAAAAAGTTTCTTGAAGAAATAAATATTTGGAATGAAATTAGTAATTACGCAGAACCAATAAAAAATATTCAGATAATAGACAGAAATCAATCAAACAAAATTTATTTTGATAACCAAAGAAGAAAATCCAATCTTGGATATATAGTTAAAAACGAGTTTATACTTAATTGCTTATATAAAAAATTACAAAAACAAGAAAATGTAGAAATTTTTAACAATGTTTTAATTAAAGATATTTTTTATCAAGGCGACAGAATCATAACCAAGCAAAATAATTTCTATCTTAATACAAATATTCTATTTGCATGTGATGGGAAAAACAGCTCTATAAGAAAAATTTTTAAAACACCAATTTATAGAAAAGATTATAAAAAAAAAGCAATTGTAATAAATTTTTATCACTCAAAGAATCACAATAACACTGCTTACGAGTTCTTCTTGAAAAACGGTCCTCTTGCAATCTTACCAATGCAAAAAAATAAAAATCATTTTCAAAGTTCTATAGTTTGGACAGACACTAATAAATTTATAAACTCTTTACTTTCCTTAGATGATAATAATATTATTTCCATTTTAAACGAAAAGACACAGGGAAGTGTAGGTGAGATAAAAAAAATAATTAGCAAACAAACTTTTCCTTTAAGCGCTCATTTAAACTCTAAATTTTTCGAGAATAGAACTATTTATTTAGGTGATTCGGCTCACTCATTTCATCCCATTGCAGGACAAGGATGGAATCTAGGCATGCAAGATGTAGAAAATGTATATAATCTTGTTAAAAAATATAACTCTCTAGGCTTGGAATTAGGAGATGAAATATTTTGTAAAGAATTTCAAAAAGATAATTTTTTCAAAGCTTATAGGTTGTATCAAATCACTGATAAAGTTGATAGTATCTTTAAATTTGATAATACATTTTTTAATCATGCAAGATTTTCAGCTATAAACTTAATAGAGAAAAGTAAAAAATTAAAAAATAAGATAAGTGATTTTGCTATGGGTGTTAATTAATTGTTTTGCTATTATTATCTTCAACGATTTCAAGCTCTAAAATTGAATGAAGTTTTTTATAAAAATCACTTAAATTTTTTGTTTCCAAAAGAGCCTGTTTTTCAATGTCACTAAAAGGCGATATCATAGCTATAAACTTTATAATTTGATTAAAATCTATATTTTGAATTTCTTCTAAGTTTAAGTTAATTTTTTTAACTTTAATATATTGGCTATATTTATCTAAAAGATTATTTTTTTGTTTTTCATTTATAATATTTGTATCTTCCTCAAAATTCAACATTTCAGCTTCAACGAATCTAAACTTATATTTTTTTTCTAACTCTTTCTTAACTTTAAAACAATTAGTACCTTGTAGACTAATTAAATATCGTCCGTCTGTTGTTTCACTAAAGCTATGAATTTTTCCAATACAACCGATATTATAGAGTTTATTTTTTTCATCAGATTGTATCATGCCTATGTATCTCTCTTTTGAAAGAGCGTAGTCAACCATTTCAATATATCTTTTTTCAAATATATTAAGAGGCAAGCTTGTTCCTGGGAAAAGGACGGCACCGTTTAAAGGAAAAATAGGGATTTCCATTTTAAGAAAACATTAATTGTGAAAGCTTTTTTCTATACTCAATAGTAATTCGATCAGTATTTCCAAGCACACTAAAGAATTCTACCATTTTATTTTTTACCTTATCTTTATTTTTTGAATAATTTTTTAAAAGCAAACTCATACCACTTTCATATTCTTTCATTGAAAAATATTTCTCTGATAGTTCAATGACTAAATCTATATTAGATGGCTCCTTCTCAAGCTTGCTAAGCAAAGCATTAATATCAGGTCCAGAGGAATTATTTTTTACAATTTCCATTTTTTTTAAAACTTGTTTAATCTCATCCTTTTCTTGAAAATCTTTTTCTAATGAACCAATAAAAGCTTCGACCTCTTCAAATTGTTTAAGTTCAATCAAACAATCTAAATAAAAACAAATACCTTTAATTTCATCTGAGTTTTTAGAAATAAATTCTAGAAGAGTGTCTTTAGTTTCTTCAAACTTATTTTCAGCCATAGCGCTTTCTATTTCATTATAAAATTCAGTGAAATCTTCATAAATTTTAGATCCTAAACATTTTTCAATAAATTCAATAATCTGACCTTCAGGAATAACACCCTGAAACGCATTAACGATTTGTTTATTTTTAAATGCATATACTGTAGGAATTGATTGAATTCTTAATTGAGCAGCAATTTGTTGATTTTCATCAATATTAATTTTTACTAAGGTGATTTTATCTCCTGATTTTGATATTATTTTTTCTAAAATTGGTGTTAATTGTTTACAAGGACCACACCAAGGAGCCCAAAAATCAACGACAATTAATTTATTCTCACTTGCTTCAATAACCTGATCATTGAACTCTGTTTCAGTAACATCTACTATATTTGTGTTTTCGTTCATAAAGATTTGACTATACTATAACTATCAAGTGAAAAAATATGAATTTTTTTATTATTTTCAAGGAGGAAGCTAATAAACTCTGAAGTTTTAATACTTATAGTTGTGGTATTTATTAGAGGGTGGAAATTAATTATTTTACTGTCAAAAAGTTTTTCATCTAAGTAAAATTTAACAACATTATCTTTGTCGTTCAGAAGCGCAAATGGTGAGACTGACCCAGGCTTTATGCCCAAAAGTTGTTCTAAATACTCAGCATTAGCAAATGATAAATTTTTAGCATCGATAGATTTAGAAAATAGTTTTAAATCGACCCTTGCATTTTCATCACAACTAAAAAGAAAAAAATTATTTTTTTTATTTTTTAAAAATAAATTTTTTGTATGCGCTCCTTTAATTTCACCCCTTAGATTTTCAGAATCTTCAACTGTGAATAAAGGATCATGATCATGAATTTGAAATTCTTTATTTTTTATACTAAGTAATTCAAATAAATCTGTCTTTGTAAGCATAAATAATATTATATTTATTAAGAAATAAGGTATTTAAATACAATTACAAAATTAACAATGAGAAAAAAAGCAGTAGTTATAGGTAGTGGTTTTGGGGGTATTGCGATTAGTTTAAGATTAAAAAAACTAGGCTATGATACAACTATTATTGAAAAACTAGATGAGCTTGGAGGAAGAGCAAGAGTTTTTGAAGTGAATGGTTTTAAGCATGATGCTGGGCCTACAGTTATAACAGCACCATTTCTTTTTGATGAGTTATTTAGTTTATTTGGAAAAAATAGACGGGATTATTTAAATTTTGTCCCTCTTGAGCCCTGGTATAGATATTATTTTCATGACGGTAAGACTTTTGATTATTGTTCTACAATTGAAAAAACAAACAGTGAGATAAGTAAGTTTGATAAGAGGGATATAAAAGGATATTATAAGCTTTTAAATCAATCAAAAAAAATATTTGATGTTGGTTTTACAAAACTAGCTGACAAACCATTCATTTCTTTTTTTAAAATGTTAGGTGTTATTCCTAATTTAATTATTTTAAAAAGTTATTTCACGGTATCTCAACTTGTAAATAGTTATCTAAAAAACCCCTATCTTAGAAAAGCATTTTCAATTCATCCACTTTTAGTTGGTGGTGATCCACACACAACAACATCAATTTACGCTTTAATCCATTATTTAGAGAGAAAATGGGGGGTATTCTTTTGTATGGGCGGTACTGGTAAAATTGTATCTGAATTAAAAAAATTAATGGTTGATTGTGGTGTTAATATTAAAACAAATACAGAAGCTAAAGAGTTTATTGTTGAAAATAATAAGATTACAAAAATATTAACAAATAATGAAGTAATTACTGATCTAGACCTAGTTGTTTGCAATGCTGATCCACCTATGGTTTATTCCAAACTTTTAAAAAAACAAAGTTTAAGTAGACCTATATTTAGAGAAAAAAACTTATTATATTCAATGGGCCTGTTTGTTCTTTTTTTTGGAACTAAAAAACAATATCATAAAGTCGCTCACCATACTATTTGGATGACTGAAAGATTTAAGTCTTTGCTTCATGATATATTTAAAAAAAAAATATTATCTGAAGATTTTTCTTTATATATTCATAGACCTACTGCAACTGATAAATCTTTTGCTCCTGAAGGCTGTGATAGTTTCTACGTTTTATGCCCTGTACCAAATTTGCAGGGCGATATCAATTGGGATGCTGAATCGGAAAATCTTAAAAATAAAATAGTTAAAGAATTATCTAAAACAATTATGCCAGATTTAGAAAACAATATCACCGATGTTTTTTGGATGAACCCTAAGGATTTTAAAAATGATTATAATTCTATGCACGGTGCTGGTTTTTCTATAGCTCCAATTTTTACACAGTCAGCGTGGTTTAGATATCACAACAAAGACAAAAAAATTAAAAACCTTTATTTTTCGGCCGCAGGTTCTCATCCTGGAGCAGGAATACCAGGTGTTCTTTCTTCAGCTAAAGTCGTCGAAAATATAATTAAATCTGAGTTAAAATAATAATGATTGATCTAGAGCTTAATTCCTCGATAGATCTTAAAAGAGAGGGAAGAAGTTTTTATTGGGCAAGTTTTTTTTTACCAAAAAGCTCAAAAAAAAAGGCAGGCATCCTTTATTCAATTTGTAGATATTTTGATGACATTGCTGATAAGTATAGCGAAGATCAAACTAACTATCTTAAAAATACAATTGAAGAAATAAAAAAAAATAAAAATAATAAAGTAAATATTTTTTTACATAAAAGTAAAATCAATAACTCAATTTTTATTGATTTATTAGAAGGGTTAATTTTAGATCAGCAAAATATTAGAATTCAAAATAAGGAAGAGCTTATAAAATATTCCTATCATGTCGCTGGTACTGTTGGACTAATGATGTCTAAAATTATAGGAGTAAAAAAAGAAGAGGCGGCAAAATCTGCGATCGATCTAGGCATTGGTATGCAACTTACAAATATAGCGCGCGATGTTTATGAAGATTCAAAAATGAAAAGAATATACTTACCAGCAAATTGGATACCTAATATATCACTAGAAAATCTTAATAATATTAATGAATTTAATTCAGAAAATGATGAAAAAATATCAAAAGCAATTCATAAGGTAATCAGTCTATCAGAAAAGTTTTACATAAATGGTTTTGCTGGTTTAAAATATATCCCTTTCTCTACAAGATTAGGCATATTCATTGCAGCTAATATTTATAGGGGTATTGGCATTAAGATAAAATCTGACAAAAAAAAATATTCTAGAGAAAGGATTTACTTAAATTCTTTTGAAAAATTTATTATTACAATTAAATCGCTTTTAATTTTTATTTTTATTCCTCTTATGAATTATAAATATCAAAATATAAGAGAAAGTCTTCCAAATGAAAATTTATAAAGCTGCTATAATAGGTTTAGGTCCTAGTGGCTTAGCAGTAAATAAAATTCTTTATGGAGATAGTCCTGATGATGTTATTGCATTTGAAAATGAAGATATAAATAAAAGAGACAATTATTTTGGTTTTTGGTTAACAGAATGGATGAAACCATTTGAAAATATTATTGAAAAAAAATGGCACCAATGGACTATTGGAAACAAAAATATTAACATAATTCATACAAGTAGTGACAAACCTTATTGTGTAATTAGTTTTAAAAAGTGGAAAGACTTCTGTTTAGAAACAAATAGTAAACTAGAAATTAAAAATAAAAAGGTTGCTAAATATTTTCCCATAAAAAATTATTTTAAAGTAATTACAGATGACAACACTGAATATTATGCTGAAAAAATATATGATTCAAGATCTACAAAAGAAAAAAAAGGTGAGTTACTTCAACATTTCTATGGAATTAATATTACTGTACCAGATAATACATTTAACGAAAATGAATTGACATTAATGTATTTTACTGGAGAAAAAAACCTTTTACATTTTATGTATATTTTACCATTTAGTCATAATAAAGCTCTTGTAGAATCTACTGTGTTTTCAAAAGATATTTTTAACAACTCTTGGTATAGAGAAAAAATATATAAATATCTAAACCAAAAAAATATTGTTGAGTTTAAAGAAACCAGTGTAGAAAAAGGCATAATACCAATGTTCATTGCGGCAGAAAAAAATCCATCCAATCCTAACATTTTTAACATTGGTATTAGAGGGGGTGCGTGTAAACCTTCAACTGGATACGCTTTTGCATTTTTAATAAAACAAATCCAATTATTAAAATACTCTAAGAAAAATTCCGTAAATATTCATAAATATCTAGAGAGAAAAATGGATAAAATCTTTATTAATTTTTTGAAGAATAATTATGAAGATGGAAGGTCCTTTATTAATCTTGCCTCTAATCTAAATGGAAATGAGTTTCAAAGCTTTATGATGGGATATTCTAATTTATTTACTAAATTCAAGATCATTAAAAGTATGCCTAAGCTACAATTTATAAAAGAACTATTTAAGTGAGATGATTGCTGATCTTACATTTTTAAATATAATTTCTTTTTTATTAATTTTTTTTATTGGGCTTCCTCATGGCTCATTTGATGGTGCAGTTGCTGCATTAGTAGGATTTAATAAACGAATGCAATTTATACAATTTCTTTTTTACTACATCGTTCTATTTCTATTAGTAATTTTATTTTGGTTATACTTTCCTATTTTTGCATTAACTATTTTTATAATAATGACTATTATTCACTTTGGATTATGTGATTGGACAAACTTTAGAATTAATAAATACAAGTACTCTGTGAGTTTTACATATGGAATGACTATTATTTTTGGTATTATATACTTTAATGAAAATCAATCTTTTTTGATATTTGAATATCTTACTAATGATAAAATTTATTTAATTCAAAAGTATTTTTACATTCCATATCTTTTAACTTTATTGTCAATAGTATATTTTATATACTTATCTATTCTTGAAAATAAATTAAGAAGAGGAGTTGTTGAAATTTTTTTTCTTTTGTTAATTTTTTATTTCTTTGACCCACTCCTAAGTTTTGCAATATATTTTTGTTTTTTCCACACTTATAAACATCTAAAACATTTGATTAAAAATATTTATTCAAATTTAAAAAATAAAAAATTTGTTATTTACTCAACATCAGTTTTTACAGTAATTTCTTGGTTTGGTGGTCTTGGGATTATTTACTATTTAGTTCAAAATTTGTCATTATATGAGTCAATATTAAAAGTAATTTTCATTGGTCTTGCTGCGTTAACCCTTCCTCATATGTTACTTGTCGATGTTGTTTATAGAAGAAGATTTAAATAAATCATTTTCTCAAACATTGACTTATAAACTTAAAGTGATAATTGTGTAATTTATGCGGGCGTAGCTCAGGGGTAGAGCGCAACCTTGCCAAGGTTGAAGTCGAGGGTTCGAATCCCTTCGCCCGCTCCAATTTTCATAAAATTACAAATCCTCGCTACAATTACGCTATACTTTAATTCAAAAAATTAGTGAATATTTATTTTTTAGTGATAAAATATTTATGTGATTAGAAAAATTGTAATATTTTTTTTGTTATTACCGCTCTTTGGTTGTTTGACTTCAAATTATGATATGACAACAGTCTTTAACAAAGATGAAGTATCATGGATCAACGATAAAGGAAGCTCTACTATTACAGGCCAAGCTTTTTTAAATCAAAAAGGTGGAGGTGTGGTGACATGCGCAGGAAGGGAAGTATCATTAATTCCAGTTACTGTGTACTCTTCAGAAAGAATGAAAGCTATCTTCAAATCTGATCAAAAAGGATACTACGGTAATGATACATATGTTTATCCAAAAATAGTTTTTAATCCTTCTGCACCTACAGAATATTTTAATTCAAAAAGAACAACGTTATGTAATGCACAAGGAGATTTTAAATTTGAAGACGTTCCTGCAAATAAAGAATATTTTATTCTTACAAACGTTAGTTGGGAAGTTGCTTATGAACCTCAAGGAGGTTCTTTAATGATTAAAGTTAAAACTACAGAAAATGAAGTTACTGAAACAATTCTTGTAAATTAAAACTACGCTACAAATACGCTACACTTCAAACTAAAATTTATACAAATTTAATTTAATAAATACTTAGTTAGCTTAATTTTAATAGTACATGGCAACCTTGCCAAGGTTGAAGTCGAGGGTTCGAATCCCTTCGCCCGCTCCAAATCCTAATCCCACCTTTAAATTTTAAAATCTATTTGCAATATAGTTACAATACAGTTTTAAGTATTATTAAAATTATGAGTAAAATTAAATTTTATGTATTTGTTTTCTTTTTTTTAATTTCTCAAAATGTCTTTTCACAAACTACACCTATTCCATTTGGAATAGAACTTGGAAAAACATTTAACTTTAGTCTGGCAATTGGTGAATTTAATTTTGATAATGAATATAAGGTTAAACCCCCGATTAGAAATGGAAACTTCAATGAATATATAGTTTCAGTTGTTAATAATAAAGTTTCATCTGTTTCTGCTAAAGGAAAACCATCTGATTGTTACGTCTTGTCTAAGTCTTTAGCAGAAAAAATCTCAACTAAGTATGGCAAGATGAGTAGTTATGGAGGAGGTAGTTACTTCTTAAGTACTAAAAATTATAACATTAATATTAATTGCACATTTATAGGATCAGCAAGTGAAATTACAATTAAATATTCTTATAAACCATTACTAGATTCTTCTGGATTATAAAAAAATTTAATTAAATTATTTTTTTGTTTTTTTTATAATAAATATGCTAATATCTTTATATGGATAAAAAAACCTTTTTAACAATTGCACTTATATTTGTGTTTCTACTTGTTTTTTATTTCATCGCTTCGCCTTATCAAAATTGTGTTCGCAATGGTGCAACCGCAGCATGGTGTTCAATGAATACTTCGTGGTAATTTGCCTCCAAAGAGTGCATATAAACCTTAACTATAAAATTTTTTTTAAAAAGTTCTTCAATATTATTACAATATAGTTTTAATGTTTTAACAAATATGAAAATCCTACTCACACTATTCGTTTTATTTTTTTCAACTCAAGCACATTCAAGTGATTGGACTTTAGAAAGTTTGGATGCATTGAACAATGGTTGTTTAGAGGGGCAAACAAATAGATCAATGAAAGAGTCTTATAAGTGGTGTGCTTGTACTACTTTTAGAACATACCAATATTTTTCACTTCAAGAAATAATAAGTTTAGCAAATGACGGCAAATTAAGAAGCAATAAAAAATACAAGAAAGTATTGAGTGAATGTGATTAACTTAATGAAAATAGTATTTACCTTAATTTGTTTAATTTTTTCATTTTCTGTATTTGCTGAAATAAATTTATATAGCGATAAAAAATTTATTGGTTGCTTAGATTGTGGAAGATATGACTCAGACTCAATCTGTAATGAATACGGTAATTATGGAAGCAAATATTCATCTGATAGTGTTTTTAATGAGTATGGTACTTATGGAAGCAAATATAGTTCTTCAAGTCCTTGGAACAAATATTCTTCTAGCGATGATGTTCCCAAAGCAATTGATGGTCAAGGTAACTTTTATGGATATTTTACTATTAACAAATACAGATCTAACTCAATGAATATATCTGATGATTTAGAAGACATATATGAAAGTGCCAACGGAGATTTGGACGTTGTTAGAGAAATACTTTGTGATGCTCTTAGTTAGATGAAAAATAATTATAAAGTGCAATATAGTTGCAATATAGTTTTTCAATTTTTGGGACTTCATAAAGCATATCCTAACCGGGTCGAGTATTCGAATCCCTTCGCCCGCTCCAAATTTTAACTCCACTCTTAATTTTTGAAAACTATTTGCAATTAAGTTGCAATTTAGTTTTATACTATAAGTAATTATGAAAATTCTTCTCACACTCTTTGTTTTGTTGTTTTCATCTTCGGTGGTTGCAGAAAAAATTATGTTGTATTGCTCAGATATGAAAGTAGGTGGATTTGAGGGAGAGAGTAATTATTCTGAATTAAAAAATTATGCAGAGACTAAGTTTAAGGTTAAATTAGATTTAGGCAACAAAACTATTGTAAGTAATGATTTAATGATCGAAGACCCAGAGTGCGGTTATTTTCCAAAAATAACTGAGGAGTATTCAGATTTTTTATATTGTATAGATAATGGAATATCTTTTACTTTAAATTTAGAAAATTATAGATTTACTAGAACAAGAGGATTCGGTTTTGCTATTGGGAAAAAAGATGACATTGGAATAGCATATGGTACCTGCGAACAATTTTAATTTGATTTAAATATCTCAATGTACTCGCAATATATTTTTCCTAAATTTAGGACCTCAAAGAACATATATTAAGGATGTCGAAAATTCGAATCCCTTCGCCCGCTCCAAATCCCAATCCCACCTTTAAATTTTAAAATCTATTTGCAATATAGTTGCAATATAGTTTTATATTAAATGAAATTATGAAAATTTTAATTACTATTTTTTTTATATTATTTTCTCCTTTTGTGTTTGGACAGGTTTACTATTGTGTTGAACAAGATGCTATAGGTTTTGAAAATGATAATGGGTTTACACAAACTGAATATGATGAATTGAGATTTACTGTTGATATAGACTTTGACAATTTATATTTTAAATCTGAGGAAGTTCACATTATTACTGATTATGAAGGTCATATGTGCGTTAATGATTTTCAAAATAAATATATGCAATGTATGAATGGATTTGGATCTTCAATCACTATTAACAAAAAAAATTTAAAATTTGTTTATTCAATGGGATTAGGTTATGTATTTGATAATGAAACAAGTGATGATCTGGTTTTATCTTATGGAAAATGTTCTCTTTTTTAAATAATATGAAAATCTTACTCACATTCTTTGTTTTGTTTTTTTCATCTTTAGTTTTTGCTGACGTTTACTATTGTATTGAAGAAAAAGTAGTTGGTTTTGATAATTCAGAAAATATGAAGATTTCTTCTTTCAAACCTAGAAAATTTATGGTGGATATTGATTTTGAATTAAACAAAATTATTACAGATGAAGAAGATGATGAATTTTATTTGGGTTTCGCCTATTATGTTTCTTCTGAATGTCTTACTTCTAAAGATAGAATTTATTGCATTAATGATATTGGGTCATCTTTTGTTTTTAATAGAAATACAAAAAAATTTAATTTTTCAAACTTATATATGGACAATAATTTAACAACAGACGATATTTGGATGTCTTATGGCAAATGTTCTAGATTTTAACTCTACTCTTATTTTTTAAAAAGTTCTTCAAAATTCTTACAATATAGTTTTTAATAATTCCTAAATTATGAAAATCCTCATAACAGTTTTTGTTTTATTTTTTTCATCTGCTGTTTTTTCCATTGAATGGGAGTTTGAAACTTTGAACCCAGTATTTGAAGGGTGTTTAGATGATTCTGACGATGGGGTAGATTATGAATATTGTGGATGTTATGTAAATGGTATTTCTAAAAACTTCAGAGTTTTAGAAGTTCTTCAACTAAATGACTCTGGAAAACTTGAAACAAATGAAGACTTTTTATCAATTGTAGAAGAGTGTGTTTATAAATCTGAATAAGGTAATAAATAACTAATCAATTTTAATAACTTTATCAAAGTAATTAACCAGGTCGAGAATTCGAATTCCCTCGCCCGCTCCAAATCCCAATTCTACCTTTAAATTTTAAAATCTATTTACAATTAAGTTACTATTTGGTCTAATGTTATAAGAAATTATGAGAATACTAATCACAATCTTTATTTTATTTTTTTCATCTATAATTTATGCCGATGTATATTATTGTGTTGAAGAAGAAAGTATAGGTTTTATTCCCCAAGAGAATTTTAGACAGGCAAACTATACAAAAGAAAAATATACTATAGAAATCGATTTTGAAAAACTAACTATTGATTCAATGGATGTAGGAATGCCAAAAGGATCTGCTTCTTGTAGAAAATACCATTTCTATGAAAATGTGATGCAGTGTTCCAGTTTTTTGGGTGGTAGAGATTTTACTCTTAATTTAAATACCATGATATTCTCCTATACAACTACCTATTTAACTAATGAAATGGAAGACAGTTTAAATTTATCTTGGGGAAAGTGTCAAAAATTCTAAAATTAATTTGCAATTTAGATTTAAATAAATTTTTAATTATGAAAACCCTTCTTACACTCTTCGTTTTGTTTTTCTCCTCTAATGTGTTTTCCAAAGATAATTTTGCAGTCTTTGGCGCTGTATCAAATTACTGTTCTGAAATAGATACCATTTTATCTCTAAACAATGAAGATGATCCAATCACACTAATAGACTTTATGGAAACTTCATTTCAAGGATATTTAAGTGGTTTAAATTTTTTTGTTAATGAAATTAGTGGAAGTTATAAAAGACTAAATGAATATAGCACTGATTTTATGTTTGAGTTTATTGTAGAATATTGTCAAAATAATCCAAAAAAACGTTTTACTGATGCTTTAACAGAATATATTCTTATGCTTCCTAATATAGAATGAAAATTTTAATTAAGATTATTTTTACACTCTCCTTTTTGTTTATTTCACCTTCCGTGTTTGCTGCAGAAGGGGATAATTACACTTGCCTAATAACATATGTTAACAAAAGTACACCTTCTGGAAAAAGTGACAGTGGTATTGAAATTAACACTAGATTTGAACTTGATTGGAAAAAAGACACATTAGTTATCGATAGTGAATCCATATATGAAATTCTTGTAACAAGAGATGAAAATGTAATGGCAAAACAAGATCTAGAAGTGGAATTTAAACCATATATACTCCCTTTTTCAACTCTATATCTAGCGGATGGTAATTTTAGTTTATCTATGCATTCCCCTGATGAAAATTTCTTTACACTTTCTGTTTTTGCTGATTGCAATGTTAATTAGACTTGCAATAGAGTGGCAGTAGAATCTTCCTAAATTTAGGACTTAATGAAGCGTGAACCAAGTAGGTTGAGAATTCTAATTCCTTCGCTCGCTTCAAATTTAAACCCTACCCTCATTTTTTAAAAAGTTCTTCAATATACTTTCAATATAGTTTTATATGACTTCTATATTATGAGGATTTTGCTTATTTTTACTCTTATTTTTTTATCAACACCGCTATTATCTTTAGAATATGATTGTGATCTCAAAATTCATGTAAAAAATAATTCAATTACAGATCCAAATTTAATAGACGGTATACCTTATGATGAATGGATAGACCTAGAGAATTATAATGTGCTTTTTTTAGATCAAGGAAATCAATTATCAATGATCATACTTGAAGAAGAATTTATTGAGAATGATTATCCACCAATTGAATTTTATGAAGTTAAAGAAACTAATCGATATATTTTTGCTAATGAAAATTTACAATTTAATAATAATGATTTTCATAGCATCATATTTGACCAAAAATTTAAGATGTTAACATATATATATTATAGTGAATATGGGATATCTATCTATGAAGGTTTTTGTAATTAGTATTCCTTGAATTTAGTTTAAGTAGAATTTGTGTTATAACTTGGTTTTGTTGAAGCAAGTGACGAATTCGAATTCCCTCGCCCGCTCCAAATCCCAATTCTACCTTTAAATTTTAAAATCTATTTACAATTAAGTTACTATTTGGTCTAATGTTATAAGAAATTATGAGAATACTAATCACAATCTTTATTTTATTTTTTTCAAAATTATTACACGCAAATGAATGGAAAATGGAATACTTAAAAGAAATGAATGATGGATGTTTAAAAACCGCTGTTGATAATGTTAGTATTGGTCAAGCATTTGAATATTGTGGTTGCTCAACACATGGTATTTATGAAGAATTTGAAGTTGATGAAATACTTGACATATTCTCTTCTGGAGGACTGCTTGAAAATAGAAAATATATTAGAATTATTACAGATTGTAATAAGAAAATTGGTTTTTAACATCTGAATTTTTTCTATTTCCATTTACAACATATTTGCATTACAGTTTTATGTTATAAGAAATTATGAAAATCCTTATCATAACCCTCCTTTTGTTTTTTTCGTATTCCATATCTGCAGAGGACATAACTGACTTTGAGATTGAAGGGATAAGTATTGGAGATACTCTTTTAAAATATATGTCAGAGGAAGAGATACTTGTTGAAAAAGAAGAAAATAAACATTTTTATGCTTCTTTAGGTGACCCAATTTTTTTTGAAGCCTACATATTTGATGGATTTGAGAATTTTGATTATTTATCATTTTTTGTTAAATCAAATGATACAAATTATATTATTCAGGCAATATATGGTGTCAAATACTACGAAAAAAATATCAATGATTGCTATAAAAAACAAAAAGAAATAAGTATAGAATTGGATAATCAATTTAAAAATACCATAAAAAATTCTAATCAACTCCCATTATATTGGGATCAAAGTGGAAAAAGTTTTATGAAAAGAATCTCTTATGAATTTATGAATCAAGATATTATTGCTTTAGAATGTTATGATTGGGATGAAAGCATGCAAAGAGGTAATCCTCCTAATCCAGATATTCTTTCACTTTCACTTAATAGAGAAGAATTGTTTTCATGGATCAATTAAAAATTATAATGTTGCATAAAAATTAATTACATTTTCAATTTTATTTTTTTCATAGTCAAACTCATGACTCATATTTTTGACATTATATATTTTGTAAGAATTTGACTTTAAAAAATTTACTATTTTTAATTTATTTTTCTCTCTTGCCTCAACAATTATTTTTGGTTTATGTTCTTTTATTAGATTTTCAGCCCCAAGGAGCACATTGAAATCTTCTCCTTCAGCATCAATTTTAATAGCGTTTAATTTCTTTTTAAATTTTTTAAAAAACAAAGTATCTAATTTATAGACGTTTGTGTCTAAACCTTCTTTACCAATTTTACCCCCTTGACCCATATAAGATCTTTCTGTAGCTATATTAAATTTTGATTTCCCATCAAAGTTTGATACCGCACCTAATATAGTTGAGATATTTTTAGTGAATCCATTAAGTCTTAAATTAGTAATTAGTCTTGATAAATTCATAAAATAAGGCTCAAAACATATCACATCATTCTCTGGATTAGCTTTTAAACATGTAATTGGGTATAAACCTGTATGAGCACCCACATCAATAAACACTCCTCGGCTTTTCGCTATTTCGAACCAAATATCCAGTTCTTCCAATTCATGAGATCCTCTCCAAAAATGTTTTACGACTGAAGAGTCATCATTAATTATATTGAGCATTAAAAAAGATGTCATTGAAATTTTATAATTATATATTCCATTATATGGTGGTAATCTAAAAAGTTCATTTAAACTCATATCTTTAAAATTTAATTCTTTATGTGAAGATTTAAACTCTATTGCTTCTTTTGACATATTGAGTGATAAATAATTAAGCAACTTAGATTAAAAGTAAAGAAAATTTGATAAAATTATTTTAACAATTAAATAATATTTTTTTAAAAATAAAATTTTATATCTGAAGCATATTATTAGATAATTTTTTATATATGATTATACTCAAACTAATACCACTCATAAAACCAGTTACCATACAAGTTCATTTCTCTTAATTTAGATATAAGTTTTTTATAATCTTTAATCCAAATCTTATTCTTTACCACAAGTTTTGAACCATCTATATTTGGTATTTTTTTTCCATCAGGATTGCCATGTGTCTCACATAGAACCATTTTTATTTTATCTTTATTTTTGATTATTTCAGGCATAACTTCATATTCTGATCCCTCTATATCTATTTTAATTAAATCTATTTTGTAATGTTGTTCTAAAATTTCTTTTATATTTATACAACTTACTTCAATTTTTTTATTTATATCCAGACCATCCTTTTCTTTTTTAATTGATGATCTTTGATTAAATTCAGTTATATTTTTAGCTTTTTCATGAAAGTACAAAAATGATTTTCCTGTAAAATTAGATACAGCAACATTAAATATTTTAATTTTTGGATTATCTTTAAATCGTCTAAGCATATATTTGTAACAACTGATATTGGGTTCATAGCAATATATGTTTGGATTATATTTTTTAATCAATACATCAGTTACATCCCCAACATTTGCACCAATATCCAATATTATTGAATTATTTGTGATATGCTTTAAGTTTAGCAATTTTTTATAATGTTCCGAAATATTTTCCATTTTTAATTTATATTTAAAAAAAAATATAAATAAATATAGTCTATTTTAAATTATTAATTAACAATTCTTTTTTTACTACAAATGAAAGTAGATTTCCAATTTGTTCCAAGCAAACTTAACAATAAAAATATTTTAAACAAGTCTATTTATTTTATGCATATACCAAAAAGTGGCGGAACAACTATTGACCATATTTTTATAAAGTTATTTACAATTTTAAAAAATTATCATTTTAAAAGATTTAAGTACGATAAGCTTAAAAAAAATAGATTGTTAAAAAGTGAAATTGATCTTTCAAAGAATTATTTCATTTCTGGTCATTTAGATTATAATTTTTGTAACAATTTAAATAACGTATACAAATGTTCTATTGTGAGAGATCCAATCGACCGGGTAATTTCACATTATAAATTTATGGTGTTTAAATTCAATTCAACACCAGATAAATATACTTTTAAAATGTTTATTAATAATGAAATTAAAAATAATAGGGACAATTTAATAACTAGACATTTTTCTGGCCTTTTAAATGAAAAAAAAGAAATTGTAGATAAGGATTCTAATCAAGCTAAAACAAATATAGATTTTTTTGACTCAATTTATACGTTTAATAATTGGGATAAATTTTTGTCTGAAATACTTAGTATATTTGGATTACCATCAATATTATATTCTAGATTTCAACAACATAGATATAACTTTTTATATTCACCCAATGAAGGAGATTTAAAATTAATTAGAAAGCATTACAATTATGATTTTATAATATATTCAAAAATTTCTAAATTAAAAAACAACTTTAAAATTAATAAGGATGATGTGTATAATAAAAAAATATGTGTTGTTTCACCATATTTTAAAACAGAAGATAAATTATATAATGAACAAGAAATAAAAAAATTATTTGAAAAGTATAATGCAATCTAAGCATATAGTTATTCAGGTTGATATTGGTGAGGGTACACAATGGGGAAACAATCAGACCATTAACCCTATAAGGGAATTATTTATTCCTTCTGTTAGACAATATTGTAGAAAATTTAATTATGATTATTTATTAGTAACAGAAAGCACATATGAAAAAAAATATTTTAAATTTGATTTTTTAGAAACTAAAAATAAACATTATTCATTTGAAAGATATTTTCATTTTATCAACGATTATGATTTTACAATTTATATTGATAATGATGTATATATTTATCCCGATGCTGAACAACTACCTGATATAAAAGGCTTAATGAATGCCAAAGAGCCTGAAGGAAATAGCTCTAAAATATTTCGAGAAGTCAATAAGCTAAATAATGATACGAAGTATTTTAATTCAGGAGTAACTCTTTGTGATAATAATACTGCAAATAAAATTTCTACTTATATGTTACACAGACTTAAAAACAAAATTAGATCAAAGGGTAAAAATTCAGACAATATGCTACTTAATGAATTTATATTAGAAAATAAAAATATTTTTCAAGAATTGGGTAATGAGTGGAATTATATGCCATTTCTTCAAAATTCAATAAAAATATCAAAACCAAACTTTTTTCATTTT
>CACGJH010000004.1 GCA_902573325.1 uncultured Alphaproteobacteria bacterium | reverse complement strand
ATACTATATTGTTATCACTTCTCTCTATTGAGCTTCAAGCAGAGCTTTCAGAAAAATTAAATATAGAAAGAAGTTCAGAAGTAAATGATACCAACAAACAAGAATATCTAAAGAACAATTTAGAACTTAAAGACAAAATACTAAAACTACAAAATGAAAAAAAAATTTTAGAAGATGAAAAAATGAAATTAGATCAAGAATTTGATGAAATAAATAAAAAGGTAGAAGGTTTAATTAATATAATTAAGAATTCTTATTATGAATAATATTAAAGATGAAAAATCAATTATCAGAAAAAAACAAAAAATTATAAGAGATAAGATTTTTAATAATAAACCATCTCATTTTGCTTTAACTTTGTTTAATGAGTTTTTTGAAAAAATTAATTTTCAAGAAATTAATATAGTTTCTAGTTTTATTTCTATAAATTCTGAGATAAATACAAGAGAGCTTAACAATCTTATCTTTATTAAAAATAAAATTTTATGTCTCCCTGTAATTGAAAAAAAAAATAGTCATTTAATCTTTAAGCAATTTAAGATTGAAGAGAATTTTGTAAAAGGACATATGAATATATCAGAGCCTCAAAATAAAAATAAAATTTTAAATCCAGAATTAATTTTTGTACCTTGTTTAGCTTTTGATAAGAAGGGAAATAGATTAGGTTATGGTGGAGGTTATTATGATAGGACATTTGCTTATTTAAATAAAATTAATCACAGATTCATCTCTGTAGCCTATGCATATGAAGAACAAAAGTTAGATTACATACCCACAGACAAATTTGATTTTAAAGTGGATTATGTTATTACTGAAAAAAATTTATATAGTTTTCAATGAAAATTCTTTTTATAGGTGATATTGTCGGTAAGGCGTCACGAAAAAAAATTAAAGAAATTATCCCAACACTCAAATCTAAATATAATACAGACATGATTATTGCTAATGGTGAGAATGCTACTTCTGGTTATGGACTTTCAAAAAAGGACGCAGAAGAATTATTTTCTAGCGGAATTGATCTACTTACACTTGGGAATCATGCATGGGATCAAAGAGACATGCTTTCTTATATTGAAGAAAATCCAAAAATAATCAGAGCTTTGAATTATCCTGATGGGGTTCCTGGAAAAGGATATTATATGCTTGAACTTTTAAATGGAAAAAAAATTATAGTAGTACAAGTAATGCTCAGATTATTTATGAATTTATCATTAGATGATCCCTTTAAAGGCATAATTGAATTTCTTCAAAAAGAGAAGTTAGGCAGTACATGTGATGCGATAATTATTGATATGCATGGTGAAGCAACTTCTGAAAAAAAGGCATTTGGATATTATGTTGATGGACAAGTTACGGCAGTTTTAGGCACACATACTCATGTGCCAACGGCAGACAGTGTTATTTTACCTAAGGGTACAGCCTATCAAACAGACGTGGGGATGTCAGGTGATTATAATTCAATAATTGGTTTTGATATAAATAATCCAATACATGGATTTGTTAAGGGGTACAGGGCAGAAGGTAGATTTACACCTGCTACTGAAAACATAACAGTATGCGGGGCTTTAATAGAGATTGATACTAATACTGGTTTAGCTAAAAATATCACCCCAATTCAAGAGACATAATTTACATATATTAGACACATTTATCTAATATTTTATATCTTTACTAACATCGGATTAAATATTTATAAATCTACTCGTAATGGCAGGGCACTCGAAATTTAAAAATATTATGCATCGTAAAGGTGCTCAAGATAAAAAAAGAGCAAAAGTTTTCTCAAGACTTGGAAGAGAAATTTCTGTTGCTGTTAAAGTAGGAGGTGAAGATATTGAGAGTAATATTAGATTAAGATCTGCAATTTCGTCGGCCAAGTCACTCAATATGCCAAAAGATAATATTGAGAGAGCAATAAAAAAAGGTCAAGGAAATGATCCTGATAGCAATTATGAAGAAGTAAGATATGAAGGATATGGCCCTGAAGGTATTGCAATAATAGTTGAGGCACTTACAAATAATAAAAATAGAACAGCTGCTGAGATTAGGTCTTCTTTTAGTAAATATGGAGGCAATTTGGGTGAAACAGGAAGTGTTAGTTTTGGTTTTGACAGATTTGGAAATATCACTCTCGATAAAAACTTAGTAAAAGAAGATCAACTCTTAGAATTTCTCATTGAAAATAATAGTGAAGATTATGAAATTAATGAAACAGAATATTCAATATACTGTGATCAAAACCATTTGCATGAACTTAATGATAAATTAATTAAACAGTATGGGCAGACTAACTCTGCAAATTTAATTTGGAAAAGTAAAAATAATATAAATATTGGAAAAGAAACAGCGGACAAACTATTTAAATTACTTGAAGTTTTAGAAGACAATGACGACGTTCAAGTTGTATCATCAAATTTTGAAGTTGATGATAATGTTCTATCTTCACTCACAGCCTAATGAAAGGAATATAGATGCCTGATAAAGCCTGGAAAAAAAGAGAAAGAGACGTTGCAAACTATTTCAATGGGAAAAGGACACCTTTGAGTGGCGGTAATGGTAAAGTGACAAGAGCTGATGTAATCCATGAAGAATTATTTATAGAATGTAAACTAAGAGCAAAACATACAGCAATTAGTTTATGGGATGATACTGCAAAACTTGCGAAAGAGGAGGGTAAGACACCAGTAATAGCATTATGTGAAAAAAATAGACCAGGGTTTTGGGTTATGGTTCATAGTAGCGATCTTGAAAAAATTAAAAAATAATAATTATGGCAGATATTAATAGTACAAATTTATCGACAGAAGCACCAGATTTTTCAATGCTTGCATTATTCATGCAAGCTGACATTGTTGTCAAATCTGTAATTATAATATTAATCTTAGCCTCTCTTTATTCTTGGAATGTAATAATTTCAAAAATTTTAAGAATTAGACAATTAAAAAAACTTGAAAAAGAATTTGAAGATCTTTTTTGGTCTGGAAATTCATTTGAAGATTTATATGAAACTTTAAACTTTAATCAGACAGATCCAAAATCAAAATTGTTTTGTGCTGCAATTTTAGAGTGGAAAAAAAGTAAAACTCAGTTTGAAAATGACACATCTGATATTAATTCTTTAAAAGATAGAATGATGAGATCAATGACAGTTGTTTTTAATAAAGAAAGTGAAAATGTTGAAAGAAATTTAACATTCCTCGCAACTGCTGGATCAACTGCCCCGTTTATAGGATTATTTGGAACAGTTTGGGGCATAATGAATAGTTTTAAATCTATCGCAATTGCACAAAATACTAATTTAGCAGTAGTTGCTCCAGGAATTGCAGAGGCGCTATTTGCAACAGCATTAGGCCTTTTTGTAGCTATACCTGCTGTAGTTGCGTACAATAAAATTTCAAACGATTTATCAAAATACTTCATATCATTGGAAACATTTATGGATGAATTCTCAACAATTTTTTTTAGACAATTAGAGAAAAAATAAATTGATTACCTCAAATAATTTAAACAAACGTAAGAAACAAAGATACACTCAAATGAGTGAAATTAACGTTACACCTTTTGTAGATGTTATGCTTGTTTTACTAATTGTTTTTATGGTTACCGCTCCTCTTCTGACTGTTGGAATAAAAGTTGATTTACCAAAGGTTAAAGCCACTGCATTAACTGATATTAAAGATCCAATCGAGATAACCGTTAAGTTAGACGGACAAGTCTACATTGGAGAATCAAAGGTTGAAGTAGAAAATTTAATTCCTCGACTAAACGCAATAACTGAACAAAACACAGAAGCAAGAATTTATATACGAGGTGATAGAGTAGTAGCTTATGGAAGGATTATGGAAATTATGTCCATAATAAATTCAGCAGGATATATTAAAGTTGCATTAATTACTCAAAATCTTGAGCAATAGATGGATCGTATAAGCTATAATAGTTTAAAAATTATAAACTTTTTTGAAAATTTAAATCCTAAAACATCAGGAGTTATTTTTTCAACATTAATACATTTAATTATCCTTTTGTTTATGGTCGGCTTACCAAATTTTTTTTCTACAAAAGAAATCTATGTTCCAAACGTAATACCTATTGAAATACTTAATGTTGATGAAAATACAAATTTAAAAAAATCTGATACTGAAAAACCAGAAAATAAAAATAAGGAAACAATTACTAAGCAAAAAAAATTTAATTCATCAGATCAATTAGAAGTAAAAAAAAATGTTGAAATAAATAAAATTGAAATTGAAGAAAAAACTAATCCAAATCAACCAGTTTTGGAAATGAAACAAACTCCAAATTTAGAAGTTAAGGAAACAAAAAAAGTAGTTATCAAAGAAAAGGAAATTTTAGAGGTTAAGAAAAAAGTAGAAACAATTAAAACTGATATAATTAAACCAAAACTCAAGCCAAAGCCAAAAATTATAAATAATGAAAATGTTAAATCAGATTTAGATGTTGAAACAAACATTAAGGATAAACCAAAGTTGGAAAATGATAAAACCGTATCTAAACCAAAGCCGAAACCTGAGAAAGATTTTAGCATAGCATCAATGCTTAAAGATTTAAGAAATGAAAAAACAAATATGGTTCAAAATGAAGTTAAGGAAGAGGTTGAAGAGGTTGATAATAAAAGTACAGATGATACTGATGACAATATTATGCTATCAATATCTGAAATAGACATGTTGAGGCAGCAATTATCTTCTTGTTGGAATGCTCCAGCAGGTGCAGTTATAGAAAGAGGAGACAAAGTAACAATTTCAGCAAAAATATTACAAAATATGAAGGTTTCACCAAGTAGCATCCGCATTGTTGACACAAATATAGCTAAAACTAATCCATTTTATGGACCAATCACAGATAGCGCAATGAGAACTCTTTTAAACCCAGAATGTACACCGTTAAAACTTCCAAAAGATAAATATAATCTATGGAAAAATCTTACAATTACTTTTGATTATAGTATTATGAAAGGATATTGATGAAAAAAGTTTTCTTAATAACCTTTTTTTTATTTTCGAGTTTAAAAGTCCATTCATTAGAAGTGACTCTAACACAAGGTAGTGTGAAGCCAACTCCAATAGCTGTAACAGAGCTATATTCAAAAAATTCACAATTAACTAAAGTAGGTAAAAATATTTCAACTGTTATTTCAGATAATTTAGAAAGGTCTGGGCTTTTTTTACCAATAGATAAAAGATCATTTATTCAAGACAATGAATCATTGGCAAACAAACCAAGATTTGAAGATTGGAAATTAATAAAGGCTCAGCATTTAGTTTCAGGAAAAATTTCAACAAACAATGGTAAAATATCTGTAGAATTCAGACTATTTGATGTCTTTCAACAAAAGCAGATAATAGGAAAAAAATATGAGACTAATGAAAAAAATTGGAGAAGGGTTGCTCATATTATATCTGATTCTATTTTTAAAAATATCACTGGTGAAGGTGGATACTTTGATACAAGAATAGTTTACGTTGCTGAGACAGGCCCAAAAGAAAATAAACAAAAAAGATTAGCAATAATGGACCAAGATCAATCAAATCATCGTTTTTTAACAGATGGATCATACTTAGTATTAACTCCAAGGTTTTCTCCTAATTCACAAAAAATAACATACATGTCTTATGTAAATAGAAATAATCCAAGAGTTTACATTTTTGATATTGAAACTGGGAAACAAGAAATTGTAGGGGAATTTCCAGGAATGACATTTGCTCCTCGTTTTTCACCTGACGGAAATCAAATCATCATGTCTTACACTGATCCAGAAATTGGTAATTCTGAAATTTATATTCTTGATTTAAAAACAAGAATTTCAAAAAGAGTTACTAATAATTCTTCAATTGATGTTTCAGCAAGTTTTTCACCAGATGGAAAAAAAATAGTTTTTAATTCAGATAGAAGTGGAAGAAGACATTTGTATGTAAGTGATAATAATGGAAAAAATGTTAAAAGAATCAGCCGGGAAGCAGGAAGTTATTACACACCAGTTTGGTCTCCAAGAGGTGATATGATTGCATTCACTAAACAAGAAGGGGGGCAATTTTACATAGGTGTTATGGAGATTAATGGCTCAAATGAAAGAATGATTGCAAAATCATTCCATGTAGAGGGGCCTACATGGGCTCCAAATGGCAGATTTTTGATGTACTTTAAAGAAGAGAGAACTGCTGAGGACGGATCAGGCGGTGAATCCAGTCTATATTCTATAGATTTAACCGGTTATAATGAAAGAAAAGTAATAACGCCATTAGGAGGGTCTGACCCTGCTTGGTCTCCTTTGATGCATTAATTCAATATAATACAAAAAAATATACGAAATTCTGAAAAAAATGTTAAGGAACTCTTAATAATTTAGTATATCTACTCAAAGTATTAAGGGAGCAATTATTTATGTTTTACAAGTTTTTTATCTCTATATTTATGGTTTTATTTGTTGCAGCTTGTGCAACAACACCAAAAGACTCAGCTGACTCTTCAGGTTCAGGATCAAGTAGTTCCGGAAGTGACGTTTCTTCAGAAGGAACTATTACTGAAACCACTGGAAGTGGAATAGTTTCTGGATCACAAGAAGATTTAATTGTTAATGTTGGAGACAGAGTATTTTTTGGATATGATAGTTCAGATTTAGACTCTGACGCTTTAGAGTTACTTCAAGATCAAGTTGCATGGCTTAAGCAAAATAGTGATGTTTCAGTAACCATTGAAGGACACTGTGACGAAAGGGGAACTAGAGAGTACAACTTAGCTCTTGGAGAAAAAAGAGCTCAAGCTGTTAAAAATTATCTAATTGGATTAGGAATAAATCCTGATAGAGTCTCAACTATTAGTTATGGTAAAGAAAGACCTGCCGTTGTTGGATCTAACGATGGAGCATGGGCTCAAAATAGAAGATCGGTAACAATAGTTAATTAATTTATTTATTTTCCTTAATACTTGGCGCTATAGAAATATGGCGCCACATTTTTATCTTAATTAGAAATTAAAATCTTTTGATGTTTAAATACATACTCATTTTTTTAATTCTTTTTTTTTCAACTCATATTTATTCTAATGAAAATGAACTTACAATCAACCAGCAATTAGAAAGATTACAAAGAGAAGTTTCTGATCTTTCTAAAGAAGTATTTTCAAATTCATCAAGTCAATTAAGTGGAACAAATAATGATTTTGTAAAGAATCTTTCTGCTATCGATTTGAGAATATATGATATTGAAAACGATATAAAAAATTTAACTTCAAACTTAGAGGAACTGTATTTTCAATTAGACGATATTTTAAATAAGTTAGAAAACTTAGAATTAGTTATTAATAATTTACAATCAGTTCCTTTAAATAATGTTGAAAATACTGATGAAGCTTCACAAGATAGTTCTAAGGTTAATAGTAATACTTTAAGTGATACTGAAACTGAGAATACACTTGGAACATTAAATATATCAAAAAATACAAATGATACAAATGATGAAGTTGTATCTGACAATCAAGAAGTAAATTCCAATGAAAAAGAGGAGGTGTTATCACCTGAAGATCAATTTCAGGTAGCATTTGATAATATCAGAGATAAAAAATGGCAGGATGCCAAAACCGCATTTGAACAATTTATTTTAAATAATCCTGACAATCAACTATCAGGTTCAGCACATTATTGGCTTGGAGAACTATACATTCTAGAAAAAAATTATAGAGAAGCAGCACTTATATTTGCAGAAGGTTTCCAAAAATTTCCAGATAGTATTAAAGCTGCAGAAATGCTTTTCAAACTTTCACAGTCATTATACCAAGTTGAAAAAACTACGGAGGCTTGTAAAACTATGGAAAAATTAATTATAGATTTTCCTAAAAATAAAATAATTCCTCAAACAAAAAAACAAATTGTTGAGTATAATTGCTTAGATAATAATGAATGAAGCTCACCAATAAAGAATTCATTAAAAACATAGAAAAAAAATATACTTTTGAAAAAAACCCGTCAGTTGCTGTCGCAGTTTCAGGTGGTCCGGATAGTATGTCATTATTATTCCTTGTAAATACTTTTATAAAATACAAAAAAGGAAACTTGATGGCTTTAATCGTTGATCATCGTATTAGAAAAAATTCTAAAGAGGAAGCAAAATATATTTCTACATACTTGGATAACAACAACATTAATTCACAAATTCTAACTGTAGATAAAGATTATGTTAGTAAGAAAAGTATGAATGAGGCTAGAAATAATCGTTATAATTTACTTACAGATTTTTGTATTAAAAATAATTTTTTGCATTTATTTGTTGCTCATCACAAAGATGATAATTTAGAAACTTTTTTGAATAGAAAGATAGCTGGAAGTGACTTTTATGGTTTAAAATCAATGTCGGAATTCTCACTTTATAATAAAGTTTGCATAATTAGACCGCTTTTAAATTTTTCTAAAGATGCATTATTGAACTACAATAAGAAAAATAAAATAGAATATATTAATGATCCATCAAATTTTAATTTAGATTATACTCGTCCTACAATAAGAAATTTTCTTAAAAAATCTGACCAAAAAACTATTAAAGAAATAAATAAAGATTTTGAGAGCATACTTTTTTATTCACCATATTTCATTCAAATGATATATGAGATACTTCTCAAAAATATTATTAAGATTGATAGTAAAAAAATTATTGTTGGTCTTGATAATATGAAAAATTTGAATGAAATTAATTCTGAAAATATTATACGAAGAATATATCAATTTTTATTTTATGAATCTAATGCGCCACGATCAAAAAAAACTAGAATCTTAATCAGTGAAATGAAGAAATTAAATTTTAATAATTTTAATATTAAGGGTATGATAGTTAAAAAAAATGATGATTTTCTAACATTTTTAAGAAAAACTGTTTAATTTTCTACAAAACTATTGTGTTTTTATAATAAATTCCTATGTAATAAGTAGATGAAAAACATCAGTAAAAATGTTGTATTGTGGATTATAATTGGGTTGCTCTTAATTGTGCTTTTCAATCTTTTCCAGGGATCTTCTAATAATAGAAATACTTCAAAAATACCTTTTTCTGACTTCATAGCAGCTACTGAAAGTGGAAATGTCTCTGAGGTAAATATAAGTGGAAATATGGTAACAGGTTTTCTCGATGATGGTCGTTCATTTAGTACCTACGCTCCAAATTATCCAAATCTTGTCGATAAGTTAAATGAAAATGGTGTAAAAATAACTGCTGAACCATCAGAGCGTTCAATGCATCCACTACTAAGTGTATTATTGTCATGGTTCCCAATGCTGCTTTTAATTGGAGTATGGATCTTCTTTATGCGTCAAATGCAAGGTGGTGGCGGAAAAGCAATGGGCTTTGGTAAATCTAAAGCAAAATTATTAAATGAAGCAGTTGGTAAAGTTACATTTGACGATGTAGCAGGTATTGATGAAGCTAAACAAGAATTAGAAGAAGTTGTTGAGTTTTTAAAAGATCCTTCAAAGTTTTCTAGATTAGGTGGAAAAATTCCAAGAGGTGCTCTTTTAGTTGGACCTCCAGGTACAGGAAAGACATTACTAGCCAGAGCAATTGCAGGCGAAGCTAATGTTCCTTTCTTTTCTATTTCTGGTTCTGACTTCGTTGAAATGTTTGTTGGTGTTGGAGCAAGTAGAGTTAGAGATATGTTCGAACAAGGAAAGAAAAATGCTCCTTGTATAATATTCATTGATGAAATTGATGCAGTTGGTCGTCATAGAGGTGCTGGTCTTGGTGGTGGTAATGATGAACGTGAGCAAACACTTAACCAACTACTTGTTGAAATGGATGGTTTTGAGGCAAACGCGGGAGTTATAATTGTTGCTGCAACAAACAGACCTGATGTATTAGACCCTGCTTTATTAAGACCAGGAAGATTTGATAGACAAGTTACAGTTTCAAATCCAGATATACTTGGCCGTGACAAAATTTTAAAAGTACACATAAAAAAAATTAAAGTTTCTCCTAAGTTCGACACAAAAATTATAGCAAGAGGAACACCAGGATTTTCAGGAGCTGATCTAGCAAATCTAGTTAATGAAGCAGCTTTAATGGCTGCTAGAAAAAACAAAAGAATGGTTACATTAGAAGATTTTGAATATGCCAAAGATAAAGTAATGTTAGGCTCAGAGAGAAGATCTATGGTAATGACTAAAGAAGATAAGGAAATAACAGCATATCATGAAGCTGGACATGCTCTTGCAAATATTCACTGTAAGGAATCAGATCCTATATATAAAAGCTCAATAATTCCAACAGGCAGAGCACTTGGATATGTAATGTCAGTTCCTGAGAAAGATAAAGTTCACCAAAGAAAAGATCAGCTTGAGGCACAATTAGTTGAAATGGTCGCTGCTAGAATTTCTGAAGAAATTATTTTTGGTAAAGATAAGGTTGCAACAGGAGCCGTAGGTGATATTCAAATGGCAACTAATCTAGCTAGAAGGATGGTTACTGAATGTGGATTTAGTGATAAATTAGGGTTTATAAGATATACAAACAATCAAGAAGAAGTATTTCTGGGTCACTCTGTTACACAATCTAAAAATCTATCTGACGATACAGCCCAACTTATTGATGAAGAAGTGAAGCGTCTAATTGAAGAAGCTAAAACTAAAGCTAGAAAGATTATTAATGATAATATTGATCAGTTACATATTATAGCTAAAGGTCTACTCGAATATGAGACACTTACAGGTGATGAGATAAAAGACTTATTGAATGGTATTAAGCCTTCAAGGGATGAATTTGGAAATGATGTCGATAATACTCCTCCAAAAACATCGCCATCTGTTCCTAAAACTGGTGGATCAGCTTCTGCAACAGCTAATTAATTTAAATACTTCACTTTACTTATTTTTTTGAATAAAAGACCTAAATGTCTAAAATTTTTGGTACCGATGGCATACGGTGCTTAGTTAACGAAGAACCTCTTTCTGCAGAAACCTGTCTAAAAATATCAAAGACAGTAGCATTTCTTCTCAAAAAGAAAAACTCAAAAAATAGCAGGGTTGTCATCTGTAAAGATACAAGATTATCTGGTTATTTATACGAGCCACTTGTTACAGCTGGATTTATTTCTATGGGCATGGATGTAATTTTAGTTGGTCCACTTCCAACACCTGCTGTACCATTGATGATTAAAACTTTAAGAGCTGATATTGGTGTAATGATTACAGCTTCTCATAATACATATGAATATAACGGGCTTAAATTTTTTGACAGTACTGGAACAAAATTAAGTTCATCAATAGAACAAAAAGTTGAAAATATAGTTTTAAATAATAAAAAATATTCTAAAGTAACAAACAATACATTTGTATCTGGAAATGCAAAAAGACTAGAAGATGCTTCAGGCAGGTACTCAGAATTTTTAAAGAGTACTTTAAATAAAACGTCATCCAAGAAAAAAATAAAAATTGTTTTGGATTGTGCGAATGGAGCTACATACAATATAGCCCCAAATTTATTTTGGGAATTAGGTCATAATGTAATAGCCATAAATAATAACCCCGATGGTTTGAATATTAATAAAAATTGTGGCGCAATTGACGTTAAATCACTTTCACAAAATGTTATAAAAGAAAAAGCAGATGTTGGATTTGCATTTGATGGTGATGGAGATAGATTAATAGTTGTAGATGAAAAAGGAAATGAAGTTGATGGTGATAAGATTATAGGATTACTATGTAAAAGTTATGTAAAACCAAAGAAAAAAAGTAACCAGCATGATGTTATTATAACAGTCATGTCTAACATGGGATTAGAAAATTATCTTACAAATAAATTAAAATTAAATATCAAACGAACAGCTGTTGGAGATATAAACGTTATAAATCAAATGAAAAAATCCAAATCTATGATTGGCGGTGAACAATCAGGACATATAATATTGTCAGAACACTCTAATACTGGCGATGGAATTTTAGCAGCTCTAAAAATTACTGAAATTTTGATATCAAATAAAAATAAAGCAAGTAAACTTTTTGATTTGTACAATGATTTTCCTCAAGATAAAATTAACTTAACGTATAAAACAAAGAATGCTAAACTGTTGAAAATTCTTGGTAAGTTAAAAAATGATAAACTATATAATAATAAAAAAATAAGATCTCTTGTTAGGTTTTCTGGAACTGAACCATTAGTAAGAATACTAGTTGAAGGGCGAGAAATTACAGAGGTAAAAAAGAAGTCTTTAGAGATAAAAAGATTAGTAAGGCCTTATCTTGGTTAATAAATTTTTAGTACCTGCAGGTTTTAAAGATAGTCTAAATTTCGATGCATCTATTGAGCATAAATACAAAAATAGCATTATAAATTACTTTAGAGATAATGGTTTTACTTTAATTAAGACTCCACTAGTTGAGTTTAGTAAAAATTTAGATCGCAATACTCTAACTGTAAAAACAAATAAAAAAAATGATCAATTAAGTATTCGCAATGATATAACTCCACAAATAATTAGAATTGCCTCATCTAGACTAGCCAACAAAATAAGACCACTTAAACTATGTTATTATGGCGAAGTTGTTAGAAAAATAGGAACAATTTTAAGACCTGAGAGACAATTTCAACAAGTTGGTGCTGAGATTATAGGATCTGAAAGCTACAAGGCGGATGTAGAAATTATTAATCTTGCTTACGAAACTTTAAAAAAAATTGGAGTTAAAAATATCGTTATTGAAATTACAGCACCATTTTTTCTCGATAGTTTGCTTAAAAAAATAAATAATAAAGATTTAAAAAATCAATTAAAAAAATATATTAAATTAAAAGATATTAATAATTGTTTAAAGTTATTAAAAAAAAATGAATTGTATAATTCATTTAAAAATTTACATTTATGTTCTGGTTCAATTCAAACTAAAAAAAAATATATATCAAAGTTAAATAGAATAATAGGGTTTTCAAACGAAGTTGAAAGACTAGTAAAAATTGCTAATTTAATTAAAACTTCAAAAAACGATTCTTTAAATGTAGATTTTTTTGACTTACAAAAAAATAAAAATTACTACAAGGGGATTAAATTTACATTTTTTGCGAAAAATGTAAGAGGTGAAATAGCTGGAGGAGGCCGATATAATTTAAAATATGGTAGTAATTCTGAGACTGCTATAGGATACACGTGTTACATGGATACAATTTTAAGATCTTCATCTTTAATAAATCAAAATAAAAAAATTTTAATTGCATTCAATACAACTGATAAAATTAAACAAAAATTAATAAACAAAGGTTATAGTTTATTTAAAACTTTTGAAGATAATATTGATTTAAAAAAAGAGGCAAAAAAGTTTGGAATCAAGTATTATTTAATGAATAATATAGTTAAGCAAATTTAATGTTTTATACGATAGTTGGAACACAATGGGGAGATGAAGGCAAAGGCAAAATAGTTGATTGGATTTCTTCTAAAGCTGACTTGATAGTCAGATATCAAGGCGGAAATAATGCAGGTCACACAATTAAAGTAGATAACAATGTTTATAAACTTAATTTATTACCTTCAGGAATAATTAATAATAAAAAATGTGCTATTGGTAATGGTGTTGTTTTAGATCCGTGGGCACTTATTAATGAAATTGATAATCTTAAAGAACAAGGAATAGAAGTAAACAAAGAAAATTTATATATTGCTGATAATATTTGTTTAATCTTGCCTATTCATAAACTTCTTGATGAAATAAATGAAACCTCTAGAGGCAAAAAAGAACTAGGAACAACTAAGAAAGGCATTGGTCCAGCATACGAAGATAAAGTAGGTAGAAGAGCAATAAGAATTTGTGATTTAAAAGATCCAATATTTTTAAAACAAAAAATTGATAATCTTAATGAATTTCATAAAAGTAAAATTTCAAAACATATTCATAAAATTACACAAAATTATTATGAAGAGCTTTTATCCATGTCTAATTATCTTAACTCTTTCAGTGTTCCCTTATGGAAAATAATTAATGAATTAGGTCAACAAAATAAAAACATTGTTTTTGAAGGGGCTCAAGGTTCAATGTTAGACATTGATTTTGGAACCTATCCTTATGTTACTTCATCAAATACAATCTCAGGTCAGATATTCTCTGGCACAGGTTTTAGTGATAGAAAAAATCATAAAATTTTAGGAATTACAAAGGCATATACTACTAGAGTTGGATCAGGTCCATTTCCAACTGAGTTAATGGATGAGATTGGAGAACATCTTGGCGAAAAAGGTAAAGAATTTGGTACAGTCACAAAAAGAAAAAGAAGGTGTGGTTGGTTTGATAGTGTACTTTTGAAACAATCAATTAAACTTAATGGTATTACAGACATTGTACTTACTAAACTCGATGTTTTAGATGAGTTAAAGGAAATTAATGTATGTACTGGATATTTAATTGATAATAAAAATTATGACTATTTACCCAGTGAAGAATTTCTATTCGATAAGATAAAGCCAATTTATAAAAAAATTGATGGTTGGGAAAAATCAACTGCAGGAATTAATAAATTTAATGATCTTCCAGAAAATGCTAAAAAATACATTAAAATACTCGAGGATCTTATGGAAACTAATATTTCAATTGTTTCAACTGGGCCAGACAGAAAAGAGACGATTGATATAAATGGAACTTTATCTAATATTTGAAATTTCTTTTTGAAGTTTTTCTAATGCTTTCTCTTCAATTTGTCTTACTCTTTCTCTGCTAATTTTATATTTTTTACTCAAGTCTTCTAACTTTAATGGTTTTTCACTTAGTTTTCTAAGTTTAATAATTTCTTTTTCTCTTTCGTTCAAGACTTCAAAAGCTTTTGAAAATAAACTTCTTCGATAATTAAGTTCATCTTTATTTTCAATTATTCTGTCATGAGTTTCTTGTTTATCTTCTATTAAGTCCTGCCATTCAGTATCATGTTCTTCTCCAAGTTTAACATTTAAAGATTGATCTGATGTAAAAAGTCTATTTTCCATATCGATTACTTCACCTTCTTTTACATCTAATCTAGTTGCAATCTCTCTAACATTTTCTGGTGACAAATTACCTGAGTCAATTGAGGTTAGTTGATTTTTAAGTTTACGTAAATTAAAAAAAAGTTTTTTCTGAGCTGCGGTAGTTCCAATTTTTACTAAAGACCAACTATGTAAAACATATTCTTGTATTTGAGCTCTTATCCACCACATTGCATATGTTGCTAATCTAAAACCTTTTTCTGGATCAAATCTTTTAACTGCTTGCATGATTCCAACATTACCCTCTGAAATTAAATCAGTAACAGGTAAGCCATATCCTCTATACCCCATTGCTATTTTAGCAACTAATCGAAGGTGACTTGTAACTAGTTTATGCGCAGCATCTGAATCTCCATGTTCCTTATAACGTTTAGCTAACATGTACTCCTCTTCAGCAGTCAGCATCGGAAATTTTTTAATTTCCTGCAAGTATACTGCTAAATTTCCTTCACTTGAAAGTACTGGTAAATTCATAATACGCCTATATCATAAATAAAATATAATTTAATATTTAAGCAATAATTCAATTAAATTCTTAAAATCTTCAGGAATTTCAATATCAAAATCCATCCTTTTTTTTGATGTAGGATGATCAAAACCAAGATGATAAGCATGCAATGCTTGTCTTTCAAAATTTTTTAAAATCATGAATTTATTAAATGTATTTTTATCTTTTCCAAATTGATTAATTTTACTTTTTCCATAAATCTTATCACCAATGATTGGAGAATTTTTAGAAGTTAAATGAAGTCTAATTTGATGTGTTCTTCCAGTATGTAAATGACAGTCAACTAAACTAGCAATACCAAAAGTTTTTTCTAATTTAATATCAGTTTTAGAATATTTTCCAAAACCTCTATTATTTAAACTCATTTTTTTTCTATTTTTTTTATTTCTCTCTATGTACCCTTCAATTGATTGATTATCAGGAGTTCCCCAAACAATTGCTTTATATCTTCGAGATATTGTATGTTCTTTGAATTGTTTGGCTAAATTAATATGAACATAATTATTTTTAGCAACAACAAGAATTCCACTCGTATCCTTATCTAAACGATGGACTATTCCTGGTCTAGAATTATCATCTAAATTACTTAGTTGATTATTAGTGTAATGCATAAGAGCATTCACAAGAGTGCCGCTTTCATTTCCAGGAGCTGGATGCATTACTAAATTTGGAGGTTTATTTATAACAATTAAATCTTCATCTTCAAAAATAACGTTTAAGTCTATATTTTCAGCTGAATGTTTTGTTTCTTGCTTTAAGATAATATTTATAAAGTAATTTTCATTTTCTTTAGTTATGTAAGATGGATCTTTTATTTCCTTTTCATTAAGACATACATTGCCATTTAATATTAAAGTTTTAATTTGTGTTCTTGAATATCCTTCCAATTTTGAAACGAGCACTTTATCTAATCTTTGTGAACTTAATTGTTTATTTATAGTTAATTTAAGATTATAGAATTCGTTCATGTCTCAAAAAATTCTTAAATTTATTGTAATATTTTTAGGTATATTAATTGTTATTTGTTTTTTAGCTCTAGTTTATGGTTTGTATATAAAAACAACAAAAAAACAAAGTAATTTAGAAACAAATTTAATTGAATATAATTTAAATTTAGAAAAAGGGCATAAAATTACAGATATAGATATGATTTATAATAATCAGATTTTGTTTACAATAAAAAGTAATGATAAAGTTTATGCTTTAATATATGATATAGAAACATCAAATATTACAAAAATAGATGCATCTAATGAATAAAGATAATAATTTTGAAAACAACTTAAAAAAACTTGAGTCTATTGTGGAGAAATTAGAAAATGGTGAAGTTGATTTAGAAGAATCTGTAAAACTTTACGAAGAAGGAATGAATTTAAAAAAAGCATGTGAGGAAAAATTAAAAAGCATTGAAAGTCAAATTAAAAAAATTAAGCAAGAAAACAATAAAGTTACAAAAGAAGATTTTAAGTAATTTTCAAATTTGAGTAAAAATCTAAAAATAAGACTTGATCAGCTTTTAATGGATAGAAACTTAGCTGATACTAAATCAAAGGCTCAATCTATGATTATGGCCGGTCAAGTTTATGTAAACGATAAAATTATTACCAAAAGTGGTAACAGTTTTAATGAAAACTCAAAAATAAAAATTAAACAACTACATCCTCCATGGGTATCAAGAGGTGCATTTAAATTACTCAAAGCGATTGATCATTTTAAGATTGATATTGAAAATAAAATTTGTTTAGATATCGGTTCATCAACTGGTGGATTCACAGAAGTTCTTTTAAAAAAAAACGCTAAAAAAATATATTCTATTGATGTTGGTACAAATCAACTTCATGAAAAATTAAAAAAAGAAAAAAAAATTATTAGTATAGAAAATTTTAATGCTAAATATTTAGATAACTCAATAATTCATGAAAAAATTAATTTAGTAGTCTGTGATGTTAGTTTCATTAGTCTAACAAAGGTTATAGAACCTAGCCTGAAGCTTTTATCAAGTAAAGCTGAGATTATTTCACTAATTAAGCCGCAATTTGAAACTAATAAAATAAATTTGAAAAAAGGTATTGTGAAAGATCCATTGATTCATGAACAAGTATGTAATGATATATCGAATTGGTTTAAAAAAACAATTAAGGCTGAAGTTGTAGGTTTAGTCGAAAGTCCAATAACTGGACCAAAAGGAAATAAAGAATTTTTGATTTATAGTATTTTAAAGAAATCTTAAACAATGATCAGCTATAGTTGTGGCAACCATTGCTTCACCAACAGGAACAGCTCTTATTCCAACACATGGATCATGACGACCTTTAGTAGATATTGTTGTTTCTTTTAATTTTGTATTAATTGTTTTTTTTGGGGATAATATTGAGCTTGTAGGTTTTACTACAAATCTAGTAATTAATTCTTGGCCCGTTGTAATACCCCCAAGAACTCCACCATTATTATTTGAAAGAAATAAAGGTTTTTTATTTTTTATTCTCATTTCATCAACATTAGAAATTCCAGTTTCATAAACACTGCTAAATCCATTTCCCATTTCTACTCCCTTAACAGCATTAATAGACATCAATGCCTTAGCAATATCAGAGTCTATTTTTTCATAAATAGGTTCTCCTAATCCAGCTGGCAAACCTTTCACTCTAATTTCAATTATTGCACCTAAAGAGGAGCCAGATTTTCTTGCAGTTTGTATTTCGTTTTCCCATATTTTAATAATTTCTTTATCAGGACTCCAAAAATTATTTTTTGGAATAAAATTATTATTCCAATTATCATAATTAATTTTATGATTACCTATTTGAATTAATGCACCTGTTATTATAACTTGATTTTTAATTTTATTTTCTATGATTTTTCTTGCTATTGCCCCTGCTGCTACTCTCATTGCAGTTTCTCTAGCACTAGATCTACCACCACCCCTATAATCTCTTATGCCATATTTTTTCCAATACGTATAATCTGCATGACCTGGTCTAAATTTACTTTTGATATCACCATAATCTTTTGATCTCTGATCTTGATTGTAGATAATTAGAGAAATAGGATGACCTGTTGTTTTTCCCTCAAAAGTTCCAGATAGTATTTCAACTTTATCCTCTTCTTTTCTTTGAGTTGTAAATTTTGACTGACCAGGTTTTCTTTTATCTAAATAGGGTTGAATATCTTTTTCAGTTAAATTTATGTTTGATGGCACTCCATCGACAACACAACCAATAGCTTTGCCATGGCTTTCTCCCCATGTGGTAAAGTTAAAGATTTTTCCTATTGAATTAGAAGTCATTTTTTAGAATTTGTAAATTCACCTAATAATTCTGAAACACTTTCACTCTCATCAACTGCAACCATTCCTACAGTATGATAACCACAATCGACGTGTTGTATCTCACCAGTAACGGCACTCCCGAGATCACTTAAGAGATACAAAGCAGAATTTCCAACATCTTGCTGATTTACATTTCTTTTAAGTGGAGCATTAAGCTCGTTCCATTTTAGAATAAATCTAAAATCACCTATTCCTGATGCTGCCAAAGTTTTAATTGGCCCAGCACTAATAGCATTAACTCTTATATTTTTTTCTCCCAAATCAACTGCTAAATATCTAACACTTGCTTCTAAAGCTGCTTTTGCAACTCCCATAACATTATAATGAGGCATAACTTGTTCTGATCCATAATATGTTAAAGTTAAAATTGATCCACCATTATTCATTAAAGGTTCTGCTAGCCTACAAGCTTCTGTAAAAGAATAACATGATATATGCATAGTTTGTTTAAAATTATCAGAAGATGTATTGTAATATTTACCTCTTAATTCATCTTTGTTGGAAAAACCAATTCCATGAACAAGAAAATCTAATTCACCCCATTTATTTTTAAGTGTTTCAAAAACGTTATTCATACTTTGTGAGTCTGAAACATCACAAGGAATAATAGTGTTAGACCCTATTTCTTCTGCAAGTGGCTGAACTCTTTTCTTAAGAGCTTCACCTTGATAAGTAAGTGCAATTTCTGCACCCTGTTCTGCTAATTTTTTCGCAATACCCCAAGCAATAGATCTGTCATTTGCCACTCCCATAATCAGACCTTTTTTATTTTGCATTAACATATTGTAAATCAGTGTTTTTTTATAAATATAGATATATATACTTATAAAATAATATTCATATCTATAATATGCAATCAAATCAAAAATTAATAAATTCTGATAAAAAACCAATTGAACTTTTTCAAGAATGGTTTGAAGAGGCAAAGAAAAGTGAAATCAATGATCCAAATGCTATGAACCTTGCTACTATATCTTCTGATGGCAAACCCAGCTCGCGAATTGTTTTACTTAAATCATATGATGATAAAGGGTTTGTTTTTTACACAAATTCAAATAGTAAAAAAGGTAGAGCAATTAAAAACAACGATAGTGTAGCTTTAAATTTTCATTGGAAAACACTTCAAAGACAAATTAGAATAGAAGGTAATGTTTCACAAATTTCAAACGCTGAAGCTGATGAATATTATAATTCAAGGCCATTAGGAAGTAGAATAGGAGCTTGGGCTTCATTACAGTCAGAAGAACTAGATGATAGATCGACATTAACTAAAAGAGTAGAAGAGTTTGAAAAAAAATTTTCAGATAATGATATACCAAGACCTTCACATTGGAATGGTTACTTAGTAGCGCCTGTATTAATTGAATTTTGGCAAGATATGCCATTCAGATTGCATGACAGACTTGAATTCCGTATGGAAAATGATGGTTGGGTTACAAGAAAATTATATCCTTAATTATCTTCTTTCCATTTTTGTAAAATCCATGAACTAGAATTTGATTTATTGTCACCCCCTATACCCCAAAGTAACTGTATATTGTTTTTTTCACAGAATATTGATTCTGGTGTTGTACTATTATTTCTATCACCTCCATTTGCAAATTTAATAATTGATTTTGGATATTTATTTTTTACTTTTTTAAGACCATCGATGCACGTCTTATCTCCGTCATCAAATTCTATAACATCGATAACATTTTTCAACTCATTCATAATTATAGTTCTTTCAATAAAAGGAAGAAATTCCTTACCTTTCTTTTTTTGAAGCCATAAATCAGAATTTAGCAAAACTACAACTTCACCATGTTTAGCAGCTTCTTTAATTAATTTTATATGACCACTGTGAATTGGATCAAAACCTCCACTGACAACAACTATTTCACGCATACTTGCTTCTCCATTTTTCTGGATCTTCTAAAAATTCTTTTAAGTTTGAAATCTTATCTTCGGAATATATTTTTTCACTTTCAATATAATTTATTATATCTTTCCAAGTACACAGTGAGTGCATATTTACATTTAATTTAAATAATTCTGATTCTTTGAAATTAAAAATATCATAATAAAATATTACAAATATATCTCTAACTTTTAATCCTGCTTCACGCATTGCGTTAATAAAAATTATTTTACTACCTCCATCAGTAGCTAGATCTTCAACTAAAAGAGCTTTTTGATTATTTTCAAATTCACCTTCAATTTGTTTGTTTTTTCCAAAACCTTTTGTTTTCTTTCTAATGTAAATCATTTGTTTATCTAATTTTTGAGAAATAAAAGCAGCATAGGGAATTCCAGCGGTCTCTCCACCAGCAATAATTTCTGTCTGAATATTATTTTTAGTTAAATAATCTATGGCTTTATCAATTATAAAATTTCTTTCTTTTGTAAAAGAAATAATTTTTCTACAATCTACATAAACAGGACTGGCCAAGCCTGATGTAAGAGTAAAATATTTATCAAATGAAAAATTAATTGACTTTATATCAACTAATATTTTAGCTATCTCTTTAGACATTTTTTTAAGTTATTTGCGCAATATGTTCAAATGATAAATTTCCAGGTACAATCATTATTGGTATTCTTAGGTTTGTTATTTCATTACTCACCAGAGAAGTTATTATTGGACCAGGGTTTTTACTATTTGGATCAGTATTGGCAGCTAAAACAAGAACATTAATATTTTTTTCCTCATCTAATAATTGTTTTAATTCAGATATAGTATCCCCCTCTCTTAAAGAGAGAGCAGGATAGTCGCCTGTTCTTTCTTGGACAAATGAGGCAGCTTTTTTAAGAATTGTTGCTGCTTCTTCTCTAGCTTCCTCTTTCATAATGTCTGTAACACCCTTGGTTGTTAGAACATCCAAAGGCTCTATGAATGTTGCAATTATAATCTTTCTTCCTGTTTTTTTTGATCTTGCACAAGCATATTCAAGGGCTGTATTCATTTCTTCTGAATTATCTGCAACAACTAGAATATATCTATCATCACTCATTTACTTCTCCTAAATAAAGCAGCAGCAATAAAACCTGAAAATATTGAAAAGATAATTACAAAAACTCCGTATGTAGCTGCATTTTCATTAGCAAAGTCAAATATTTGACTTCCTATACCAGTTTTTTTTATAACTATATTTTTTTGATCAGTACTCATAATTGTGTTATTTCTTATATAGTAAATATCAACATTATAAATCCCTGGTATTGTATTTGTTGGAAAAAAAACGCTAGTTTGAAATAATTTATCTTTGATCTTTTTCATTTCAAAACTTTTATAAAATGATTGTTCTTTTTTTATTCTAACAAAATTTTCATTCCAACTTTTTTGGTCATTTTTGAAAATAAAATTTTGATTAAAAGTCTTATTATTTAAAATTTTTTCAAAACTTAGATCCTCATTAATTAATATCGACTCAGGCAAGATTTCGTTAATTTCTTTTGAGGAGGATAAAAAGAATAAAGATGGAATGTTACTATAGGTAACATATTGATTATTTATCCATATTCCAAAATACCTCTCTTTTTTTTGTATTCTCATTTTTGATGGTGGCCCTTTTATTGTCAAAAGTGTCTCATGATCATTTTTTAGTAATCCAAAAATAATAATTTCTTTTCCATTAAAATCTGTTTTTAATTCAATACTATCCTCAGATAAGTCAAAGTAAATTTCTTCAGCATTAAGAAAGTTATAAAAAAAAATTACAGTCAATAAAATTGTTAGATTAAAAGCAAACTTTATATATAAATTATTAATCATCTGTTTTTGTCACTTCTAAAATATAAAATTCTAAATAAAATCCAATTAATGCAAAAATTGATACTAATAAAAAAGATGCTTTCTCAATCAATATATCAATCACTAATATATCTTTTTGCATAAGCATATAAATTGGAATTACAGTGGATAAAATAACTATACTTAGTTTTACAAATGTATCATTAAATAATATGTCTTTAAATATTTTATTAAAATCTTTTTTAATAAATACTCTGAAATTTGACCAAATATAAATTTTGTTAAATGAGTTTATAACAATTATTAGAATTAAAAAATATTCAATATTCTCCAGATTAAAACCAATGGTTCTAAAAATAAAATATATAAAGAGGCAAACTACGATCAATAAATTAATTGAAAAATTAAATATTGATATCATATCATTACCAATGAAAATAAATCATTAGGTCTTAAAACTAGATCTGTAAAAATTTTACCACAGACACCCAGTACTAATATAGCCAAAATACCTCTCAAATATTCTGCTTTTAATTTAGACCCAAAAATTACACCAATTTGTGCACCAATTACTCCTCCAAATATCATTAGTGCAGACAGCACAATATCTACATTATAATTTATGTAGGATTGAAAGAATGTTGCATTAGCGGTAACAAAAATGATTTGAAATAAAGATGTCCCAACTACTATACTTGTTGGCATTCCAAGTATGTATACCATTGCAGGTATCATTATAAATCCTCCTCCAACTCCCATCATTGCGGACATTACTCCAACTGCGAACCCTATCAGTACAGGTGGTATCGCACTTATATAAAGTTTTGATCTATGAAAGCGAACTTTGAATGGAAGTCCGTGAAACCAAGAATGTTGATGCAGTTTTGTTCTTTTAGTGTTTCTTGCTCTATAGTGTTTTATTGTAGTTCTTGCGCTTTCAAAAGCCATACTAAAACCAATAAAACCTAAAAAGAAAAGAAATAATAACTGAATAACTAAATCGATTTGCCCAAAGTTTTTTAGATAACTGAAAATATTTACACCAACTGTGGAGCCAATTAAGCCTCCTATTAAAAGGAATATACCCATCTTTATATCAACATTTCTTTTTCTCCAGTGAGCAATAAAACCTGAAACTGAAGTTGCTAAAACGTGCGGAGCTTCAGAACCAACAGCTACAACTGGAGGTATGCCTAAAAAAATTAGTAGTGGTGTCATTAAAAATCCACCACCAACACCAAAAATTCCTGAAAGTATCCCTATACTCATACCAATAAAGACAATAAGAAAAATATTGACGTTCATTTCAGCTATTGGAAGATAAATTGACATATTTTTTTATGAATTTTATATAATTATTACTTAATAAGTACAAATTATATTTATTTTAGAAAATTATATAAAATTATTTAGTACTATGATTCCGATATAACTTACAATTCCAACACAACAAGCTGCAGAAAAACCAACATAAAATGGTCTTATGCCTAAGCTTTTTAAAGAAACTAAATTTGTACTTATGCCAACAGCTGCCATTGCTATTGCTAAAGAATACTCAGCAATAGATTTAATAATATTGATTATTAATTGCCAGTTATTATTGGTTAATATTTCAAAAGCTAAATTACTATTTTGAATTCCATAATCTCCAATTGATCTTATAAGACCCATAAGAATAAAACCAATTATGAAAATTGGAAACATAGAAATTATTGATGGTTTGCTATTATTTTCACCAATATTATTTCTCAGATACATATAGCTTATTGTAGGAATGACGATTATCATACTGACATTTCTTACTAATTTTGTAATTGTCGCTATATCCATAGTTTTTGGTGAATTGAATTGTTCCGCATATATCAATCCAGCCCCAGCAACTTGAGCAGTTTCATGTATTGAAGTTCCAAGAAATAATCCGGATGCTAACTCATCTCCACTAAAAAGATAATATGCCATAAATGGATAGAGGAACATTGCAATTATTCCAAATATTGTAATATTAGCTATGGCATAAGCAACTTCCTCTTTATCAGCATTAATTGCAGGACTGGTTGCTACAATTGCAGATGCTCCACAAATACTTGTTCCAACTGCAATTAATGATCCCATTTTTGAAGAAACATTTAATAACTTGCATAAATAATTTACAACCAAGATTGATATAATAATACAAGCAACAATTAGAGGTATTCCAACTATTCCAACTTTAAAAATATCTAAAAGCCCTAATCTAATACCAAGACATATTATTCCTAATCTTAGAATAAATTTTAATGAAAACTTAATTCCTTCTAATAAAAAATTATTAATATGAAATATATTTCCTATCAAAAGACCAAATATTATTGATAGCATTATTGGTGATATTGGACTTTTATTTAAATTTAAAATTTCTTTTCCAATCAAATCACTTAGGTATATGCCTGAATAAGCAATTATAAAACAAAATATAATTCCTGGAAATATTTTATATATTGAACTTACCATTTAAAATATTCTTTATACAAAAAAAATATTTTTTACATATTTATATGAAATTCAGATATTTTTTGCAGTATTCCATTCTTCTTGAGTATTAACATTGAAAAAATTTTTTTCTTGGCTTTTGTCGAATTCAACAAATTTATATTTGTGCTTTTTAACCCAAAACATAATTTTACTATTTTTTAATATTAACTCATTTTCTAAACTAGTTATTAAGGATATATGCCACATTGCTATTACAGGATGATGTCTACTATTTGATCTTGCAATCAATATTTTTACATTTTCATCATATGCCTCTAAAAACTTATCGAAAAGATTATCGGGTAAAAATGGAGTATCACTTGGAACAGTAAAAACCCATTCTTTGTTTGTGTAATTTTCTTTAGCCCACAACATTGATGTGTGAATTCCTGCTAAAGGTCCCACAAAACCTTTGAATCTATCTTCAATTATTGGGTAATTAATTTTCTTAAAACTTTTTAAGTCATTAGCATTTATTATTATTTCATTACTATATTTTTTAAGCTTGTTTATTATTTTGTCTAAGATTGTAATTCCATTTATTTTAGCAAAAGCTTTAAATCCACCTCCAAATCTTTTTGATTGACCTCCAGCAAGTATGGCAAACAAAATTTTTTTCTTATTAATGGTCAATTCTATGTTCTCCAGAAAGTGCTAAATATTTTTTTCCCTTTGCTCGTCCAATAAGTGTTAAATTCGAGCCTCTCGCCAGCTCTACACCCCATGCTGTGAATCCTGATCTAGAAATTAATATTGGAATACCCATTTTTATAGTTTTAATAACCATTTCACTAGTTAGTCTTCCTGTAGTGTAAAAAATTTTATTTGAAGAGCTAATTTTTTTTAAAAACATAAAACCAGCAATTTTATCTACAGCATTATGTCTCCCTACGTCTTCCATATAAATCAATGGTTTATTATTATGAATAATGGCACAACCATGTATTGCTCCTGTTTCTAAATATAAGCTCGGTGTTAATGTAATTTTTTTTGAAATTTCATAAATCCATTTATGTTTAATTTTCTTTTTGGATTTTAATTTTGATTTTTTTATTTCTGCATAGATATCTCCAAATACTGTACCTATTGCACAACCACTAGTTGTTATTTTCTTTCTTAATTTGTTTTCATAATTTGTTTTACGTTTTGTTCGTACAACAACCACACCTAAATCTTTATCAATTTCAACTTTTCTAATTACATCATTTTTCTTAAGCATATTTTGATTTAATAAATACCCAACTGCAAGATATTTTGGGTGATCACTAATAGACATTAGTGTTACTATCTCTTGATTATTAAGAAAAATTGTGAGAGCTTTTTCATTAATAACTTTAGAAATTATTTTATTCCCTTTCTCATTAAAACCATTTAGTTTTGTAATTAAGGACTTATTATTAATATCAGGTGAGACTAAATATTTCTCTTTTTTTGCCATATGTTGTAATTAAACTAATAATATAAATGAACATATTAGAAATTTTCACAAATTCCATACTATTAATTATTACTTTAGATAGTGAACTATGGGACATTATACTTTTATCATTATTTGTAAGTTTTACCGCCCTAATTATTGCATCATTATTAGGGTTTATAGTAGGATATTATTTTGCAATTTATAATTTTTATTTCAAAAAAATTATTTTAATAATTATAAACTCATTGATGGGAATTCCTCCAGTTGTAGTTGGTTTAATTGTTTATTTTATTTTTGCATCAGGTGGACCTTTAGGTATCTTACAGCTTCTATACACACCTTCTGCAATGATTATTGCTCAAACTATAATAATTTTTCCAATAATTGCTTCATTATCTCATGAGATATTTTCTAAAAATTGGTTTGAATTTAAAGATCAGATAAGATCCTTAAATATTCCTTTTTGGGGTTCTGTAAAACTTTTATTTAATCATAGTTATTTTTTATTAATAACTACATTATTATCTGCTTTTGGAAGAGCAATTTCAGAAGTTGGTGCAGTTATGATTGTGGGTGGTAATATTGATCATTATACACGAGTAATGACCACTGCTATATCTTTAGAAACTAGAATGGGAAATTTAGAATACGCTATGGCATTAGGTTTAGTTTTAATATCAATAACAATAATTATTTACTCTCTAGTATATTTATTAAATAATAGATCTATTAAATGAAAATAGTAGGAATTGTTGGCTGGAAGGATTCAGGGAAAACGACTATTGCAACTAAAATTATAAGTAAACTTAGCTCTAAAAATTTTCGTGTTGCTTCGATAAAACATGCACATCACGAATTTGATATAGATCATGATAATACAGATAGCTTTAAGCATAGATTAGCCGGATCTTCTCAAGTAATAGTAAGTTCATCAAAGCGATGGGTTAAAATATCAGAGTTAAACAATTCAAAAGAAAAAACATTAGATGAATTAATTAATCAACTTTCAGAAATTGATATTGTAATAGTGGAAGGCTTTAAAAATGAAAATCACCCAAAAATTGAAATAATTAAAAATGATAATGATAATTATTTATTCAGTAAAATTAAAAATATAAAAGCTATTATTACAAATAATAAACTTGAAACTAACTTGAAAATTTTTAAGAATGACGAGATTGATAATATAGTTGATTTTATTTTGAGAGAATTTTAATGAATAAATCACCTCTAACGAAAAAACAAATTGTTAATTTATTTAAAAAACAAAAGGTTGTAATTTTTAATTCTGAAAAAGTTAATTTAGAAAATTCAGAGGATAGATTCCTTTACGAAAATATAAAAAGTAAAATTAATTTACCTCCTTTTAATAATTCTGCTGTAGACGGTTATGCTATTTTAAAAGCAGATTTAAAAACAAAAAAAATTTTTTTTTGTAATAGACGAATAGCTGCTGGAGATAACAAAAATATAAAAGTAAAACCTGGTGAAGCAGTAAGAATTTTTACTGGCGCAAAAATGCCTACTAACTCATCAACTATAGTTATGCAGGAAAATACATACAAGAAAGGAAATAAAATTCATTTAATTAAAATTCCAAAATTTGGAGACAACTATAGATTAAAGGGTGAAGATATTAAGAAAAACCAAAAAATATTGGATAAGGGGTCTAAATTAAATCAACAAAATATAAATTTAATTGCCGCTACTGGTATTAGTAAAATAAAAGTATTTAAAAAAATTAAAATTGGTTTCTTTACAAGTGGTAATGAATTACGAAAACCAACTAAAAATTTAAAAAATTCTGAAATTAATAATTCAAACTATTTTAGTTTATATAATTTACTTGATAAGAATTTTATAGAAAAAAAATATTGTGGAAATCTCAAAGATAATTTTAAATCTATTAAAAACAAAATTTTTAATACTTCAAAAAAATTTAATGTAATAATAACTGCTGGTGGCGCATCTGTTGGTGATGAAGATCATTTAATTAAAGTTTTATCTGAATTAGGTAAGGTATATTTTTGGAGAGCAGCAATAAAACCAGGAAGACCAATTGCAGTTGGAAAAATAAATAAGTGCTACATAATTTGCTTACCAGGTAATCCAGTTTCTGTTCAATTACTATTTGCAATGTTAATAAAACCATTAATAGAAAAACTATCTGGTGGAAATTTTAAGCTCCCATCTTCAAGTAAAATTGCAGCAAATTTTTTTATGAAGAAAAAAACAAAAAGAATGGAGTGGTTACGTGTAAATAAAGAATCTATAAATAATAAAAATATTGCTAATAAATTTCCCAAACAAGGTTCTGGTATGATTAGTTCTATATCCTATTCAGATGGTATAATTGAAATTGATGAAAATGTTTCTCAAGTAAAAAAAGGAGATATATTTGATTTTTATAATTATGAAAGTCTATTTTAATTTTTAATTTTAAATCTATAACGAATTACAATTTTATCTTTTATTTTTTCACAACTTAAATATTCATAGTTAGATTGATCACAATAATGTTCAAAATCTGCTTCAGCCAAAGGATCAGTTGCAATAATTTTAATTATTGTATCTTTGTTTAATTCTGATGCAATTTTTCTAGCCTTAAGTACTGGTATAGGACATTCTGTACCACTAGTATCAAGAACTAATTCTTCTTTTTCAACTGAATCTTTCATAGTTTTCTGATACTTAATATATAGTATAATATTAATTGGAATGGATAAATTTGTTTCTCAAACAGAAACTTCTTTAAAAAAGAAGAAAAGACGTTGGACTCCAAAAGGAAGACAAGTCGAAGATAAATATTTAGATGAAGTTTCTAAATTGTTTTCAGGATTAATATTTAAGCGAGATGAATTAATAGAATATTTGCATATATTACAGGATAAATTTGGTGTTTTGTACGATAAGCATCTGGTAGCTTTATCAACTATTATTAACTTACCACTTTCTGAAATTTATGAAGTTGCAACTTTTTATGCTCACTTTAATATTATAAAAGATAGTAAAGATTATAACCCAGTGAATGTTGTAAGGGTGTGTGAAAGTTTAACTTGTGAATTATTTGGTGCACACAAATTACTTCAAGATATTAAAAAATTAGAAAATAAAAATATAAAAGTTGTACCTGGGCCATGTATGGGAAGATGCAATGTTGCTCCTACTGTCTGCGTAGGAAAAAATTATGTTGATGTGGCTAGTTTTGATAAAGTTAAAAAAACAATTGATGAAAAAACTTTTGACCCATTCATTCCAGATTATATAAGTTTATCTTCTTATAAAAAAAATGGCGGTTATGATATTGCTAACAAAATAAAAAATGGTGTGATCTCAAAAAAACAAGTTTTGGATTCATTAAATGAAAGCGGATTGAAGGGTAAGGGTGGCGCCGGATTTCCTACAGGAAAAAAATGGGAAATTGTTTCAAATTTCAATGGTAAAAAATATGTTGCTGTTAATGGTGATGAAGGTGAGCCAGGAACATTTAAGGATAGGTCATATTTAGAAAGTGATCCACATAGATTTTTAGAAGGAGCTTTAATTGCTTCCTATTTTATAAATGCTCATAAAGTTTACATTTATATGAGAGATGAATACCCAGCAGTTATAAAAATTTTAATTGATGAAATAAATAAAATGGAAGATGAAGAAATAATTCCAAAAGACTTTTTCATAGTTAGAAGAGGGGCCGGAGCCTATATTTGTGGAGAAGAGTCAGCAATGATAGAAAGTATTGAAGGCAAGAGAGGATTGCCAAGGCATAGACCACCATATGTTGCTGAAATCGGTTTATTTGGATGTCCCACTTTAACAAATAATCTAGAAACTCTTTTTTGGGTAAGAGATATAATTGAAAAAGGAGCAAAGTGGTTTGCTGAAAAAGGCTCAAATGGAAATAAGGGTTTTCATAGTTTTTCAGTATCTGGAAGAGTAAAGAGCCCAGGAGTAAAAGTTGCACCAGCTGGTATAACCATTCAACAATTAATTGATGAATATTGCGATGGTATGGCAGATGGACATATTTTTAAAGGATATCTTCCGGGAGGTGCATCTGGTGGTATTCTTCCCGCTAATATGAATGATATTCCACTTGATTATGGATCGAAAGAATTAATGGATGCCGGATGTTTTTTAGGTTCAGCGGCAGTAGTTGTATTATCAGATCATGATAATATGAAACATGTTGCACTTAATTTACTAAAATTTTTTGAAGAGGAAAGTTGTGGTCAATGTACACCATGTCGTTCAGGTACGGAGAAAACTGTAAAATTAATGCAAGAAAAAAATTGGAACAAAGAAAAATTAAAAGATTTAAGTGAAGTTATGGCTCAAGCATCGATATGTGGTTTAGGACAAGCTGCAACAAACCCATTAAATTCTGTTTTAAAATATTTTAGCAATGAAATAACTTATGACTAAAGAAAAAATAAAATTTTATTTAAATGAAAAATTAGTTGAAGCAAATGCTGATGAAACTATTTGGCAAGTTGCAAATAGACTTGGAACAGAAATCCCACATTTATGTTATTCCGATAAACCTGGCTATAGAGCAGATGGAAATTGTAGAGCATGTATGGTTGAAATTGAAGGAGAGCGTGTGTTGGCAGCATCTTGTATTAGAAAGCCAACTGATAGTATGAAAGTAAAAACTTCTTCAGAAAAGGCTAAAAAATCTAGAGAGTTAGTTTTTGAATTACTTCTAGCTGACCAGCCAAAAAAAGAAATTGCTCATGATAATAATTCTGACTTTTGGAAATGGATAGAAAAAGTTGAAGTTAAAGAAAGTAGATTTCCAAAAAAAACTTCATGTCAAGCAGATGTTTCTCATCCTAGTATGGCTGTAAATCTAGATGCATGCATCCAATGTAATCTTTGTGTAAGAGCATGTAGAGAAGTTCAGGTCAACGATGTCATCGGAATGGCATATCGAGGAGAAAATTCTAAAATTGTATTTGATTTTGATGATCCAATGGGTGATAGCACGTGTGTGGCATGTGGTGAATGTGTACAGGCTTGTCCAACTGGAGCATTAATGCCAGCATCCATTGTAGATAAAGATGGTGTTGGCCATAGCAAGGTAGATAAAAAAATTGATAGCGTTTGTCCTTATTGCGGTGTGGGTTGTCAGATAGAATACAATGTAAAAGATAACAAAATTAAATATGTTAATGGTGTTGATGGTCCCGCAAACAAGAATAGATTATGTGTAAAAGGAAGATTTGGTTTTGATTATGTAAATAATCCAGAAAGACTTACAAAGCCATTGATTAGAATTAAAGGTAAAGCAAAAGACTTACACCCAAGTATTAATTTTTCGAATGTTCATGAATATTTTAGAGAAGCATCTTGGGATGAAGCTCTAGATTATGCTGCAGAAGGATTTTTAAAACTTAATAAACAAAGAAATGGTAAGAGTAATCTTGCAGGTTTTGGATCAGCTAAATGTTCAAATGAAGAAGCTTATTTATTTCAAAAATTAATCAGAACTGGTTTTAATACAAATAATGTTGATCATTGTACAAGACTTTGTCATGCGTCTTCTGTAGCTGCTTTATTGGAAACTATTGGTTCAGGAGCTGTTACGGCTCCATTCTATGAAGTTGAACATTCAGATGTAATAATAGTCATTGGAGCAAATCCTACTGAAAACCATCCTGTTGCAGCAACTTTTTTTAAGAATGCTGCTAAAAAGGGTTCTAAATTAATTGTGATGGATCCTAGAGGCCATTCCTTAAAAAAACATGCAACTCATATGTTACAATTTAAACCAGGATCTGATGTTGCTCTCTTAAACTCAATAATGAATGTTATTGTCGAAGAAAATTTATTTAATTCCGAATATATTAAAAAACAAACTGAAGGATTTGAAAAATTAAGAAAACATTTAATGAATTATTCACCTGATATAATGGAAAACGAAACAGGTATCGATCCAGAACTTATAAGAGAAGTAGCACGCTTATATGCCAATACAAATAAAGGAATAATTTTTTGGGGGATGGGGGTTTCTCAACACACACATGGTACGGATAATGCTAGATGTTTAATTTCTCTTGCTTTGATGACAGGTAATGTTGGAAAAAGAGGATCAGGTTTACATCCTTTAAGAGGACAAAATAATGTTCAAGGAGCGTCTGATGCCGGTCTTATACCCATGATGTATCCCGATTACCAATTAGTTGATAAAAATAATAATAGAGATTTCTTTGAAAAACTTTGGAACACTCCTCTAGATGATAAAAAAGGTCTAACTGTTGTTGAAATTATGGATGCTATTCACGAGAATACAATTAAAGGTATGTATATACTTGGTGAAAATCCAGCAATGTCTGACCCTGATCTAAATCATGCAAGAGAAGCTCTACAAATGTTAGAGCATTTAGTTGTTCAAGATATTTTTTTAACTGAAACAGCAACATATGCGGATGTTATTTTCCCCGCTTCAGCATGGCCTGAAAAAATGGAACAGTTACTAATACTAATAGGCAAGTACAGATGGGAAGAAAAGCTTTAGACTCTCCAGGTGAAGCTAAAGAAGATTGGTGGATAACAAATGAACTTGGAAAAAGAATGGGTTTAAATTGGAAATATAATCATCCCAAGGAAATTTATGAAGAAATGTCACTAACAATGCCTTCTTTAAACAATATTTCGTGGGAAAGATTAGAAAATGAAAACTCTGTAACTTATCCAAGTAAATCTCCAACTACACCCGGAGATGAAATTGTTTTTGGTGATAAATTTCCAAACGAAAATGGTAAAGGTAAATTTGTTCCAGCTAGTGTTACTGCACCAGATGAGGTACCTGATAAAGAATTTGGAATGATACTAACCACAGGAAGACAATTAGAGCATTGGCATACTGGAGCTATGACTAGAAAGGCATCAAATTTAGATGCTATCGAACCAGAACCTTCAGTTTCAATATCACCTAAAGATATAATTAAAAATAATATGAAAGCTGGTGATAAAATAAAAGTCACAACTAGAAGAGGCTCAATAGATATTAGAGTAAGGCAAGACAGGGCGATTCCTGATGGAGTCATATTTATTCCATTTTGTTATAATGAATCTGCTGCTAATCTTTTAACTAATCCAGCTTTAGATCCATATGGAAAAATTCCTGAATTTAAATATTGTGCAGCAAAAATTGAGAAGTTATAAATATTCTATGATTAAAAAAATATTAATAATTTTATTTCTTGTATTTAGTCCAATCACAGCATGCTCTACATTAAGTGAATTAAACGAAAGGGTAAAGGGTGATGGAGTTCCTTATATTCCTGGAATTTAATTTATAAAATTCTTGTCGAATTTATAATTTAATATAAATGCAAAAATAATGCCGCGTTAGCTCATTTGGTAGAGCAGTTGATTTGTAATCATCAGGTAGTCAGTTCGATTCCGACACGCGGCACCACCTTAATAATATTTAAGTTGAGTAAAACTGATATAAAGCAATCGATGTTGCATTAGAAACATTCAAACTATCAATTTCAAATTTTAAATTATTTTTCATTTTTATCTGAATTATTTCATCACATTCCTTTTTTACTAATTCTCTAATACCTTTTCCTTCAGAGCCAAATACTAATACTGATTTTTGTGAAAAATTTAATTTTGAATTTTTATTTTTCGAACTGTCAAATCCATAAATCCAATAATTATTTTTTTTAAGAAAAGAAATAGCTCTTCTAATATTTGTCACTTTAATATAATTTACAATTTCTGCAGCACCGGAAGCTGATTTATAAAGTGATGAAGTCAGTTCTGGTGAGTTATCCTTGCCAACTATAATTCCTGCACAATCAAATAATGCACATGATCTCATTATTGAGCCAATATTTTGAGGATCAGTTACTTGATCTAAAATTAATATTACTGATTTTGATTTTTTACTTTCTACTTTTACAAATTCTTCTAAACCTGGCCAAGTAAGATCTTTTGTTTTTAGAACTACTCCCTGCGTTGTGTTTTCATTTCCAAATCTTCTTGTGAATTCATTTTGAGGAAGAATGGTTATTTTTTGTATATTAGATTCATATTTTTTGGCAAAATTAGTCTGATTTTTACTAATTATAAGCTCAATATTCTCTCTTTTATCATTTTGAAGGGCTGCCTTAACAGAATGTTGACCAAAAATTGTATGAATTCCTTGGTTTTTATTAGATTTATTATTTCTAAACTTACTCATGGTTTAATATCACAGATTTGTCTAATTAATACAATCTAGATATGTACAAAAAGGCATTTTTTGTCTAAAAGGCCGTTGCTTTTACGAGTATACGTATTTTGCAAAGGTGAAGCTGCTGTTTTAGATTGACATATATACTAATTTATTAGTATTGGCCAATTTCTTCAAACGGAGGGGTGGTCGAGTGGTTAAAGGCAGCGGACTGTAAATCCGCCCGCGTGAGCGTACGTAGGTTCGAATCCTACCCCCTCCACCATTATGGAGGTAATGGGATGAAAGCATTAAAGTGAGTGTGTGAAGCAGTCAGTTTAGTTGCGGGTGTAGCTTAGTGGTAAAGCTCCAGCCTTCCAAGCTGGCTACGAGGGTTCGATTCCCTTCACCCGCTCCATAACAAAATATTATTGGGGTAAAAAAATGGCTAAAGCAAAATTCGAAAGAAACAAACCGCATTGTAACATAGGAACCGTTGGTCACGTTGACCATGGTAAAACAACATTAACTGCTGCTATAACAAAAATATTAGCAGAAACAGGTGGAGCAGAATTTACAGATTATGCAAACATTGACAAAGCACCTGAAGAGAGAGAGCGTGGAATAACTATTTCAACTGCACACGTTGAATATGAAACTGAAGCAAGACACTATGCTCACGTTGACTGTCCTGGACACGCCGATTATGTAAAAAACATGATCACTGGTGCTGCTCAAATGGACGGAGGAATCTTAGTTGTTAATGCAGCTGACGGACCAATGCCTCAAACAAGAGAACACATACTTTTAGCTAGACAGGTAGGCGTGCCTGCTCTTGTAGTATACATGAACAAAGTTGATCAAGTAGATGACAAAGAATTAATTGATCTAGTCGAAATGGAAATTAGAGAACTTCTTACTTCATATGAATTCCCTGGTGATACTATCCCAATCATTAAGGGTTCAGCTTTAGCAGCTCTTGAAGGTAGAGATGATGAAATTGGAAAAAATTCAATTATGGAATTAATGAAAGCAGTTGATGAACATATACCACAACCTAGCCGACCTGTAGATCAGCCTTTCTTAATGCCAGTTGAGGATGTATTTTCAATTTCTGGTAGAGGTACGGTTGTAACTGGAAGAATTGAACAAGGTCAAGTTAAAGTCGGAGAGGAAATCGAGATCCTAGGAATAAGAGAACCTCAAAAAACTACTTGTACTGGAGTTGAGATGTTTAGAAAACTTTTAGATTCTGGTGAAGCTGGAGATAACGTCGGTGTTCTTCTTCGTGGAACAAAAAGAGAAGAAGTTGAACGTGGTCAAGTATTAGCAAAACCAGGCTCAATAAAACCACATACAAAATTTAAAGCAGAAGCATATGTATTAAAAAAAGAAGAGGGTGGAAGACATACTCCATTCTTTTCAAACTACAGACCTCAATTCTACTTTAGAACAACTGATGTGACTGGAACAATTAAATTACCAGAAGGAACCGAAATGGTAATGCCTGGTGATAATATTGCGATGGAAGTTACTCTTTTGTCCCCAATTGCAATGGATAAAGGTTTAAAATTTGCAATCAGAGAAGGTGGAAGAACAGTTGGCGCTGGAGTTGTTGCTGAAATTATTGAATAGTTTTAGGGACCACTCTATCAGTTAGCCTTTACTTATTAGGAGTGTAGCTCAACTGGTAGAGCACCGGTCTCCAAAACCGGGGGCTGCGGGTTCAAGTCCTGCCACTCCTGCCAAGAGAAACGAAAATATGAATATTGAAAAAAAGAAAACATCACCAGCTCTTTTTGTAAGACAAGTTAGACAAGAATTACAAAAAGTAACCTGGCCCCAAAGGAGAGATACTTTTATTTCTTCTGCAATAGTCATATTATTAATAATATTATTTTCATTATTTTTTCTTTTAACCGATCAAATATGGTCTTTTTCAATAAGAAAAATAATTGAAATAGGTTCTGGTTTTTAATGAATAAAGCAAGATGGTACGTTCTTCATGCCTATTCAGGTTATGAAAAAAAAGTTGCTGACAGCATCCTAGACCAAGCAACAAAACTTGGAGTTAAAGAACATATCGAAGAAATATCTGTCCCCGTTCAAAATATTGTTGAAGTAAAAAGAGGTGTAAGGGTTAATACAGAAAGAAAAATATTTCCTGGATATATTCTTATTAAAATGAGTTTAAATGATGATACTTGGCATATTATTAAAACAACTCCAAAGCTAAGTGGTTTTCTAGGAAATAAAGGTAAACCAGTTCCTATTAGTAACGCAGAAGCAAAAAGAATATCTGAACAAGTTATTGATGGTGTAGAAAAATCTAGACCTGCGATAATGTATGATGTTGGAGAACAAGTAAAAGTAATTGATGGACCTTTTGCATCATTTAATGGAGAGGTCGAACAAATAGATGAAGATAAAGCAAGATTAAGAGTAGCTGTTTCAATTTTTGGAAGATCAACACCTGTTGATTTAGAATATTCTCAGGTAGAAAAGGTATAAAATATGGCTAAAGAAATTTTAGGTTTAATTAAATTACAAATTCCTGCTGGAGGAGCCAACCCTTCACCTCCTGTTGGTCCTGCCCTTGGACAAAGAGGATTAAATATAATGGATTTTTGTAAAGCATTTAATGATAAAACAAAAGATTTAGAAAAAGGTGCGCCAATTCCAGTTATTATAACAGCATACAAAGATAGAAGCTTTGATTTTACTACAAAATTACCACCAGTAAGTTTTTATCTAAAAAAAGCAGCAAAAATAAAAAAAGGAAACTCAACTCCTGGAAGATCATTAGTAGGTAAAGTCTCAATGCAAGATATTGAAAAGATTGCCAAAGAAAAAATGCAAGATCTAAATGCTATTGATCTAGATGGAGCAATGAACATGGTTAAAGGTTCTGCCATTTCAATGGGTATGGAGGTAGTTGGTTAATGAAAATAACAAAAAATAGAAAACAAATGTTAAATAATTTTGACTCTTCAAAGATTTACGAACCACTAGAAGCCATTAAAATTTTAAAAGAAAAATCTTTCGTTAAGTTTAAAGAAACTATTGATATTTCTATCAATCTCGGAATTGATAGCAACAAAACTGATCAAAATATTAAGGGTGTCGTTAATCTTCCTAATGGAACAGGAAAAAATGTAAAAGTCGCAGTAATTGCAAATGATGACAAACAAAAAGATGCAAAAAGTAATGGTGCTGATTTGGTAGGGAGTGATGATTTGATTGAAACAATTTCTAAATCAAAAATAGAATTTGATGTTTTAATTGCGACTCCAGATATGATGCCTAAATTAGGTAAAGTAGCAAAAATACTTGGTCCAAAAGGATTAATGCCAAACCCTAAGCTCGGTACAGTAACAAATGAAATTTCTCAATCAGTAAAGGACGCTAAGTCAGGTCAAGTCAAATTCAAAAATGATAAATCTGGTATCGTTCATGCTGGTGTTGGCAAACTAGATTTTAGCGAAGAAGATTTGTTAGAAAATATTAAAACATTTTATTCTTCAGTTAGTAAAAGTAAACCTGATGCTGTTAAGGGTTCTTTTATAAAAAAGGTTACCATAGCTTCAACTATGGGAGTTGGATTAAATATTAACCAAGCAAGCTTGCGTTAATTAATCCAATCGATGATCTATGATCATCACCTGTCAAAGACTGCAGGGGCATAAAGCTTAATTTCCTGCATAGACTGAAGCGAGTCATTGATTTGCTTCTTGACAGGCTTTAAGTTAGTTTGGTGGGCAAACTAATTTTAGCTAATATTGGATCTTATAGGTCCAATTAAAACCGAGGTTGACGTGAAACGTTCTGAAAAAAAAGATTTTGTAAGAAATCTCAAAGAAGACTTTTCAAATGCTACTTCTGTGATTGTGGCTGAATATTCTGGGCTAACAGTTAATGAAACAGAGCAACTTAGAAAAGAAATGAGAGATAATGGATCAAAATTTAAAGTAACTAAGAACAGACTCACTAAACTTGCTATATCTGAAACTCAATTTAAAGATATTTCTGAGCTTTTCAAAGGTCCAACAGCAATTGCTTACTCTGATGATGCAGTAGCACCAGCAAAAGTAGCAGTTAGCTTTGAGAAAAAATTTGAAAATTTTAAAATTATTGGTGGAGGTTATAATGGAGAGAAAATTGATAAAGAAAAAATTGATTTTCTTGCAAAACTACCTTCTTTAGATGAGTTAAGAGGAAAAATAATAGGACTAATTTCAGCGCCTGCTCAAAAGATAGCTTCAATTACAGCTGAACCTGGAGCACAAATTGCAAGATTAATTAGTTCTAACAGTAGCAATAAACAAGAGTCGAACTAGGTAAATAAGGAGAAATAAATGGCTGATTTGAATAAAATAGTAGAAGATCTTTCTTCCCTAACAGTTCTTGAGGCAGCTGAATTAAGTAAATTGCTTGAAGAAAAATGGGGTGTATCTGCTGCTGCGCCAGTTGCAGTTGCTGCAGCTCCGGCTGCCGGTGGTGGAGAAGCTGCTGCGGAAGAGAAAACAGAATTTGATATTGAGTTATCTGAATCTGGATCTAATAAAATTGCTGTCATTAAAGAGGTAAGAACCATTACTGGTCTTGGGCTCAAAGAAGCAAAAGATCTTGTTGAAGGCGCACCTAAACCACTAAAACAAGGGGTTAAAAAGGAAGAAGCTGAAGAAATGAAAAAAGCATTAGAAGCAGCTGGTGCAAAAGTAACATTGAAATAAATTGTAGGCCTTTGATAGGCCTACAAATTTTGGTAAGAATATAAAGGAAGTGAAATGAGTTTAGACCATATAAATCTTAAAAAAATTAGAAAATCATTTGGTAAAATACCATTAGTAACATCTTTACCAAATCTGGTTGAAGTTCAAAAAAGATCTTTTGATAATTTTTTACAACTTAGATCAGATCCTGAAAAAAGGGAAAATACAGGTCTGCACTCAATATTTAAATCCGTTTTTCCTATCAATGACTATGCTGAGAGAGCAACAGTAGATTATGTAAGTTATAATCTTGGAGTTCCTAAATATGATGTTGAAGAATGTTCTCAAAGAGGAATGACGTATGGAACTCCTCTTCTTGTAAATTTTAGATTAATTATTTGGGACATTGATGAAATTGCCGGAACAAAATCAGTAAGGGATATAAAAGAACAAGAAGTTTATATGGGAGACATCCCACTGATGACCAAAAATGCAACATTTGTTGTAAATGGCACAGAAAGAGTTGTTGTAAGTCAAATGCATCGATCACCTGGAGTTTTTTTTGATCATGACTTTGGAAAAACCCATACAAGTGGAAAATACTTGTTTAACGCAAGAATTATTCCTTACAGAGGTTCTTGGTTAGATTTTGAGCATGATGCTAAAAATAATATTCATGCAAGAATTGATAGAAAAAGAAAATTTCCAGTTACCACATTGTTTAAATGTCTTTTAAGTAAACAATCTGAAAAATATATAAAAGAATGTGAAGTAAATAAAATAGAACCTGATTCAAGAAAAATTCTTGGAATGACAGGTGAAGAAATACTTTCCTTATTTTATGATAATGTACAATACAAAAAAAGTGAATTTGGTTGGTCTTTTAAGCAAGAGCTAAGCTTTTTTAAAGGTAAAATTTTAAATTTTGATCTTTTAGATTCTAAAAATGGTAAAACAATTTTAACCAAAGGTACAAAAGTTAATCAAAAAATAATAAATGATATAAAAAAGAAAAATATATCTAACTTAACAATAAGCGAAGAATCTCTTTTAGGGTTTTTCTTGTCATCAGATATTATTGATGAAAAAACAGGAAAGATTTTTTTTGAAGCAGGATATGAAATAGATGATATCTTTATTGAGTTTTTAAATCAAAATAAAATAAACAAGTTAGATATACTTAAATCCGACAATATTGAAATTGGTTCTTATATCAGAAATACATTACAGTTAGACAAAGCTCGCTCTAGAGAAGAAGCTCTTTTTGAAATATTCAAAATTCTTAGACCAGGAGAACCTCCAACTATAGAAACTGCAGAAAATCTTTTTAATAATCTTTTTTTCAATGCTGACAGATATGATTTATCATCAGTAGGAAGACTTAAAATTAACGCAAAATTTAAAAAATCTTCAGATATAGAACAAAGAATTTTAGACAAAAGTGACATCCTAGATGTTGTAAATCATATGCACAATCTAATTGATGGAAAAGGTGAAATTGATGACATCGATCATTTAGCAAATAGAAGAGTCAGATCTGTCGGAGAGTTACTAGAAAATCAATATCGAATTGGTTTATTAAAAATGGATAGAGCAATAAAGGAAAGATTAAGCTCTTTAGAAGTTGATAATATAATGCCACAGGATATTGTTAATGCAAAACCTGTTGTTGCTTCAATTAAAGAATTTTTTGGACTAAGTCAGTTGAGTCAATTTATGGACCAAACAAATCCGTTAAGTGAAATAACACATAAAAGAAGAGTTTCAGCACTTGGACCAGGGGGATTAAATAGAGAAAGAGCAGGTTTTGAAGTAAGGGATGTCCATCAAACACATTATGGAAGAATTTGCCCAATTGAAACACCCGAAGGAGCTAATATTGGTCTTATAAATAGTTTAGCATCTTATTCGAGAATAAATAAATATGGTTTTATCGAAACCCCATATAGAATTGTTAATTCTGGAAAGGTTACAGAGAAGGTAATTTATTTAAGTGCTATTGACGAAGAAGATTTTGTAATTGCGCAAGCAAACGCTGAGATTGATCCAAAAGGTAAATTTAGAGACAACATAGTTAGTTGTAGAAAAAATGGTGAATTTATAAATGTGGATATTGAAGCAATTGATCTAATGGATGTTTCTCCACAACAACTTGTTTCTGTAGCCTCTTCCTTAATTCCTTTCTTAGAAAATGATGATGCTAATAGAGCATTGATGGGTTCAAATATGATGAGACAGGCAGTGCCATTAATTAAACCAAAAGCCCCACTTGTTGGAACTGGTATGGAATACACTGTAGCTAATGACAGTGGTTCAACAATTGTTGCAAAAAGAGAAGGTATAGTGGATCAGCTCGATGCACAGAGAATAGTAATTAGAATTACCGATAAGAATGATAAATCTTTAAATAAAATTGATATCTATAATCTTGCTAAGTTTCAGAGATCAAACCAGAACACTTGTATAACCCAAAGACCTCTTGTTAATGTAGGAGAGAGGGTCAAGAAAAATCAAGTTATTGCTGATGGACCAGCTACAGATTTAGGCGAACTTGCATTAGGAAGGAACGTGCTCGCAGCTTTTATGCCTTGGAATGGATATAATTTTGAAGACTCTATTCTAATTTCAGAAAAAGTTGTTCAGGATGATGTGTTTACATCAATTCATGTTGAAGAATTTGAAGTTATGTCAAGAGATACAAAACTTGGTCCTGAAGAAATAACTCGAGATATACCAAATGCCAGTGAAGAAATGTTAGTTAATCTAGATGAAACAGGAATTGTTTACGTTGGTGCTGAAGTTAATTCTGGAGATATATTGGTTGGAAAAGTGACTCCAAAAGGAGAGTCACCAATGACCCCAGAAGAAAAATTATTAAGAGCAATATTTGGAGAAAAAGCAGCAGATGTTAAAGATACCAGTTTAAGGGTTCCTCCAGGGGTTAAAGGAACAATTGTTGAAATAAGAGTGTTTTCAAGAAGGGGTATTGAAAAAGATGAAAGAGCTATAAGTATCGAAAATAATCAAATTGAAGTTATAGCTCGTGATAGAGACGATGAATTAAAAATTCTTGAGAAAAGTTTTGGTAATCATTTGAGAGAATTACTCACAGGTCAAATATTTATTTCAGGTTACGAAAGTCTAAACAAAAATTCTGAAATCAAATTTGAAGACATTGAGAAACTAAATTTAAGTGATTTACTCAAAATAAACATTTCTAACGATAATAAAACTAATCAAATTGAAACATTGGTTAAGAATTATGAAAATCAACTTGGAAACATCAATCAAAAATTTGAAAATAAAATAGATAAGATCCAAAGTGGAGATGAATTATTGCCAGGTGTATTAAAACTTATAAAAGTATTTATATCCGTAAAAAGAAAACTTCAGCCTGGGGATAAAATGGCAGGAAGACATGGAAATAAAGGTGTAATATCTAAAATTTGTCCTGTTGAAGACATGCCATATTTAGAAGATGGAACTCCTGTTGATATTGTTTTAAATCCTTTAGGTGTTCCTAGTAGAATGAACATAGGACAAATTCTTGAAACACATTTAGGCTGGGCCTCTGCTTCTTTGGGAAGACAAGTAAGTGAAATGATTAAAAGTATTCAATCAGAGGGTCAAACTAAAAACTTAAGAAATAAACTTTTAGAGATTTATGATCTTGAAAAACATCAAAAAATTATCAAGAATATGAACGATGATGAAATTTTTGAATTAGGTAATAATTTGAAAGAGGGAATTCCTTTTGCAACTCCTGTATTTGATGGAGCAAAAGAAAAGGATATTACCAATTTGCTTTCAATATCTGGTGTTTCTGAAACTGGTCAAGAAATATTGTATGATGGTGTAACTGGCCAAAAATTTGATAGACCGGTAACTGTGGGTTACATGTACATGCTTAAATTACATCATCTTGTCGATGAAAAAATACATGCTCGATCTATTGGCCCTTATAGCTTAGTTACACAACAGCCACTTGGTGGTAAGGCTCAATTTGGTGGTCAAAGATTTGGTGAAATGGAAGTGTGGGCTTTAGAAGCATACGGTGCAGCATATACTCTTCAAGAAATTCTTACAATCAAATCTGATGACGTTGCCGGTAGAACAAAAGTATATGAATCTATCGTAAAAGGAGATAATAATTTTGAATCAGGAACACCTGAGTCATTTAATGTAATGGTGAAAGAACTTAGATCTCTTGGCTTAAACTTAGATTTTAAGGAAAATTCTAAAGAAAATAATTTAACTAACTTAATAGGATCAAATGAATAAAGAACTTACAAATATTTTTAATCAGAATCAAGGTGTACAAAACTTTAATAGCCTAAAAATTTCTATAGCTAGTCCAGAAGATATTAGATCGTGGTCATTCGGTGAAATAAAAAAACCTGAGACAATTAATTATCGAACTTTTAAGCCAGAAAAAGACGGACTATTTTGCTCTAGGATTTTTGGTCCTGTAAAAGATTATGAATGTCTTTGTGGAAAATATAAAAGGATGAAGTTTAGAGGAATAATCTGTGAAAAATGTGGAGTAGAGGTTACACTTTCTAAAGTAAGAAGAGACAGAATGGGTCATATAGAATTAGCTGCTCCAGTATCGCATATTTGGTTTATGAAGTCTTTACCAAGCAGAATAGCAACTCTACTAGATATGACAATTAAAAATCTTGAAAAAGTTCTCTATTTTGAACAATTTATAGTTGTTGAACCTGGTTTAACAGATTTAAAAAAAGGTGAAATTATCTCTGAAGAGCAATTTATTGATTATCAAGATGAGTATGGTGAAGATTCTTTCAGTGCAGCAATTGGTGCTGAAGCAATCGAACAAATGCTATTAAGTATTGATCTGGAATCCGATTATAACCAACTGAAAATTGATTTAACTGAGACTAAATCAGAGTTAAAGAAAACTAAAATTACCAAACGATTAAAATTAATTGAATCGTTTATTTTATCAAAAAACAAACCAGAATGGATGATATTAAGAGTATTACCTGTAATTCCACCTGAATTGAGACCATTAGTTCCACTTGATGGAGGCAGGTTTGCAACAAGTGATTTAAACGATTTATACAGAAGAGTAATTAATAGAAATAATAGATTAAAAAGATTAATTGATCTTAGAGCTCCAGATATAATTATTAGAAATGAAAAAAGAATGCTTCAGGAATCAGTGGACGCTTTATTTGATAATGGTAGAAGAGGAAGAGTAATAACTTCTACAAATAAAAGACCTCTAAAATCATTATCTGACATGCTTAAAGGTAAACAGGGAAGGTTTAGACAAAATCTTCTTGGTAAAAGAGTAGATTATTCTGGAAGATCTGTAATTGTAGTTGGTCCTAATTTAAAACTCCATCAATGTGGTATTCCCAAAAAGATGGCTCTCGAATTATTCAAGCCTTTTATTTTCCATAAACTTGATATTTATGGTTGGGCCAATACAATTAAAGCAGCAAAAAAATTAGTTGAAAAAGAGGATCCTAGAGTTTGGGATATTTTAGAGGAAGTAATACGGGAACATCCTGTGCTTTTAAATAGAGCGCCAACATTACACAGACTTGGAATTCAAGCATTCGAACCAACTTTGATTGAAGGCAAATCTATACAACTTCATCCACTAGTTTGTACTGCATTCAATGCTGATTTTGATGGTGACCAAATGGCGGTTCATGTACCGCTCAGTCTTGAAGCACAATTAGAAGCAAGAGTTCTAATGATGAGTACTAATAACATTTTATCTCCTTCTAGTGGAAAACCAATAATTGTTCCATCACAAGACATAGTACTTGGAATTTATTACTTATCTATCATGAGAGAAAGTCAAAAAGGTCAAGGAAGAATTTTTGTAGACTTAAATGAAATAGAAAAAGCATTAGAGAATGGTGATGTAAGTCTTCACACAAAAATAAATGCAAGAATAATAAACTATGATGATCAAAAACAAATAGTTCAAACTACACCAGGTAGAATGATATTAGGAAATATTCTACCAAAAAACAAAAATATAAGTTTTGAGATGATTAATAAAGTACTTACAAAAAAAGAAGTAAGTAACATAATTGATTCAGTTTATAGGTTTTGTGGTCAAAAAGAAACTGTGTTATTTGCAGATCATATCATGCAAATAGGATTTAAATACGCTGCTATTGCTGGTATTTCATTTGGAAAGGATGATTTAATTATTCCATCTGAAAAAGATAGTTTATTAAATGAAACTCAACAAAAAGTTCAAGAGTACGAAAATCAATATCAAGATGGCCTCATCACGCAAGGGGAGAAATACAATAAGGTTGTTGACGCATGGTCAGAATGTACAAACAACGTAGCAGATAAAATGCTTGATGTTATTTCTAATCCTGATGATGATAAACCAATAAATTCTGTTTATATGATGGCGCATTCTGGTGCTAGAGGTTCTGCAGCACAATTAAAGCAATTATCGGGTATGAGAGGCCTAATGGCTAAACCTTCAGGAGAAATAATAGAAAATCCAATTAAATCTAATTTTAAAGAAGGTTTATCTGTTCTAGAATATTTTACTTCAACTCATGGAGCAAGAAAAGGACTTGCAGATACGGCTCTGAAAACAGCAAGTAGTGGATACTTAACTAGAAGACTTGTTGATGTTGCTCAAGATGCTGTAATTCGTGAAGAAGATTGCAAGACAAAAAATGGAGTTATTGTTGAAGAAATTGTAGAATCTGGGAATATTACTTCTCCATTAACAGAAAGAGTATTAGGTAGAACGCCAGTTGAAGATATAACAGACGAAAACAATAACATTCTAGTCAAGGCTGGAGAAATAATTTCAGAAAGAGACCTAGACTCTATTTCTAAACTTGGTATCAGATCTTTAAAAATTAGATCTGTTTTAACTTGTGAAACTGAAGATGGTATTTGTTCAAAATGTTATGGAAGAGATCTTGCAAGGGGTACACCAGTAAACGTCGGTGAAGCAGTTGGTATAATCGCAGCTCAATCTATTGGAGAACCAGGCACACAGCTTACTATGCGTACCTTTCATATAGGAGGTGCTGCAAGTTCATCAGTAGAACAGTCAAATGCCTCTTCACCAGTATCGGGAAAAATAAAATTTGAAAACATAAAAATTATAGAAGATCGTTTTAAAAACAAAATAGTTTTAAGCAGAAATGCCAAAATAAAAATTATTGATGAAAATATTGAAAAATATTCTTCAAACATTCCTTTTGGCTCTAAAATCCTATTTAACGACGGAGATAATGTAGATAATAATAAAATTATTGCTGAATGGGATCCTTATACCTTACCTATTATTGCGGAAAGAAATGGTTTTATTAAATATGTAGATTTGAAACAAGGTGTTTCTTTTAGAGAGTCCATTGATGATACTACAGGAATTTCTAGTAAAATAGTAATTGACTGGAGTCAGAACCAGAAAAGTAAAAATTTCAAACCTGCAATTAATATTCTAGAAAATTTATCTGAAAAACAAGAAGATAGTAATTTTTCTAATTACCCGATGTCAATTGACTCAATATTGAGTGTTGAGGATGGACAAGAAGTTTCAGCTGGTCAAGTTATAGCTAGAATTCCAAAAGAATCGTCAAAAACAAAAGATATCACGGGTGGATTACCAAGAGTTGCTGAGCTATTTGAAGCTAGAAAACCTAAAGATCCTGCAATAATGTGTGAGATTGATGGCAAAATTTCTTTTGGTAAGGATTATAAAAATAAAAGAAGAGTAATTATTACTTCTCTTGATGAAAAAGAAACCTTTGAAATATTAATTCCCAGATCAAAGTATTTAAATGTTCAAGAGGGAGATTTTGTTAAAAAGGGTGATATTTTAGTTGAAGGAACCCCCGTTCCCCACGACATACTAAGGATCTTAGGGGTTGAAGAATTGGCAAGATATCTAGTTAGAGAAGTACAATCCGTTTATAAACTTCAAGGAGTTTATATTAATGATAAGCATATTGAAACTATTGCTAGACAAATGCTTCAGAAAGTTTTGATAAAAAATTCTGGAGACTCAAATTTAATTGTTGGAGAACAGATACAAAGAAGAGATGTTATAAAATTAAATAAAATACTTTCGAGTGAAGGAAAAAATGAAGTTATATATGAGCCAGTATTATTAGGTATAACTAAGGCCAGCTTACAAACTAATTCGTTTATTTCAGCTGCTTCATTCCAGGAAACTACAAAAGTATTAACAGATGCAGCTACATTAGGTAAATTAGATACACTAAATGGCTTAAAAGAAAATGTTATTGTTGGTAGATTAATTCCTGCTGGAACTGGAAAGATGACCACAGATTATGAAAACATTGCATTTGAACGAGATAAGGAAATAATTGATAAGAATCAGTCAGAAAATCAAGAAAATTCTTAATTTTATAGGATATCTGCTTGACTTTATTGAAATCAATTTATAAAGACCCCTACGATTTGTTAAAGGTCGTGGATTAAATTCCAAACACTTAACTAGAGGATAAAATGCCAACAATTAACCAACTTGTTAGAAAAGGTAGAACTTCAGTAAAAAAAAGGAACAAAGTTCCTGCTTTAGATAAAAGCCCTCAAAAACGTGGAGTTTGTACAAGAGTATATACAACCACTCCAAAAAAACCAAATTCAGCATTAAGAAAAGTTGCAAGAGTAAAACTTACAAATGGACAAGAGGTTTCAGCTTATATCCCTGGAGAAGGCCATAACTTGCAAGAGCACTCAGTTGTTTTAATAAGAGGTGGTCGTGTAAAAGATCTACCTGGTGTAAGGTATCATATTTTAAGAGGAACTCTAGACACTCAAGGTGTTTCGGCAAGAAAACAAAGACGCTCTCTTTATGGAGCAAAACGTCCTAAATAATTATGTCTAGAAGAAGAGCAGCAGAAAAAAGAACTATTCTTCCAGATCACAAATATAAAGATTTAGTTTTAGCAAAATTTATGAATAGAATTATGCTAGATGGAAAAAAATCTACTTCAGAAAAAATAGTTTACGGCGCTTTTGATATTGTATCAAAAAAAACAGATAAAACACCAATTGATTTTTTTCATGATGCATTAAATAATGTGAAGCCATCATTAGAAGTTAGATCCCGTAGAGTTGGTGGCGCTACTTATCAAGTTCCAATGGAGGTTAGACCAAAGAGAGCTCAAACTCTAGCAATGAAATGGATAGTAGACTCTGCAACTAAAAGAAATGAAAAAACAATGAGAGAAAGAGTTGCTAATGAAATAATCGATGCATTTAACAATAAGGGAAATGCAGTTAAAAAAAGAGAAGAGACTCATAAAATGGCTGACGCAAATAGAGCCTTCTCACACTTTAGATGGTAAAGCTAAATGACTAGATCACATTCATTATCTAAATATAGAAATATAGGTATCATGGCACATATTGATGCCGGCAAAACGACAACTACAGAAAGAATATTATACTATACAGGTAAGTCTCATAAAATTGGTGAAGTTCATGATGGTGCTGCAACAATGGATTGGATGGAGCAAGAGCAAGAAAGAGGTATTACTATTACTTCAGCAGCGACCACATGTTTTTGGAAAGATCATCGTATCAATATCATTGATACCCCTGGGCATGTAGATTTCACAATTGAGGTTGAAAGATCTTTGAAAGTTTTAGATGGAGCAGTAGCTGTATTTGATGGAGTAGCTGGCGTAGAACCACAATCTGAAACGGTGTGGAGGCAAGCTGACAAATATAAAGTTCCAAGAATGTGCTTTGTAAATAAATTAGATAGAACTGGTGCTAACTTTTTTATGTGTGTGGAAATGATTTCTGAACGTTTAGGTTCCTATCCTTTAGTGACCCAGTTACCTATTGGAATTGAAAGTAGCTTAAAAGGTGTTATTGATTTAGTTTCTAACAAAGCTATTATTTGGCAAGATGAAAGTCTCGGAGCTAAATTTGATGTTGTAGATATCCCTGAAGATTTGAAAGATCAATCCTCAGAATATAGATTAAAATTAATAGAAAAAGCTGTTGAAGAAGATGATAGTATTATGGAGAAATATCTTGAAGGTAACGAACCAACTATTGAAGAACTAAAGCTGTGTATTAGGAAAGGAACTTTAAGAGGAGCTTTTGTCCCTGTTTTGACAGGATCTGCATTTAAAAATAAAGGTGTGCAACCACTTTTGGATGCAGTTATTGATTATATGCCCTCTCCAACAGATGTATCAAGCGTTAAGGGTGTAGATGTAAATGATGACTCAAAAGAATTAACTAGAAAATGTGAGGATAATGAACCATTCAGTGCTCTAGCATTTAAGATTATGACCGACCCTTTTGTTGGAAGTCTTACTTTTGCAAGAGTTTACTCGGGATCAATTAATACAAAAGATTCAGTGCTTAATTCAAATTCTGGGAAAAAAGAAAATATTGGAAGAATGCTTTTAATGCACGCAAATAATAGAGAAGAAATAAAAACTGCAAATGCTGGCGATATAGTTGCATTGGTAGGTTTAAAAGACGTAACAACTGGTGAGACTTTATGTGCTTCTGATAATCCAATAGTACTGGAAAAGATGGACTTCCCTGATCCAGTAATTGAAGTTGCAGTCGAGCCTAAAACTAAGGTTGATCATGAAAAAATGGGACAAGCATTGGGAAGATTAGCACAAGAAGACCCTAGTTTTAGAGTAACTACTGATCATGAAAGTGGTCAGACTATTATAAAAGGTATGGGGGAACTACACCTTGAAATACTGGTAGACAGGATGAAAAGAGAATTTAAAGTCGAGGCTAACGTTGGCGCGCCTCAAGTTGCTTACAGAGAAACAATTTCAAGTTCATTTGATGTTGATTATACTCATAAAAAACAATCTGGAGGAGCTGGTCAATTTGCTAGAGTAAAAATTAAATTTGAACCTGGTGAGCCTGGAAGTGGTTATGAGTTCGTAAATCAAATTAAAGGTGGAAATATACCAACAGAACATGTTCCTGGGGTTGAAAAGGGTTTAATAGCTCAACAACAGACTGGAGTTATAGCTGGTTTCCCTTGTATTGATTTTAAAGCAACATTATATGATGGAGCTTATCACGATGTGGACTCTAGTGTTCTAGCTTTTGAAATTGCTGCAAGAGCAGCTTTTAGAGAAGGTATCTCGAAAGCAAAACCTGTTTTATTAGAACCTATGATGAAAGTTGAAGTAGTCACACCTGAAGAATATATGGGTGATGTAATTGGAGATCTTAATAGTCGTAGAGGTCAAGTTCAAGAAATGTCAACTAGAGGTAATGCAAACGTTGTTGACGCAATGGTACCGCTTGCAAATATGTTCGGATACGTAAATAATTTGAGATCGCTCTCTCAAGGTAGAGCAAATTACTCAATGCAATTTGATCATTACGAAGAAGTACCATCAAATGTAGCCGAAGAAGTAAAGGCAAAGTTAGCATAATGGATAATCAAAATATTAGAATTAGACTTAGAGGTTTCGATAGTTCACTTTTAGACACGAGTACTCAAGATATTATTAATACCGCAAAGAGAACTGGAGCAAAAGTAAAGGGACCTATTCCACTACCTACTAGGTTTGAGAGATTTACTGTTAATAAATCACCTCATATAGATAAAAAAAGTAGAGATCAGTTAGAGATAAGAACCCACAATCGTCTTTTAGATATAATTGATCCAACACCTCAGACAGTTGATGCTTTAATGAAACTAGATCTATCCGCAGGGGTAGAAGTAGATATAAAAATTTAACATGTTAAGATCTGGCCTCATAGCAACTAAAATAGGGAATAGTTCCTATTACTATGATGATGGCACGAGTACACACGTAACTGTATTAAAAGTTGATGAGTGTATAGTATCAAACGTTAAAACTACTGAAAAAGATGGATACAATGCAGTTCAATTGGCTTCCATCGAAACTTTAAAAGATATTTCTAATATAAAAAAACCGCAAAGAAAAATTTTTTCTTCCATTAAGATTAATCCAAAAAAAATATTGAAAGAGTTTAAAGTTGATAATGAAAATATTCTTGAAATTGGAACAAAATTGGATGCTAGTCATTTTAAGGTTGATCAATTTATAGATGCCAGTAGTTTTTCAATTGGAAAAGGTTTTGCAGGAGTTATGAAAAGACATAACTTTGGAGGACTTAGAGCTTCTCATGGAGTATCTATTTCCCATCGTTCTCATGGCTCAACAGGTCAAAATCAAGATCCTGGAAGAGTTTTTAAAGGAAAAAAAATGGCCGGAAGAATGGGTAATAGAAAAGTTACTAAACAAAACTTAAAAATAATTCAAATTGATAATGAAAATAATCTTTTAATTATAAAAGGATCTGTACCAGGAAAAAAAAATTCAATTATATATTTAAAAGATTCAGTTAAAAGGTCATAAATGAAAAGAGAAGTTCTAAATTTAAAAAATAAAACCGTAGGAGACATAGATCTAGATGCAAATATATTTGGAGTAAGAAACCTACCTGATTTGATTCATCATTATATTAGATATCAAAATGCTAAATCCAGACAAGGTTCACACAAAACGAAGTCTAGATCAGAAGTCAGAGGAAGAAGTAAAAAACCTTTTTCTCAAAAAGGTACTGGCAATGCAAGACAAGGTAGTAATAAACCTCCCAATTTTAGGGGCGGTGCGGTGTCTATGGGTCCTATAAACAGAGACTATTCATTTTCTTTAAATAAAAAAGAAAAGAAGTTAGCTCTAAAATCAGCATTATCAATTAAAAATTCAGAAGATAAAATTATCATAATTGATACTTTTGAAATTAAAAGTTTTAAAACCAAGGATTTGTTTTCAGATTTGAAAAAATTTAATTATGAATCTGCGCTATTTATTCATTCAGAAAGTGGATTAGATAAAAATTTTATGCTTGCATCTTCAAATATACCTAAAGTATCTACTTTAAATCAAAAAGGTATAAATGTTAAAGACCTAATTACTTTTGATAAAATTTTTATTGAGAAACAATCTATAAACGAAATTTCTAAGAGGTTATCATGAAAAATAAAAATGTTTCTCTTGAAAGAGCTTATGAAATTATCAAGAAACCTATAACAACAGAAAAATCAACTAACCTTCAACAATTTAATCAATATTCATTTGTTGTGGATAAAGATACAAATGTGTCTGAAATTAAGAATGCTGTCGAAAAAATTTTCAAAGTTAAGGTTACTAAGGTCAATACATCTATATTACGTGGTAAAGGTAAGACTTTTAAGGGACAATTCGGTTTCCGTAAAGATACTAAAAAAGCAATTGTAACATTAAACGAAGGCAATACCATTGATTCCTCATTGGAGATTAAATAATGCTTATTAAATTTAAACCTACAACTCCAGGCTTAAGAGGAACAGTTTTAGTTTCAAAAAAGGAGTTGTCAAAAGATAAGCCCTATAAATCGCTTACAAAAAAACTAACATCTACAGGGGGTAGAAACAATCAAGGCAGAATTACCTCCAGAAGAATGGGTGGTGGAGTAAAAAGAAAGTATAGATTAATTGATTTTAAAAGATCCAAGACTGATATCTTAGCTGAAGTAGTAAGAAATGAGTATGACCCAAATAGATCAGCATTTATTTCTCTTGTAAAATATGAAGATGGTGAACATAGTTACATAATATCTCCAAAAAATATTAAAGTTGGTGAAAAAATAATATCTGGTGAAAACGTTCCAATTAAGAATGGTAATTGTCTACCTATAAATAATATTCCAGTTGGTACAAACATTCATAATATTGAACTTAAACCTGGAGCAGGAGCACAACTAATTAGATCAGCTGGCTCATCAGCTCAAATAGTTTCAAAAGAACAACCATATGTTCAAATTAAACTAATCTCAGGTGAAATAAGACATGTTAATAAAAATTGTAGAGCAACAATTGGTGAAGTATCGAATTCCGATCAAAAAAATATTAAATTAGGTAAAGCAGGTAGAAAAAGATATTTAGGTTTTAGACCTAAGGTTAGAGGAGTTGTTATGAATCCCGTCGATCATCCTCATGGAGGTGGTGAGGGAAGAACTTCTGGAGGTAGAGATCCAGTCACTCCATGGGGAGTTTCAACTAAAGGTAAAAAAACAAGAAATAATAAAAAAACAAATATTTTTATTATAAAAAGGAAGAAAAAATAATGACAAGATCAATTTGGAAAGGTCCATTTGTTGATATAACTTTAATGAAGAAAGCTGAAAAGTTATCTCAGTCAGGTAGAAAAGAAGTATTAAAAACATGGTCTAGAAGATCGACAATACTCCCACAATTCGTAGGTCTAACATTCGGTGTTTATAATGGACAGAAGTTTGTTCCAGTAACAGTTAATGAACAAATGGTTGGACACAAATTTGGTGAGTTTTCTCCAACTAGAACATTCAAAGGGCATACAGCAGCAGACAAAAAGGCGGAGCAAAAATGAATCAAAACTTAACTGCTATTGCTAGAGATAATATGGTTAGAATTAGTCCTTCAAAGTTGTCTATATTAGTTAATAGCATTGTAAATATGAAAGTTAGTACTGCAATTAACCAGCTTAAATTTTCTTCAAAAAGAATATCAAAAACAATCTTAAATGTTTTAAATGCAGCCATCGCAAACGCTGAGAACAACAAACAATTAGATATAGATAAACTTTTCGTAAAAGAGGTTTTTGTAGGAAAAAGTTTAAGAATGAAAAGATGGAGACCTCGAGCTAAGGGTAGAGCCGCATCAATTATTAAACCATTCAGCAAAGTAACTATAGTCGTTGAAGAAAGATCTGAAATTAAAAAGGAAAAAAAATAATGGGACAAAAAGTTAATCCTTACGGTATTAGGCTTGGTATAAATAAAACTTGGTCATCAAGATGGTTTTCAAAAAATCAATACACTAAACTACTTCATCAAGATCTAAAAATTAAAAACTACGTTGAAAAAAAATTAAAAAATGCAAGCATTTCTAAAATTAATATTGAAAGAGCAGCAAAAAAATTAAGACTTTCAATATACAGTTCAAGACCTGGTATTATAATTGGAAAAAAAGGTGCTGACATAGAAACATTAAAAAATGATCTCTCAAAAATGTCAGGCCTTGAAGTGTTTTTAGACATAAAAGAAGTTAGAAAACCAGAAGTTGAAGCAAAGTTAGTTGCAGAAAATATAGCTTCGCAACTAGAAAAAAGAATATCATTCAGAAGAGCTATGAAAAAAGCTGTTCAATCTGCAATGAGATTAGGGGCAAAAGGAGTAAAGGTAGTTTGTAGTGGAAGATTGGGTGGTGCTGAAATAGCTAGAACTGAAAAATATCACGAAGGTAGTGTGCCGCTTCATACACTTAGAGGAGATATAGATTATTCTACAGCTGAAGCTGAAACAACATATGGAATCTGTGGAATTAAGGTCTGGATTAATAAAGGTGAGATATTGTTAAAGGATCCATATGCAAGTGAAAAAAAAGAAATTGATCAAGGGAGTGTTAGATAATGAATATGTTATCTCCTAAAAAGACAAAATTTAGAAAACAATTTAAAGGTCGAATACACGGAAGTTCTAAGGGGAATTATAAATTAAATTATGGAAGTTTTGGTCTTAAAGCAATGGAACCTGAGAGAGTTACATCTAGACAAATTGAAGCTGCAAGAAAAGCAATCACAAGATATTTGAAGAGAGCTGGAAGAATGTGGATTAGAATATTTCCTGATGTACCAGTATCAAAAAAACCAGCAGAGGTCAGAATGGGTAAAGGAAAAGGTTCAACTGAATATTGGGCTTGTAGAGTTAAGCCAGGAAGAATTATGTTTGAAGTTGATGGTGTTAATATAAATGATGCAAGAAAAGCAATGACTCTTGCAGCTGCAAAACTTCCAATTAAATGTAAATTTGTTGAAAGAAATATATAATGAATAAAAAAAATAATATAGATAGCAAAAAGATCAAAGAAGAAATACTCAATCTAAAAAAGTTAATTTTAAACTTGAATTTTCAAAAATCTTCTGGCCAATTAGAAAAAACATCTCAAATTAGAAATACTAAAAAAGAGATTGCTAGATTAAAAACCAAACTATCAAATGCAAATGGAGTTAAGAATGCCTAAGAGAGTTTTATCTGGTGTAGTTGTTTCTTCTAATTCTAATAAAACCATAACTGTTGATGTTACGAGAAGAATTAAACACAAACTTTATAAAAAAATTATAAGACAAACAAAAAAATATCACGCTCATGATGAAAATAATGAATTTAATGTTGGAGATACTGTATCCATAATAGAATCAAAGCCTATTTCAAAACTAAAAAAATGGAAAGTCTTGCCTAATATTGGAGATAAAAAATGATACAGATGCAATCTAATCTTTTTGTAGCTGATAATTCTGGTGCTAGAAAAATTCAATGTATAAAAGTTTTGGGTGGATCTAAGAGAAGATCTGCGTCGATAGGAGACATAATCGTAGTTTCAATTAAAGATGCACTTCCAAGAGCAAAAGTTAAAAAAGGTGACGTTTATAAAGCTGTAGTAGTTAGAACATCAAAAGATTTTAAAAGATCAGATGGTACTGCAATAAGATTTGATAAAAATGCTGCTGTTTTATTAGACAAGCAAGAGGAACCAATAGCTACAAGAATATTTGGACCAGTTACCAGAGAACTTAGAAGTAAAAAATTTATGAAAATAATTAGTTTAGCACCTGAGGTAATATAATGAATATAAAATTTAAATTGAAAAAAGGTGATGAAGTCATGGTTTTAGCAGGAAAAGATAAAGGTAAAACAGGTAAAATAATTAAAATGATCCCAAAGCAAAATAAAGCTATAGTTTCTGAAATAAACAAAGTTAAGAAAAATCAAAAACCAGACAACAATCAACCTGGAGGCATTATTGATAAAGAGATGCCAATCCATATCTCTAATCTTTCATTTTATGACACAAATTTAAAAAAAGGCATCAAAATAGGTTTCAAAATAGATAAAGACAAAAAATTTAGAATAAACAAATCATCAGGAAAAGAGATCTAAATGACAAGACTTTTAGAACAATATAATAGCCAAATTAAAAGTGAATTAAAAGATAAGCTTGGTTTAAAGAACTCCTTTGCGGTTCCAAAGATAAAGAAAATTATTTTAAATATGGGAGTTGGCGAAGGAAAGGATGACTCTAAATTAATTGATAAAGCTCTTGAAGATTTATCACTTATATCAGGACAAAAAGCGATTAAAACAAAGTCAAAAAAAGCTATATCTGGTTTCAAAATTAGAGAGGGTATGCCTCTTGGTGTAAAAGTAACCCTAAGAAATAAAATCATGTATGAGTTTCTTGATAGGTTAGTTAATATTGCTATACCAAGAATACGAGATTTTAGAGGTTTAAATTTAAAAAGTTTTGACGGTAATGGAAATTTCTCAATGGGTATTAAAGAGCATGTTATATTTCCAGAAATAAACTTCGATAAAGTAGATAAAATACGAGGTATGGATATAACAATTTGTACATCTGCAAAAAATAATAATGAGGCATTAGAATTATTAAAAAGTTTTAATATGCCTTTTAATGAAAATAAAATTAATTAAGGAGTAATATGGCAAAATTGAGCTCAATTCAAAAAAACTTATTTAGACAAAAACTAATACAAAAATATAGAAGTAAAAGAGAAGTTCTTAAATCAAAAATTAAAAACAAGAATATTTCGTTGGAAGAAAGATTGTCTTATCAGAACAAACTTAACGATCTTCCAAGAAATGGTTCTTCAATTAGGCATAGAAATAGATGTGAAATAACTGGTAGACCAAGAGGTAATTATAGAAAATTTGGACTATCAAGAATAAAACTAAGGGAACTTTCAATGACTGGTGATTTACCAGGGGTTGTGAAGTCAAGTTGGTAGGAGGATATTATGGCTTTTAACGACTCTCTTTCAGATATGCTAGCTAGAATTAAAAACGCCCACCAAGCAAATAAAGTTTCAACTTTATGTCTCAAATCAAAATTAAATCTGAATGTTTTGAGTGTACTTAAAGATGAGGGATATATTAGAGATTTTAAAAATATCGAAGAAAGAAAAGGTGTTAGTTCAATTCAAATTGATTTAAAATATTATAACGGTAATCCTGTTATAAAAAAAATTAAAAGAATTTCTAAACCAGGTATCAGAAAATATTCTAAAATTAATGAATTAAACAAACCTTTTGGAGGATTAGGTATATCAATTCTTTCAACCCCAAAAGGTGTTATGTCAGATCATCAAGCAAAGAAAAATAATGTTGGTGGTGAAATTTTATGTGAGGTTTTTTAATGTCAAGAATAGCAAAAAATCCTATTAAAATATCTAAAGAAATTGAATGTAGTTTTAATGAAGGTATTTTTTCCGCAAAGGGTAAATTAGGTCAAATGCAAATAAATATTAATCCAGATTATAATGTTAATATAAATGAAGATGAAGTTACAGTACATCCTATTAATCAAGCAAACAATGATCCAAATTGGGGAACTACAAGAGCTATAATTGCAAACACAATTAATGGTGTAACAAATGGTTTTAGTAAAACACTAGAATTGAATGGAACAGGTTACAGAGCAAGTGTTTCTGGTACAAAATTAAAGTTAGAGCTTGGATATAGTCATGATATTAATTTTGAAATTCCTAGTGATGTAAAAATTGAATGCCCAAAACAAAATTTAATTAAACTTACTAGTATTAATAAAGAAAAATTAGGTGCAGCAGCAGCTAAAATACGATCCTTTAGAAAACCAGAACCATTTAAAGGAAAAGGAATAAAGTATATTGACGAATATATTTTTAGAAAAGAAGGTAAAAAGAAATAATTATGAAAGATAGAAAAGAAAGAATAAGATACAAAACAAAAAAAGTATCAAATAGAAAAAGATTAACTGTATTTAGATCAAACAATCATATTTATGCACAATTAATTGATGACAATATAGGAGTGACTTTGGCTAGTGCCTCATCTATAGAAAAAGCAGTAAAAGAAAAAAACCTTTCAAGAAAAGAGTTAGCTGAGTTAGTTGGTAAAAACATTGCAAAAAAAATAATTTCCAAAGGTATAGACAAAGTCGCCTTTGATAGAGGTAAATACAAATATCATGGATTAATAAAAATACTTGCTGAAGCAGCAAGAGTAGAAGGTCTTAATTTTTAGAGGTATATATGTTTGAAAATGATAAATCCGAGTTAACAGAACATTTAGTTACGATTAATAGAGTGGCAAAGGTTGTTAAGGGTGGTAGAAGGTTTGGTTTTGCAGCTATTATGATAGTTGGCGATAATAAAGGAAGAGTAGGTATTGGAACTGGCAAAGCTAAAGAAGTTCCAGAAGCTGTAAGAAAAGCAACTGAAAACGCAAAAACTAAGATGATCAGAGTCCACCTCAAAGAAAATAGAACTATTCATCATGATACAATCGGTCGTTTTGGTGCTGGAAAAGTAATTCTAAGATCAGCTGCTCCAGGAACTGGTATTATTGCAGGAGGTCCAATGAGAGCACTGTTTGAGTCTTTAGGTATAAAAGATGTAGTTGCTAAATCAACTGGTACATCTAATCCACATAACATGTTGAAGGCAACATTAAATGCTTTCAAAATGTCAGAGTCTCCTAAATCTGTGGCTGCTAAAAGATCAAAAAAAGTAAACGAAATTAATAATAGCAAGAATAATTAAATATGAAAATTAACGAACTAAAATCAACATTAACTTCAAATAAAAAAAATAAAAGAAGAGGAAGAGGGTCTGGTTCAGGTCTAGGTAAAACTTCTGGAAGGGGTGTTAAAGGTCAAAAATCAAGATCAGGTGTTTCTATAAATGGTTTTGAAGGCGGTCAAATGCCAATATATAGACGTTTACCTAAAAGAGGATTCAAAAATCCATTTAAAATTAAAATTCAAAATATTAACTTTAATACTATTAATAATTTAATTAAAAAACACAAATTAGACCCTAAAGAAATAAAAGAAGACGAACTATTTAATAAAAAAATATTTAAAAAATCTAGAGGATTTCTTAAATTATTAAACGTTGGAAAACTTGACAATACTACCAATCTAGAAATTTCTTATGCTTCAAAAAAAGCAATAGAATATTTGGAAAAAAATGGTGGTACGATTAAATTAACGAAGAAGTAAATGGCAACGGCTGCAGATAGAATAGCAAATAATTTAAATTTCGGCGCACTCGGTAAAGCGACTGAACTGAGGCAAAGATTATTATTTACTTTAGGGGCATTAATTGTTTTTAGATTAGGGACTTTCTTGCCAATTCCAGGAATTAATCCTTTAGCTCTTCAGCAATTTTTTGAACAACAGTCATCGGGGATACTGGGAATTTTTGATACCTTTTCTGGAGGTGCTTTAGGAAGGATGGGTATATTTGCGTTAGGAGTAATGCCTTATATTTCTTCATCAATAATTATGACATTAATGCAATCAGCAATTCCTTTGCTTAAATCTTTAAAAGAACAAGGTTCAAAAGGCAGAAGACAGTTACTTCAATATACCAGATATGTGACTGTTATTATTGCAGCTGTACAGGGTTATGGAGTATCAATTGGTTTGGAGTCAATGCAGACAACATATGGTAATATCGTATTTGAGCCAGGTCTTTTCTTCAGATTAACCACTGTTATAACTTTAGTGGGAGGAACAATATTTTTGATGTGGTTAGGTGAACAAATATCTTCAAGAGGTGTTGGAAATGGTATATCACTTATAATTACTGCAGGAATTATTGCAAACTTACCAAGTGCATTTGTCAGCACTCTTCAACTAGGAAGAACTGGCGAGTTGAGCATAGCATTCATCTTAGGTATACTAATCTTAATATTACTCTTAATAATATTTATTGTATTTGTTGAAAAAGCTCAAAGAAGACTGCCTGTTCAATACCCGAAAAGGCAAGTTGGAAATAAAATTTATGGAGGTCAAAGTTCGCATCTGCCTTTAAAAATAAATACAGCTGGTGTAATTCCTGTAATTTTTGCATCTTCAATTCTTCTTCTTCCTAATACTATGTCTGGATTTGGTGCTGGTTCTTCAAGTGATATATTTATATTTATTTCTAGTTACTTAGGCAGAGGACAGCCTTTATATTTAGCTTTTTATGCTGCAATGATTATATTTTTTGGGTTTTTTTATACTTCAATAGTTTTTAATCCAGATGAACAAGCGGAAAATTTAAGAAAATATGGAGGATTTATTCCTGGTATACGTCCTGGAGAAAATACTGCTAAATATATTGAATTTGTTTTGATAAGATTAACTACCATTGGAACAATTTATTTAACATTTGTTGCATTGTTGCCAGAATTTTTATTATCAAGAACTTCTATACCATTTTATCTTGGAGGAACTGCATTACTAATCGTTGTTGTAGTAATGATAGATTTTATAACTCAAATTCAATCACATTTATTCCAACATCAATATGAAGGATTGCTTAAAAAAACTAAGTTAAAAGGTAGAAGATAGTTGAAGAACTTAATTTTTTTTGGCCCCCCTGGAGCAGGAAAAGGTACTCAAGCGACCATAATATCTGATTTTTTAAAAGTGCCACATCTTTCAACAGGTGATATTTTAAGAAAAAAATTATTTGATAAAGATGATCTGGCAATCAAATTAAAAAAAATAATGTCTTCAGGAAATTTAGTATCTGATGATATCCTTAATTCTATTGTCTCATCAAGATTAAAGAAAGAATCAAATAATGGTTTTATATTAGATGGTTATCCTAGAACCTTAAAGCAATCACAATTTCTTGATAATTTTCTTTTAGAAACTTCAAATACAATAAATTGTATTTTTGATATTCAAATAAATTTTGAAATTTTGAAAGATAGGATTTTAAAAAGATCTTCAGAAGAAAGTAGAGATGATGACAAAATTGAAGTTATCGAGACTAGATACAATGAATATCTTAACTCTACTCAAAAAGTATCTAACTTCTATAAAGATAAATATTCATCTATTTTTTATGAAATAGATGGATCGTTGCAAATTAATGAAATAACTGAGAAAATTAAGCAAATAATCAAAAAATCATGAAAATCTGCCAAAATTTTAGATATCTTTTCTTGACTAAATACACAATTATCATGTAATGACCCTCATTCATTTTTTTGGATTTCATTATGGCTAGAATATCGGGTGTTAACATTCCTACTAATAAAAAAATAAACATAGCCCTTACATATATCTTTGGTATTGGAAGAAAAGTAGCTACTGATATTTGTAATAACGCTTCTATTGATACTGCTAAGCGAGTTAGCGAATTAAACGATGATGAGATTAATAAAATTCGAGATGTAATTGATAATGACTATTCTGTTGAAGGAGATTTGAGAAGAAAGATATCACTTGATATTAAAAGATTGAATGATTTGGGTTGTTACAGAGGTTTAAGACATCGAAAAAAATTACCTGTAAGAGGTCAAAGAACCCATACAAATGCAAGGACAAGAAAAGGAAAAGCTGTAGCAATAGCTGGAAAGAAAAAAGTTACTAAAGGTTAATATGGCTGAAAAGAAAAAATCTAAAGTAAAGAAAAAATTCTCTTCAGGAGTTGCTCACATAGTTTCATCTTTTAATAATACAATTATAACTATTACTGATGATAAGGGAAATGCTTTGGCTTGGTCATCTTCGGGTCACAAAGGTTTTAAAGGATCTAGAAAATCAACTCCATATGCTGCTCAAATCGCTGCAGAAGATGTTGGAAATAAAGCTAAGGAATATGGTTTAAAAAATCTTAAAGTTGAAGTTTCTGGTCCTGGTTCTGGAAGAGAATCTGCTTTAAGATCTTTACAGTCAATTGGATACGTCATTACTTCAATTAAAGATGTCACTCCAATACCCCATAATGGTTGTAGACCAAGAAAAAGAAGAAGAGTTTAAAAAAGGAGCATTTACGTGTTACAAAAAAATTGGAGTGAATTAATTAAACCTACGAAGATGGAAGTCAACGTTGAAGAAACTAATGGAAGAATTGGAAAACTTACAGCTGAACCACTAGAACGTGGATTTGGTCTAACATTAGGCAATTCAATAAGAAGAATATTACTTTCATCATTACAAGGCGCAGCTATTACATCAGTAAAAATAAAAGGTGTGGTACATGAATTTACAACTATATCCGGTGTAAAAGAAGATTTAACTGACATACTTTTAAACTTAAAATCTGTGGCAGTGAAAGTTCACTCTCCAGGACTCAAAAAAATGTATCTTAAATCTTCTGGCTCTGGTGAGTTAAGAGCAGGAAATTTTGAGACTGACTCTGAAACAGAGATTATGAATCCCGATCAGTTGATTATGACTCTTGATACTAATGCTGACATTGAAATTGAAGCAAATGTAGAGACTGGTAAAGGATATGTTTCAGCAGAGGTCGCTGAAGATGAAGATAAAGTTATTGGAGAGATCAAATTAGATGCAATGTTTAGCCCTGTTGTAAAAGCATCCTACAAAGTTGAAAATAGCAGAGTTGGACAAGTTACTGATTTTGATAAGTTAATTTTTGAAGTTGAAACAAATGGTGCAATTTCTCCAGATGATGCTATTGCTTTGGCAGCAAGAATTCTACAAGATCAACTTCAACCTTTCATAAATTTCGATGAACCTGAAGTTTTACCTGATCAATCTAAAGTTGAAGCACTTTCATTTAATTCTAATCTACTTAAAAAAGTAGAAGAATTAGAATTGTCTGTAAGGTCTGCTAATTGTCTTAAAAACGACAATATTATTTACATTGGAGATCTAGTTCAAAAATCAGAGTCTGAAATGTTAAGAACACCTAACTTTGGAAGAAAATCTTTAAATGAAATAAAAGAGGTTCTTCAACAAATGGAACTAAATTTGGGAATGTCCGTTCCTGATTGGCCACCTGAAAATATTGACGAATTAGCTAAGAAATATGAGGATCCTTTTAATAAATAATTCATATGAAGCACAATATTAAAAATAAAAAATTAAATAAAAGCTCCTCTCATAGGAAGGCCATGTTTATGAACATGTCAAATGCGCTTATTAAACATGAGCAGATTACAACTACTTTAGCAAAGGCAAAAGAACTTAAAAGATTTGTTGAGAAAATAGTAACATTGGGTAAAAAAGGTGGGCTGTTATCACGAAGAAAAACTGTTTCTATTTTACAAGATCAAAAAATGTCAAAAAAAGTTTTTGATGTTCTTGCTGAAAGGTATAAGAATAGAGTTGGTGGGTACACTCGTATTATAAAACTTGGAAACAGATTTGGTGATAATGCACCTACAGCGGTAATAGAATTTGTTGACAGAGATGAAAATGCAAAAGGGCAAGACAGTGGCCCTGTTATTGAAAAAAAACCTACGGAAGAAGTTGAACCACAACCTCAAATTTAGAAACTTTTGTTTAATATATTGTTTGTAGCAACTGGCGGTGCAACAGGGGCCGTCATGAGATATATCTTAACCAGCCTCAGCAAAACTTTATTTGCATCCAGTATCTATGGAACACTTTCAGTGAATATTTTAGGTTCTTTTTTAATTGGATATTTAATTACCTCTGATTATACAAAGAGTTTGTCTGAAGATTTCGTAAAGTTTTTCTTAATAATTGGCTTACTTGGTTCATTTACTACCTTTTCTGCTTTTTCTTATGAAGTAGTAAATTTAATAAATTCAAAAAAAATGTTTATTTCTTTTCTTTATATCTTTTTTTCAATTCTTTTGTGTATTTTATTTGCTTATATAGGAATGATAATAAATAAATTTTAAATTGATAAAGACTATAAAAGTTAAAAAAGATTTTGATATAAGATTAGATAAATATTTGAAAAATTTATATTCTTCTCTTACCCAAGGCTTTGTTGAAAGAAATATTAGAAAAAAAAATATTTTAATCAATGATTTAAGTACTAAAGCAAATTATATCGTTAAATTAAATGACAACTTAAAAATTTTAAATTTTCATGACAAAATATATAAAAACAGAATAACTTTTAAAAAAAATATTAATATTTCAAATAAAGATTTAGCAAATTTTAATAAATCAATTATTTTTCAAAATAATAATTTTTTAGTTCTAAATAAATGGGCCGAAATAGCTACACAGGGTGGAAGTAAAATAAATGTTTCTATAGATCATATTATAAAAAATATTAATGCAAATTACAGACTGGTTCATAGACTTGATAAAGAGACTACAGGATTGCTTTTAATTGCTAAAAATTTAAATTATGCAAAATATTTATCATTGCTTTTTAAACAAAAAAAAATCAATAAATTTTACATAGCTTTATGTGAAGGAATTCCAAGAAATAATATTTCTCAGGTAAATTTACAAGTAAGAAATAAAAAACAAAAACTTGAGAATACTCTAACTAATTACAAACTCATTTATAAAAAAAATAGTTTATCACAAATTTTGTATAGTCCCAAAACTGGAAAAACTCATCAATTAAGAATTGTTTCAAAAAATCTGGGATGTCCAATTATAGGAGACAACAAATATAATAGTTTTTCAAAATTTAAAAACGAAAAACTAAAACTTCATGCTTATAGTTTAAACTTTAGAGTAGAAAATGAAGATTTTAAGTTTGTAGCAGATCTACCCGATCATTTTTTAATATTTTTACAAAAAAATAAATTTAAAATAAACAAAAATTTTTATAATAACTTAGATACTTTTTAGTTTATTTATAAATATATCTTTAAAACTTTCATCAAATTCATTTTGATCTAATTTTATACCTAATTCTTCCATTGAAGTATTTTTATATTCTTTTAAACCACATGAATAAATATAATCATAATATTTAAGATCAGGATTAATATTAAAACTCATTCCGTGATAAGTAATCCATTTTTTTACTCTAAGACCAATAGCGCCAATTTTTTTTTCTTTTTCAAAAGTTATTTTATTATTTTTAATTACCCAAATGCCAACTCTATCTTTGAAAGCTTTAGCTTCAATATGGTAATTTTTTAAAAAGGTAATCAATGAATCTTCGATAATAGAAATGAACTTTCGTATATCTTTTTTTTTATTATTTAAATTTAACATAAAATAAACAATTCTTTGACCTGGACCATGGTATGTTGTTTTGCCTCCACGATTTGTTTTAATTACATCAATAATACTTGAGTTTAATACCTCATTATTTCTAGCGCTAGTTCCTTGAGTAAAAATATGATTATGAGTTAAAAACCATAATAATTCTTTAGACAGATTGTTATTTATATTTTCTACTTTTGATTCCATAAATAGTATTGCCTCATCATAATTTATCTCATCCCTAGATATTTTAATTTCAATCTCTTTCATCTTGTTTATTTTACTTTATTGCTTGTTAATATTCTATCTGATATTTAATCTTTTATATAGGCGGCTGTGGCGGAATTGGTATACGCGCAGCGTTGAGGTCGCTGTGGGATTTATCCTGTGGAAGTTCAAGTCTTCTCAGCCGCACCAATTTATATGGAAGAAATTATTATTAAAAAAGATCAGGATTCTTCAAGTAAATCTATTGAATTAGTAACTGATTATTTAGAGAATTATAAATATGAAAAAGTTTTATCTTATTTAAAACATATTCATAATGCTGACATTGCAGATATTCTTCAAAACCTAGACCCAGTTCTAAGATTAAGCCTTTTGAATATAATTGATAAGAAGTTTGATCCTGAAATTTTAACTTATTTAAATGATAGTGTTAGAGAGGAAATAATAGAAACTTTGGATATAAAACAATTAGCTAATAATGCTAAAAGTTTAGATATTGATGATGCTGTCGATTTAGCTGAAGATTTAGAAGAAAAAGATCAGACAATATTTTTAGAAAATTTAGATAAAGAAGAGCGTACATTAGTTGAAGAAGGATTAAATTATCCTCAAGATTCTGCTGGAAGATTAATGCAAAGACAATTTGTTGCAGTTAATCAATCATGGAATGTTGGTCAAGCAATTGATTATTTGCGAAACAATAAAGGAAACTTACCTGAAGATTTCTATGATATTTACTTAATCAATAATAATAAAGAAGCAAAAGGAATAGTCCCGTTGGGAAAATTAATGGGTTCAAAAAGGGAAATAGAATTAAATTCAATAACAAATAAAGATTTAAGATTAATAGATGTAAATACAGATCAAGAGGATGTAGCTTTATTATTTAATAAATATGGATTAGTCAGTGCTCCCGTTATTAATAATCAAAAAAAAATTATTGGATCAATTACAGTTGATGATGTTGTAGAGGTTATAGAAGAAGAAAGAGAGGAAGATATTTTAAAGCTTGGAGGTGTTGATCACACAGATTTGTATGAGTCAGTTATTAACACAACAAAATCAAGAATTTCGTGGTTAATTGTTAACTTAATGACGGCAGTCGTAGCTTCGATTGTAATAGGTTTGTTTGAAGCTGCAATAGAAAAAGTAGTGGCCTTAGCTATTTTAATGCCAATAGTAGCTTCTATGGGTGCTAACGCTGGAACTCAGACTTTAACAGTTGCAGTGCGAGCTATTGCAGTGAAAGAACTAACAACAAGCAATGCATTAAAAATAGTAACCAAAGAAACTCTAATTGGAGGTATAAATGGTATAATATTTGCAATCATAATATCTTTAATTTCTATTTATTGGTTTGATAATTTGATGTTGGGGTTAATAATAGGTCTTGCCATGATATTAAACTTACTTATTGCTGGTTTTTCAGGAATTGTAATTCCACTAGTACTAGATAAGCTAAAAATTGATCCCGCTTTAGCATCTGCAGTAATCTTAACTACAATAACAGATGTATTTGGTTTTCTATCTTTTCTTGGATTAGCAACTTTGTTTTTACTATGATTTGGCCTATTTAAAAAAAAGAAATGCTGAAAAAAAACGACCTAATAGATTACTTTTATAAAGGAATTAAAAATAAAAATGATTTGCGCATAGGTGTAGAACACGAGAAATTTGTTCTAAAAAAAGACAGTTTACACCAATTATCTTATGAAGAGTCAAACGGCATAAAAGATATTCTTTTAAAATTTGTAAACAAGGGATGGAAACCAAAGTATGATGATAAAAATACTACAATAATTGCTCTAGAAAGATTTGGTGAAAGTATAACTTTAGAACCAGGTGGTCAGATCGAATTATCTGGAGCTCAATTAAAAAATATTCATCAAACCTGCACGGAAACAAATCGACATTTAAAAGAGTTAAAAGAAATTGGTGAAGAATTTAATTTTATATTATTGGGCTTAGGTGTGGAACCCAGCTTATCAATAGACGAATTACCTTGGATGCCAAAACAAAGATACTCCATAATGAAAAAATACATGCCCAAAGTAGGTACTCTGGGACATCATATGATGAAACGTACTTGTACAAACCAAGTAAATTTGGATTATCATTCTGAAGAAGATATGATTGCTAAGTATAGATTAATGTTAAATCTTGAAGGAATTGCAACTGCAATATTTGCTAACTCACCATTTGATCAAAAAGAAGTCTCTAAATATAAGAGTTTAAGATCTCATTTTTGGCATCACACAGATAAAGATAGAACAGGTTTATTGCCATTTGTTTTTGATAAAGATTTTAATTTTGAAAAATATGCTGAGTATGCTCTTGATGTGCCAATGTATTTTGTAATTAGAAATCATAAATATATTGATATGACCGATTATACTTTTAGAGATTTTATGAATAATAACATCTCTAAAGATTTGCACATTGAAACCACTATTGAAGATTGGATAAACCATTTATCAACTTTATTTCCTCAAGTTAGATTAAAGCAATTCTTAGAAATTCGTTCCATGGATGCATGTTCATGGGATTTAATATGTTCCCAACCTGCTTTTTGGATTGGTATTTTATATAACGATGAATCTATTGATAAAACAAATGAAATAGTAGAGGGTTGGACTCAAAAAGATAGAAATTTGATTAATAGTTTAGTGCCAAAAGAAGGTCTGCAAACCAAATTCAAAAATGGCATTTTGTTAGATATTGCACAAAAATTATTTGAAATTTCAAAATCAGGTTTAGAAAAAAGAAATATTCTAGTCAAAAATGAAAAATATAATGAGACATTTTATCTTAAAGATTTAGAACAAAATCTATCAAATGGCCATTCACCGGCTGACTTATTAATTAGCAAATATAATAGTGAATGGAAAAAAAATATTAATAAAATATATGAGGAAGAAATTTTCTAATGAAAAAAAGTATAGCAATTCAAATGGATTATATTGAAAAAATTGATTATGAATTCGATACATCTTTTTTAATAGGTTATGAGGCACAAGAAAGAGATTATGATATTTTTTATTACAATCCAAAAGATTTATTCATAAAAGAGAATACTATTCAAGCATCTGGATATTATTTAGAGTTATTGCTAGATGAAAAAAATTATTTCAATTTTAAATCTAATAAAATAATTGCCAAATTAGAAGATTTTCAATTTGTCTTTTTAAGACAAGATCCTCCTTTTGATATGAATTATATCACATCGACTTATATTTTGGACTTACTTCCATCTTCAACAATTGTTGTGAATGATCCAACAGCAGTTAGAAATTCTACTGAAAAATTATTTACATTTAATTTTAAAGAATTTATGCCACCTACTTTAGTAACAAAAGATTTAAAAATTATTGAAGAATTTTTAGATAAAGAAAAAGATATCATAACCAAACCTCTTTATGGCAATGGAGGGGAGGGGATACATAGATTTGATAAAAGTAATTTCAATTCTAAAATATTAGAGGAATATTTACACTTGCCTATAATGGTCCAAAAATTTATCAATGAGATAGAGCATGGAGACAGGAGGATCGTTTTTTTTGATGGTGAATATTTTGGTTCAGTTGCTAGAATACCCCAAGAAGGTAATTTAAAGGCAAATTTTCATGCTGGTGGAAAGGCAAGTAAAACTGACTTAGTGTATAGAGACAAAGAAATCATCGAAAATTTGGGACCGAAGCTAAAAGAGCACAATCTTTTTTTTGTTGGAATTGATATAATTGGAAATTATCTAACAGAAATAAACGTAACTTCACCTACAGGATTGAAGCAAATTAATGCATTAAACAACGTAAAATTAGAGAAAGATTTTTGGGATAAGCTTGAAGCAAAATATAAATTAGTTTAATTATAGTAATTAAAGGAAAACATATGCACGAAAATAGAATTTTAATACACAAACTAAAAAACTTTGAAAATATAAATTCAAATTTTCTTATAATAACTTTGATGTTATTTGGTTCAATTTTACTAGCGATTTCCGCTAAAGTTCAAGTACCTTTTTGGCCAGTGCCAATGACAATGCAGACGTTTGTTATATTCTTAATAGGAATGACATATAGTGTAAGATTATCTTTTGCCACAGTTGCATTTTACCTTTTTCAAGGAGCTATAGGGCTCCCTGTTTTTGCAGCCGGTGGTGGAGTTGCTTATTTAGTTGGGCCAACAGCAGGATATCTTTATGGTATGCTATTTGCATCTATTGTTATAAGTTATTTAGCAAATTTAGGTTTTAGTAAAACATATTTTAAAGCTACAGTATCTCTCTTAATTGGTTCTGCCATTATTTTTTCATTTGGCATCATCTATCTTGGTTATATTATTGGTTTTGAAAAAGCAGTAGCCGCTGGTCTTTTACCATTTATTCCAAGTGAATTGTTTAAAATTGCATTAGCAGTTGCTTTGATCCCAACTTTACACAAAATTATTACAAAATAATAATTAATGAAAATAGGTATTGATGTAGGCGGTACCAAAACTGAGGGTATTCTTTTAGATCCAAATGGAACTGAAATAGATAGAAAAAGAATTAATACTGAAAAAAGTTATGATGGAACAATTAAGGGAATACTATCCATTATAAATCATTTTGAAGATAAACACGGCAAAGCAGAATCTGTTGGTATGGGAATGCCAGGAGCCATATCAAATGATACAGCTCTAATCAAAAACGCTAATTCTATATGGTTAAATGGCAAACCTTTTAAGCAAGATTTAGATAAAATTTTAAGTAGAAATGTGAATTTGGAAAATGATGCTAATTGTTTTACTCTTTCTGAAGCGGTAGATGGAGCTGGTAAAGGGTTTGAAATTGTTTTCGGAGTCATAATAGGAACTGGTGTAGGTGGTGGTATCAGTATCAATCAAAAAGTAATAAGAGGTCGTAATAGCATAAGTGGAGAGTGGGGGCACATAGTTTTGCCTAGTAGAACAGAAGATGAAAAAAAATATGTTAAAAAATGTTATTGTGGAAAAGATGGATGCTTAGAGACCTATATATCTGGACCAGGCTTTTCATCTGTCTATAATTTACGTTGCAATAAAAATTATAATTCACATCAAATATTAGATGGTTTTAATAATAAAGAAAAAGATAGTATCTTTGCACTAAATCAATATGTCGATCATTTAGCAAGAGGCTTATCTTTAGTTTGTAATATTCTTGATCCAGATGTGATTGTTTTGGGTGGAGGTATGTCAAACATCGATTTTATTTACGAAAATATAAATGATGCTCTAAAAAAATATGTTTTTACAGATACGCTTCACACAAAGGTTGTAAAAAATATTCATGGTGATTCAAGTGGTGTAAGAGGGGCTGCTTGGCTCTCTTAAATACCACCCATTGAAATATATTTTATAGTTAAATAGTCATCAAGGCCATAACGAGAACCTTCTCTTCCCATTCCTGATTCTTTTACACCTCCAAAAGGAACTTCAGCAATTGTTGGTAGCCCATTATTGATAGATACAATCCCATATTCAAGTGCTTCAGCAACTCTCCAAATTCTTCCTATGTCTCTTGAATAGAAATATGAAGCTAATCCATATGGTGTATCATTAGCCATTTTAATCACTTCATCATCACTAGAAAATTTATAAAGAGGAGCAACGGGGCCAAATGTTTCTTCAAAAGTAATTTTTGCATTTGTAGATACATTTGAAAGAACAGTTGGTTGATAGAAATTTCCACCAAGTGAATGCACATCTCCACCAATTGCTATTTTAGCTCCTGTATTTACTGCATCTTGAACATGATCAATTACTTTTTCTAAAGAGGATTGATCAATTAAAGGACCAGACACAATTCCATCTTCAAGTCCATTACCAACTGTTATTTTACTGACTTCATTTGTAAATTTCTCTAGGAATTCATCATAAATATTTTCATGGATAAAAATTCTATTTGAACAAATACATGTTTGACCACTATTTCGAAATTTACTTTGAAGTGCACCTGCAACTGCTTCATCCATATCTGCATCATCAAAAACAATAAAGGGAGCGTGACCACCAAGTTCCATAGAAACTTTTTTTACTGTTGATGCACTTTGCTCCAAAAGTATTTTTCCAACCTCCGTAGATCCTGTAAAAGAAATTTTTCTAACAATTGGGTTACTTGTTAGCTCTTTACCAATTTCACCTGCCGACCCAGTTATTACATTAAATACACCATCTGGAAAACCTGCTTCTTTAGCAAGTACTGCTACAGCTAATGCTGAATACGGTGTTTGGCTTGCTGGTTTAACAACAGTAGTACAACCAACTGCTAAAGCGGCTGCACATTTTCTTGTGATCATTGAATTTGGAAAGTTCCATGGAGTTATTGCTCCTACAACACCAACAGGCTGTTTAATTATTACAATTCTTTTTCCAGGTCTTGGATCAGGAACTACATCACCATAAACTCTTTTTGCTTCTTCAGCATAGAACTCAATATAAGAAGCACCCATTAGTATTTCGCCCTTTGCTTCAGCTAGAGGTTTACCTTGCTCAATAGTCATTATTTTAGCTAAATCATCTGCATTTTCTGTGATCAGCTCCCCCCATTTTTTAAGAATAACTGATCTTTCTTTAGCAGTAGTTTCTTTCCAAGTTTGGAAAGCAGTATTTGCATCATCTACAGCTTTTTTAGTTTCTGAAACTGAGCATTTTGGGACGTTGCCAATAATTGCAAGAGATGCTGGATTATTTACTTCAAGAGTTTCACCTGAAGAACTGCCAACCCATTCCCCATTTATGAAACATTTTTGTTTAAAGAGTGATTTGTTATTTAATTCCATATGTTTTAATTATAATGCATAGTTTTAAATTAAGGAAAATATAATGACAATAGTTAATTCTTGGAATGAATGGGATCCATTAAAACATGTTATAGTAGGAGCAGTTGAAAATGCCAACATACCTCCAATGGAACCAGCGCTTGAACCAAAAATCAGTAAAGATAGTGGTATGGCAGGATCTCATGGACCACGTTCAAAAGAATCAATTGATAAAGCAAATATACAATTAGAAAACTTTGTTAAAATTTTAAATTCTCTAAATATAAAAGTTGATAGACCAACACCTATTGATTTTTCTCAGAGTATCGAGACACCTGATTGGTCTAATGATGGTATGTTTGGTTGTATGCCTCCTAGAGATGTTATTCTTACTGTGGGAAATGAAATGCTGGAGGCGCCAATGTCTTATAGATGTAGATGGTTTGAATACCTTGCTTATAGACCACTACTTGAAAAATATTATTCAGAAGATAAAAATATGAGATGGGAGTCCGCACCTAAACCAAGATTAACAAATCAATCTTATAAGTCTAATTATCTTCCTGAAGGTATAACGGAAGAAGAACGATATAAAAAAATCGAAAATAGAGACATGATATTGACAGAAAAAGAACCACTTTTTGATGCAGCAGAAATTTTACGTTTTGGAAAAGATCTTTTTTATCATAACAATTTTACATCAAATTTAAGTGGTTTAGATTGGTTAAGAAGACATTATCCCAATCATCGTGTTCATCAAATTAATTTACCAGGTGATTTGATTCCAACTCACATTGATGCATGTTTTACTCCTATTAAACCAGGAGTTATAATTATTAATCCGAATAGAAAAATATCATCAGAGCAAAGAAAAATTTTCGATGATAATAAATGGGAAATTCATGAAGCGGCACCTTCTATTCATAATAGTCCACCACCTATGTGTTATTCATCAATCTGGTTGTCAATGAATGTTTTAATAATTGATCCTAAAACTATATGTGTTGAAGCAACGGAAGAAAAAATGATTAAACAAATGGAAGGTTTTGGATTAGAGGTCATCCCAGTTCCTTTTAGAGACGTTTATGCATTTGGGGGTAGTCTACATTGTGCCACTACTGATGTTCATAGAGAGGGTGAGTGTGAGGATTATTTTCCAAATCAATAATGGATAGTTTTAATCAAAATAATTTTAAAGCCAATTTACATGACACAAAATTTTCTAGAATTGGTATAATTACACTATCAACGGATTTTACCATAGAGCAGGATTTTAGAAAAATTTGCCATAATTTACCAGTTGATCTGTTTTTTAATAGGATACCTTTTTTAAATCCTCTAACTCATGAAAATTATATGAGGATGGCTGATCATCTTACAGAAACAACAAACCAAATACTACCCAATGAAAAAATACAAGTTGTAGCGTATGGATGTACTTCGGGTACTATTGAAATTGGAGAAAAAAGAATAAGATCTGAAATTTTCAAGGCTAAACCTGATGCTTTAATTACTACACCTATTACAGCAGCTGTCAAAGCACTTAAATTGCTAAACCATAAAAAAATTGCTGTTCTTACTCCTTATCCAAAAGATGTTAATGTTAAAGTTTACAAATATTTAATTGATAGTGGATTTGAAATTAAATCATTTAGTTCGTTTAATTTAAATTATGATTCGGAAATTGCCAAAGTTACTCATGATAGTTTAATGCAAACAATTTCCTCAATTAATTCAACAGATGTTGATAGTATTTTTGTTTCTTGTACTGCATTAAAAGTAATTGATATTATTGAAACATTAGAGTCAAAATTAAGCATAGATATCATTTCAAGTAATCAAGCTATTATTTGGGATTCATTAAGATTATCTAATATTAATCAAAAAATTGATGGTTTTGGTAACCTATTTAAATTACATTAAATAGGGTTTAAATTGATTACACTTCAACAAATACAAGATGCACATAAGAAAATTTTACCTTATGTTAATTATACACCATTAATTAATTCTAATTTCTTATCAAAAAATACTACAGTAAAACTAAAGTTAGAAAATTTTCAAATCACTGGTTCATTTAAGTTAAGAGGCGCTGTTAATAAACTTCTTTCTTTAAGTGAAGATGACAAAAACAAAGGAGTCATTGCAGTTTCTACAGGCAATCACGGCAAAGGCGTTGCTTATGCTTCGAAAGTATTGGGCATTCAATCAACAATATATATGTCTTCAATGGTACCAGAATATAGAAAAGAGGCTATTGAAAAATTAGGAGCTAAAGTAGAAATTATTGGAAAGAATAGTGATGAAGCTGATTTGTATGCTAAACAAATTGCGAAAGAAAAAAATATCCCATTAATTCATCCTTTTGATGATGAAGATATTATAATAGGCCAAGGTACAGTTGGACTTGAAATGCTTACTGAATTTCCCAAAGTTGATACAGTAATTATACCAACATCTGGTGGCGGTCTTATATCTGGAATTGCTCAGGCTATTAAACTTCAAAAACCTAACACAAAAATTATTGCCGTATCTATGGAAAGAGGCCCTTCAATGTATGAAAGTCTAAAAGAAGGTAAGCCTGTTGATGTAGAGGAAACTGAAACTTTAGCCGATTGTTTAGGGGGTAGTATTGGTTTAGATAATAAATTTACATTTAATATTGTACAACAATACGTTGATGACTTTGTTTTAGTAAGTGAAGAAAAAATAGCTGAGGGAATAAGAATAAACTTTTTAGAACATAAGATTGTATCTGAAGGTGCTGCAGCAACAAGTGTTATGGTTGTTAAAGAAAAATTAACATCGCACTTAGGAAAAAATATAATTTGTTTAATTTGTGGTGGAAATATTGACTCGGAACTATTTAATAAAGTTTTAAGCCATGCTTATCCTTAATAAAAATGATATTATTCAACATGTAAATTTGAATAAAAATCTCATACCAATAATAGAGGAGGCTTTCATAAGTTTATCAAAGGGATTGGTAATGATGCCACCTATAATGAGAATTGATATTGAAAAATATCATGGTGAATCAGATGTTAAAGCTGCATACGTTGAAGGTCTTGATAGTTTTGCAATAAAAATTGCTTCAGGTTTTTTTGATAATCCAAAACTTGGTTTGCCATCTAGTAATGGACTGATGGTTTTATTAGATTCAAAGACTGGAGTTGTAAAATCTGTTTTATTAGATGAAGGTTATCTAACAGATACTAGAACAGCAATAGCAGGAGCAATAGCTACAAAATATTTATCAAATCAAAATGCTAATTCTGTTGGTATTATTGGGGCTGGAATTCAAGCCAAATTACAACTTCAAGCAATAATGTTAGTTAGAAAAATAAATAAAATTATAATCTGGGCAAGAGATGAGACAAAAGCGAATCAATTTATAGAAAGTTTCAAAAATTTAGATATAGATTTGTATATAGCTTCTTCTTGCAAAGAATTGGCAAGTTTATCAGAAATAATTGTTACAACGACTCCTAGTAAAAAACCGCTTTTGGAATTTGATTGGATAAATAAAGGAACTCACATAACAGCAATGGGATCAGATGCAGAACAAAAAATCGAATTAGATCCTCGGATGTTAAAACATTGCGATAAATATGTACCTGACAATCAATTACAAACAAGTGTTATAGGTGAATTACATCATGCTTTAAAACAAAATATAATTTCTTCTAAAGAAAAATTTAATGAACTTGGCGATATTATTAACGATCCAAGCTTAGGAAGAAAAAATAAAGAAGATATAACAATATGTGATTTGACAGGAACTGGCGTACAAGATACTGCAATAGCAAGATTTGCTTATAATCTTTGTAAAACAAATAATTTAGGCATCAATATTTAATTTATGAGTCAAGCAACAATAAAAAAAACGTCTGATTACTTCAAATCAAAAGGAGTTGTCTTGCCAAGTATTAGTGAACTTCAAGACCCTCAAATTATTAATGATGATATTAAAAATTCTCTAAAAAAAATAAATAATAATGATATCAATCCTCTTAACCTCTTTAGAGTTCATTGGTTTAATAAAAGAGATCAATCAGGTTTTGGAAATGAGCCTGAATATATTGTGCTACCAACAGAATTCACAGGTGTTAAGGCAAAGATAATTGTAAATATGGGACGATATTTTCCCTTAATAACAGCTCATAAAGTTTTGGCAGCTTATGGTTGTTTGCTTCCAAGAATATTAAATGGCACTTTTGATTATGAAAAACATAAAGCAGTTTGGCCTTCTACAGGAAATTATTGTAGGGGCGGAGTAGCAATATCTCGGATAATGGGTCTTAATAGTATTGCAATACTTCCTGAAGGAATGAGTAATGAGAGATTTGAATGGTTGAATAATTGGGTTGAAGATAAAAAAAATATCATAAAGACAAAAGGCACAGAAAGTAATGTTAAAGAAATTTACGATGCTTGTAATGAATTAAAAAAAGATAATCAAAATGATATTATAAATCAATTTGATGAGTATTATAATTACAGTATTCATCGTTCTATAACGGGTCCATCTTTTGAAAAATCATTTCTTAAAGTTAAAGGTAACAGTAATTTAACTCCTAGGTTTTACGTGAGTGCTTCAGGATCAAGTGGCACTCTAGCAGCAGGAGATTATCTTAAAGATAAATTACAGACGAAGATTGCAGTTGTTGAAGCTTTGGAGTGCCCAACTTTACTTCATGGAGGTTATGGTGAACATAATATACAAGGAATTGGTGACAAACATGTTCCCCTTATTCATAATGTAATGAATACAGATTTTGTCGTAGATGTTTCTGATCAAGCTACCAATAATCTAAACATGATTTTTAATACTGAAATAGGTAAAAAGTTTTTAATTGAGAAAAAAAATTTTGAGCCTGATTTTGTTTCACGACTTCCTGAATTTGGCTTTTCAGCAATAGCAAATATATTGGCATCAATAAAACTAGCTAAATATATGGATTTAAATAGTGATGACGCAATTATAACGGTCGCTACAGATGGTGCAGATTTATACATGTCAGAGTTGAACAAGACAATTGCTGATTTTAAAAATAATTATGATGAAATAGTTTGTGCTGAACTATTTGGAAAATACTTAACAGGTATATCTACTGATAATATGCTAGAACTTTCTTACATGGATAAGAAAAGAATATTTAATTTAGGGTACTTTACTTGGGTAGAGCAACAAGGTGTAAGTCTTGAAGAATTTGAAAAAAGAAAAGATCAAAAATTTTGGAATTCACATTATGAATATATGCTTTCTCTAGACAATAAGATTAAAGAATTTAATAATATGTAGGTTATGAAAACTCAGTCATTACATAACCAATTAGTAGAATGGCGTCATGATCTTCATATGCACCCACAATTAAGTTTTGAAGAAGAGTATGCTGCAGCAAAAGTGTCAACACTTCTAAAAGAGTTTGGAATAGAAGTTCATTCTGGTATTGCCAGAACTGGAGTAGTTGGAATTTTAAAAAAAGGAAATAGTTCAAAATCAATAGGTATAAGAGCTGACATGGATGCTCTTCCTATACATGAAACTAATAAGTTTAGTTATAAGTCCAAGTTTGATAACAGAATGCATGCATGTGGACATGACGGTCATACAACAATGTTATTAGGTGCAGCAAAATATTTATCAGAAAAAGGTAACTTTAACGGTACGGTATATTTTATTTTTCAACCTGATGAAGAGAATACATTCGGTGCAAGAACAATGATTGATGAAGGATTGTTTGATAAATTTAACATTGATGAAGTTTACGCTATGCACAATATTCCTAACATGGAAATTGGAACATTTGGTACAAGAAATGGAGCTATTACAGCCAGCGAAAATTTATTTGAAATTGAAATAAAAACTAAAGGTGGGCACGCTGCATTACCTCATATGGGGGTAGATGCAATAACTGTTGGTTCTCAAATAGCTGTAGCACTTCAATCGATAGTGTCTAGGAAATTAAATCCAGCAGACAATGGTATAGTGTCTATTACCGAATTTATAACCGATGGTAAAAAAAATGTTCTGCCAGGTATGGTAAAAATGACTGGTGACGCGAGAGCTTTATCAAAAGAAACAAATGAAAAAATTGCTTCAAAAATGTTACAAATTGTCGAAGGGATTTGCAATGCACATGGTGTTAATGGTAGTGTTAAATATGAAACAGCCTGTCCTGTAACTTTTAATTCAAAAAATCAAACTGAGTCTGCAACAAAAGCTGCAGTTTCTTTACTTGGTAGTGATAAATGTAATGGTAATATAGAACCACGTTTATTCTCAGAAGATTTTTCTGTTATGGCAAATGAAAAACCTGGCTGCTTTGTTTTAATGGGTAACGGAATATCAGAGCAGCATTCCAGACCTTTACATGCTGATAATTATGATTTTAATGACGAATTATTAGTCATAGGTTCTTCATATTGGACTGAATTGGTAGAACAACAATTAAAATAAATGTTTTCTGAAAACTTAAATAAACTAAAGAAAAAAATGTCTGAGAACAATATTGATCTCTCAATTATAACTGATGATGACTCGATATATTATTTCACAGGATACCATGATTTTCTTCATATGGATTTTTATCGACCAACATTATTAGTTGTTTCAAATGATCATAAAACTTATTTAATTACACCTCTTCTTGATGTTTTATTAGTACCAGAATCTTGTCCTGTAGATATGGTTGAAACATGGAATGATGGTATTGGAAATGAATGGAGAGAATTATTACCTCAAATCATCAATCAGCATAAAAATATTTTTATTGAAAAATTTAAAATTAACCCAATGGTTAAGAGTTATTTAGACGAATTACTTCAAGACCATCCTGGGGATTTAACCAAATTAATAGATAATATAAGAATGATTAAATCTAATTATGAATTGAATATAGCTCGTCACGCCGGCGAAGTAGGTATGGCTATGATGGAGGCAGCAAAAAAAACAATTGGCCATAATGTTCCTGAGTATGAGGTTGCACTTTCACAATCACAAGCTGGAACAAGAAAAGCTGCAGATCTTTTAAAAGAATTTTATCCTGATAATATCAATATGTCTCCAAATATTCACTTTTTACCTGTTATGACATCGGGTCATGATTTACCTAAAACTCACCATCGTGCTTCAACCAAAATTATAAAAAAAGGTGATCCAGTATTCGTATGTTATTGTGGTTCTACAAATTTCCATAGATTTAAATTAGGTTTTGACAGAATATTTTGGGTAGAAGAAATTCAATCCGATGAACAAATAAAAGCTTTTGAGACTGCAGTTAAATCTCAAAAAGCTGCTCTTGAAATTCTTGGCCCTGGAGTAACAGCTGAAGAAGTTCATGCTGCTTATGCAGATACTATACAGTCTGAGGGATACCCTTATCCTACATTTCGATGTGGAAGAGGTACAGGCTTTAGCTTTTTAGAGGAACCACAATTAGTAGTTGGTAATAAAACAGTACTGGAGCCTGGAATGGTATTTGCCGTTGATGGCGGGGCAAGTGCAAATAATTTTAGATCACAAGTTGGTGATAGTTTTATTATAACAAAAGATGGATACGAACAAATTACACATCATTCTAAAAATATTGATGACCTAATAATTCCACATGGATGAAATCACAGTATTTAACACACATTGCTGTGGTGAAATTGGAGATGTCGTAACTGGAATTAAAGGCTTGAAGTTTAATTCACCTGAGGAAGCTTCTAAAAAACTTTTTTTAGATAAAAAATGGAGGAATTTTTTTTTAAATGAACCTCGGGGAGGGGTCTTTAAACATTGTAATATTATTTTAGAACCTTCAAATAAAAATGCAGATGCTGGATTTGTAATCATGGAACCAGAAGATAATCCTCCAATGAGCGGATCTAATGCAATTTGTGTAACAACAGTCTTATTAGAAAAAAATATTGTTCAAATGAAATATCCTAAAACCATGCTTACACTTGAAGCTCCCGGTGGTTTAATAAAAGTTGTCGCTGATTGTGAAAATAAGAAAGTTAAAAGTGTCACTTTAACTAATCTTGCCTGCTTTGCAGATAAAATAGATGTAGATTTAAAGACTAAAAATTTTGGTACAATTAAAGTAAGTACTGCTTTTGGAGGTGACAGTTTTTTAATTTGTAATGCTAGTGATTTTAATCTTAAAATTGAACCAAAGAATGCAAATAAATTTGTTAATGTTGCTAAAGAAATATTGAAAGAAGCAAACGCATCTATAGGATTTGAACATCCAACGATTAAAGGATTAGACTATCTTTCCTTTTGCCAATTTATTGAACCCTTAAAAAAAAATAATCAATCATTACTTACAGGATTAAATACAGTTGTTATACGACCTGGGAAACTTGATCGTTCACCCTGTGGTACAGGCACTTCAGCAAGATTAGCAGTAATGAAAGAAAAAAATGAAATACAAATAAATGAAGAATTTATATCAAAGTCTATTATAGGATCTTCATTTAAAGCAAGTATTGAAAAGGAAATTAAAATAAATAACAAAAATTGTATTATTCCAAAAATAACAGGTAGTGCATTTATTACTGGAAAACAAAGTTTATATATCGATAAGGATGATCCTTTTCCAGAAGGTTATAGATTAAATGACACATGGCCAGATTCATCAAGTTAACTGTGATTAAATAACACTAGCATGGCAAGTAAATTCATTTTACTTTCATCAACTATTCTAATAATTAATAAAACAAATGACAAAATTTAATGCCTGGAATGTAATTAAAAACGGTTTAAATGGTCAGTCTTATTGGACTAGACAGTGGCGTGATCCAGAACCAAAAAGTAGTTATGATGTTGTAATAATTGGTGGAGGTTTACACGGTCTTGCTACGGCATATTATTTAGCAAAGAATCATAATATAAAAAAGGTAGCCGTCTTAGAAAAAGGCTGGATTGGTGGAGGAAACGCTGGACGTAATACAACTATTGTAAGATCAAATTATATGATGCCAGGCAACCACGAATTTTATGAACATTCTTTAAAGTTATGGGAAAATTTAAGTCACGAATTAAATTATAATGTAATGTTTAGCCAACGAGCTCATGTTTCGTTATTTCATAGCCCTGGTGCTAAAGATTCAGTTTCACGGATTTATAATATTATGCGACTCCACGGAACTGATGCAGAACTTTGGGATTTAAAAACTTTAAAGAAAAAAATTCCGCATTTAAATTATCATAATTCTAGATTTCCAATACTTGGAGCTGCAGTTCAAAAAAGAGCAGGCAATGCAAGACACGATGCAGTTGCATGGGGTTATGCAAGGGCTGCAGATACATTAGGTGTAGACATTCTTCAAAATTGTGAAGTTACAGGTTTTGCAAGAAAGAATGGAAATATTGAAAGTATTCAAACTTCAAGAGGAATTATAAAAGGAAAGAAAATAGGATTTGCTGTTGCAGGCAATACTTCAGTATTATGGCAAATGGCAGAATTAGGCAACCTGCCAATTGAATCCCATAAACTACAAGCATTTGTATCTGAGGCTGTTAAACCACTTCTAGACCAGGTTGTTGTTTATGGTGTAGGTGGTGCGCATTTCTATATATCGCAGTCAGATAAAGGAAGCATGGTGTTTGGTGGTGATCTTGACTGGTATAAATCATATGCTCAAAGAGGAAATCTTCCTATGGTTCAAGATGTTGCCGAAGCGGCCATGGCAATATTTCCTTCACTTGGAAGAATAAGATTACTTCGTCACTGGGCAGGTGTTATGGACATGACAATGGACGGATCATTTTTTATTTGTAAAACGCCAATATCTAATCTTTATTTAAATGCTGGTTGGAACTATGGCGGTTTCAAAGCTAGTCCTGCATCAGGTTGGTATTTTGCCGACTTAATTGCAAATGAAAGCCCGCATAACTACGTACAAAATCATAATTTAGAAAGATTTGAAAAAGGTATCAATATTGATGAACGTGGCGCAGGACCTGATCCAAAATTGCACGGTTAAATGATTAGAATCAATTGTCCTTATTGTGGTGAAAGAGATCATAGTGAATTTAGTTATGGAGGAGATGCAACAATCAATTATCCTTCATTAGATGCATCAGAGAAAGAATGGACTGAAGCTATATTTTTCAGAAAAAATATAAAAGGTTTTCAATTTGAAACATGGCATCATTCTAATGGATGTAGAATGTGGTTGGTAGTTGAACGTTCTACTGTCACTCATGAAATAAAAAGTATCAAACCATGCCATCCGGATTTACAGAAGGTTGTAAAAAATAATAAATGAAGACAAGAAGAATAGATAACTATGGAAAAATTAATAGAGATAAAATTTTATCCTTTAGGTGGGATAAAAAAAATTACAAAGGTTTTGAAGGAGATACTCTAGCATCAGCATTACTTGCAAATAATATTGGTATAGTCGGTAGAAGTTTTAAATATCATAGACCAAGGGGAATATTTTCTAGTGGAGTCGAGGAATCCGGGGCTTTAGTTACTATTGGTTCAAAAGATAGAAGAGATCCAAATGTAAGAGCAACAACACAAGAATTATATAATGGTTTGGAAGCAAGTGGTCAAAATGCATTTCCAAATGTAAATTTTGATCTAGCTGGAATAAATAATTATTTAGGTAGGTTTTTTGCAGCTGGTTTTTATTATAAAACTTTTATGGGAATACCTCCGCTTGAATGGGGTAAAGGAACTGCCATATGGATGTTTTTTGAAAAGTTTATTAGAAAAGCGGCGGGAATGGGAAGTGCTTCTGGGTTACCTGATCCAGATACTTATGAGCATGCTCATGATTTTTGCGATTTAATTGTAGTAGGATCAGGACCTGCTGGTGTCGCAGCTGCAATAGAGGCAGCAGAAAAAAAATTAGATGTTATTTTAGTTGAGCAAGATAGTCTTATTGGAGGAAATCAACTTGCAGAAAATGATTTTGATAACTCGCAAATTAAAAATCAACTTGAAAATCTAGGCATAAAAATAATGACTAGAACTACTGCATTTGGATTATATGATAATTGCGTTGTTGGTTTATTAGAGAGAGTAACAGACCATATATCAGAGCCAAATGTAAACATTCCACGCCAAAGATTTTGGACCATTAGAGCAAAGCATATAATTGTTGGTGCTGGAGCAATTGAAAGACACATTGCATTTAATAATAATGATATTCCTGGTGTAATGACTGTAAATGCATCAAAGCATTATTTGAATAGATATGGTGTACTCACCGGAAAAAGAATTGTGATAACTACAAATAATGATTCTGTTTATGAAACAGCAAATCAATTATCAGAAGCGGGGGCCAATGTAACTGTTCTTGATTCACGAACTAATCTTGAAATTGAGACAAATAAAAGTTTTGAAATTAGAAAAGGGTATGTGCCTTATAATATTAATGGTTCAAAAAAAATTGATAGTTTAGATATATCAAAAAGTGAAACTATTAATAAATCTGAAACTATAAATTGTGATCAAGTTCTATTATCAGGTGGCTGGTCACCTGCTGTACATTTGCTATCTCACAGAGGCGTAAAGCCTAAATGGGATTATAACAATGCTTGTTTTTTACCAAGTGACACAAAAGAAAATATTACAATAGTAGGTTCTTCTAGAGGTTTATGGAATAAAAATGATTGTATTGCTTCTGGGATAGCAGGAACTACTGATGCGTTGAACCGCTTAGGTCTTTCTAAAACAAATTATTTTTTCCCAAAACCTGGTGGATGGAAAAACCCCATACAACCACTTTATGAAGTAAAATATAAAAAATCTAGATCAAAAAGTTTTGTAGATTATCAACATGATGTAACAACAGATGACGTAAGACTCGCACATCGTGAAGGTTTCATTTCGGTAGAGCATCTTAAAAGATACACAACTTTAGGTATGGCAAACGATCAAGGAAAAATGGGAAATATCATTGGATTATCTTTAATGGCTGAACTTTTAAATAAAGAAATTCCAGAAGTTGGAACTACTGTTTTTAGACCTCCTTATACTCCTGTATCTATAGGTGCCTTAAGCGGAAGAAATGTTGGAAAACATTTTAGGCCGTTAAGAGTAACGCCAATGCATCAATGGAATATTGATCATGGTGCAAAAATGATTGAAGTTGGATTGTATCAAAGACCTTGGTATTATCCCAAAGAAAATGAAACTTTAAATGACTCTTATATAAGAGAAGCATCAACAGTAAGAAAAACAGTTGGAATTTGTGATGTAACATCATTAGGCAAAATTGCTATTCAAGGACCAGGCTCTACCGAATTTTTAAATAGAATTTATTCGAATGGTTTTTCAAAACTACAAGTTGGAAAAGCTAGATACGGTATCATGTTGCGTGATGACGGTATTGTAATGGACGATGGCACATCTTGGAGATTAGCAGAAAATGAATATTTTATGACGACGTCTACAGGTGAAGCTGCAAAAGTGATGTCACGGTTAGAAGAATTACTTCAAACTAGATGGACAGATCTTAATGTTAATGTGACTAGTGTTTCTGAACAATGGGCAGGCGTATCAGTTGCAGGACCTAAATCTAGAGAAGTTCTCAATAATTGTGTCGATGATTCTTTGGTTATAACTAATAATAACTTACCTTTTATGGGTGTTACTTCAACATTTCTTAAAGGTAATATTCCTTGTAGGATTGCAAGAATTAGTTTTTCCGGCGAATTAGCTTTTGAAGTTTATGTCAAATCAGATTTTGCCAATACAATGATGGACTTACTTTGGGAAAATGCAAAAAAATATGATGGATGTTTATATGGATTAGAAGCTTTAGGTGCACTTAGAGTTGAAAAAGGTCATGTAACAGCTGCTGAGCTTGATGGGAGGGTAACAATTGATGACGCAGGTTTAAGCAAAATGGCATCTACAAAAAAATCATATATTGGAAGCGCAATGAGAAAACGAGGAGTTTTAAAAAATAATGATCGTGAAATTCTAGTAGGCTTCTTTCCTACTAACCTAAAAGAAACTTTTAATGCTGGAACTATTGTCTGTGAAAAAAATAATATTAAAGGACAGGGTATCGGAAGAATTACTTCAGTTACTTATTCTCCTGAACTTGGACATTGGATTGGATTAGGTTTTGTCAAGGGTGGTTTAGATAAATGGAAAGATACCAATTTAGTTGGGGCAGATCCTGTAAGAAATAAACAAATGAATTTGAAAGTTGTTTCACCAAATATGATTGATCCTAAAGGAGAACGAATGTATGCATAGACATTCTGCACTAGAAACAATTTATAAGGTTGGAAAATATTCATCAAGCGAGAAACAATCTCTAACATTTAAAGAATTAAAAAGTTTAGAAATTTTACAAATTGCTTGTTGGCCTGACAAAATTGATGAAATGAATAATTTAATATCAAAAGAACTAAAAATTAAAAATATTCCTAGTTTTAATAAAGGGATAATTTTTGAAAATAAATCATTATGGAGAATGGAACCTTTGAAATGGTGGCTATTTAATAAAGAAATTGAAATAAGTGAGCAAATCGCAACAATTTTAGACATGTCTCATGCTTTCACAGGTATTGAAATTACAGGAGATAATTCATCATTATTTTTAAATAGACATCTTCCAATTGATTTAAGAGCTAGGAATTTTCCAGATCTATCATCTGCTAGCACAGCCATTCATCATGTTAGTGTTAAGCTATTTAAAATAACTTCCAATAACTACTGTCTATATATACCAAGAGGTTTTGCTTTATCAATTTGGGAGATCCTTCTTGAAACAGCAGATCAGTTTGGATACGAAGTATTAGAGAGATAGATAGATTATTTTAGGATAACGGAAACTGGTTATCAACTAATTACTAATGTATTTAGCAATTTGCATATAGTAAATTAATCATTTGCATCGCCACCTCCGGCACCTTTTGCCCTAGATTCCTCTGACTCAGGAACAAAAGTTCTAAAAGCTATTTTAGATATTTGATCCCAAGATTTTTTATCAGGATTAATACCCTTGGAGAGCATATTATTTATATTTGATGATGAAATATTAATATCTAATTTTTGTTCATTAAAAATTTTCTTTGTGAGTAAAAGATCAAAATTTCTTTGATAATTTGTAGAGATAATTTCTCTATTAACCCTAATATTTTCATTTGTTATTTGTACATCAATTTTTTGATCTAACAAAAACTGTGAATAGATATTTTTTTTGGCATACTTATAAAGCAAAGGTATTAGGAATATGGGGTCACTACAATTTTTAAAAGTTAATTTAAAATCATCCCTTTTATCTATTTTTGATACTAAATAATCAATCAATCCCGGGCCTATCACCAAAAAAGATTTATTTTCACAATCAAACTCATCATTTATTTTTGACGGATCTATACTGGCATTGAAAGTGTTATCTAGTTCTTCAATTTTTAATTTTAATAATTTGATCCCATCCAAACCAAATATTTCAAGCCATGTTGTAATAAATGCAGCATCCTCATCTGATCCATAAGTGAATCCTAATCCTGAAAAAGCTCGTTGTGTATTAGTGTAGACTTCATAGTAAGAATAACTCACAGATATTAATATGTACTCATTGTTGCAAAACCCCATTCATCAACATTTTTATTACTCAGATCTGATAAATAAGGGGCTCCAGAAAAAAAACTTACTCTTAACCATCTATCTGACTTAGGATCATAACGATTAGCTCCAAAAAAAGATAACTTAAATCTTAACATATCAATTGGCATTGTTTTTTTATCAAGAACATTATCTTGAACTTCTGAAAAAGGATAATTTTTTAAAGATTGAATTCTCTTAACAATTCCTCTGTATTCTGGATGCATTAACAAAAATTCACAAATTAATTGATTTTCATCTACATTTTTAATTTGCTTAAATAAATCATTAACCATTTTTGCAATTCCTAGATTTTGCTCCAATTCACTTCCTTTTTCATTATATCTTTCACCTAATCTAGGTTCTAACTTAGCTGCTGAAACATACCAAAATAAATAATTGCTATCTTTATTATTAAAATCAATATTTTTTATCCAAGAATATTTATCATTGATTGTTTTTTTCAAATCTCCAATAGATTGATTTCCATCAATATCCATTATCTCCTCATCTGCCATATCTTCTGCTAACTCTTCTGATATTTGAGGATACAATTCAATTAGTTGTACTCTTGCAATTTCCTTAGTATCATTATTAAAATTCAAATCACAATAATCTAAAATATCTAACCATTTAAATTTTTGAGAAAGATCTAGGTCATTAATGAAGGAAATATATTTTTTTAAATCTTCAGTAGTTAATTTATTTTTATTAATTTGGAATTCATCACTTGTGTTAACTTCTTCAAGATAATTTAGAGCTTTATTCAAAAGATTTTTATATTTTTCGAAAACTATATTATCTAACTCAATTTGAGAAATTTCTTCTAATGTCTTTGTGTACTGTTTCATCCACTTATTAATCAACTTTGGATGTTTAATGATAAAAGGTGCCATACCTAAACCTGTTGAATTACCAATACCTAAATGTTGTTTAATTTTTCTATCTAACTTTACTGCTTTTTTTGGGTTTATTTGCCTTGCAACATGTTCAACTAATTCAATACTGAATTCTCTAATTAAATAAACTGATAACATTTCTGCTCTAAAGGGCTGATTGAAAACAGTTGTATTTTTTGTATTAGTAAAATCTGATAATCCAAATTTACCACTACCATAAACAGCAGTAGTTCTTAACAAATAGCCAACTTTATTTATTTCGTATATATCTGGCTGATTACCATTTGAAAGACAATCGACAACATACTGAAACAATCTTACACTTTTATTTGCTCTACTAAGAATTAACTCATCTGGAGAATTACGACCTGATTCTTGAAGAGGAATTGTTTTTTTTAATCTATTTAGATCTTGATCAGATAATTTACCTACATGTAATGTATAGGCTGTATCCCATTTACTAGCGATAACTCTATCACTTCTATCCTTATCATCTAGGAAAGCAGAGAAACATACAAGTGAATAAGTTTGCTTATTAATAATTATTTCATAAACAACCGTGCCGAAACCATGTTTATCTAAATCAAATTTCGACTTATGTATTTCCCAGTTGTCGTTGATCAATCTTCTTAACATACTTCTAGAAAAACTAAGCCGAGAAGGATAGCGTGAACCCATTCTTGATAGTTTCATGTAGTTATCGTTTTCTCTTACTTTTTGTAACATTTATTAAATATCTATAGTTAATTTTGGTTTTTTCATTAATAGAAGTATTAATCTATGTCAAAAATAAGTGAAGATATACTTCTAATTGATGGATTGGAATATTGTAACTGGAATAGGGAATTATTTGAAAATGCCCACCAAGCTGGATTAAATGCAATTCATGCGACATTAGTGTATTGGGAAAATACTGAAGAGTCTTTTGAAAAAATAAATTATTGGCACCGTCTTTTTAAAGAGCATCATGATATTATTGCTCACGCAAAAACTACCGAAGATATTTTGGATGCTAAAAAAAATAATAAAATTGCAATTATTTTTGGTTTTCAAAATTCTGCTCCTATTGCGAATGATATATTTTTAATTGAAAAATTTTTTGAAGCAGGTGTGAGATTTATGCAACTCACCTATAATAATCAAACCCCACTTGCTGGAGGATGTTTTGAACCTAAAGACTCAGGTGTTTCACGATTTGGAAAAGCTGTTATTGAAGAAATGAATAGACTTGGCATGATTGTAGATTTAAGTCATGCAGGAAAGCAAACTTGTCTTGATGCTATTGAATTCTCAAATAAACCTGTGGCAATTTCTCATGCTAATCCAAATTTCTTTCATAAATCTAAAAGAAACATTGATACTGATATTTTACAAAAACTTGTTAAAAAAAATGGTTTTATTGGGTTAAGTTTATATCCTTACCATCTTAAAAATTTAGGTGATTGTACTATAGAAGATTTTTGTGAAATGATTAAGGAGCTGGTAAACCTAATTGGTGAAGACAATATTGGAATAGGTTCTGATCTTTGTTTAAATTGGCCTGATGATGTAGTTATGTGGATGAGAAATGGAAAGTGGACCAAAAATATCGACTATGGAGAATCTAAAGATAAAAATCCAAAATGGCCTAAGTTACCAAGTTGGTATAAGCAACCAAGTGACTTAAATAATTTATTTTATTTAATGTGTGAAAATAATATTTCAGAAAAAGTTTCTACAAAAATAATAGGTCAGAATTGGTTTAACTTCATGAAAAATCAATTTTAGTTTCTACGACTAATAAAAGAAGCTGATAGCAAACTTATTATTACAATCGAAGCACCAATCATTTGATAAGTTTCTAAATTTTCTTTTAATAAAAAAACAGCTCCAAGAACACCTACCACTGGTTCTAAATACAAAAATAAAGCAGTATATGATTGTCCAATCTTTGGGATAGCAATTAATTGTGATAAAAGTGCAAAGCTATAACATACCGAAGGAATTAAAATTAAAAGATAAATATTGATATCAAAATTAAAATTTAAAGAAAAAAATATTTTTAATATTACAAAGAAGAAAAAAGTATTAAAAACATTTATAAAGATATTAATTGGTATTGGTGAAATACCTTTAATAGACATTTTTTGATTTACTATAATCATACTAGTTGATCCCAGTGATGCAAGAAAAGCTAAAAGAATACCTACTATATTTATAACTTTAAAAGATGGCCCTATAACTAAAATAATTCCTAAAAATGTAACAAAAAAGAGAATCTTTACAGTTAATGAAATTTTTTCTTTATCGACAATAATAGAAAATAAAAGAACATATATTGGATAGAGGCAAAAAATAAGAATTGTTAAACTAACTTCAATAAATATAACTGAAGTCAATAATCCAAGCGTTAAAAATATTGAACCCGCTGATATAGATAAAAAATATTTTAGGTTCTTTTTAAATATTTCTAATAGATTATTTTGATAAGGGATAAAAGGTAATATAATTATCGAGGCAACTGCGTAACGTAAAAAAATAGTTAATGCTACAGAAGCACCAGAATTATATGCTATTTTTGTAGTAGGACCAATTAAGCCAAACAAAATTCCAGCAACTAAAGCAAAAATCACTCCAAATATGAACATTTTTTAAATTAACTTTTGACTATTTGTTTTCATGCAGTTATTCAAGCTTCATTACAATATATATTATGAATGACACATCTCAAAGTTTCGTTAAATTTGAAAAGATCGATAAAAGTTATGATGGAGAAGTACTAGTAGTAAAAAACTTAAACTTGGATATTGCTAAGGGTGAGTTTGTAACAATGTTGGGTCCATCAGGATCAGGTAAAACAACAACCTTGATGATGTTAGCTGGTTTTGAAACACCTACAAACGGTGAAATATTTTTAGATACTAAACCAATAAGTAAAATACCACCCTATGAAAGAGAAATCGGAATGGTTTTTCAAAACTATGCTTTATTTCCTCATATGACTGTTGCGGAAAATTTGTCATTTCCGCTAGAAGTGAGAAAAATTTCAAAACCAGACATTAAAGAAAAAGTGCAGAAAGCACTTGATATGGTTGAGTTAGGTAATTTTGGTACAAGATTTCCAGCTCAATTATCTGGTGGACAACAGCAAAGAGTCGCTTTGGCTAGAGCACTGGTATTTGAACCACGTCTAGTATTAATGGATGAGCCTTTAGGTGCACTCGATAAGAATTTACGCGAACAGATGCAATACGAAATAAAACATATTCATGATAGGATTGGGATAACAGTTGTCTATGTTACTCATGATCAAAGTGAAGCATTAACAATGTCTAATAGAATTGCTGTATTCAATGATGGGGTTGTACAACAATTATCTACACCTAATATCTTGTATGAAAAACCTGAAAATTCTTTTGTTGCAAAATTTATAGGTGAAAATAATACACTTAATGGTGTTGTTAAGGAAGTGAATGGATCCTCATGTACTGTTGAGTTAGATGGTGGATTTGGAATGGTTAAAGCGTTAAAAATTAATGTGAACGAAGTTGGAGAGAAAACTCAACTATCTATTAGACCAGAACGTGTTTCAATAGACAATTCAGCATCTGGTTCCAACAATTTTTCAGGAAAAATTGAAGAATTAATTTACTTAGGTGATCATATTAGGGCTAGGCTTGATGTTTGTGGAAATAATGAATTCATAGTCAAGGTTCCAAATGAAGGAAGTTTTAATCATAAAGAAGGTGACGAACTTAAATTAAGCTGGAATTCTGAGGATGTTCGAGCATTAGATCTGTAATTATACTTTTTTCTTTATATTTAGCCAAAATTTTTTACTTTTACCCCTTTTTTTTCATTTAACGACATGTTATTACACTCGCATTACGGACATAATCTTAAGATTAAATAATTAAAAATAGGAGGATATATATGTCTAAATTTTTAAAAGCCTTCTTATTTGTGTCACTTGTATTTGCTCCTTTTGCAGCTAGCGCTGTAACGGTTGCATCATGGGGTGGTGCTTATACAGAAAGTCAACAAAAAGCTTATGCTGATACATACTCTGATCCTAGCTCAATTGTATTTGAAAACTACAACGGAGGTTTAGGTGAAGTAAGAGCTCAAGTAGAAAGTGGAAGCGTTACTTGGGATTTAGTAGATGTTTTACCATCTGATGCAATAACTGGATGTGATGAAGGATTATTTGAAGATATTTCAAGTGAAATTGCTACTTTAGGTGTTCCTGGTCCTGACGGTGAGTCGATTGCAGAAGATATGGAAAATAACGGTCTTGAATACCACTCTGGTTGGGACTGTTGTGTACCACAAATCTTTTGGACATACGTAGTATTTTACGATCCAGATGCATTCCCAGGTGAAAAACCAGACAGTATGGCAGATTTTTTTGATACAGAAAAATTTCCTGGCAAAAGAGGTATTCATACTTGGGCAACAGGTATAATCGAAAAAGCAATGGTAGCAGATGGAGTAAGTCCAAATGCAGTACCAACTGTTTTAGCTAACCAAACAGGTGCTATTGATAGAGCATTTGAAGTTATGGACAGAATTAAGGACGATGTTGTTTTCTGGTCAGCTGGTTCACAACCACTTGAGTTAGTAAAAAGTGGTGAAGTTATTATGGCTATTGCATATAACGGTCGAGTAGGTGCAGCAAATTTAGCTGAAGGTGAAAACTTTGAGTATATTTGGGAAGGTCAGGTTTTAGATCAAGAGTATCTTTGTCTAACTGCTGGAGCTCCTAATAGAGATGCAGCTATTGACTTTATGATGCATGCTTCAACTCCTGAAGCTCAAGCTGAACAAGCTAAATATATTACATATGGACCAATGAGAGCATCTGGTATCCCAATCATTCAAAATAATGAGCCTTGGGGACCAGGAGGTGTTGATATTATGCCTCACATGCCTAACACACCAGAACGTTTAAAAGTTTCAATCGTAAGTGATCCTCAATGGTGGTCAGATTACGGTGCAGAAATTAATGAACGTTATGCTGCTTGGATGGGTAACTAAGCTTGAAAAAATAAAATTTGTAATTTAATCTAAAGGCGAGAATTATCTCGCCTTTTTATTTGGAGGTTCCTATTTCTACAGCGGAATTATTAACAACAGACGGAATTCCACTCAAACAAAGTCTTCGTAAGGCTGAAAGAAGAAATAAACTTCGTGCATTTCTTCTTGTTTTTCCTTTACTCCTTTTCATTTTTGTAACTTTTGTAATGCCTATTGGAGATATGCTTCTTAGGAGCGTTGATGATAGTCAAATTAATTCAGTTTTTCCTAATACTTTTGATGAATACAAAAATTGGGATAAAGGAGCTGACGAACTACCACCTGAAGAAGTATATAAAAGTCTTTTTTTTGAATTAGCTAATGGAGACAAGAGACAAATAGGTAAAGCCTTAACAAGAATGAATTATGCAAAATCTGGTTGGAAAAGTTTAATAAAAAAAACAACTAGAGAAATAAAAAAAATTGTAAAAAAAGGCGAAGAACCAGTTTCTTATAAGGATACATTTATTAATATAAATAAGCTGTGGGCGGATCCAACTTATTGGTACTCATTTAATCAAATGGTAAAAGATAGATCTTCAATTTATTATTGGAATGCTCTCGATAGAACATTTGATGAAGATGGAGATGTCGTTTTACAAGATGAAAAAAGAAGAATGTATATTAAAACGTGGCTTAGAACTTTTAAGGTAAGTATATATGTAACAATTTTTTGCTTAATTCTTGGTTTCCCGGTTGCTCATCTCTTAGCTAATTTACCTCTAAGATACAGCAATCTTCTGATGATTTTTGTATTACTTCCATTTTGGACCTCTTTACTTGTGAGAACAACAGCATGGATTGTAATGCTTCAACAAAATGGAGTTATAAATGGAATTTTAGTTTGGCTAGGCGTAATAAGCGACGATGGTCGAATACAAATGGTTTATAATGAAGTTGGAACATTAATAGCAATGACTCAAATTTTATTACCATTTATGATTCTACCTTTGTACAGTGTAATGAGGGTTATTCCAAAAAGCCACATGAGAGCTGCTCAAAATTTAGGAGCAAAACCTGTAACTGCATTTTTGCGAGTTTACTTACCTCAGACTATTCCTGGTATAAGCGCTGGTGGTTTATTGGTTTTTGTACTTGCCATTGGGTATTTTATAACACCTGAATTAGTTGGCGGAAAAGATGGTAAATTGATTGGGAGTTGGATTGCTTATCATTTAAAAACAACACTTAACTGGGGATTGTGTGCTGCTCTTGGCGCTATACTTCTTGGTATAATGCTGATCTTCTATTGGCTTTACAATAAAATTGTCGGAATAGACAACATAAAGTTAGGATAACAGTATGGCTCTTCCAAGTTACGCATCACCAGTTCAAAGAACCTACTATTATTTTTACTTATTTTTTTGTACGGTAGTTTTCTTTTTTTTAATAGCCCCACTATTTGCAATTATTCCAATATCTTTTAGTGTTTCTCCTTTTATGGTTTTTACAGAAGGAATGCTTGCATGGCCTCCTGATCCAGAAGCATGGTCAATTAGATGGTATAGAAATATGATTGGTGATTGTAGTGCTGATGTTGTTTCCTCTACTGTTCCTTGTTCAACAAAATGGATGAAAGGTACAGTAAATAGTTTTTATATTGGTATCATAGCAACTGTTATTGCTACAGCCTTAGGCACACTAGCCGCATTAGGATTAAGTAGGCCACACATGCCATATAAAGGTTTGATAATGGCAATCTTAATTTCACCAATGATCGTTCCACTAATTATAACAGCTGCAGGAATGTTCTTCTTCTATGCAAGAATAAATCTTGTTTATACTTTCACAGGTGTTATTCTTGCACACGTTGCTCTTGCTACACCCTTCGTAGTAATTACTGTAACGGCAACATTAGTTGGTTTTGATATGAATATGGTAAAAGCTGCACAAAGTTTAGGTGCTAAACCAATGAGAACATTTTTTAAAGTCATTATGCCGTTGATTTTACCAGGTATTATATCAGGAGCTTTATTTGCTTTTATTACATCCTTTGATGAAGTTGTTATAGTTATGTTTATGGCAAGTATTGATCAGTTAACTATTCCAAAACAAATGTGGGCCGGAATACGACAAGAAATTAGCCCTGTTATTTTATGTATGGCAACATGTTTAGTACTTCTTTCTATATTCTTATTAACTACAGTTGAAGTACTTAGAAGAAGATCTGAAAAACTCAGAGGTATTAAAGCTCGATAGAACAGTGAAGAACATTGCTGTTATTGGTGCTGGTATAGTTGGTATATGTAGCGCATATTTTTTAAAAAAATCTGGATTTAATGTAACTTTAATTGACAGGGAACAGCCTGGCTCAATGACAAGTTTTGGGCATGCTTGTACTTTTGCAGACTATGCAAATGTTCCTGTAAATTATCCTGGTTTGATTTGGGATATACCATCAATGCTCTTAAGAAAAGATGGACCTTTGGCAGTGGATTTTTTTTATATTTTAAAGAACTTGCCTTGGGCAATAAGTTTTTTAAAAAATTGTAAAAAAGAAAAAGTTAATGAAATAGCAAACTCTCTCACCAACCTATTGAAACACTCACAAATTTCTTACGATGAAATTTTTCAAGATGTAAATGTAAAAGAATATATTAGCTATGAAGAAAATCTTTATCTTTTTGATTCAAAAAAATCTTACGAAAATTATGAATACGCAAATATTATTAGAAAAAATAATAACGTTAAAGTAAGAAATTTAAATAAAGATGAAGTTAAAGAATTAGAACCAAATTTAGCTGATGTTTATTATTCTGGGCAAGTCTTTACTGGATCAAGACACACAACAAATCCATTAGCAATAAGTACTAAGATTTTTAAAAAGTTTTTAGAACTAGGTGGTGTTTATATAAATCAAAATATAAAAAATTTAACACAGAAAGAAAAAAATATAGAATTATTTTTAGAAAATAAAAAACTTAAATTTGATAAAATAATTGTAAGTGCTGGTGCTTGGTCTAATCAAATTGCAAATAAGCTTGGAGATAAATTCCCTCTTGATACCGAAAGAGGGTATCACCTTTTATTTGAAACTGAAGAGAAATTAATAAATCGTCCCGTTGCTTGGTCTGAGTCTGGATTTTACTTAATACAAATTCATGATGGTATAAGAGCTGCTGGCACAGTTGAAATAGCAGGTTTAAATAAACCACCTAATAAAAAACGTCTTGAAATGATAGAAAGACAATCAAGAAAGGTTTTACCCCTATTGAAAGAAGTAAGATCAACATGGATGGGTAGAAGGCCTACTTTACCAGACTCATTACCTGTTATTGGAAAGTCTCGCAAAAATAATAATGTCATTTATGCATTTGGACATCAACATATTGGCTGGACTTTAGGAGCTGTTACGGGAAAAATTATTGATAGTTTATCAAAAGATCAACTGCCTAATATAGACATTAGTGATTATTCTCCTGGTCGATTTTAACCTAAACTAATACCAACATTTTTGACTTGAAGATAAGATTTAAGTCCATCTACTCCTTTTTCACGGCTATATCCTGATTGTTTATAACCTCCAAAAGGAGTTGCATGATTTCCGGTAAACCATTTGTTTACATATACTTGACCAGCTTCTAATTTGCTTGCAGTCCAAGATGCTTTTTTAAGATCTTTTGTAAAAACTCCAGCACCTAAACCATACTCAGTATCATTCGCAATATCAATTGCTTCTTCTTGATCTTCATATTCAAGAACTGAGAGCACCGGACCAAAAATTTCTTCTCTGGCTACAGTCATACTTTGTTTAACATTGTTTAGAACTGTTGGTTCCATAAAATATCCATCACGTTCTAATCTTTTTCCTCCATATGCCGCTTCTGCTCCTTCTTGGATTCCTGATCTTGCATAACCTTCAACTTTTTGAAGCTGATTTTCTGATATAACTGGAGTTAGGTCTGTATCTTTTTCTATACCGGGTCCAATTTTTAATGATTTACTCATATCAACAAGCTTATCTACTAATTCATCTTTGATTGATTTATGAACTACCAATCTAGACATCGCTGTACAAATTTGTCCTGCAACACTAAATATTCCTGAACGTGCACTCTCTAAAACTTCATTTAGATCTGCGTCAGGGTATACTATACCAGCTGACTTACCACCTAATTCAACTACAGCAGGTATAGCTTTGTCAGCACAAGCATGAAGTATCTTTTTTCCAGTTGCAACTGAGCCTGTAAATACTACGTGATTTACATCTTCATGAGCTACAAGATAAGATCCTGCTTCATTCCCATATCCACAAATTATGTTTATTAATCCTTCAGGTACTCCAGCATTTTGTATTGCTTTAGCAAAAACTGTTGCTGACAAGGGGGTTAATTCTGCAGTTTTTATTATTGTTGAATTTCCTGTAGCAAAAGAACATGACAGTGATCTTCCAATCATTGATAATGGAAAATTCCATGGCACAACATGTGCTGATACACCAAATGGTTCTAAAACTGTGTAATCAAAAACATTTTTTGCAACAGGTATTGTTTTACCCTCAAGTTTATCTGTTAAGCCTGCATAATAATCAAACATATCTGCTACATCATTGAATTCTTTAATTGCTGAAGCGATATTTTTTCCATTTTCATAACAAAGAAGCTCACCACCTTCTTTTGAAACCTTTCTTGTCTCTTCTGCAATTTTTCTCATTAGTTTCGCTCTTGAAAGTAAAGGCATATCTACAAGTACTCTGCTGTTATAAGAATTTTTAGCTGCTTCAACCGCAAGATCAACTTCATTTTTTTTTGCACATGAAATTTCACCAATGATTTTACCATTTGAAGGATCATCAACCTTTATTGTTTCTTTGGACTCACTTTCAATCCATTTATTATTTATAAAATTCTTATATTTTTCCATTTTCTGCGTTTTTTAATCAATTATTTTTGTTTCATTCTTTATCATTTAGGATATGAAAATGATACAAATTTAATTTTAAGAAACATGAGTATTACATTTAATCAGTTAAAAAAACTAATAACAAAAAAAGAAATAGATACAGTTTTAGTTTGCGTATCAGATATGCAAGGTAGACTAAATGGTAAAAGAGTTACCGGAAAAGCTTTTATTGATTATGTTTATAAAGAAACGCATATGTGCGATTATCTCTATACCGTTGATATGGATATGTTTACTGTACCAGGATATAAATCTTCTTCATGGGAAACGGGTTATGGAGATATGACTGTAATTCCAGATCTCAAAACGATAAAGATAGCAAATTGGTTAAATAAAACAGCTATAGTAATATGTGATTGTTTAGACCATTCAGGAAAAAAACCACTTATTCATTCAACAAGACAGATATTAAAAGATGTTTTAGCTAAGGCCGACAAAATGGGATTTCAATCAATGGTTGGTTCAGAATTAGAATTTTTTCTTTTTAATCAAACTTATGAAGAAATTCATAATAATAATTATACAAAACTTAAAGAGTCTTCTTGGTATATTGAAGACTATATGATTTTCCAAACTACGAAAGAAGAGGATGTGATGCAGGAGTTAAGGAATTCTCTTCTAGATAGTGGAATTTATGTAGAATGTTCAAAGGGTGAAGCAGCTCCAGGACAAGAAGAAATCAATGTTGTTTTTTCCGATGCATTAAACATGGCTGACAATCATATTTTAATTAAAAATGCGACAAAAGAAATTGCTTATAAACATAACAAAGCTGTAACCTTTATGGCTAAATATAACAAAGAAGTTTGTGGAAGTTCATGTCATATTCATAACTCTTTATTCGATAAGAAAACAAAGAAAAATATTTTTTATAACTCTAAGGATAAATATGGAATGTCTGATATTTTTAAAAGTTATCTTGCGGGACAAATTAAATTATTACCAGATATTTCAATTTTTTTAGCGCCAAATATTAATTCTTATAAAAGATTTCAAGATGGATCATTTGCTCCTACAAAATCTGTTTGGGGCATTGATAATCGTACTGCTGGGTTTAGACTAGCTGGTCATGGATCATCCATAAGAATTGAATGTCGAGTCCCAGGAGCGGATGTGAATCCTTATCTTTCTTTTGCAGCTTTAGTTGGTGCTGGTTTATACGGTATTAAAAATAAACTTAAATTAGATAAACCTTATTCAGGAAATATTTATGAGAAAAAAGTAAATGAAGTTCCTAAAACACTTAACGAAGCTATCCAACTTGCTAAAAAATCTAAATTTTTAAAAGAGATATTTCCACAAGATGTACTTGATCATTATATCCATGCTGCCGAATGGGAGCAAAAAGATTATGATGGTTCAGTTAATGATTGGCAATTACGAAGATATTTCGAACGAGGCTAATTTTACTAAATGTTTGAGACTATTACTCCAATAGACAACTCCGTCTTAGTTAAAAGAGAATATGCAACAGAAGAAGATATTGAAAAAAGTCTCAGTAATTCCTATGCTGTAAGAGAGCATTGGAAGAATATATCTCTAGAAGAAAGAAAAAAGTCAGTTTTAAATTTTGTAGAAATATTTTTAAAAAATAAGGATGTTTCTAGTAATTTATGTAAGCAAATAGGAAGACCTATAGCACAGTGCCCAGGAGAGATGCGAGGTTTTGAAGAAAGAGCTCGTTATATGATTGAAAATGCTGATAGAGCACTATCAAGAGTTGTATCAATTAAAAATGATGAATTTGATAATTATATAAATAAAGAACCACTAGGGACTATATTTGTAATTGCACCATGGAATTACCCTTTCAACACTTCTGTTAATTCAATTGTACCAAGTTTACTTGCAGGTAATGCAGTTATATTAAAACATTCTTCTCAAACTCCACTCTGTGCTGAAGAATTATATGAGGCAGCTACACAATCTTCATTACCAAAAAATATTTTTCAGTATTTACATTTAGATCATAATCAAACATCAAGAATAATTTCAGATTCAAGAATTAATCATGTTTTATTTACAGGTTCTGTAAGTGGCGGAAAACAAATAAAAAAATCTATAGGCACTAGATTTATTGGAGTCGGTCTAGAGTTAGGTGGAAAAGATCCTGCTTATGTTAGAGCTGATTGTGACTTAGATCATGCTGTTGAAAATTTAGTTGATGGATCATACTTCAATTCTGGTCAATCTTGTTGTGGTATTGAAAGAATTTATGTTGATAAAAAAATATACAATACATTTGTAGAAAAATTTAAAGATGTAACTGAGAAATATATTTTAGGAAATCCACTAGAGATGGAGACAAATTTAGGTCCAGTAGTGAAGCAATCTGCTGCAAATTATATTAGATCTGAAGTTAACAACGCAATTAGTCAAGGTGGAAAAAATATTATAGATAACAAAAAATTTAATTTAGATGATGGTAATAATTGTTATGTAAGCCCAAGTGCACTCATTAATGTCGATCATTCGATGAAATATATGATGGAAGAAATATTTGGTCCTTCAGTTGGAATAATGAAAGTAGAAAATGAAAATGAAGCTTTATCTCTAATAAATGATAGTTCTTATGGGTTAACAGCAAGTATTTGGACAAATGATAAGTCTTTTGCAGAAAATTTTGGAAAAAATGTTGAGACAGGAACTTTTTTTATGAATAGATGTGATTACTTAGATCCCGGCTTAGCATGGACCGGTGTAAAAGATACTGGAATTGGCGTTACTCTATCTGTTCTAGGATTTGATCATTTAACAAGAGCAAAAAGCTATCATATAAGAAATATTTAAGATTATGGAAAATATTAATTGGAATTATCCTACTACAATCTGGTTTGGTGTTGATAGAATAAAAGAAATACAAAAAGCCTGTGAAGAATTAAATATTCAAAAACCATTAATTATTACTGATAATGGAATTTTAAAAACAAACATTATTAATAAGTTAAATGATTGTTTAGATAAACAGGCAATTGTTTATAGTGATGTTAAATCAAATCCTACAGGTAAGAATGTTGAAGATGGTGTTAAAGCATTTAATGAAAATAAACATGATGGAGTAATAGCTGTTGGTGGAGGCTCGGGTATGGATACAGGAAAGGCAATTGCATTCATGGCCAAGCAAGAAAGACCAATCTGGGATTTTGAAGATATTGGTGACTGGTGGACTAGAGCTAATGCAGATTCAATTTTTCCAATAATTGCTTTACCAACTACAGCTGGTACTGGCTCTGAAACTGGGAGAGCATCAGTCTTTACTAATGAAAAAACACAAGAAAAAAAAATAATTTTCCATCCAAAAATGCTTCCATCAATTGTTATCCTTGATCCAAATTTGACAATTCCACTTCCTGCAAATTTAACAGCCTTTACAGGAATGGATGCACTAGCTCATTGCTTAGAAGCATATTTGTCTAATATTTTCCATCCTTATTCTCAAGGTATTGCATTAGAGGGTATTAGATTAGTAAAAAATAATCTTGTTCATGCTTTTAATAATGGATCAAACTTAGAAGCTAGATCGCATATGCTAGCATCTTCATCTATGGGCTCAATAGCTTTCCAAAAAGGTTTAGGTGCTATCCATTCTTTAAGTCATCCTGTTGGTGCAATTTATAATACACATCATGGATTAACCAATGCAGTATTTATGCCATATGTTTTACAATATAATAAAAAAGGTATTGAAGAAAAAATTATAGATATTTCAAGATATATAAATTTAAAATCAGCAACATTTAACAATTTTATGGATTGGATTTTAGAGCTTAGATCTAATTTAAATATTCCTCATACTTTAAGTGAAATAATTGATGATGACAAAAATTTAGAAAAAATGAGTTTAATGGCTTTTAATGATCCTTCCACAAGTACAAATCCTATACCAGTTAATGCAGAAGATTTTTTAAAAATGTATATTAACGCCTTTAAAGGTGATTTATAAATTTATAGCGTTGCTCCAATTATCCAAGGATTAAATTCATCATCACCATAATCATTTATTTCACTCTTTGATTTTTCACCAGATGCAACTGAAATTATTTTATCAAATATTTTTTTGCCAACTTCATTAACGCTTGCAACGTTATCCATAATAGTACCTGCATTGATGTCCATATCTTCACTAAGTTTATTATACATATTTGTATTTGTTGCTATTTTAATACTCGGAGTGGGTTTAAATCCAAAGCACGAACCTCGACCAGTAGTAAAACAAATAACATTAGCGCCAGAAGCAACTTGCCCAGTTACAGATACAGGATCATAACCTGGAGAATTCATAAAGTTAAAACCTTTTGTTTTTACCTGTTCAGCATAATCGAGAACATCAACCATCTTTCTATTTCCAGCTTTGGATACTGCGCCTAATGATTTTTCCAGAATTGTAGTTAAACCTCCTTTTTTATTACCAGGACTTGGATTATTATCTAATGTGCTATCGTTGCTAGCAACATATTTTTTCCACCATTCAATTTGTTTATTTAGTTTTTCTATATTTTTTTCGTTTGATGATTTTTCAAATAATAAATGTTCTGCTCCATATATTTCTGGAGTCTCTGAAAGTAATGTTGTTCCACCATGATCAATAATCATATCTGAAGCAAAGCCTAGTGCAGGATTTGCAGTTATCCCAGAATACGAATCTGAACCACCACATTGCAAAGCAATTGTTAGTTCTGAAATGGGTATATTTGTTCTAGAAATACTATTAATTTCATTTAGTTGATTAATAATTTTTGAAGTTACTTTCGTTATTATTTCATTTGTTCCACCTTCATCTTGAATATTCAAATATTCAATATTTCTTTTTTCCTGATCATTGTTGTACAAACTTATTTGGGCACATTCGCATCCAAGTCCAATAACAAAAACTTTTCCAAAATTAGGATGAATTTTAAAACCTTCAATAGTTCTGTTAAATACATTCATGGCATATCCAGAAGTATTCATCCCACAACCTGATGAATGTTTTAAACAAACTGCCCCATCAATGTTATTAAAATTATTATTTTTTAAATAATTATTTATTTTATCAGATATTTTTTTAACAACTGTTGCTGAACAATTAACTGTACTAATTAAACCTATATAATTCCTAGTACCTGATGATCCATTATTCCTTTTAAAGCCTTTAAAGTATTCTGTTTTTTCACTTTTATTAATATCATTTCTAATATCTTTACGGATATATTCTCTTTTGAATTCACTGTATCCCATATTATGGGAATGTACATGTTCACCAGGTTCTATATTTTTATTAGAGATTCCTATTATCTGACCATACTTAAAAATAAAATCACCACTTTTAATTTTTTTTAAAGAAATTTTATGGCCATAAGGAATATTATTTATAGATTTAATTCCATAATTTATATTAATATTCTGAGGAATATCCATTGGAGCAATTCCAATATTATCTTTTTCATTTAATTTGATTATGTTAAACATAACTTAGATTAATATATCATAAATAATCATGAACGAAATCGCAACTTATCCATCACTAAAAGATAGAGTAGTGCTTATTACAGGGGGTGCCTCAGGAATTGGGGAAAGTATTGTCGAGCAATTTGCTTCTCAAAAATCAAAAGTTGCATTTTTAGATATAAATGATGAGTTAGGTAACGAGTTATCAAAAAAAATTAAAAACAAATATGATATTGATAGTCTATTTGTAAAATGTGATTTAAAAAATATAGAACAACTTAAAAGTTCATTAGAACACGTAAAAAAAGAAATTGGGCCAATTTCAATTCTGGTAAATAATGCAGCAAATGATGAGAGACATGATCTAGATAGTGTCACCCCTGAATATTGGGATGATAGAATGAATATTAATTTAAGACATTATTTTTTTGCAACTCAAGCTGTCTATAAAGACATGAAGGATTTAGGCAAAGGTTCTGTTGTAAATATAGGTAGTTTTTCATGGATGATTTCTCAAGGCGGTATGCCTGGATATACCACTGCAAAATCTGCTATTATGGGTTTAACAAGAACTTTAGCAAGAGATTTAGGTGTCTATAACATCAGAGTAAATTGTATTGTTCCTGGCTGGATCATTACGGAGAGGCAAAAAAAATTATGGCTTACTCCAGAAATTAAAAAAACTCAACTTGAGAGACAATGTATTAAGAGAATGCTTATGCCCGAAGATATATCAAAGCCAGTTTTGTTTTTTGCATCAGATCAAAGTTCTGGTTGTACCGCACAAAATTATGTAATTGATGGTGGCATAGTTAATTAATGAAAAAAAAATCCAAAATTGCTTTTGGTAGATTAGACTTACTTAGAAATGATACTTTAAATAATAAAAATAAAATTAGAATTGGTTTTATTGGTGGAGGTCCTAATTCATTTATTGGATACACACATAGGTTATCAGCAAGATTTGATAATAAATTTGAATTTGTTGCTGGAATATTTTCAAAGGATAAAAAAAAATCTAAATCTTTTGGTTCTTCATTAGGATTAGCTGATGATCGTTGTTACAGTGATTATAAGTCTATGGCATCCGTTGAGTCAAAAAGAAACGATGGTATTCAAGCGCTTGGAATAATGACTCCATCGGGTGATCATTATAAGATAGCAAAAGCATTTGTTGAAAAAGGAATACATATTATTTGTGACAAGCCTTTAACGGCAACAGTTGAGGATGCTGTTAAATTAAAAAAAGTAATTTTAAAAAATAAAATTGTATTTGCATTAACACACAATTACTCAAGCTATCCAATGCTACGAGAGGCAAAAAATATTATTTCAAATCACAAATTAGGAAAAATCAATTTAATAAATGTTGAGTATCCCCAAGGTTATACAGTTGGAGTAAAAAAGAAAGATGAAAAAAGAACATTAAAATGGAGACTAGATAAAAAACAATCTGGGCCCTCAATGATTTTATCTGAAATTGGAACTCACGCGTATCATTTGTTGAGATATGTGACTGGATTAGAAGCAAATGAAATATCAGCAGAAGTAAATTCATTATCCTCAGAAATTTCAGTTGATGATAATGCTTTTGTATTATTAAGAATGCGAAATAAAGCAAGAGGTATAATCTGGGTATCGTCTGCTGCTACTGGTGGAGAAAATGGCCTAAAAATTAGAGTGTATGGAACAAAAGGTTCAATAGAATGGTTACAGGATGATCCAAATAATCTAAAGTTTACAGAACTAGATAAACCAATGAAAGTTATAACAAGAGCAAGTAAATTAGTATCTAAATTTTCACTATCATCTTCAAGAATTGCTGCCGGTCACCCAGAAGGTTTTTTTGAAGCTTTTGCAAATATTTATTCAGAATTTGCTGATCAGATTCATAATAAAAATAAAAAATATTCATTTCCAACAATTGATGATGGTGTAGCTGGTATTAAATTTATTTATGCAGCAAAAAAATCTTCTAATTTAAATTCAAAGTGGATAAAAATCTAAAATGATTAATTTTACCTTATTAGGAACAGGAAGAATTGGGAAATTACATGCTTCAATCATAAATGATCATCCAGAAGCGAGTCTCAAATATGTTTATGACATTGATACAAGCTCTGCTAAAAAAATTGCAAAAAAATATAGTTGTGGAGTTGCAAAGACTGCAAAGGAAGCAATTTCTTCAGATCAAATAAATGCTATTTTAATTGCTTCTGCCACCCCGACTCATACAGATTATATTTCTCTAGGAGCAGAATGTAATAAAGCTATATTATGTGAAAAGCCAATTGATTTAGATATAAATAAAGTAAATAAATGTTGGCAAAAAATTAAAAAATATAAACCAACTATTCAAATTGGTTTTAATCGTAGATTTGATCCTAATCATAATAAAGTACAAAGTGAGGTTCTATCAGGAAAGATTGGTAAAATTGAAATGATTGTAATCACAAGTAGAGACCCTTCTCCACCTGGTATTGATTATTTAAAACAATCGGGTGGAATTTTTAGAGATTGTTCAATACATGATTTTGATTTGGCACGATTTATTCTTAATAATGATCCAATTGTAGAAGTTTTTGCACAAGGTTCTGTAAATGTCTCAAATGATTTTAAGGTTACAAATGATTATGACACAACTATGTGTTTTATGAAATCAAAAAAAGGGGTTTTAGTTCATATAAATAATTCAAGAAGAGCCGTCTATGGTTATGATCAAAGACTTGAAGTATTTGGAAGTAATGGAATGTTAATTTCTGATAATGTTCCAAATAATGATATCAATTACTATAATCAAAATTTATCATTTGCAAAAAAACCTATTAAAAATTTTTTTATCGAAAGATACAGAGATGCTTATCAAATACAATTAGATCAATTTATTAAATCAATAAAAAATAAAAAAAATACATCAGTCACTTTTGAGGATGGAAAGAATGCTTTAATTCTTGCGAATTCAGCTACTAAATCAGTAAAATTAAATAAAGTTGTAAAACCAAAATTTTAGTTATAGATAAATTCTATGAATGAACAATTTAAAGATAAGGTCATTATAGTTACAGGTAGTACACAAGGTAGTGGTGCTGAAACAGCGAGATTATTAGCTAGCAGAGGTGCTAAAGCAATTACAATTTGTGGGAGACAAGAAAATAAAGGTCTTGAAGTTAAAAATCAGATTGAAAAATTAGGCACTGAGTGTTTGTATATAAAAGCAGACCTTAAAAATGTTGATGATTGCAAAAAAATTGTTTTGGAGACTGATAAAAAATTTGGAACAATAAATTCTTTAATTAATGTTGCAGGATACACAGAAAGAGGAACAATTCTAAGTGCTACTCTAGAAAATTATGAAAATAATTATAATATTAATACCCGTGCACCTTTCATATTAATGCAAGAGACAATTAAAATAATGATTAGAGATAAGAACAAAGGAACAATTGCAAATGTATTATCTATGGCAATGTATAGTGGTATGCCATTTATTGTTGCTTATAGTGGATCAAAAGCTGCTTTAGCTACAATGACAAAAAATATCGCAAATTCTGTCGCTAGTTATCAAATAAGAGTAAACGCCTTAAATATTGGATGGACGGATACTCCTGCTGAACATGATATTCAAACAAGAGTTCATAAAAAAAATCCTAATTGGTTGCAAGATGAAGAAAAAAAAGTTCCTTTTAACAGATTGATTAAACCTATTGATGTAGCAAAGGGATTAGCTTTTATGTGCTCAGAAGAATCTGGATTAATGACAGGTAGTGTAATTGATTTTGATCAAACAGTACATGGCTGGCATTCTTATTCAGCATATGAAACTAGAGTTTTGGATGATTCTCTACTAGGAGAATAATTAATCATTTATTTCTCAACCATTTTTTAATTTTTAACTATATTTTATAATTTACACAAATTTAAATATTAATTAATAAATTAAAAATGGGAAAAAAAATAATTTCTATTAATGAAGGAAAATTATCAGAGTTTAAACTTCATAGTATTTGGCTTCGTGAAAGATTAAATGGGAGTGAATTTGTAGACCAAAATAATCTACAACGTTTATATGAACCAAGCCTCTTAGATGATAATCTGTTTATAAATTCTTATAATGTTAACGAAAATATATTAAATGTTGAATTTAGTGATGGAGTAAAAGGATCTTTTAATATCGATGATCTTTATAATGAAATCAATAATATTGATGTCATACCTGAAAAAATAATATGGAATGTCAGTGAACAAAATTTAGAAATTTTTGATAATAATAAAATCTTTGAGAATAAAAAGGAACTTATCAATATGCTTAAAGTATTTTATCAATACGGTTATGTAATAATCGAAAATACAAAAGCAGAAGAAAATGAAGTTATAAATTTTGCTGAAAAATTAGGCCCAGTTAGAGCAACAAATTTTGGAAAATTATTTAACGTTGTCTCTAAGCCAAATCCAAATGATCTTGCCTATACTGCATTAGAGTTAACTTCGCATTCAGATAACCCATATAGAAAGCCTGTTCCTGGAATTCAATTACTTCATTGTATTGCTAATGAATCTACAGGAGGAGACTCAAGTTTAGTTGATGGTTTTAGTGTTGCAAATTTTTTAAAACATAACCAACCTGAATTTTATAAAGTATTAACTGAAACTAATGTTACTTTTAAATTTACAGATATTGATACTGTTTTAGTTGATGAAGCAAAATTAATTGAACTAGACCATAATAATAACTTTAGACAAATACGATTTAGTGGAAGACTTGATTATGTTCCATTATTAGAGGAATATAATCTTGATCTCTTTTATAAGGCTAGAAAATATATGTTCAAACTTTGTAATTCTGATGATTTCAAAATTAAATTTAGATTATCTAAAGGAATGATTGCAATGTTTGATAACCTGAGATTATTACATGGAAGAACTAAATTTGATCCAAATACTGGTTTTAGACATCTACAAGGATGTTATATTGATCATGATGTCACTGAGGGTAAGCTTAGAAGGTTATTAAAACCCTAATTGACTTCGAAGATCTTTTCAGCAGGATAAAAATTTAATATTTTACTATACCAATTACTAAAATTATTTCTTTCAATTAATGAAACTGTAAAACCACCAAATCCACCGCCAGTCAATCTGGCGCCTAAAGCACCACATTCAACCGATCTCTGAACAATTAAATCAACATCTAAAGTAGATGCTTCAAAATCTTTAGAATATGATTCATGACTTTCATTCATTAATTTTCCAAACTCCTGAATATTATTTTCTATTAAATTTTTTTTTGCATTAATCACTCTATCATTTTCAAAAACTACATGCTTTGCTCTTTTTGCTATAGTATTATTGTCAAATTTATTTGTTTGAAAATTTTCTTTTTTAACTTCACCCAAATATTCTACACCAAGGTTTTTTTCAGCCTCTTGGAGTTCAGCAAATCTTTCATTATAAGAGCTATCTCTTAAATTTCGTTGTACTTCAGAGTCAATTAAACAAAATTTCCAATTTTCTGGAAAATTAATAAGTTCGTATTCTAAATTCTTACAATTCATAAAAAATGCTTTGCCATGAATACCTATAGAAGAAACCATTTGATCCATTATTCCACCAGAAACACCTATATAGTTGAATTCTACTTTCTTTGCTAATTTTGCAATTTCTGGATCTTGGATTTTTGTTTCAAAAAAAGTATTTAGTGCTTTTAGTGTAGCAACACACAATGCTGAAGATGATGAAATACCTCTTTCTAAAGGTATATCAGATGAAATAAAAATGCTTAAAAATCTAGATGAAATCTTATTTTCATCAAAAAAAATATGTAAACAACCTTTTATATAATCAACCCACTCATTGTTGATTGATTTTTTGAAATCATTGAATGTTTTTTTCTCTTTAAAATGTTGAGAATAAACTGTGAATTCATTTGAATTATTTTGAGATATCTCAATGGTATTTTTAAAAGATAAAAGTGTAGGCATGACATATCCACCAGTATAATCGGTATGTTCACCAATTAAATTTACTCTTGCATGAGCACTTTCCTTTACTTCTGCGTCTATATTAAATATATCTTTAAAACTCATATAATTACTAGTTATGACTAATCAAATTAATATATCTTTTACAAATGAAAATAAATTAAAAATTATTCTTGATGATAAATTAGTAGATCAAAATTTAAAATTGTGTTTCTCATTAGTTTATTCAATAAAATCTATATCAGGAGGTGAAATAACTAAGCAAATTGGACGTTATTACGAGTTATCTATAAAAAAAAATACAATTTTATTAGATTTACAAATTCCTAAAATTGGTAACTTCAACCTTTCGTGTGGTCCGGAAGGTATTTTCATTATTGATACATTAAACAATAGTAAATTAAATATAAATGTTTCAGATTTGATATTTGAAAAACTAATTAAAAAGAAAACTTATGAAGATTTAAGAACAAAAAATTTTATACCTATTATTCCCGAGCCAGAAAAAATTCATTTACAAAATGAATTTATATATATTGAAAATAAAACATTTAATCTAAATACGGAAATTGAAATTATTTCTAATTTACAAAATATTATTTCCAAATTGGATATTAATTTTACTTCTGAAAAAGGATTTCCAATTTTCTTTAATAAAGATGATCAGTTATTAAACGATCAATATTTTATTCAGATAACAGAAGATAATATTGAGATTAAATATAATAATTATGGTGGAAAGCTATATGGTCTTATATCTTTAGTTCATTTAATTGATTTCTATCAAACAAAGCTTCCAATTTGTACAATACACGATAATCCAAAATTTCAATGGAGAGGAATGCATCTCGATTGTGCAAGACAATTCTATACTATTGATGAAATCAAACGTTTATTTAATTACATGGCATTATTTAAGCTTAATAGATTTCACTGGCATTTAACAGATAACGAAGCATGGAGAATTGAAATTAAAAAATATCCAGATCTAGCATTAAATGGAGGATACAGAGGATATAATTTTAAAATACCACCATTGTACGGAAGTGGTTATGATAAATACGGCGGATATTACTCACAGGAAGATATCAAAGATTTAATTATATATGCAAAAAAATTAAATATCGAGATTATGCCTGAAATTGATTTACCAGCACATTCTTGGGCATTACTAGAAATCATGCCAGAACTCAGAGAACAGTCTTCAAATATAGTTAGTGAAGATGTTGGTTCGTATAAGAATAATACAATAAATCCTTCCTTAGAAAAAACTGTAACTTTTTTAAAAGATATGTTGAAAGAAGTAAGTGATATTTTCTCATATGATGTAATTCATGTTGGCGTTGATGAAAGACCAAGTAATGCGTGGGAAGGTTCTCCAGCAATTATTGAGTTTATGAAAAAAAATAATATTAAATCACAAGAGGAATATCAAGATTACTATATGAATTTTTTAATAGATTTTCTAAAATCAAAAAATAAAAGAACAGCTGCATGGAATGAGGCGGCAGTGTCTCCTCATATCGATCATGGTGTGGGTGGAAGTGCTGGAAAAATTGATAAATCATGTTTGATCTTTTCATGGGAGCATTCAGATGTTGCAAAAGAAACTACAAATAAGGGATTTGAAACAATACTTTGTCCTGGTCAAAAAACATATTTTGATATGGCTTATAATAATTCAACTGAAGAAAGAGGTATTTGTTGGGCTGCAACTATAGAAGTAAAAGATATTTATGAATGGGATCCAATAAAAGATATAAATAAATCAGAATTGATAAAAGGGTTACAAGGTCAACTGTGGTCAGAGACAATTACAGATAAAAAATTTTTTGATCAAATGATTAACCCAAGATTAGCAACTTTATCAGAAGTTGCATGGAAAGGAAAAATTTCTAGAAAATGGATAGAATTTCGTTCAGCCCTTCTAAATTCTATGGATTTTTTAAAAAAATTAGGCTGGCGATATCACAATTTTTAATGTTAAAGTAAAATAAATATGAAAATAGGCGCAGTCGGATTTGGGAGTAGGACAGCAGGTGTTTATAATGAATTTTCAAAAGTTAATCCTAATTTTGAAATGGTTGCTTATGTAGATCCTCAACCAATAGGTAAAGATTTTGCTGAGAAAAATAAATTTTTTCCAAATAAATCATATTCAAGCTTAAGCGAAATGTTGGATCAAGAGAAATTAGATATGTTAATGATTGGGTCTCCTAATCATTTACATTTAGATCACATTAAGCTTGGATTAAGAGCAGGATTACAAATATTTGCTGAAAAACCTATAGTAATAAGCGAACAAGAAACTTTTGAGTTAGCAAAATTAATAAAAGAATATGGCAAAGAAAGAATTATTGTTGGCTTAGTTTTAAGATATTCACAACAGGCAAGATCTGTAAGAAAATTATTAGATCAAAATGCTATTGGAAATATAATATCGATTGAAGCTTCAGAACATATCGTACCTTCGCACGGTGCTTTTTTTATGAGAAATTGGAGAAGAAAACAAAAATATTCAGGAGGCTTTATGCTGGAAAAATGTTGTCATGATATTGACTTCTATTCAATGATTACGAAGAGTAGACCTATTAAAGTTGCTAGTTTTGGTTCAAGAAGATCTTTTATTCCTGAAAATCTTCCAACAGGTTCTCAAGAACAATATACAAAAGATAGACTAAAAGGTTGGGAGTCAAAATCAAATGTTTTTGATAGTGATGCGGATATCGTCGATCATCAAGTAGCAATAATAGAATATCAAAATAAAGCAGTACTATCTTTTCACACTAATATGAAAGTTCCTGACGAATTTAGAAGATTTGCAGTCATAGGATCTGCAGGAATGATTGAGGGAGATTTTGTTAAAGGATTTATGAAAGCTCATGATGAAAATAATAATGTACTTATTGACGAAGATTATGGCGCAGCTTTTGGAAAAGAAATTAAAGGTCATTATGGCGCAGATAGCATGATGGCTCAAGACATTAACAATTATTTATTAAAAAATAATAAAGAATTACCAGTTGGTGTAATAGAATGTATGGAGGCAGGAATTGTTGCTATGAAAATTGACGAAGCTAGAAATACTGGTAAAGTAATTGACTTAACAAGCACTTGGGATAAGTTTGACTCCCTATTAAATTAGTAATTATGAACCAAAAATTAAAATCATATACCGCCCAAACATATATAGCATATGCACTAATTGCTCCTGCTGCTATTTATATAATTCTTATTGTTGCTTGGCCATTATTAGAAACAATTAGATTATCTTTTACAAATTCTAGTTTAGCAGGAGAAGATTATGTTGGCTTAGAAAATTATCAAAAAATGTTTTCTAGTAAAAAATTTAATGGAATAGTGACCAGAACATTTGTTTGGATGTTTTTTTCAGTCTCTTTAAAACTTATCATAGGTTTAATTGGAGCTGTTTTACTTAATGCTAATTTAAAAGGAAGATCAATTTTCAGAGTGCTTGTAATGCCTCCATGGGTAGTTCCAATTGCAATTGGTATGCTTGGCTGGTTATGGTTATATAACGGGTATTTTGGAATTATTGCAGGTGTAGGTATGCGAACTGGTATTTTGGATGGTCCTTTTGGATTTCTTGCTTACAAACAAAGTGCCTTTATTTCTACAATCATTGCCGATGTTTGGGTTGGAACACCAATGGTAACCGTTTTCTTTCTAGCTGCAATGCAGGGCGTACCAAGAGATTTGTATGAAGCTGCTTATTGTGATGGTGCTTCAAGATGGGATAGATTTTTTAAAATTACATTACCTCAAATCACTCCAGTAATTATTACAATGTCATTATTATCTGCTATTTGGACATTCAACTCATTTGAAATAATTTGGATATTGACTGAAGGTGGGCCAAGAGGTTCTACAACTACATTAATTATCGACACCTATAAACAAGCATTAGGAAATTATAAATTTGGAAGAGGTGCTGCTAGAGCCGTAGTCGTAATGATTTTACTAATGTTATTTGCAGGATTTTACTTAGCTTTACTTGCTAGAATTAATAAGAAAATTTCTCATGAATAAATATAATCCTTTTGAAAAAATATTGATCTATTTTGGCATCTTTGTCTTCATGACTTTTATTCTTTTGCCTTTTATTGAAATGTTT
>CACGJH010000003.1 GCA_902573325.1 uncultured Alphaproteobacteria bacterium | reverse complement strand
TGAATATTATTCACACATAAATGCATATGCAAAGGGAAAGTTTATAAAAAATATCGTCTCAAAGCTTTTAGGAAAAAAAATTTTTTTATTTAATGAACAACTTGTAAACAAGAATCCAAATACACCAAGCTCTTTTAGTTGGCACCAAGATTCAGGTTATATTCATTTCAAACATAAACCTTATATATCTGTTTGGCTTGCTCTAACGGATACAAATGAAAAAAATGGAGCTTTGAGTATTATTCCTACAAATTTAAAAACAACAAAAAATGCAAAATCACATAAATGGCAAAATAAATCAAAAGATTTAGGTATCAAAGTAAATGAAAAAAAAGCAATTCAGCTTTGTGTTAGTGCAGGAACATTAATAATCTTTTCAAGCTTAACGCCTCATTCATCTAGTGCTAATATTACAAAAAAAAATCGCAAAGCATATTTATCTCAATACTCTTCTGAAAATATTATTGATCCTTTCAATGGCATTCAAAGAGGAAGAGCATATTTGATGTAAAGATGAAAAAAATTTATAACTTTGCAGGAAATCTTAGTTATAGAAATTATACCATCAAAGATCTTTTTGATAATAAAGGTAAAAAAAAACTTTCCCAAATAAATGTAAAAAATGAAGAGGAGGCAAATATTGCTGTTGATGCTAACGTAGATTTATTAATCACAGGTCTTGCTGCGATTAAAAAAGTAAGATCAATTGCAAAAAATAAATTTACAACTGTCGCCATACCATTCACTGAATTTAAAACAAATGATGAAATTCTTAAGGCATCTTTAGAAGCTCTAAATAACGGTGCTGATGCAATCTATACGGCAAGATCACCAAGAGTAGTTGAATATCTAGCAAAAGAGTCAATTCCAGTAATGGCGCATTTAGGCTTAGTGCCAAGAAAATCAATTTGGATTGGCGGACTAAGAGGAATAGGAAAAACTGCATCGGAGGCTTTAGAATTATTTGAAAAATTTAAAACGATGGAAAGTGCTGGGGCATTTGCTGTTGAAGCAGAGGTGATAGCAGATCAAACATTAAAATTTATTTCTGAAAATGTGAATTTAATTACAGTATCTTTAGGATCAGGAAACTATGGTGATGTAAATTATTTATTTATGGATGACATTTGCGGTGAGAATGAAGAAATACCAAGACACGCTTTTAGTTTAGCTAAAATTTATAAATTAAGAGACAAGATTTACAGAGAAAAGGTTAAGGCTGTGCATAAATTTAATAAAAAAGCCAAAACAACTAAATTTGCCACATCAAGAAATATAGTAAAGATAAATAATGGTGAGCTTCAAAAATTTAAAAAAAAGGCTAAATTACATAATTAATAAAATTAAATATACTTAAAAATTAGTATTTTAATTTATTATTTTTTATGGTTAATTTTTCTTATTTTAGGAGGGTTAAGTATGAAAAAAATACTATTTACTTTTATTTCTTCTATTTTGTTATTTTCTAATGCAGCTTTCAGTATGACATTATGGACTACTGAAACACAGCCTGGAAGAATGCAAATTCAAGAAGAATTAATTGCAAGATTTACAGCAAAGACTGGAATTGAAGTTAAATTAGTTCCTCAGGAAGAAGACGAATTAATTGAAAAAGCTTCTGCTGCTTTTGCTGCAAATAGTTTACCTGATGTAATTTTTAATGCTGCGTGCGTTAATTTTTGTGCTTGGGCTTATGATGAAGGAGTATTCGATTCAGATGCTGCAACAGAAATTGTTAATTCATTAGGAATTGATACATATAGTGCAAAGGGTGTATTAGCTATGTCAGAGGTTGAGCCAGGAGTATATGCTTCTGTGCCTTCAGGTGCATGGCCAAATGCTACTTACTATCGTATGAGCTATTATAATGATAATGGTTTAGCTACACCAACTAATTACGCAAATATTTTAGCTGGAGCTAAAGCTCTTCATAATCCACCAAATCGTTACGGAGCTATTGTTCCAACTGATGTTGCAGCTGGTTTTATGAGTCAATGGATGGAAACTTTTGCTATTGCTAATGGATTACACCCAGTAAAAGAAGATGGATCTATTAACTTTGATAAGAAAAAAACTATCGAAATGTTAGAAACTTACAAAGCTTTAGTTGGGATGTCACCTGAGGGTATTCATCACTGGCAAAATGGTAGAGACTTTTACGCAAGTGATGTTGTTCCATTAACTTTTTGGGCTTCATATCTTTTAGATGATATTGCAGGTACAAGAGACAATGTTCCAATTATGGTAGATGACAATCCACAATCTCTAGCATTAGCACAAGATACTAATGTTATAGTAGGAATGGCTGGTCCTTCTAATCCAGATGGTGGAACATGGGTTGAAGTTCACAACTTTGGTGTAACTGTTGATGCAAATACTGATGAAGCAGCAGCATTCATTGAATATGTTATGAACGAAGAGTATGTTACTTGGTTAGGAATGGCCCCTGAAGGTAGTTTCCCTATTAGACCAGGACCTAATGCTGGTTCAAAAATCTTTATTGAAGAATGGGGTAATTTGCCAATTGGAGTAGATAGAAAAATTCCAATTAACCAAATTTATTCAGAAGAAATTATTGAATCACTTATTAATGGATTAGCTGTTGGTACAAGATGGGGTGCTAAAGAAGGCCAACTTCCTGTTGCGGCTAAGTTAGTAAATAGTGGATTAATGAATAGGCTGATGATGGAATATATTAACGGCGATCGTTCTGCGGAAGATACTGTTGATATGCTAAATTCAGAAGCAGCAAAACTGTAATTTATATTAATTAATCTTAATGGGCTCCAGTTCTTATAAAAAAAGAATGGGGCCCATTGAAAAACAAGGAGTAGTACAAGCCTATACAATGCTTGTCCCAACTGTGGCCATTGTTATGGCTATTGTATTATTTCCACTTATTGCTAATTTTTGGATAAGTTTTAAGGATGTTACTGTATCTGATTTAAGAATAGCTGAAATAAAAGTAACCGAAAAATTTCAAAAAAAACCAAAAACAAAAGGAGATATTTCTAAAGTAGAGTATCGATTTAATAATTTTTCAAAAAGTTCAAATATAAAAAATGTAAACTTCAAAGATATTTTACCTAAAGGTTTAGTAATTAAAGAATTACCTAATAACTGTTCTATCTCAGATAATATAATAAACTGTCAATTAGGTGATTTTAAACCAAAAGAAAAAAAGAAAATAAAATTTGAAACAATCGCAGAGAATGATTATTTTATTAGTCAGGAAAATCCAAAAGATACTTCACCAATTGTTAAAGGAAAATCAGAAAATAGATTATTAAACCTTGAATTAAAATTAAAAAATTTTAAAGAAATATTTACTTCACCAAACTTTTGGAAAACTATTAGAATAAGTTTTGCGTATTCTTTATTCTCTGCAATTGGATCGTTAACACTTGGTATTTTAGCTGCACAACTACTTATGACCACTTTTATTGGCAGAGGTATAATACGAGGTATTTTTTTATTTCCATATATTGCACCAATTATAGCCGTTACTATTACTTGGAAAATTTTAACTGATCCTTTTTTTGGAACAATCAATGGAATTCTTACGCAATTACAAATTTTAAATGAACCTATTAGTTTCTTACAAGTAAGAGATATGACAATTAATTTCCTAGGTTTTGAATTTAGTTTCCCAGTTGCTTTATCATTTGTTATTTTATTTGAGTCTTGGAGATATTTTCCTTTAGCGATGATTTTTATCTTAGCAAGATTACAATCTGTTCCAAAAGAACTTTTTGAAGCTGCTGAAATTGATGGTGCTACACCTTTGCAAAAATTTAGAAGTATTACATGGCCCTTAATTCTAGGAGTGTTGTTTGTTTTGTTTCTTCTAAGATTTATTTGGACATTTAATAAATTTGATGACATTTTTTTATTAACTGGAGGTGCCGCTGGAACTAAAACTTTAACTGTAGACGTTTATGAAACAGGTTTTAATATTGGTAATTTAGGAACTGGAGCGGCAAATGCAGTATTAGTTTTCTTAATATTAGTTTTTGCTGCAATATTTATAATAAGATTTTCACCGAAAGAATAAGAATGAACAATAGTCAAAAAATTTTAATTTCTTTAATAATTAGTTCATTTTGGGGGTTAATCAGTAATATTGTTTTAGGAGTATTTTTTATTCTTCTTATTGGTAGTACAATTCAATTTAATTATTTTTCTTACATTATTTCATCTTCAATAATCACATTATTGATTGTTTTTTATGATAGAAAAAGCCTACAAATTTATATTAGTTTATTTATTTTAACTTTTATATTGATCTTGATTTTTACAGGCCTTTCTCCTTATGGTTTAAATATAAATGAAAATAGTTTTTTGCAGATATTATTTTTATTAATCCAATCATTTATAATATTAATAGGCAATATTATTTGTCTATCTGGAATCAATAAAATGTCTTTTAATAGATTATTTTTAGAAATTTTATTTCTTAGGGTTTTAAAAGGTTTTGGTTTTACTTTCTTCTTAACAATTGTATTATTTCCATTTTATGTAATGATTTTGATGAGCTTAAAAACTCATCAGTTATTAATTCTTAATCCTCTTGATCTATCAATTGATATTACACGAGGATTAAATATGTTTAGAAGCTATATCGAACTATTTACTGATTGGGGATTTGGTTATTACTTACTCAATTCATTAATAGTTTCTTTGTCTTCAATTTTTATTGCTTTAATTTTTGCAATACCGGGTGCTTATGCAGTTGCAAGATTTAATTTTCCAGGAAAATTATTAATGATTAACTCAATATTATTAATTTATTTAATTCCTATGATTACATTGTTAATCCCTTTGTATTCATTTTTTACTTTTATAAACTTAAGAGATTCTTTATTTGGACTAATAATTGTTTATCCTGCTGTTACTATTCCCGTGGCAATTTATATGTTACAGGGATATTTTCAAACAATACCACAAGAACTGGAAGAAGCTGGTTTAGTTGATGGGTTATCAAGAACTGGGGTTATATTAAAAATTACTTTACCTTTATCACTTCCAGCAATAGCTTCAGTTTCTCTATTTATTTTTATGGTAGCGTGGAATGAATATTTATTTGCATATATGTTTTTAGATACTCCAGCTATATTTACACTTCCAAGAGGTTTAGAACAATTAGATGGAACAGAGGTGCCAAGACAGCATTTGATGGCTGGTTCAGTTATTGCAACCGTACCTGTAATAGCAGTTTTTTTATGGGCTGAAAGATACTTAACTGGAGGCTTAACTGCAGGAGGAATTAAAGGATAGTATTTAACTTAGATCTATCCATTCATTTTTTTCTGAACTTAAAAAACAACTATCTAAAATTTTTTGAATATCAGCACCTCTTTTGAAATCAGGTTGATCATTTTTACCAGAAATAATTGACGTTATAAATCTTTCATAGTTAGAGGGAGTAGGGTCAGTTTTTACAATTTCCCAATCCAAACTTTTTTCATCATTAGGAGAGGTGGCATTTATATCAGTGCAAATTGAGTAGTAATTTCCCTGAGTTATAGGATCATCAAATTTCATAGCTACTGCACCTTTGTCACAATATATCTTTAACTCTAATCTATTAACATTACCTGTTGCAAATCTAGTTGAATTTATTGTTCCTATGGCACCATTATCAAATTCTACCATTGAGATAAAAGAGTCATTAGCATCTAAAACATATTCATCAATTTTTTCGCCCTTATCTTTAAAGGTTTTAAGTCGACAATTTATTTTTTTAATATTACCAACTGGATACGATGCAAAATCAAATATATGAACACCAAGATCACCAAGAACTCCTTTACTGCCATGCTTTTCTGATAATCTCCATAACCATTTTTGTTCCTCTTTCCAATCACCCCAATACTTACATGTTAACCAAGATTGATAATAACTAGCATCAACATGTCTGACTTTACCTAATTCATTATTATGCAAAACTTTACTTAAGTTTTGCCAACCAGAGGAATTTCTGTAACTCAGGTTAACCATATTAATACAGTTTGTATTTGCTGATGCTTTGTACATTTCCTCTGCATCTGGATAGTTTTCAGCTAAAGGTTTTTCTGAAAAAATGTGCTTATTTTTATTTAAAGATTTTAACGCAATTTCTTTGTGAAATGAATCAGGGGTTACATTGCTTATTGCATCAAGTTCACACTTATCAAGCATTTCATCAAAAGATGTGAACGTTTTATCAATATTATATTCTTTAGCAAAATTTAAGACTCTTTCTTCTATGACATCACAAACTGCAACTATTTCTACATCTTTAATGTTTTTAAATGCTGTCGCATGGGCATTGGCCATCCCTCCAGTACCAACAATTCCTAACTTAATCATTTTTTATAATTATGATCTACTTGATAGCCTTTTACTTCAATTGGTTGAACAGGATCTTTTCTTTCCATGTTATCAATACCTTTTGCTATTCTGTCTATCCACAAACCAGATGTTTTTTCAGGACAAACCCAATGAATAGAATTTTTAATTACTCTTTGAACATCTTTATTATAATAAACAGGATAAGATTCATGTCCTGGTCTGAAATAAAATATTTTTCCATTTCCTCTTTTGTAACAAAGACCAGATCTAAATACCTCTCCGCCTTCAAACCAACTCACAAAAACTGTTTCATCTGGGGCAGGGACTTGAAAAGGCTCACCATACATTTCGGTCATCTCAATTTCAAAATATTCTCCTAAGCCTTCTGCAATAGGATGACCTGGGTTACAAACCCAAACTCTTTCCATTTCACCTCTTTCAGCCCATCTAATATTTGCAGTTGTACCCATCATTCGTTTGAAAATTTTAGAATGATGTCCTGAATGTAATACTAGAAGACCCATTCCTTCTAAAACTCTTTGCTGAACTCTATCGACAATTTTATCTTCAACCAACTTATGCGCTTTATGACCCCACCAAATTAACACATCCGTTTTATCTAATAATTCTTCACTTAAGCCATGATCCTCTTCTTCTAATGTTGCAGTTTTAATATTAAGACTTTTATCATCAGATAAAAATTCTTTAATACAACCGTGAATTCCCTTTGGGTAAATTGATTTTACATGTTCATCCTCTTGTTCATGAACAAATTCATTCCATATAACTACGTTTACCATTGCTACCTCACTCTCCCTCCGTGGAATCTGTGACCAAGAATTGCGAGTATAATAATCAATCCATTAAAGAATTGCCTCCATACCCCACTCATTCCCATTGCCACAACTCCAACTTCCATATATGCAATAACACCAACACCAAACACAGCTCCTACAATCGTTCCTACGCCTCCCCATGTGGGAGTTCCTCCAATAAAGACAGCAGCTAGAGCAAGTAATAAGTAGCCAAATCCTTGTGTTGGCCACCAGGTAAAATTAATTAAACATGAAAAAATTCCTGCAAGTGCCGCACCCAAACCAACATACATAAAAGCACTAATTCTTACCCAGTTAACATTAATTCCCATTTGTGCAGCTGAGTCTGGATTATCTCCAACATGATGAATATGGATTCCAAACACATGTTTCCTATAAAGATAATAGGAAAATATTGTAAACAACGCAGCCCAGTAAACTTGCATTGGAACCCCAAAAAGTTTCCCAACTAAAACATCGTAGATCCAGTGATCAGAAATTTCCATAAAAGAAATTGATTTACTATCACTAGCAACAAACAAAAATCCTCTTATAAAAAATAATGCTCCAAGAGAAGCAACCAACGATGAAAGGCGTCCGTAAACAACTAAACATCCCATAAGTATTCCAACTACTGCACCAGAGAGTATTCCTATAAGAATACATAATAATGGATCAAGTCCTGCTTTTAATAAAAGAGCAAAAATGTATGCTGACAATCCAAAAGTAGAGGCAAAAGACAAATCTATTTCTCCTGCAGTAACTAAAAAAACAAGAGGGATAACCATAAACATAATTACTGGAAGCATTACAAAAACAGATTGATGTAAATTTGGCCTCATCATTACTTCTGGAGCACCAATTAGGAAAACCAACATTAAAATTATAAAGTAACCTAAGCTTCCTAATGCTCTTCCATTTTTTCCAATTAAATTTTTAAATGTATTTTCTTTTTTACTCATTAATGTTTACTCACTGCATCTTTCATAACTTTCATAAGTGCTTCAGGCCCTTCAATATCATTTTTATTCAATTGATGAACAACTTCACCTCTGTCTAAAACAATAAATCTATCAGAGATATCATAGACATGATAAATATTATGACCAATAAATAAAACTGATCTTCCAGATTTTTTAACATTATCTACAAAATCAAAAACTTTTTGAGTTTCAATGAGTGAAAGGGCTGTTGTTGGCTCATCCAATACAATTAACTCTGCGTTGTTATAAATTGCTCTTGCTATTGCTACTCCTTGTCTTTCACCACCCGATAAATTACCAACAGGTGATTCAGCATCAATAAGTTTTGATGTAAATCCAATTTCTCTAATTAATTTGTTTGCTTCTCTTACTTGTTCTTTTTCCCTTATAAAACCAAATCTATGTTTTAATTCTTTACCCATAAAAATATTCCACACTATCGATTGCTGTGGACATAAAGCTCTGTCTTGAAAAACAGTTTCTATTCCAGCCTCTCTGGCTTTTGAGGCGTTCCAATTTTTAACTTCATTCCCTCTAATTATAATTTGACCATCGTCAGGAGCATGAACGCCAACTAACGTTTTAATTAAGGTGGATTTACCAGCTCCATTATCTCCAATAAGTCCAACAACTTCTCCAACATCAACTTTTATTGATGCTTTTTTTAATGCTGTGATTCCGCCAAAACTTTTGGAAACATTTTTAAGTTCTATTATTGCGCTCATATATGTAGCTGATCTACTTACAGTAGATCAGCTCTGTTTGATATATTTATCTTAAACCTGCGTTAGCAAGTTCCATAACTGATTTGTAATTCTCAGTATGTACAAATCCTGCACCAGTATCTTGATTTAATGCCCCAGTTCCAAGAACTTTCATTTGACATAAAGCAAGTACAGGTAGGTAACCTTGTAAGAATGGTTGCTGATCAGAAGTTAAATGAACATAACCATTTTCAAAAGCCGTCATGATTTGTGGACTAGTATCAAAGCCGATTTGCAATAATTCTCCTGGACCATATCCAGCAGCTTTAGCATATGCTTCAGCATTTCCTAGTTTCTGACCACCATCATGTACAATAATTTTTGTATCAGGATTTGCAGCTAGTGCAGCTGAAAATACAGGGATTGCAAGATTTGGATCAGTTGCTTGTTCTGGAGTACCATCTAGAACTACAACGTTCATTCCATGTTCTTCAAAAATTATTCTAGCACCGTCTTCTCTTTGCGCTCTTGAATAATCTCCAATTGGAACCATTACAATAGCTGTATCACCAGCTTTAAGATCAAATCTTCTAATTGCTTCTCTTGCTAATTCTTTACCTTGAGTTGCAAGATTTGCACCAACGTATCCACCTCCAAAAGCAGCTCTTACTGCAGGAACATCAACGTTTTGATACATCATTAAGATACCAGCTTCACTAGCCATTTTAGCTAGAGGCATAATTGCATCATCACCAGGGTGACCCATCATACCAATACCGTCAACACCTGCACCAATAGCTTCTCTTAGTTGTTGTATCATTCTGTCTGATTGCCATTCTGAATAAAGAATTTCTGCATCAGCACCAGTATCTCTGATAGCATTTTCCGCACCAGTTTGAACTATTCCTGCGAAACCATCGCCTTCAGCTCCACCAGCAAAGAAGTGAATTCTTACATCACTACACCATCCATCACCTAAGTTTTTATCAATAGCATAAACTGAGCCACTGAAAGAAAAAACGAAGAGTGTTGATAATAAAATTTTTAATATTTTCATTATTCCTCCCTTGAATAAATATAATGTAAGTGAATTTAAAAAATTAAATTAGTAATGTCAACCTAGTAGAGTCTTTTACTAATCCTTTTGGTCTGTCCGTGACTATACACCCCATCTACGCCACCATCTCTTCCATAACCTGATCTCTTGTAACCACCACCTGGCAGATTATTCCCATCAACAAACCAATCGTTTTGCCAAATAATTCCTGCCTGAATTCTATCAGCAGTCCATTTTGCTTTTTGATCATCCGCAGTAAATACACCCGAAGCTAGACCATACTTCGTTGAATTTGCTATACTTATTGCTTCTTCTTCATCTTCAAAATCAAATATTGATGTTACAGGGCCAAATATTTCTTCTTGAGCTATTGTTGCATCAACTTTAACATTATCAAAAATAGTTGGTTGGTAAAAATTGCCTTCATCTCTCTCAGCTTTATCACCACCTATTGTTAAAGTAGCACCTGATTGTACACCAGATTTTACATAATTTGATACCCTTTGCATTTGATCAGTTGAAATTAAAGGTGTCACTTCAGTTCCATCTTCATCTCCCGCACCTATTTTTAGTTTTTGCGTTTTGGCAACTAACTTTGTCATATATTCATCTTTTATTTTTGGATGAACAATTACCCTAGACATTGCAACACATATTTGACCAGCATTAGGTTTGAAAATTCCTTTAACTGTACTATCAACAGCTTTATCAATATCGGCATCAGGATAGATTATAGCTGCAGACTTTCCACCTAATTCAAAATGAGTAGGAATAATTCTATCTGCTGTTTCTTTTAGAATTTCAGATGCAACTTCAGGCGATCCTGTAAAAACAATATAATCACTTCCAGGATGTTGAACCAGCTTTCTTCCAGTTGTTTCACCATAACCATGAACAATATTTATAATTCCATCTGGCACGCCTACATCTTTAAAAATTTGACCATAAAAATTAGATGATATGGGACACAATTCAGGAGGTTTGATAACTATTGTATTTCCAACAATCCAGTTTTGTGCAACCATACCTGAAAAAATAGAAACAGGATAGTTCCACGGAACAATTTGAAGAGCTACACCAAAGGGCTCAAGGACAACATAATTTAAAGTATCATGTCCAGAAGGTATAAGTTTATTTTCTATTTTATCTGTTAACCCAGCATAAAAATCAAAAGTATCGGCAGCACCTTTGAATTCATCAATACATTGTTTAATCGTTTTACCATTTTCTTGGCTTAAAAGTTTACCACCTTCTTCTTTTCTTTCTCTTAATTTTTGAGCAATGGCTCTCATCATATTTGATTTATCTTTTGCATCCATATCGACCAAAATTCTTTTATCGAATGCTTTTTTTGCAGCTTTGAAAGCTAAATCTATTTCTTCATCCAAAGCTTCATCAATATTACCAACAATTTTTTGATTAGCCGGATTTAATACAGGAATATTTTTCTTTGAGAGTGAATCAATGAATTTACCATCAATAAAATTTCTTAACTCCATATAAAGATATAGATAAAACTAAAGCTTAAGATGTGTCAAGTATAGTTTAATTATTCGGAACTTGAACAGGAATAAAATAGTCTGGAAAGTATTTTAATATTAAACTTAAACATTTAATTAGTCCTAATTTTGTGGTAATTTTTAAATATGGAAGAATTAAATAAAATTTTCCAACATTATTTAGATCAAAAGACTTTTCCAGGAATTCAGTGGTCTATTTATAAAGATGGAAAATACTTATCTGGTAAACTTGGTTATTCAAATATTGAAACTCTCAAAGAAATAGAAGACGATACTATTTACAGAATATTTTCAATGACTAAGCCTATAATAGCAATAGTCACAATGCAACTTGTAGAAAAAAAATTAATAAATTTAGATGATCCAATTGATAAATATTTAATCGAATTTCAAAATCTAAAAGTTATGAAAAATAACAAAGAATCAATAAGTGATATTGAAGACTTAAAAATAAAACCAACAATTAAAAATCTTCTACAACATACTGCAGGCTTTAGTTACGGATTTCTTCCTGATGCGCTTGCCGCTGAGTATACGAAACAAAAATTATTTAATGAAAGATTATTATCTGATGAAATAAAATTATTATCTAAATTTCCTTTGTACAGTCAGCCTATGACAGAATGGCGATATTCTGTTTGTATAGATGTTTTAGCAAGAATATTAGAGGTGGTTCTCAATAAGAAACTTCAAAATATTCTTAAAGATAATATTTTTGACCCTCTTGATATGCAAGACACTGGATTTTCTTTAGATAATAAAAAATCTCAGAGGTTGATGACATTGTATCAATTTGATTCACAAAGTAAAAAGTTAATTGAAGAAAAAAATCCGCAAGATTATCCTATAAACAGTGAAAACTATGCGCGAGGAGGCCATGGCCTGTATTCTACAATAAAAGATTATAACAAATTTTGTAAAATGCTTTTAAACGGAAAATCAGATTCTGGAGTTCAAATAATTAGTGAAAAAACTTTAAATTTAATTATTAAAAATACTTTACCAGAAAATCTTTTACCTATGAAAATAGAAGGGATAGATGGACTTTCAGAAGAAGGTGATAATGGTCTTGAGCCATATGGTTGGGGTTTAGGTTTTAGGACAATGTTATTTCCAGAAAAAAATAAAAATATTGGAGAATTTGAAGAATTTGGATGGGCTGGAGCAGCTTCAACTTATTTTTTAGTAGATATAAAAAATAATTTATTTGCTACATTAATGACTCACGTTTTAAATGGTGATAGAAAACTAAATGTCGATTTTTATGAATTTATTTACAGTACTTTTTTAAACTCTAAGTAAATGAAATTTAATATCTAATTGTTAGGTAGCTGAACTGGTATAAAATAATCAGGGTTTTTAGATTTTTTTATTACTGCAGGTAAAATTTCTTTATAAGCTTGGTATAGGGTTTGAGGTTCTGGCATTTGATCCTTTATTACTTCATATAATTTAGGAAGATTGTATGAAGGAATCATAGGAAACATGTGGTGCTCAATATGGTATTCCATCTTCCAATAAATAAAACTAAAAATCGGATTAAGTCTAACTGATCTTGTTGATAGTCGGTGATCTTTGGCGCTTTCTTTTAGACCCATATGTTGTGTTACACCCCAGATACCATTGATGCCAAAGAACTTTGGTATTAAAAATAAAAATATTGGCAAAAAGGTAGAAGAGTAAATTGAGACAGCTATTATTGTAATCCATAGAAGAACAAAAATTCTAGAGCTATTTATACAATCATTAATTTTATCTTCTGGAATGCAATCTTCCATCACGTCAGTCCTAATGCCTAAAGCATGTTTAATAATTTCTACATAAAGAGATTTATGAATTGTAAAAAAACCAATTCCAGGAATAAAATTTAAAATAAAACTTAAAAATGTATGTTTAGCAAAAATACTACCATCAACTTCGTAATCATGAGGATCAACTGAAGCAGTATAGCTATGATGAAGAGAGTGACTCCACTTCCATCTAACAGGTTCAAAGTTATTCATAAAACTAGCGATGTTATAGAAGAATTTGTTTAATCTTCTATTTCTGAAAGCAGTTCCATGACCGCACTCATGCCAAATAGCATCAGCTCCACCCCACATCGTACAATAAGCAAGGTATACAGGTAAAAACCATAAGCTATGCCATGTATATATCGATAGTAAGCCTAGAGATCCTAATGAAAGTGAATAAATAATTATATGTTTCCAGCCCTCAAAATCTGATCTTTTAGAAAGTTTTTTTAGAGTTTTTCTATCTATTTTAGCCCTAAACCATTCGTCTGATATATTGTTTATCCCTGTTTGAATTTTTTTAGTTTCTGACATAATTACGATATAAATAATAAAAATTTGAGTTTTTTCCAGTAAAAATCTCTTATTTATTTTATAACAAATGATAAATATTTAGGTTATTGAGACAGAAATTTTAATAAATCCTGAAATATGATGAATCTTACAATCGTTGGTACCGGTTACGTTGGTTTGGTAACAGGAGCATGTTTTGCTGAATTTGGTTACTCTGTAACATGTATCGATAAAGATAATGAGCGTCTCGAGAAGCTAAAATCTGGTAAGTGCCCATTTTTTGAACCTGGAATGGATGAACTTTTAGATAAGCACATTAATAAAACAAAATTACTATCCTTTGCTTCTAGTGTAAAAAGTAATTTAGATAATACAGATATTATATTTATAACTGTTGGAACACCTTCAAGAAGATTGGAGGATGAAGCTGATCTAAGTTTTGTATGGCAAGTTGCAGAAGAAATTTCAGAAAACATAAAAAAATATTGTTTAGTTGTAACTAAATCCACAGTACCAGTTGGAACTACAAGAGAAGTAAAAAAAATTATTTCAAATAAAGTTGATCAAAAATTTTTTGATGTGGTTTCTAATCCAGAATTTTTGCGAGAAGGATCTGCAATTGATGATTTTATTAGACCGGATAGAGTTGTGATAGGATCAGATAATAAAAAATCTGAAAATATAATGAAAGAACTTTATAGGCCATTATTTCTCAAAGAAACTCCAATTGTGGCTACATCAATTGAAACTTCAGAAATAATTAAATATGCATCCAATAGTTTTTTAGCAACTAAGATAGCTTTTATCAATGAAGTTGCTGATTTATGTGAAGTAGTAGGAGCTGACGTTCAGCAAGTAGCACATGCAATGGGTATAGATAAACGTATTGGTTCTAAATTTTTAAATGCTGGACCTGGATTTGGAGGATCATGTTTTCCAAAAGATGTAAAAGCTTTCTATTCAACAGCTAAAAAGAAAAATATTGATTTATCAATAATTAATGCGGTGAATAAATCTAATCAAGATCGTATAATTAAAATTTCCAATAAAATTACTTCAAAAATAAAAAATAATTCTACAATTACTTTTCTTGGTTTAAGTTTTAAACCTAACACAGATGATGTGAGAGATTCTACATCAATGAAAATTGCATCAAATCTTTTTGATCAAGGATTTAAAGTACAGTGTTATGACCCTGAAGCAATGAATAGTGCAAAAAGAGAAAATACTAATCTCATTTTTTTTAATTCTGCATACGAAGCTTGTGAAGGATCTTCTGCAATAATAATTGGAACAGAATGGAATGAATTCAGAGCTTTAAATTTTAAAAAAATATCAAATTTGTTACAAGAAAAAATAATTTTTGATTTAAGAAATATTTATATTCCAGAAGATTTAAAAGAAATGGGATTTAAATATTATGGAACAGGTAAATAAGTTGGAAATTGAAAATTTTGATAAAGAGGTTTTGAGAGAGTATGATATCCGAGGAGTGGTCGGTAACAATATCAATCAAAATACCGCCTATACTATTGGAAGGACATTTGCTTACACAGTTATTAATCGATTAAAATCTAATATAATTGCTACTGGTTTTGATGGAAGATTAACATCACCAGATTTACATTCAGCACTTTGTAAAGGCTTAATAGACTCAGGTGCTAAAGTTATTAATATTGGTATGGGTCCTACGCCGATGACTTACTTTGCTCATTACCATCTTAATGCAGATGCTGCTATTATGGTAACAGGCTCTCATAATCCCTCAGAATACAATGGCTTTAAAATGGTTTTAAATAAGCATTCTTTTTATGCTGAAGACATTCAAAGCCTTCAAAAATTAATTGATCAAAATGATTTAAAATTAAAAGATGGTGAGATCATTAATAAAGATATTAAAAAAGATTATACTGAAAGATTATTACAAAATATTAATCTCAATAAAAAAATAAAGATTGCTTGGGATATTGGTAATGGTGCAATGGGAGCTGTCATTAAGGAAGTTACAAATAATTTAAATAATTCTGAAAATATATTAATTAATGAAGAAGTTGATGGCAATTTCCCTAACCATCATCCAGATCCAACTGTGCCAAAAAATATGGAGCAATTGATAAAGTCAGTCAAAGATAACAGTTGTGACATAGGTCTGGCTTTTGATGGAGATGGAGATCGTTTAGGCGTTGTAGACAACTTAGGGAATTTAGTTTGGGCGGATCAGTACATGTTATTACTATGCACTGAAATTGCTAACTTATACGATAACCCAAAAATAATTATGGATGTTAAATGTAGTAAAGTTTTTTTTGATGAAGCAAAAAAACTTAATTGTGATCCTATTATGTCTAAAACTGGTCACTCTCCAATAAAAGAAAAAATGAAAGAATTAAAATCGCCTTTATCAGGAGAAATGAGTGGTCATGTATGTTATGCAGATGATTTTTATGGTTACGATGATGCTATGTACGTTGCATTACGACTACTTAGAATACTATGTAATCAAGACAAATCCTTGAATGAGTTAATTAATGTATATCCAAAAACTTATTCAACTCCTGAAACAAGGTTTGATGTAGATGAAACAAAAAAATTTTTAATTATAGAAGAAATAAAAGAAAGAATAAAAAATACAGAAGGTAAAATAATAGATATTGACGGAATAAGAGTTGAAAATGATGATGGATGGTTTCTAATGAGAGCTAGTAATACCCAAAACCAACTAACTTGTAGAGCGGAGTCTACTTCCCAAGAAGGCCTTAAGTCTTTGATAGCAATTATCGAAAATCAGTTATCTCAAAGCGGTGTAAATTATAAGTTTACAGTCTAACAAAACAATCACGATTATATTTTTTCAATCTTTTACAAGCTGTATACGCTTCTTTTTTAGAAAAATTTTCAAATCTAGATTCATATAGTTGTTTACCGCTAACTTTTATCAGCACTATGTTCGATATTTTATCTTTTGTAGAAACTGGATATTTACTTTTAATTAATTTGATTTGTTTTTCTGCATTATTTCTATACTTAAATGTTCCAACAACAATGGAATAAGCATTTTTTTTCTTTGCAGTCTCTTCTTTTTTAACTATTTTTTTATTACTACTTTTTGTCTTAATATTTAATTCAGCAAATTCTTTATCCATTATTATTTTCAAAGATTGATTGCGTTGACTTCCCGTATCACCCCCAAAAATAATTCCTATTAATCTCTTATCATCTCTAACTGCTGAAAAGGCTAATTGAAAACCAGATGCTTTTATATATCCAGTTTTAATTCCATCAGCACCATCGTAGCTTAACATTAATTTATTATGCGTTTTGTAAGTCTTACCCTTATAAGTAAATTTTGTTTTGCTAAACAATTTATACTCTTCTGGAAAATTTGAAATTAGTGCATGTGAAAGTTTTGCTATATCTCTTGCAGTTGTTAATTGCGCTCTATTGGGAAGACCTGAAGCATTTTTAAATGTTGTATTATTCATACCTAAATTTTTTGCATAGCTTGTCATAAGTTTAGCAAATTCTTTTTCACTACCCGATATATTTTCAGAAACTACAGTTGCTACATCATTTGCTGATTTTATTATAAGAGCATTAATTGCATCTCTAACTTTTATGCTTGATCCTGCTTCTAAATAAAGTTTGCTTGGTGATCTTGAAGCGGCAATATTTGAGACACTCAATTGACTATCATAACTAAGCTTTCCTTTTTTAATATAATCAAAAACTATGTAGAGAGTCATTATTTTTGTTAAGGATGCAGGATAATTCCTTGTATCGGCGTTAACTTCGAATAATACTTCTTCCGTGTCAAAATCAATAACGATTGCTGCTTTTTTAGCAAAAATATTTGATGAAAAACCTAATATTAAAAAGCTATTTAAAATAATGATTAATAATAAATTTTTTTTCATTTTTTCTTGATTAACATAAGATTTTCGATGCTTTCAAACAGAAAAATACTTTAAAATATTTTAAAACATATTATTTAATAATTATGGCAAATGAAGATCAAAATAGTAACAATAATAAGGACGATTTTCAAAGAGGCCTATTACTAGATACAAAGCCCAAGACAAAGAAACCATCAATGTATAATGTTTTGCTCTTAAATGATGATTATACACCAATGGAATTTGTTGTTATGGTGTTAGAAAAAATATTTAATAAAAAACAAGAGGAAGCTACCCAAATTATGCTACACGTTCACAAAAATGGTATTGGTGTTTGTGGAACATTTACTTATGAGGTTGCTGAGTCTAAATGTAAATCAGTAATGGATATGGCAAAAAAAAATGAACATCCTTTACAATGCACAATGGAAAAAAGCTAATGCTGTCACAAAATTTAGAAAAAAACATTAAGAGAAGCATATCAGCTAGCGACTACTTATAAGCATGAGTATGTAACTCTAGAGCATTTATTATTTTCTCTTTTGGAAGACCAAGATGCAATTAGTGTGCTTAAAGCGTGCGCTGTAGATATTTCAAATTTAAAAGAAAGTGTTGAGAAATTTATTATTAATGATTTAGAAAATCTTAAAGAGAACTTTACTGGAGAGCCAAAATTAACAAATGGTTTTCAAAGAGTTTTACAAAGAGCTGCTATTCATGTGCAATCAAGTGGGAGAGAGAGCGTTACAGGAGCTAACATGATCGTAGCTTTATTTTCTGAGAAAGAAAGCCATGCAGTATATTTTCTTCATCAACAAAATATGAGCAGATTAGATGCTGTGCAATATATTTCACATGGTATTTCTAAAAGTAATGAAGGTATTGAAAACGAAGAATTTGTAGATAGTGAAACATATGAAAATAAAGAACAACAAAAACCAAAAAGTGCATTAGGTCAGTTTTGTATTAACTTAAATGAAAAATCAAAAGATGGTAAAATAGACAAGCTAATCGGCAGAAGCAAAGAACTGGATAGAACAATTCAAATTTTATGCAGAAGACAAAAAAATAATCCTTTATTTGTTGGTGACCCTGGTGTTGGGAAAACAGCAATTGCTGAGGGATTGGCAAAAAGAATTACAGAAAAAAAAGTGCCTAAAATTATGGAGGACGCAATTATATATTCACTGGATATGGGCGCTCTGCTTGCAGGTACAAGATATAGAGGTGATTTTGAAGAGAGATTGAAAGCAGTTCTTAAAGAGTTACAAAAAAAAGATAAAGCTGTTTTATTTATAGATGAAATCCATACTGTTATTGGTGCAGGCGCTACCAGTGGAGGATCAATGGATGCCAGTAACTTATTAAAACCTTCTCTAGGCAACGGTACTCTTAAATGTATTGGGTCAACTACTTATAAGGAGTTTAAAAACTATTTTGAAAAAGATAGAGCTTTGGTCAGAAGATTCCAAAAAATTGACGTTAAAGAACCATCAAAAGATGAGACAATCAAAATTCTAGAAGGTTTAAAAACTTACTATGAAGAACATCATAATATTAAATATTCACCTGAAGCAATTATTAGCGCTGTTGAATTATCAAATAAATATATAGGTGATAGGAAACTTCCTGATAAAGCCATTGATGTCATTGACGAAGCAGGTGCATCACAATATTTATTGCCTGAAGAGAAAAGAAAGAAAATTATTCTATCAAAAGATATAGAAGCAGTTGTTGCTTTAATGGCAAGAATTCCAACCAAATCTGTTAATCAAAGTGATAAGAATAGTCTAAAAAATTTAGAAAGAGATTTGAAAAATTTCGTATTTGGTCAAGACAAAGCCATAGAAGAGCTTTCATCTTCCATAAAGTTAGCAAGAGCAGGACTTAGAGAAGATGGTAAGCCAATAGGCTCGTACTTATTTTCTGGACCTACTGGAGTTGGAAAGACTGAGGTAGCTAAACAATTAAGTAATACCCTTGGTATTAAACTTCTTAGATTTGATATGTCAGAATATATGGAACGTCATACTGTGAGCAGACTCATCGGGGCTCCTCCAGGTTATGTTGGTTTTGATCAAGGGGGATTATTAACAGATGGCGTAGATCAAAATCCTCATTGTGTACTTCTTTTAGATGAAATTGAAAAAGCGCACTTTGATTTATTCAATATACTCCTTCAAGTAATGGACTATGGAAAATTAACTGATCACAATGGCAAGACGATAGATTTTAGAAATGTTATATTAATCATGACAACTAATGCTGGTGCAATTGATGTATCAAAAAACAAAATAGGATTTAATGCAAAAAGATCTAACGATGATAGTAGTGACGCAATTAATAGAATCTTTTCACCGGAATTTAGAAATCGAATTGATTCAATAATTCATTTTAATCATTTATCTAAAAATATAGTACTTTCTATAGTAGATAAGTTCATCATAGAAATTGAAGCTCAACTTGAAGATAAAGGTGTTTCATTATCAATTAATAAGGAAGCAAAAGAATTATTAGCCGAAGAAGGTTATGATGAGGTGTATGGCGCAAGAGAATTGGGAAGAGTAATACAAGAAAAAGTTAAAAAACCTATGGCTGAAGAATTAATTTTTGGAAAATTATCAAAAGGTGGTCATGTAGAAATAACATGTAAGGATAAAAAAATTAGTTTTGAATTTTCAAATAAGCAAGAAGTTAAAAAAGAACTTGCTTAGTTTTTGAACGGGAGAAAATCATCTAATCTTTCTTTCTGACTGTCAATTAACTGACTTTCATTATCCAGAAAATTTTGAATTGCCTTGCTGAATTCTTGATCTTTAATCCAATGCGCACTCCATGTTTTAGTAGGAACATATCCTCTCTGTAACTTATGTTCACCTTGAGCACCAGCCTCAACTATTTTAATGTTATTTCTAATGGCATATTCTATTGCTTGATAGTAACAGAGCTCAAAATGTAAAAAGGGAACTTCGTATTTTGACCCCCATAAACGACCATATAAATGAGTTTTACTTATAAAATTAATTGCAGAGGCAACCATTTTATCTTCTTGGAAAGCCATAATAAGCAAAATATTATTTTTGAAATTATCTAAAATTTTAAAGAAAAATTCTTTAGTTAAATACGTAGATCCCCACTTTCTTCCAGTAGTATCTAAGTAACAATCGTAAAAAAAACTTATATGCTCTTCTTTAATATCATCTCCATTAAGTAATTTCACTTGTAAATTATTTTTTTCAATACATTGTCTTTCCCGTCTAATTATTTTTCTTTTTCTAGAAGATAAGTCATTTAAAAAATCATCAAATTTTTTATATTCATTATTATGCCAATGAAACTGTATCCCTGATCTAATCATAATATTCTCAACATCATTCCAATTAGAAGCATCATTAACAAAATTAAAATGTAGGGAAGAAACATTTATTTTTTTAGCTTCTTCTATAATATTCTTAATTACCTGAACTTGTTTTTTCTTTTTATCTTTTACCGACTTATTTAAAACAATTCTATCACCAGTAACGGGTGTAAACGGAATTGCAGATTGAAGTTTTGGATAATAATTTATTCCATATCGATGATAAGCATCAGCCCAAGAATGATCAAAGATATATTCTCCAAACGAATGGTTCTTTATGTAAAGAGGACATAATGAAATAATTTTATCATTTTCTTTTTCTATATAATGATATGGCTGCCAACCTGTTTTGGTATTTGCACTTTTACTTTCTTCTAATGCGTGAAGAAATTCATATTGCAAGAATGGATGATCATTTTCAACACATTCATTCCAATCTGATTTTTTAATATCATTAAGCGAAGAGCAAAAAAAATATTTACTCATGTTAAGTTTATTATTTGATTTTAATGATGGCGTCTATTTCAACAGAAATATTTAGAGGAAGCGCATTTGAGCCAACTGCAAATCTTGAGTGTCTTCCTTTGTCACCAAAAATATTGACTAATAAATCTGATGCTCCATTTATGATCTTGGGTTGATTGGTAAAGTTATCATTGCAATTTACAAAACCTCCAAGTTTTAAAAAAGAATCTAGTCTATCCCAATCACCATCTATCGATGTTTTAAGAGCTGCAATAATATTAATGCAACAAGTTTCAGCAGCTTTTATTCCTTCATCTTCAGAAATATCTACACCAACTTTTCCACTGTAAAGAATTTTACCATCAATTACTGGTCCTTGACCAGATATATAAACAGTATTATCTGCAACCTTAAAGGGTACGTAATTTGCAAGTGGAGTTGGCATATCTGGAATTTTTAGATCTAATTTCTTGATATTTTCTTCAAAGATGTGCATTACATATATATAAAACAATTTGGGTGAAGGTAAAGAAAACAAATATGAATAAACTTAAAAAACTATTTATTTTCATCTTCATATTCTCAATATTCTTAAAAGGGGGGATTTCAATGGCTGATGAAAAGAAAGATACTATTCATATGACACTTAAGGATGGTGTTGTTGTAATAGAGACAAAACCAAACGTAGCACCAAAACATGTAAAACAAATCAAACAACTTATTGAAGAAGGACAATATGATGGAGTTGTTTTTCATAGAGTTATAGATGGCTTTATGGCTCAAACCGGTGATGTAGAATTTGGAAATTCAAGTAATGATAATTTCAATTTATCAAGAGCAGGCACAGGTGGATCAAAACTTCCGGATATTGAGGCAGAATTTTCTTCTGAGAATCATGGAAGAGGGGCAGTATCAATGGCAAGAGCTCAAAATCCTAACAGCGCCAATAGTCAATTTTTCATTTGTTTTAATGATTGCTCTTTTTTAGATGGTCAATATACCGTTTGGGCTCAAGTTACGGAAGGTATGGAATTTGTTGATAATATCGCAAGAGGTGAGCCACCTGCCGATCCAGATAAAATAATTAAAATGGAGATTATTAAATAATTAAATGTTTGTAGCTGACTTGCATAATGATCTTGTGCAAAGAGTTATTGAAGGTGAAGATGTTACTAAACTTACATCACACGGGCATACGGATATACCAAGGTTATTAAAATCTGAGATTGATTTAGAAATTTTAATTATTTGGGTCTCAAGCAATTCTAAAGAACCAAATTTTTTTAAAAGAGCTGATAAAATGTATGATGAGATTGAAAGAATTTCATCACATGAAGAAATTGTCATTCCAAAAAAACTAGCGGACATTAATGAAGCAATAGATAAAAATAAGTTAATACTTCCAATTTCAATGGAAGGAGGAGAGGGTTTAGAAAATGATATCAATAATTTATATCATTTTATTGAAAGGGGTCTTTTCTATTTCGGCCCAACCTGGAATCATTCTTTGGATTGGGTTTCATCAAATTATGATGAGACATACAATTTGTCAAAACTTAAAAGCCATGGTTTAAACAAATTTGGGAAAGAAGTTATTTCTATTTGCCAAGATAATAATGTGCTAGTCGATGTTTCGCACATTGGAGAGAAAAGTTTTTGGGACATTGCATCAATATGTACTAAACCTTTTATAGCCTCGCATTCTAGTGTGTATAATTTGTGTCCTCATTTTCGTAATTTAAAAGATGATCAAATTGAAGCTATTAAAAAAGTAAATGGTTTGATTGGTCTTAATCCATACCCTTTTTTTATTGATAAATCTTTTAAAGAAAGAGAAACTAAAGAAAGAAAAAAATATATTGATGAATTAAATTCTATTGAAAGAAAATATTCAAACAAAACATCTCAATGGATCGCAAAACAACATTTTCTTCAAAAAAAATTAGCAAATATATGCCCGAGTATTGAAATATTTGTTGATCATATTGAGTATGTAATTAATCAAATAGGTATTGATTATGTCGGAATAGGCAGTGATTATGATGGTCTTGATTGTTTGCCAAATAAATGGAATGATTGTCTAGATCACATGATAATTCAAGAAAGTTTAGAAAAAAGAGGATATAAAAATAGTGAAATTGAAAAAATTATGGGAAAAAATATCTTAAGAGTTTTGGAAGAAATCTATAATTAGAAGTATACCAATTAAAACTAAAATTATTCCTGATGTTTTTTGAATAAAGTTTTTTCTTCTCTGAAAAAAATTGCCCATTCCATAACTTGTTACTACAACTGAAACAATAATATACCAAATTCCATCTATTACAGATGCAGTGATGACAAGAATTGAGTGTGAAAAAAAGGATGCATCCATTTTTACAAATTGTGAAAATATTGCTGAAAACCATATAAGAATTTTAGGATTTAAAATTGCTATAGAAAAACCCTGTAAAAATGAATTAAAATTTTTTTGATTATTTATATATTCAATTTCTTGATTTTTTTTAAAAAGAAATTGAAACCCTATAAATAATAAAAATAAAATTCCAATAATTTGTATAAATTGAAATAGTATTTCATTTGTTGTTAAAATAATTATTAGTCCAGTTACTGCAAAAATTGCGTACACACCCATACCAATCCCGTGACCAATAGAAGTCAGAATGCCAGCATTTCTATTAATTGTAACACTGTTTCTGATAATTAATGCCAAACTAGGCCCAGGAGACATAGCTCCAGCAATACATACTAAGGCAAATTGAAGCCAAAAGATAAAAGTCATTTAATTTTTGTTAGAGATAAATATTTTTTAATTGTTTTTTCTAAACCATATTCAAAGGTATCACAGATCAGTGCATGACCTATAGAAACCTCTTCGATATTATTAATATTTTCTAAGAAAAATTTTAAATTTTCCAAATTTAAATCATGGCCTGCATTTAATTTAATTTTAGGAAATTCTTTTTTTAAATATGTTGATACATCTATATAGGACTTTATGGCAGTAACTTTATTCTCTGTAAAATTATGAGCATAATCGTATGTATAAAGTTCAACTCTATCAGTATTTATAACTTCTAAATTTTCAAGTGTTTTAATCGATGGATTTATAAAAATTGAAACACGAATTTTATTTTTTTTAAATTCACTAACAATATCTCTTAGAAATTGTCTATTTTCATGACAGTCCCAACCAAATGAAGAGGTTAATGCACCAGGTGGATCTGGCACTAATGTGACTTGATTGGGTTTAACCTCAATTACTTTTTTAACAAAAAAATCTGATGGATATCCTTCTATATTGAACTCTTTATATTCAAATTTTGCCAATAAATTTTTTAATGGCTCTAGGTCAGAAAATTTTGCATGTCTTTCATCAGGTCGAGGATGTACTGTAATGCCATCAGCACCAAAGTTTAAACATTTATTACTAATATCAATCAAGTTTGGTAAGTCAGCACCTCTTGCATTTCTCACTAAAGCAAATTTATTCACATTTACGCTTAAAGCTGTCATAATTTATTAATTTTTTTATTTTAACTTCACTTATTATTTTTAGTAATCAATAACATCAAATTGAAAGGAGTAATATGAATAAATTTTATTTAATCGGGAAATTAAGTCCAGAATACATTAAAGGTTATATGAGTAACCCAGATCAAGATAGAGCTGCGATTGTTGGAAGTGCTGCTGAAAAAGCAGGAGGTAAATTACATAGTTTAGAATTTGTAAGAGGTGACTTTGACATGATTGCTACAGCAGAAGGTGATTATGAATCAATGCTTGCTATGAAGGTTACAGCTTTACAATCAGGAATGTTAAATGAATTAATCATTTTAGATACAAAATTTGATATGGTTAGTACCATAAAAAAAGCAGCTGAAGCCTCTGGAACTTATAAAAAAACTTAAGAATTACTTTAAATTATTTTTCCATACGTTTTAAGCATCCATTCATTAACTTTTGGATGCTTATTTACTTCTTCTCTCAATTTATTTAATTTCTCATATGGTTCTAAAATGTTAGTTGGAACACCATCTAAAAGTCCCGAACTTAACCATCCAAGTAATCTCCAAATTGCTAAATCAGCAATAGAAATTTTGTTACCAACAAAGAAATTAGAATCTTTATTTTCTGAAAGTAAATTTTCTAGAAATTGAAACCATTTTGGTAAATGTTTTGTTGCTAATATTTTTCTCGCTAATTCTAACCGTTCCTTTTCTTTATCTCTTCCAGACAGAGTTACCATATAGTTAATGTCTTGTGCCGCATCAATTATTTGATCAATTTGTGCTGCTTCAAAATCATTATTTTTTGGATATAAGCCTGATAACTTTCCACAAAATCTGGCAATTGCTCCTGTTTGAGCAATTATTTTTCCATCAACATCTAATACTGGCAATTGTTTAAAAGGAGCTATTTGTTTATTCGGCAATAATCCCGTTCCTTTAAGGTTATCTATTTCTTTTCCTTCTACTCGATAATCATTGAAAGGAATATCGCCTATAAATAGAGCTAATCTTGTTACCTCTGCTCTCCAAAAAGGTATTTTAAAATAGTATAACGTAATTTCCATATTGATTTTTTTATCATGTTCTATGATACACAGTTATGATCAAAAAAATAGATGTTTTCATTATCATCATTAATATTATTTTTTTTGCATATTATGCAACTCAACTTCTTGTATTTACTGATGAATTTGCAATCAATAACTTAGGTTTTTTTAATCACGCCGTTGCTGGTTTATCAGAATTAATTGGAATTATCTTTACCACATTCATCATAGCTCTATTAATTATAATATTTAGAGGTCTTGAAAAACAACTTCCACTTATTTCTATAATTACCCTTTTTCAAATTTTAGCAGCACTTAATTTCTGGAGATATGTATTTACTGATAGTCCTGGGGAAACTAATCTTAATATCATAACTGTAAATGCCATAGTTTTTTCAATTATATCTTGTTTAAACTTAATATTGATTTCAAAAAATATTAATAAAATATAAATTAATTTTATGGATATTAAAAATATTGACGATTTTTTATTAGCAACTGTTGAAAATCTTCAAGTTCCTTCAATAGCTGCAATTATAGTTGATCAAGAGAAAATTTTATATGAAGGTTATTACGGTTTTAAAAATATTAATTCGGAAGAAAAAATAAATCACAATACATTATTTAGAATTGCTTCAATGACTAAACCTATAACTTCACTTTGCATTTTCCAATTAATAGAGAATGGGTTCATAAATTTAGACACAAATATTGAAGATATTTCTGAAAAATATAAAAATATACAAATTATAAATTCGTTTGAAGTAAATAATCCAATTTATACTAATCCAACAAATAAAATAAAAATCAAACACCTATTAAATCATACTGCAGGTTATGGTTATGAGATTTGGGATAAAGAAATAAATGAATTAGTGAATTTAAAACTATTAAATTCTTTATTCGATGATGACTCAGGTTTCTTGAATGCTCCAATTTTATTCAATCCTGGTTCAAAGTGGAAATACGGAATTAATATTGATGTACTTGGTAACTTAGTTGAAAAGATTACTAACCAAAAACTGGGAACCTATATGAGTGAAAATATTTTCAAAAAAATAAATATGACAAAAACAAGTTTTGATTTAACTAAAGAAGACTTTGAAAATATAGCAATTAAACACTCCATAAATAAAAACAATGAATATTTTATTGAGGATGATGAATTAGAATTTCATAATTCAAAAAAATCTAACCAGTTTCATGCTGGAGGAGGAGGTCTTTTTTCCACACCAAGAGACTATTCAAAATTTATGCAAATATTTTTGAATCAAGGTAAATTAAATAATCACACATTGTTGAGCAAAGAAAATTTTAAAAATATGACTACTAATCAAATAGGAAGTTTAAATACGAATAAACTAAATAGTGTCATGCCAGACATCTCAAATATTGCTGATTTCAATTCCGAAATTCAAAAAAAATTTTCATATGGATTCATGATTAATACTGAAAAGACAAATGAAGGTAGGCCTAAGAATAGTCTTTTTTGGACAGGACTTCTTAATACTTTTTTTTGGATTGACTTAGAAAATAAACTAGCTGCCTCTATTTTTATGCAAACAAAACCATATTTTAGTAAAAAATGTGAAGAAATTTTTAAAAATTTTGAGAGAAAAATATACAGTTAATTTACAACTAATTTTAATTTAACATTTATCATGTTTCATTTCATTTTGCCTCAAAGGCATAGAGTCAATTAAATTAAATAATCTTGGTAAAATAGAGTCATCAATACTGTAATCTTTCACATTGCCATCATAACCAATTAACCAGATTCCATATTTACTCTTGATAAATTTTGGAATTATATAATTTTTATTCTTAAATTTCTCAAAAAATACTATTTGTAAATTTCTATCCTCAATTTCACATTTGTTATCTGAAATAAATTTTGTTGTTTTTATAAATATCTGATCTCCATCATTTTGATAAGATATAATTAGCAATCTCTTTTGCCAATTGAGTTCTAATATTTGTTTAGCCATTATTTCAAAATTTATAAATAAAACTAATATTATAAATATATATTTCATCAAGAGTGGTGCTGATACCGAGAATCGAACTTGGGTCTGACCGTTACCAACGGCCTGTAATAACCATTATACTATATCAGCTCAATTTAGGTAATATCACAAAATTTTTTAATGAAAAGAAATGTAATTAGCGGATTCAAGTCCGCTAATTTTATTTCAGAAACAGTTTCTATTTTTGCGCCAGCAATTATAGGCTGTCAATTAGTTATCCCATGTTTTTTTGTAATAAAATTATCAAATTAGATTATTTAAACCTCTCAAATTTTAGGCTTCTCGCATTGAAATTTTTGATTATTTTAATTTTTGAATGATAGCCTGCAAGATCTTTGCCATAAGAAGTTTGCCCCATATGATCCCAATTTGCACCTAAATCTTCCATGGTTTTAAATCTTGCGCAAAACATAAATATATTATTAGAAGCATAATCTCCACCACTCATTCGATGTATGTCTATTCCTGTACAACCACCTTCTTTGTAATATTTCCAATCAATTTCGTGACTATCTCTAACCGCTTGAACATCATCACATTCAAAGATAAAGTTTGAAAAAACTTCTGGTGATTGATCTTCATCAATATTTCCAACCATCTTAGTTAAATTAACAGTTTCAACCAATTGTGTTTTACTTAAGTTATCAGCCATCATTTTATCCATTCCGCTATCTGGAGCATTCCACATATCGTCCATTTTTCCATAGGCTTTCATATTTTCAAAACCAACAGCTGTTAAAAAAGATCCATTGTCGGCACCGGTTGTAATATACATATTTACCCAATCTGCGCCGGCACTTTTTTGAAATTTTGAAATCTTTTCAAAAGAATCATAAGCATTCTCAAAAGTCGTTCTATATTTCCATGCAACAATCATCATATTACCTCCTTCTTAGATTATTAATAAGGATACTAAGTTAAAAATATTTCATATTAATTAAAATATTAAAATTTAATTATTTGTGAATTGATTGACTTGAGTTTAGAGTAATCTTAACTATAAAAAATTAAGTTATGTCCTCAAAAATTAATAAATTTATACTAGGTTATTGGAGTACAAAAGGCTTAGGATCTGCCTCCAGACAAATGATTATTTATGCTGGAACACCGTTAGTTGCTAAAATTTATAAAGTACTACCCAAAGAAGAAAATGGTGAAATAATTTATGAAGGTAGTTCTTGGCATGATAATGATAAAATAAATTTAAAAAATAAAAATAGTTTAATCAATTTACCTTACTTGCAATTTATAAAAGATAATAAAGAATTTGTTATTTCACATTCTAATACATGTCTTACCTTTTTAGGAAAAGAATTAGGAATGTTTGGAGAAAATATGCACGAAGAATTAGAATGTGAACAACTACTTCAAGAAAGTGTAGATTTGCGAAATATTGTAACAAAGTTTGCTTATACTCATTTTCAATCAGAAGAAGACGAATTGCAAGCTGCAAAAGAAGTTTTTACTTCTGCATTTGAAAATTCTAACTCAGGAAAATTACAAAAATTTGAACATTGGTTAAATGCAAAAGATGATAATCTTGTAAAAACATTTCTTGTAGGTAACAATATTTCTGCTCCTGATTTTAATCTATTCGATACGTTAGATTTATATAAAAAATTTTTATTTCATTATAATTTTATCAAAGATGCTAAAGATGAAAATATTTTTGAATTAGCAGGATTTCCACTCGTATCTGACTTCTTTAATAATTTTATACAACTTCCTAAATTGCAAAAATATTTAAATTCAGAATTATATAAATTACCTTTTACCAATAAAGGTGCTAAGTTTGGATCAGGTAAGAGTGGTATTACTTGGGATCCAGTAATTGATAATGATACAACACCTGAAGAAATTATTATCGAATAAAAAAAAATAGTTTAGAAGGATTCTTTATGAAAGAAATAAATTTTTGGTTTTCTATTGGCAGTACATATACTTATTTAACAGTTAATAGATTGCATGATGTAGCAAAAAAAGAAAATATCAAATTCAATTGGCACCCTTTCAGTGTTCGAAAAATTATGATGGATATGGATAATATTCCATTCACGCCGCCAGCTAAAAAAATAAAATCAGATTACATGTGGAGAGATATAGATAGACGAGCACAATTTTACGGTTTTGAAGCTAAGGTTCCTGCTCCTTATCCTTTAAAAGAATTTGATTTAGCAAATCAAATTGCCATTCTTGGAATGAATGAGGGTTGGGGTGTTGACTACGTTTATAAAACATATCAACGATGGTTTCAGCAAGGCAAAGAACCAGCTACTCAGCCAAATTTAAATGAAATTTTTCAAGAGCTTAATTTAGATGCTGATGAGACCTTAAAAAAAGCAAACGATCAGGAAATAAAAGATCAATACTTAAGCAATACAGAATATGCTTATAAAAAAGGAGTTTTTGGAAGTCCTACATTTATATACGATGGAAGGGAAGTATTCTGGGGTGATGATAGACTTGAAGATTGTATTAAATGGTTACGATTAAATGAAAAATAATGATTTTTTAGTATTATAAATTAATACAAAAAGTTTTTACAGAATCTTTATCTTTAATATTTAGTTCTTAATATTTGAAGGAGGATAAATGAATCTTAGTTTACTTTTCAAAATTCAAGGTGTTGTATTAATAGTTAATGGGTTAGGCTCATTATTTTTGGGATCAATTTGGATTGCACTTGGTACTGGTTGGGAAGCTACGCCAGATTTAATTACATTTGGTCAGTTTACAGGAGTTGTGCTTTTTGTAGTTGGTATTTGGAGCTGGAGATTTCCTGATATTGCTGCAGAAAATCTGAAATCAATTGGAATGTTATTTGCTTTTGGTAGTCTTTTATTTACTGGGATTATCTTATTCCATATTGTAACAGGAGTTATTGCTGGTGCTACACCGTATGTAAATGTTGTTTTAACTGCTTTATTTACGTTAGCTTTTTACATTTATAGTAGATCATAATTATGCGGGCATTTGCCCGCTAATTTAAATTTTCTTCATTCAAAAAATCAATTATAGAGTTAATTATGAAATTTTTTGAATATATTTTCCCTAAAGGTCAATGGTCTCTACTTAGAGTCGCAATTTTGTTTATAATATTTATGATATTAGATTTTATAGTTGTTTATTATAAAATTATATAAGACTTTAATTCGTGGCAAGTGATTTATTATTTTCTCTCCGAGAAGTAGAAATTAAGTTTGGAAAAAAAGTAATTTTTCAAGATTTAAACCTAAATTTACACAAGGGTGATATGATTGCACTCGTTGGTAAGAATGGTGTAGGAAAAACTACCTTAATGAAAACAATTTATGGTGATCAAGATTTAGATGCAGGAGAATTATGGAATTACCCTGGTCTTAAAGTTGGATACTTTAATCAAAAATTTGAAAAACTAGATAACAAAACCATTGAAGAGAATTTTTCAGACTTACTTAATGAACAAAATAAACATTTTGTTGATATATTTTGCAATAAACTCAATTTAGATAAACTTGCTAATGTTGAAGATCTTTCAGGAGGTCAAAAAAGAAAAGTTTATTTAATTAGATCTTTATTAAAAGACTCCGATGTTTTGTTATTAGATGAGCCAACTAATCATCTAGATTTACAATGTATTGAATGGCTAGAAAGTTATTTACGTAATTTAAATAAGACAATTATATGTGTGAGTCATGATAGAACTTTTCTAAGCAATTTCACGAATAAAGTATTTTGGATAGATAGAGGAAAATTACGAGTAAGCCCAAGGGGATTTAAGGATTTTGACAAATGGTCAGAGGAGTTACTAGATCAAGAATATAGAGAATTGAAAAATAGAAAGCAATTTGTCAATATTGAACTAGAGTGGGCAAATAAAGGAGTAAAGGCGCGAGTTAAGCGAAATGAAAAAAGATTAAAAAGAGCGAAAGAATTAAAAGCGCAATTAGAAAAGGATGAAGCTTCATACAGAAGTGCAATTAAATCTTTAAGACCGCAAGTTTCTAAAAAATCTGCAGATCAATCTAAGTTTATTGCTGAACTTCAAGAAGTTTTTGTGAAATATCCAAATCAAAGTGAATTTGTTTTTAAAAATTTATCTATTAAAATTTCAAAAAATGATCGTATTGGTCTTTTAGGGAATAATGGGAGTGGTAAATCAACTTTTCTTCGTACAATTCTTAATGAAATAAAAATTACTAAAGGTAAAATTAAGTTGAAAAAAAATTTAGAATTTTCTTATTTTGATCAGATGCGTAATGATCTTAATGGAAGAAAATCAATTAAAGATATTTTAGTTCCCTCTGGAGGTGATTATTTAAAAGTTCAAGGAAGAGATAGGCATGTTTGTAGCTATGTGAAAGATTTTCAGTTTGATCCTAAGAATGTTAATCATACGATACAAACATTATCAGGAGGAGAGCAAAATAGGTTACTTTTAGCAAAAGTATTAGCTAATCCCAAAACTGGACTTATTTTAGATGAGCCAACAAATGACCTAGATTTAGAGACGCTAGATCTGTTAACTGAAATGTTATCCAATTATAATGGAACATTACTAATAGTATCGCATGACCGAGATTTTTTAGATCAAACTGTAAACAAAATTTTACATTTCAAAGAAGATGGAAATGTTTCATTGTTTTTTGGAGGATATAGTGATTTTTTGAAATCTGAAAATCAACAAGTTGCTAAAAATAAAGAAACAAAAAAATCACATTCAGAAAACAACAAAGTAAAAAGTTCAAAACATAAATTATCGTATAAGTTTCAATATGAATTAGAGCAATTACCAAACCAAATAAAAAATATTCAACAAGAATTAGAAGATATTAAAAATGAATTGAAGGATACAAACCTATATTTGGAAAATTTTGAACGTTATCAAGAAATAACTTCCAAAATGGAAGTTCTTAATAATGATCTCAATACAAAAGAGAATAGATGGTTTGAATTAATTAAAATGGAAGAGGATCTAGTTAGTAATTAAGCGACAATTAATATGCGCTAGTATTATCAGATTTAGTATCTACATCTTTCAATTCTTTTAATAAACTTTCAGCATGTGATGTCATCATTCTAAAATCAGAAAGTAAGGTGGTAAATTGAAAACCATATTCCATCATTTCTTTCATATACTTTACTGATCCATTATGGATACCTGCAATCTTTCCTTTTTCTTTTGCTTTTTTTGCAATCATTTTAATGTTTGAAAATACTGGATCTTCACGAACATCAAATTTAGGCGGTAAGCCATAAGAAGAACTCATGTCTGCAGGCCCAATATAGATACCAGTCAAATTTGGAACTGAAAGAATGGAATCTAAATTTTCAACTGCTTGTTTCGTTTCGATCATTGCCAAACTTACAATATTATCATTTGCGTGTTGATAGTAATCTGAACCATAAACTACTTGAGCTCTCATTGGACCAAAACTTCTTTGACCTATTGGAGGATAATAACAATATGAAACAAACTTTTCACAGTCCTCTTTAGTATTAATCATTGGTGCAATAATTCCTTGAATGCCTAAATCTAACATCTTCATAATAATACCTGGCTCGTTCCATGGAACTCTTGTCATAGGTACAGTATCACTATTAGTTAACCCTTGAATCATTGCAATTGAACTTGAATAATCATTCTGGCCATGCTGCATATCGATAGTTACTGAATCCCAGCCCATTTTCCCAAAGGCTTCAGCAGTAAAAGAATTTGGTATCGATAACCAAGCATTTATTGAAGCCTTATCTTGCTTCCAAATATCAAATAATTTGTTTTTCATAATTACAGTTGAAATTTGTTAATATATTAAAATTTATATTTATTATACTTAAATAATATCTATTTTATAAAAACAAAAAATGAATAAATTTTTAATATGGTCAATTATAATAATTTTTTTTGTTTTAGTTTTTTATTTTTCCTTTAACTATTTTTTTGATTTAATAAGGGAACAAATGATATTTTTGCTATAAAAAAAATGCCGCAAACATATATATTACTTGATTTTTTTATTCATTATCTTGCATAAATAGATTTACAGGGTTCATATTTAGGGTATAATTTTTCTATTAATGGAGGGAATGATGAATAAAATTTTTAATTTTTTCTTATCTTTTGTTCTTACTGCATTTTTTGCAACTTCAACGTTTGCTGCTACAAAAGTAGTCTGGTGGATGGAAAGTGATGCAACAACTGACCCAGTAGTACAAGAATTCTTTGTTGACGCATTTAATGCTGAACATGATGATATTGAATTAGAAGTTGTTTTTAAAGAAGATATCAACGATACAATTAGACCAGCTCTTCTTTCTGGAAGTGGTCCTGATATTTTTGATACACCAGGTGCATCTTACATAAAAATTTATCAAGATGCTGGACTTGTAAAATCATTGCAAGAGTATGCTGATCAATATGGTTGGCAAGATAAACTTTTAGAGTGGGCTTACAATTCAGGTGTGTTTAATGGTGAACTATACTCAATTCCAAAAAACTATGAAACAATGATTTATTTTTATAATAAAACGTTGTTCGAAGAAAATGGATGGAGTCTACCTAATAATTTAGAAGAGGTTGAAGCATTAGCTGCAAAAATAAAAGCTAAAGGTATGAATCCTTATGCTTATGGATCTACTGGTTGGCAGCCAACACACGAGCACTTAGTAGGTAACTATTTTAACACTTACGCTGGACCAGATAATGTTTACAAAGCATTAATTGGTGAAAAAAAATGGACTGATCCAGAATTTGTAGAGTCAATTGAACTTTTAAGAAAACACATGGTCGATGATGGTTATTGGTCTGGTGGTTTAGAGACATATTACTCTCTAGGTTGGGACGACTTCAATGGTGAATTTGTTAACAGAGAATCAGCAATGTTAATGATCGGAACTTGGGGCTTCAATGTAACTGCTACAAACTTTGCTGAAAGTTCTGATGATTGGGATTGGGCTGCTTTGCCTATACTTCATCCTCAAGCAGGAGATAGACCAAATTATCAACTTGCAACAGGTGGAACAATGTCAGTAAATGCTGCATCTAAAAATCCTGAAGCTGCTGCAAAGGTTATTGATTGGATTCTATCAGATAGAGCAAGAGTTCTTAGTGTAACTGGTCAATTAGGCTACGGCGCATGGTTGATGCCACTACATTATGAAGACAGTGACTTTGATCCAAATATTGATCCAAGACAAAAAAGATTCTTAACTGAATTTGCTGAAGCTACAGGATCTGGAAATTATGGTTACACGACATGGACTTTCTATCCTAATGATCCAGGTGTTCACATTTGGAAAGATATGGAAGTTGTTTGGGCAGGGGATATTACTCCGCTTGAGTTCATGGAAGAATCACAAAGACTATGGGACAAAGCACGTGAAGACGATGCATTAGTTCCAGTTGGAAAAAGATAATTCCAATTTATTTTCAATAAGGGGAATTTTATTCCCCTTATTTTAAAAATATAAAAAATATGCCAAAGTTTTTGACTAATATAAACGCAATATCATGGTATTTTTTAATGCCAGTATTGTTCATACATTTCTTTGTTATAGCATTTCCATCTATACTCAGTTTACTCTTATGTTTAACTGATTGGAATGGTTTTGGAAAAATAAACTATGTAGGTTTAGAAAATTTTGAAGAATTATTTAGGGATAGAATTTTCAAAAAGGCTGTTTATCATAATTTCATATGGACAATAATGTTTTTAACTATTCCAGTAATTGTCGCTTTGATCATAGCTTATCTCTTAACTGGAATTAAAAGAGGGCAGCTTTTTTACAGACTCGTTTATTTTTTCCCTTATATTTTAGCAAGTATAGTTAATTGTTTAATTTGGAGATATATCTTTCATCCAAAACATGGACTGGGCGGATGGTTTGAAAACCAAGGTATTGATTTTCTCTCAAAATCACCTTTTGCTATGAAAGAAACAGCGTTATACGCCGTTGCCTGGGTTGACATGTGGCACTTCTGGGGTTTCTTAGTTATCATTTATTTAACTGGTATGTATCAAGTAGATGAGTCTCTTTATGAAGCTGCAGATATTGAAGGTGCAACGAAATTTCAAAAATTTAGATACATTACTATACCAATGATAAGACCAATTTTTATATTATCTTTAATCATTATAATTATTTGGTCTGTTCCAACATTTGATTATGTTTATATTTTAACAATGGGAGGCCCAGCATATAGCTCAGAAGTTGTAGCTAATCATCTATACTCTCAAGCGTTTCAACGAATGAATGTTGGCTATGCATCTACTATCGGTGTTATGATGTTCTTCTATGTGGGTATAATAGTTGGCTTCTTTGCACTTCTAAGGCGTTTGGGTTGGGAGGTATAAAAATTACAAATGGCAACTGCAAAATTTAGACAAAGATCTAGTTATATAAACCATTCCATTTTATTTTTTATGGCCTTAACTATTATATTGCCATTACTAGTATTAATTTTTAACTCTGTAAAACCTGTTGAGGAATTTGGTTCCAATCCTTTGGGCTTTCCATCTGAAATAAGATTGATGAATTATTATGATGCTTGGGTAAATGGTAACTATACTCAAATATTTTTTAACTCAATGACTCTTGTTGTAGGAACGTTAATTTTAAATTTAACAGTTTCTGGTCTTGCTGCATTTAGTTTAGCCGCTTTAAATCCTAGAGGCATTCAAACAGTTGTTGTTGGTTTATATCTATTAGTTGGAATTAGTATACCCGCACAATTATATATTTTACCATTATTTCTTATGTGGAAAAGCTTGTATCTTCTGGACACAAGGATTGGGTTAATTATTATTTATAGTGCCTTAAATGCACCCTTTGCAACTTTTTTAATTCGATCCTATATGCTTCAATTACCAACTGAACTCTTTGAAGCTGCGAAACTTGATGGAGCTTCAACAATGCAATTATTTACAAGAGTAGCGTTACCATTATCTTGGCCTGTATTTTTAACTACAGCTTTAATTGTATCATTAAATGTTTGGAACGAATTTTTATTTGCAATTACCTTTATTATTACGGATGATTATAAACCTATTTCATCTATATTATTTGCTTTTCAAAGCAGGTTTGCAAATGATTATGGACTAGTGAGCGCTGCATCTATTTTAATGGCTGCACCAATTGCTATTTTATTTATGTTTTTTCAAAGACGATTCATCGCTGGGTTAACCAGTGGTGCTACAAAAGGTTAGTTTAATGGGAGGAAGATGGAACTTAACAAAGAATATGAGGAGAAAGTATATTCAGGAGTTTTAGGTAAAATCATAGGTGTCTATCTTGGCAGACCTTTTGAGGGTTGGTGGTATGATAGAATTATAAAAGAATTAGGCCCAATTAATTATTATGTAAATGATAAATTAAATATGCCTGTTCAAATCACCGATGATGATTTGACTGGAACGTTTAGATTCATCAACGCTCTAAAAGATTTTAATTTTAATAAAAATATTTCTTCTAAACAAATTGGTCAAACATGGTTAAATTATTGTTTGGAAAACCAAGCTGTTTTATGGTGGGGTGGTAAAGGAACATCATCAGAAGATACCGCTTATCAAAATCTTAAACAAGGTATTCATGCTCCAGATAGTGGTTCTATAAAAACAAATGGTCGAATTGTTGCTGAGCAAATAGGTGCTCAAATATTTATTGATGGATGGGGATTAGTTTCGCCAGGTGATCCAGATCAAGCAGCTGATTTTGCAAAAAAAGCTGGAAGTGTAAGTCATGATGGTGAATCTGTTTATGCTGCTCAAGTTGTTGCTGCAATGGAAGCAATGGCGTTTATAGAAAAAGATACAAAAAAAATTATTGAGCATTGCAAAAGATATATCCCTAAAGATTCAACAATTTTTAAACTTATATCTGATATTCAAGATTGGAGTTCTGGTAATCTAGACTGGGAACAAGCAAGAGAAAAAATAGATGATATTTATGGTTATGAAAAATTTATAGGCGGCGTTCATATTGTACCAAATCATGCATTAATTATTTTAGCATTACTATTTGGAGATGATAACTTTCAAAAATCCTTAATGATTGTAAATACTTCAGGTTGGGACACAGATTGTAATTCAGGAAATGTCGGATGTTTTCTTGGAATTAAAAATGGATTAGAGAGTATTAAAGACGGACCCGACTATATTACACCAGTTAATGATACAATTTTTCTTCCAACAAGTAATGGTGCTGAAACGATGACTGACGCATTAAGAGAAAGTCAAAATATTGTTAATATTGCTAGACGAATTAATGGTATGGAAAACAAGATAGTAAAAGAAAATGCAAGATATAATTTTGAAATGCCAGGCTCTACTCAAGCTTGGAAAATTAATAAGACTAATGATAATAATTTAAATACTACAATCACTAATGTTCCTTATGAAACCAAGATTGGTGAAAGAGCATTAGAAATTGACTTTTCTAATTTGTCAATCGGGCATTCAAGTGTTGCCTATGTTGATACATTTTTTCCAGACTGGTTTACTGAACTAAAAGGATCTCAGCGGCAGAAATTTTTTCACTATGACTTTGTTGGATGTCCAATTGTCCATAGTGGACAAAAGATTAAAACTGAAATTATTTCAAAAAGTAAAAATAATATTAAAGTTACTTTATTTATAAAATATTGGGGTGAAGAAGATAAATTAAAACAAATAGATGCTGAAGAATATGAGCTTTCAAATAATGAAGTAAAATCAATTGAATGGATAGTTCCAGATACACATGCAAATCCAATTGGACAAATTGGATTTGTCATATCAGCAGATGTTAATACTTCAGGAAAGTTACTAATTAATTTTCTTGATATTACGGGCACACCAAAAGTTACATTTAAAAGACCTGAACACATAGAAAATGCATCAAAAAATGGATATTTTTTTAACCAAGAATTTTATGGTCAATTATGGAAAAGAGCATGGGTAAATGATATCGATAAATGGCAATATAGGTGGTTAGAGTCATTTAAAATTATCAATGGAGTTGGTAGAGGTCATATTTTACAAGGATCATCTTCCTGGAAAGATTACACCGTTACTTCAAAAGTGAACTTTCCATTAGCATCAGCTGGAGGATTAATAATTAGATCTCAAGGAGTAAAGCGATATTACTCTTTAGAACTTACTTCCAATAATAAACTGCAGATTAATAAAATGTTTTATGAAATAGAAACATTAAAAGAAATCGATTTTAACTTTGAGTTTTATAAGGAATATGAATTAAAATTTGAAGTGAATGGAAATAAATTATTGGGTTATGTTGATGATAAGTTATTAATTGAAACACACGATAAAGATAATTCTTTTGAAACAGGTATGATAGGTTTTGTTACACAAGATGGAACATTATCATCCAATTCAATAAGCATAGAGTAAAAATATAAGAGTATGAAATTAGATAATAATTTTGAAAAGAAAGTTTATGCTGGTGTCTTAGGAAAAATTATTGGAGTTTATTTAGGAAGACCATTTGAGGGTTGGCCCTATGATAAAATAATGAAAGAACTTGGGCCTATTTATTATTACGTAAACGACAAATTAAATTTACCTCTTCATGTTACAGATGATGATCTAAATGGTACTTTTACTTTTATTAAAGCTTTTAAAGACTTTAATTTTAATCGAAATATAACTTCAAAGCAAATTGGTGATACGTGGTTAAATTATTGTTTAGAAAATCAGGCTGTTTTAGCATGGGCTGGAAAGGGATTATTGACCGAAGAGAGTGCGTATTTAAATTTAAAAGAAGGTATTGAAGCCCCAGAGAGTGGATCAATTAAAAGGAATGGTAAAATTATTGCAGAGCAAATTGGTGCACAAATATTTATTGATGGTTGGGGAATGATTGCAGCAGGTGATCCAGACTTTGCATCTGATTTAGCAAAAAGAGCAGGGAGTGTTAGTCATGATGGTGAGTCTGTTTATGGTGCTCAAATGGTTGCTTCTATGGAAGCAATGGCTTTTATTGAAAGCGATACAAAAAAAATAATTGAGCATTGTAAAAGTTACATTCCTAAGAATTCTGTGATTTATAAATTAATTTCAGATATTCAAGATTGGAGTTCTGGTAATTTAGATTGGGAACAAGCTAGATTCAAAATTGAAGAACACTATGGATATGACAAATACCAAGGATTTTGTCATATTGTGCCAAATCATGCTTTGATAATTCTAGCTCTTTTATTTGGAGATGATGATTTTCAAAAAACGTTAATGATTGTTAATACAGCAGGGTGGGATACAGATTGTAACTCTGGAAATGTTGGCTGTTATATGGGTATTAAAAATGGTCTAGAGGGCATTCAAAAAGGTGCAGATTTTATTACACCTGTTAATGACACTTTATATATTACATCTGCTCGTGGTTCAGAAACTATGACTGATGCATTAACTGAAAGCCAGAATATAATTAATATTAGAAGAAAATTAGATGGCCTTGAACATCAATCTATTAAAAACAATGCTCGATATAATTTTGAAATGGAAACATCTACGCAAGGATGGATGATTGATAAATCAAATAACAATAATCAAAATACTTTTTTAAAAAACTGTGAACATATCTCTGCTATTGGCAAAAGAGCTTTAGAGATAAATTTTAACAATCTTACAAAAGGAATTAATAGTGAATTATATGTGAATACATTTTTCCCAGAAGAATTTACAAGATTGAATGAGCAACAAGAAATGATGCTTATGGTTTACAGTTTTGTTGGTTGTCCTACAGTTTACTCAGGTCAAAAAATTAAAACAGAAATTATATCGAAGACGAAAAAAAATATAAAAATTAAATTATTTATTAAGTATTATGGTGAAGGAGATAAGTTATTTAAATTAGGCTCGGAGGAATTTTACTTCTCAGAAAATGGAACAAAAAAAATAGAATGGACTATTCCTGATACATTATCAAATCCCATTAATCAACTTGGATATAGTATTGCATCTGATGAACAAGTATCAGGTAAAATATTAATAAATTATATTGATATTTCTGGAATACCTAAGATGACTTTTAAAAAACCTGAGCATATTAAAAACGACAAAGTAAATACGACAAGTCATAATATTAAATCTTTAACAAATGGTGTTTATATTCCAGATGATGAAAAATATTATGGTCAGTTATGGAAATTGGCTTGGGTAAATGATGTAGATAAATGGTATAGTTATGGAAAAAATTCATTTGGGTTAATCAAAAATGCATCAAGAGGGCATGTATTTACAGGATCCTCTGATTGGAAAAATTATTCGGTAACTTCAAAAATAATGTTTCGTTTAGCATCATCTGGAGGATTAGTAATTCGATCTCAGGGTTTGCAGAGGTATTATTCATTAGAAATTAAATCAACAAATAAATTACAGATTAATAAAATGGAATATGGTCTAAAAATATTAAAAGAAGTAGATTTTTCTTTTGAGCCATTTGAGGAATACTTTATGCGTTTTGAGGCTGATAATAATTTTTTAAAAGGCTTTATTAACAATGAATTGTTAATTGAGGTAGAAGATAAATCAAATCAATTTGAAAAAGGTATGATAGGCTGTATTGTTGAAAATGGAACTATAATTAGTGATGAAATTTCTATAAATTGAGATAATATTCATTTGGAGGGAGGAAAATGAATTTAGATAAAGTATTTGAAGAAAAAGTTTATGCTGGTGTCCTAGGAAAAATTATTGGTGTTTATTTAGGTAGACCATTTGAAGGTTGGTATTATGACAGGATCATGGAAGAACTTGGTCCAATTAATTATTACGTAAATGATAAACTTGATTTTCCAATACATGTCACAGATGATGATCTAACAGGTACTTTTAGATTTATAAATGCTCTTAAACATTTTAATTTTGATAAAAATATTTCGCCAAAACAAATTGGACAAACTTGGTTAAATTATTGTTTAGAAAATCAAACTGTACTTGCGTGGGCAGGAAAAGGAATTTTAACTGAAGAAAGCGCATACATGAATCTTAAACAAGGTATCCACGCACCTGAAAGTGGTTCCATTGCTAAAAATGGTAAAGTAATTGCGGAACAAATCGGAGCGCAAATATTTATTGATGGCTGGGGAATGGTTTCTCCAGGTGATCCAGAACAAGCTGTTGATCTAGCAAAAAGAGCAGGGAGTGTTAGTCATGACGGTGAATCTGTTTACGGTGCTCAAGTTGTTGCTGCTATGGAAGCCTATGCATTTATAGAAAAAGATATAAAAAAAATAATAGAGGACAGTAAAAAATTTGTTCCAAATGATTCAATAATTTATAAATTGATTTCTGATATCCAAGATTGGAGCTCTGGTAATTTAGATTGGGAACAAGCTAGATCCAAGATTGAAGATAAGTATGGGTATAGTAAATTTCCAGGTAATTGTCATATCGTTCCTAATCACGCACTAATTATTTTATCGTTGTTATTCGGAGATGATGATTTTCAAAAATCCTTAATGATCGTCAATACAGCAGGATGGGATACAGATTGTAACTCAGGAAATGTTGGTTGTATCTTAGGAATAAAAAATGGATTAGAAGGAATTAAACAGGGTCCAGACTATATAACTCCTGTAAATGATATCATTTATTTACCAACAGCATATGGTTCTGAAACAATGACTGATGCTTTATTGGAAAGTCAGAACATTATTAATATAACAAGAAAAATGAATGGTCTTGAAAGCAAGGTTATCAAAAATAATGCTAGATATAATTTTGAAATGGAAACATCTACACAAGGATGGATGGTTGATAAATCAAATGATAACAATCTAAATACAAGCTTATCTAATGTTGATTATAAATCAGATAATGGAACGAGAGCGTTACAAGTCAGTTTTAATGATCTATCATTTGGTCTTGCAAGTGAAATTTTTGTAGATAGTTTTTTCCCAGAATGGTTTACAAAATTAGAAGGCTATCAAGTTCAAAGATATTTTCATTATGATTATGTCGCTTGTCCTATTGTATATTCTGGACAAAAGATCAAAGCACAAATTATATCTCAATCTGAAAAAGATTTGCGAATTAATTTATTTATTAAATATTGGGGAGAAGAAGATAAATTAATCAAATTATCTTCTGATGATTTTAATTTAAGGAGTAAAGAAAATAATACAATTGAATGGGTTGTTCCTGATACTTTTGCAAATCCAATAGGACAGATAGGTATTAGTATTAATTCTGATGATAATGTTTCAGGAAAAATTTTAATTAATTATTTAAATATCTCTGGAACTCCAAAAATGACTTTTAGAAGACCTGACCATATAGATGAATATAAAAGAGGCATATTTTATAAAGAGGAGGTTTACGGTCAATTATGGAAAAGAGCTTGGGTCAATGATGTAGATAAATGGCAATACCGACATAATGAATCATTTAAAGTAGTAAGGGGTATAGGTCGTGGTCACATAATGACTGGGAGTGAGACATGGAAAGATTATTCAATTTCTTCAAAGATATCTATTCCTCTTGCATCTGCCGCTGGATTAATTGTTAGGTCTCAAGGTTTAAAAAGATATTATTCTCTTGAGTTAACTTCTAAAAATAAACTCAAGATTAATAAAATGGAATATGAATTAAAAACACTTAATGAAATAGATTTTAATTTAGAATATTTTAAAGAATATGATTTAAAATTTAAAGTAGATGGCAATAAACTTCAAGGTTATGTTGATAATCAATTACTAATTGAAGCAGAAGATTCATCTAATCCATTTGAGGAAGGTATGATGGGATTTTTAACTGAAAATGGAGCAATTCAAAGTAATTCAATATCTATAGAATAAATTTATAAAAAAAGGGGAGAAATAATGAAACTAGATAAAGTGTATGAAGAAAAAGTATATGCAGGGGTACTTGGCAAGTTAATTGGTGTTTATCTAGGACGTCCTTTTGAACAATGGACTCATGAAAGAATATTAGAAGAGTTAGGTGAGATTAATTACTATGTAAATGAGAAATTAAATGTTCCTTTAGTAGTAACAGATGATGATATTACTGGTACCTTTACTTTTTTAAGAGCTTTAAGAGAAAATAATTATGATCCAAACATTACGCCAAAACAAATTGGTCAAAGTTGGTTAAATAATCTTATAGAAAATAAAACTGTTTTGTGGTGGGGAGGTAGAGGTCATTCAGCTGAGGATACTGCGTTCCAAAACCTTAAGGCAGGCATTCACGCTCCAATGAGTGGTTCTATTGAAACAAATGGAGAAGTTGTTGCACAACAAATAGGAGCTCAAATATTTATTGATGGATGGGCTTTAGTATCACCAGGAGATCCAGAAAAAGCCGCTGATCTTGCAAAAAAAGCTGCAAGCGTAAGTCATGATGGCGAAGCGATTTACGGAGCACAAATGGTAGCCGCTATGGAGTCTTTAGCTTTTATTGAAAAAGATATTAATAAAATTATTAATGAAAGTAAAAAATATATTCCAAATACATCTGAGATTTACAAAGTAATTGGAGAATTACAAAATATACGATCAGGTAATAGTGACTGGATGCAAGCAAGAGAATTTTTAGCTGAAAACTATGATTATGATAAATATTTAGGTGAGTGTCACATGATACCTAACCATGCTATTATCATTCTATCATTATTATTTGGGGATGATGATCTTCAAAAAACATTAATGATTGTTAATACTGCAGGTCGAGATACAGATTGTAATTCAGGAAATGTTGGTTGCCTGATGGGAATTAAAAATGGACTTGAGGGATTAAATAATGGCCCAGATTATCTTTCTCCAATCCAAGATAGAATGTATTGCCCTACGGCAAATGGTGGCGAAACACAGACAGACGCATTAACTGAAGCTTATAAAGTAATTAATACTGCAAAAAGAATGAACAATGAGGAAATTGTTCAGCCTAAAAATGGATCTAGATTTCATTTTGAAATGCCTGGTTCAGTTCAAGGGTGGAGAGCTAACTATAAAGAAAATAAGAACATTTCAACTCATGTACAAAATATAAAATATGATAGTAAGATTGGAAAAAGAGCCCTTGAGATTAAATTTGATAGAGTAGCGCCCGGTGTCTTCTCTGAAGCATTGGTAGATGTATTTTTTCCTCAAGAGTTACACGAATTAACGGGGAAAGCTAGAGAGAGATTTTTTCAAAGTTATAATTTTATTTCATCTCCATTATTATATTCTGGTCAAACAATTGAATCTGAAATTAATTTTGTTACAAGTTCAGATAAACCAATCAATGTTAAATGTTTCATAAATATGTTTGGGAAAGATGATCAATATGAAAGAATTAATTCAGAGGAAATAATTTTGTATCCAGGTAAATCACATAACTTAAAATGGAAAATTCCTTCAACTGAGGGAAATCCAATTACTCAAGTTGGATTTTCTATTGAATCTGAAGAAGCAAATTCTGGCAGCTTATTAATAAACTATCTAACATTTACGGGAGAACCAGATTGTTCATTTTATAAACCAAAACATATTGGAGAACATAAACGGGGTGTGAAAACATCAAAAGCTGTTATGTGGAAATCAAGTTGGGTAAATGCTGTTGATAAATGGGAAGTAGGTGCAAGAACATTTAGAATAACAAAAGATAGTGGGAGAGGGATTATCATTACGGGTAATGAAGCTTGGAAAAACTATACTGTTAGCGCAGATATAGCAGTGCAAAGACTTACTACCGGCGGCCTTGCTGTAAGAGTACAAGGTTTAAATAGATACTATGGACTGGTAATTAATTCTTCAAACAAACTTCAATTAATAAAAGTGGTAAATGAAGTAAGTGTTTTAAAGGAGATAGATTTTAATTTAGAATATTTTAAAAATTATAAATTATCTCTTAAAATTAAAGATAATGTTCTTTCTGCATATTTAGAAAATAAATTAGTTTTAGAATATGAAGATAAAAATAATCTTCTTGACTCAGGAGCTATGGGATTGATTGTTGAGGATGGTACATTAGTCACTGATGAAATAGTTGTAGGATAAATATGAAATATAGAAAATTTGGATCATTAGATTGGAACGTATCCGAAATTGGATTGGGTTGCTGGCAAATTGGAGCAGACTGGGGAGAAGTTAGTGAAGATAAAGCTAAAGAAGTATTAAAATCATCATTTGAAAATGGTGTTAATTTTTTTGATACTGCTGATGTCTATGGCATGGGTAGAAGTGAAAAATTTGTAGGTGAATTTATTAAATCAGTATCTGAAAGAATTTATGTGGCAACAAAAGCTGGGAGACAAATCAATCCTCATGTAGCCGAGGGATACTATAATAAGGAATTAATGGAGTCTTATGTAGATCAATCTTTATCAAATCTTAATGTTGAAACAATTGATCTGTTACAAATGCATTGTCCTCCAACCGAAGTATATTCATCTGATCATGCATTTGAAATGTTAGATTATTTAGTGAGTAAAGGAAAAATTCAAAATTACGGATTTAGTGTTCAAACAGTTGATGAAGCTTTAGCTTGTATCAAACGTCCAAATACAAAATCGATACAAGTTATTTTTAATATTTTTAGACAAAAACCTGCTGAAAAATTATTTCAAATAGCAAAAGAAAAAAAAGTTGCAATTATAGTCAGGGTGCCTCTTGCAAGTGGTTTGTTAACAGGTAAGTTCTCAAAAGATTCTTCTTTTGCTCCTGATGATCATAGAAATTATAATATAAATGGTGATGCATTTGATGTTGGAGAAACATTTTCAGGTGTTAATTTTAACAAAGCATTAGATGCAGTTGAAGATTTAAAAAATATTTTGCCAACTGAAATAACTTTATCACAATTATCGCTAAGATGGATTTTGATGCATGATGCAGTTAGTGTTGTTATTCCGGGTGCTAAAAATAAAGATCATGTGAATTTAAATACTTCTTCTTCAAATATTAATGAAATTTCTTCTTTGATGGAAAAAATTAGTAATATTTACACAGAATATTTTTTTGATGATGTGCATCATCGTTGGTAAAAAATTTTGTGTTAGAAGAAAAAATAATTTTTAGAAGAGCTACCATTGCGTCTGTAATTACTTCTACCTATCCAATGATAGTCGTGGGCTGTTATTTTGGAATAACACCTTGGAATATGGAGAGACTTTCAATTGACGAGTCTGATTTAAGCTATGCGATATTACTTTTTGGAATTTTTTTTATAATTTCTAACCAAATTGCTGGAAGGATATTAGTCCCAAAATATGGAACTAAATTAGTTATGAGTTTAGCTTTTCCTATTGTTACATTTTCTGCCTTATTGACTGTTATTTCTTCATCATATTTTTATTTTTTATTAACTTTTATATCTGGTGGAATAGGATGGGGCGCATCTGGACCAATTGGAGGTATACATAGTCAACTTATTGAAAGACATTTTAAAAAAATTATAACACCGTATTATGCTATGGGATTTAATTTAGGAATTCTCCTTGGAGGGGGATTAGCAGGTTTAATAATGAGAAATAATTATGAACCTTACATATCGTTTACGATCTTATCCTTTTTATCAATCTTAGTTTCTTCTTTTGTATATTCTTATGGATTACCCCGAGATTTAGATTTTAAAGGTGAAGGTGAGAAATTTAAATTACCAGAGATGAATATTCTTTTATTTGGATTTTTGTTATTTTTTGTTTTTGGATCAGGTGGAATAATTATGGATTGGTCGACATTATGGCTGTCAAAAGATTTGAATACTCCTCTTTACTTAGCAAGTATGGGATTAATCTTTTTTAGCATTGGAGGGATTTTTGCTAATTTATTTTCAAATTCTTTGATTAATTTATTCACTGAAAAAGTTGTAGGTTGTCACTTTGTGATGATTGGCGCAGCTATAATGTTTTTGTCTTTATTAACCAATAACTTCTACATTATACTAGCAGTTCTATGTATTTATGGATTTGCTATTGCAAATTTAGTTCCTATAATAATTCGACAAGCGGTTAAACAATCCAATGAAAGTATCCCAATGACTGTGACTAATCTTATAACAATTGGATTGTCTTCTACAATGATTTTGCCTGCTGGAATTGGTTTTCTAGCTGAAACATATTCATTAACATTAAATATGTATTTATTAACATTTGTTGTATTTATTTGTGCTGTTATATTTTTATTTAAATATAAGTAAAAATAATGGGTAAACTTAGAATATCTCAAATTCAATTTTCTGCTAGTCACATAGCAAATTTGAATGCAAACAATTTAGAAAAAAATTTTAAAAAAACATTAAAATTTAAACCTCATTTGATTTGCACACCAGAATGCTCCAACATTATTACTAATGATAAAAATTTTTTATTATTAAATGCCCCATATCAAAATACATGCCCAGTTTTAAAAATGGCAAAAAATTTTGCTAAAAAAAATAAGGTTAATATAAATCTTGGTTCTTTACTCTTAAAAGTAAAAAAACAACGCAAACTAGTTAACAGATCTTTTTTTATTGATAATCATGGAGTAATAAAAAAAACATATGATAAAATTCATATGTTTGATGTCAAAATTAATAATAATGAAAAACATCAAGAATCATATTTATTTAAAGCAGGAAATAAAATAATTTTTACAAAAATTAATAATATTAAATTAGGATTGACAATTTGTTATGATTTACGATTTCCTAATTTGTATAGGCAGCTTGCTAAAAAAGATTGTTCAATTATTTTAGTTCCTGCTGCTTTTACTAGACCAACCGGAAAAGATCATTGGGAGGTTTTGAATAGATCACGAGCTATAGAGAATAATGTTTTTATTGTAGCAACAGGTATGTGTGGAAATCATCATATGAAAAGAAAGACTTATGGATATTCTCTTTTAGCAGATCCATGGGGAAACATTGTAAATAGTACTAAAAATAAGCCTGCAATTCTTCACTCAACCATTAATATTTCTGATGTAAAAAAAATAAGAAAAAAGATTCCTTCTTTAAAATATGAGTAATTTTAAATCACTAGTTTCTGGTGTTGGCAATTTGAATAAAACAAAAAAATATTATGATGATTGGTCCAAAAATTATGATGCAACACTTAAGTTATGGAATTATCAAGCACCTAAAAAAAGCATTAAATTTTTAAAAGAAACAACTAATTTTAAACCAAAAAATATTTTAGATTTAGCATGTGGAACCGGCTTATTTGGTGCTGAATTAAAAAAAATTTATCCAAAAAGCCATATATATGGATCAGATATTTCAAAAAAAAGCTTAAAAATTTCTTTAGAAAAAAAAATTTATACGAAATTACAAATAAAAAACTTTGAAGAATTACATCATTATAAAATAAAATTTAATCTTATTTCTTTGATTGGTTCGATGACGTATTGCAAAAACTTTGATAAACTTTTTGCTAATATTAATAAAAATCTTAAAGAAAAAGGCTTGGTACTATTTACCCATAGAATAGATTTATGGGAGAAACAGGATTTTTTAAGTATTTTAAAAAAACATCAAAAGTTATTAAAAATTACTAAAATTTCTCGACCTTTACATTATTTACCCATGAACAAAGACTTCAAAAATAAAATAAAAATAAAAATTGTTTTATTACAAAAATATTAAAAATTGAGGTTTTTTATAAAAAAATTTGAGCCAAAAACAAGAATCGGGTATTTATTAGCTAGGTTTATATTCTATCCATAAACCAAGAATGAAAAGAAGGGATATTCGCCGTGTCCCTTCTTTTTTTATACACTAGATAAAATTGATTTGGCAACAAATTTAATTTATTTCTTTGAGTTAAAACTATCCATTTTTCGAAGTGTCTTTTCACTAACATGGTGCTCTATTCCTTCAGCATCTTCAGAGGCCGTATTCTTGTCTAAACCAAGATTTATTAAAAAATTGTATACAATATTGTGCCTTTTTTTTGATTCACTTGCTATTCTTTGACCTTTAAAAGTTAAAAAAATTGATCGATAAGGTTCTCTTTTAATGAAACCCTGTGTTTGTAATCTTTGTATTGTTTTATTGGCTGTGGCTTGTGCAATACCCAAACTTTCAGCAATATCAACGATACGAGCTTCACCTTTGGAATTTAAAAGTTCTGCAATTAGCTCTAAATAATCTTCAGTATTTTCTGTTTTATGAGCATTTCGGACTTTGCTGAATGACATCCTTTTTTTTAACATAATAATCAGTAAAAATTAACAGAAAATATAGCCATAGCTATATTTATTAGCTATATATACATTTAATGAATGCACTAATTAACGCTATTAATGAAAAAACAAAGATCATTCTTGAGAATGATGGAAGGTTATTAAAGAAATCTTTTTTTGGTCTATTATTGCTTTCTCTTGTTTTTCAAGGAGGAGAGTTTGGAGAAGTTATACGATCATCAATGATAGATGCTTATATCCAAGTATCTGTTTTTGTAGGATTTACTCTTTTTGTTTTTATTGGATTGGACAGTTTAACACAGTTTGATGTAAAGAATTTTTTATCTAAGACACAAAAGTTCCATGTCGGTATAGCTGCTTTTTTAGGTGCAATACCTGGATGTGGTGGAGCTATAATAGTTGTGACGCAATATATTCAGGGGCGTATTTCTTTTGGATCCTTAGTTGCTGTGTTAACAGCAACAATGGGCGATGCAGCTTTTTTAATACTTGCTATTGAGCCTACAACAGGACTTTTAATATTTGGTATTGGAATAATTGTTGGATCAATTTCAGGTTATATAATTGATTTTATTCATGGCATAAATTTTTTGCAATCAGAGACAAAAATAAAAGTTGAATTTGAAAAAATAAATAAAACTTTTGTATCGAATTTTAATTTCTTTTGGCTTTTTTTATTTATCCCTGGTTTTATTTTAGGTATTCTAGTTGCATTTCAGATAGAATTTTCACCAGCTTACAACTCAATTTTGGTTTTTGTAGCTTCTGCTGGAGCAATACTTTCAATATTTATGTGGTCATTAAATCCATTAAGTGATTTTCAATGCTCAACTGACAAAAGTAGAGGATTATTATCAAGAGTAGTAGATACAACTAATTTTGTAACCACCTGGGTCATAAGTGGTTTTCTTGTCTTTGAAATATTTATGTACTTTACAAGTTTAGATTTAAAAATATTTTTTGATTTATGGCTGCCGTTTGTTCCATTGGTAGCAATTCTATTTGGTTTTTTACCTGGTTGTGGACCGCAGGTTGTTGTAGCAACGTTTTATCTAAATGGCTATATTCCTCTTTCTGCAGAGCTTGGTAATGCTATTTCAAATGATGGTGATGCTTTATTCCCAGCAATTGCTCTTGCCCCAAAAGCTGCGATTTTAGCAACCCTTTATAGTGCAATTCCTGCATTAGTTGTTGCCTACGGATATTTTTACCTATTTGAGTAAAATCTTGAAGAAAAACTTACCATCTAAAGTTTGTATTGTTTGCAATAAGCCATTCTCTTGGAGAAAAAAATGGGAAAGAGATTGGAAGAATGTTTTATATTGTTCTAAGAAATGCTCTAAAAATGGATTAAAAAATAATAATAATAATAATAATAATAATAATAATTAAATCTTATTTATGACAGATAAATTAAATAAAAAAAAAGATATACATCAAGCAAAAGATGATTCTAAAAAAGAAATACGCTTAACGAGATTAAAAAGGTTAGAAAAAAAACTGAAATCAAATATTTTAAAAAGAAAACAAGCTATTAGCAAAAATGGATAAATTAATAATAAAAGGAGGTTCTAAAATTTCTGGCTCAGTTAATGTTCACGGTTCAAAAAATTCTGCACTACCGATTATTGTATCTTCTCTTTTATCTAAAGAAACTTTAAAACTCTCAAATGTACCTAATGTGGTTGATGTTCTAAATTTAATAAAACTACTGAAAAATTATGGTGTAAAAATTGAACACAAAAAAAATAAATTAAAAATAAATCCATCAAAAATTAAGAATCTATCAGCAGATTATGATGTTGTGCGAAAAATGAGAGCCTCTATATTGATTCTAGGTCCATTACTTTCTCGATTTGGTGAGGCTAGAATATCTTTACCAGGAGGATGTGCCATTGGAACTAGGCCAATAGATATACATCTTGCTGGTTTATCAAAATTGGGAGCTAATTTTGAAATTCAAAATGGTTTTGTCGTTGGCAGTGTTAAATCACAATTAATTGGAAATAAAATTAAATTACCATTTCCAAGTGTAGGAGCAACTGAAAATATACTAATGGCCTCAGTATTGGCAAAAGGTGAAACTAAAATTTCTAATGCTGCAAGAGAACCAGAAATAGAAGATTTGTCAAAATGCCTTATAAAAATGGGTGCAAAAATAGAAGGTCATGGAACAAAAACTATTCTTGTACAAGGTGTAACAAATTTAAAAAAAGCAGAGCATGAGATAATTGCTGATAGAATTGTAGCTGGCACATATATAATTGCAGCTTTGATGTTAAATTCAGCTTTAGAAATAAACAACTTTAATACTATTTATTTAAAATCGTTAATTGATATTTTAAAAAAAATGGGAGCAAAATTAAAAGTAAGTAAAAATTCGATAAAAGTCTCTAAAGGATCAAAACTAAAATCTACTAGTCTTTCAACTAGTCCATATCCAGGTTTTCCCACTGATTTACAAGCTCAGTTAATGTCTCTTATGTGTATCTCTGATGGGAAGTCAAAAATTAAAGAAACAATTTTTGAAAATAGATTCATGCATGTTCCTGAACTGAATCGGTTAGGTGCGAATATTACAGTAGAAAAAGATACCGCTACAATAATAGGCAATCAAACATTTAAAGGAGCGCAGGTAATGGCTAGTGATTTACGAGCTAGTATAAGTTTAGTATTAGCTGCTATGAATGCGAATGGTCAAACAACACTAAATCGTGTCTATCATCTTGATAGAGGCTATGAAAATATTGAAAAAACATTAGGTAGCTTAGGGGCAAAAATAAAAAGACAGAAAAACTAACTTTTTCTAGTTTTTTCTTTGATCACAATATAAAAGCCTGCAATTTATGAGCAAAATAGTTATTGCAGTACCAAGAGGCAGAATAACAAAAGAATGTAAAAACTTGTTACTTAAAACAAGTTTTGCACCTGATCCTCTACTATTTGATAAAGATACAAGAAAGTTAACCTTCAAATCTAAAAAAAGAAACATTGAGTATATTAAAGTAAGAGCCTTTGATGCATGTACATTTGTTGCATTTGGAGCTGCACAAATAGGAATAGCTGGTGAAGATGTAATTAATGAATTTGATTACTCAGAAATATATGCTCCTCTTGATTTAAATATTGGTCATTGTCGAATTTCTGTAGCTGCTCTGAAATCTTTATTAAAAAAAGAGGATCCAGAAACCTGGAGTAATATTAGAATTGCTACTAAATACCCAAATATTGCTAAAAAATTTTTTTATAATAAGGGAATACAAGTTGAAATTATAAAACTAAGTGGATCAATGGAATTAGCCCCTTCTTTAAATATGTGTAGGAGAATTGTAGATTTAGTTTCTACAGGAAAAACATTAAAAGAAAATGGTTTGACTGAAATTGAAGAAATAATGAAAATTCAATCTAAATTAATTGTCAATAGATCAGCTTATAAGACAAATATGAATGAGGTTTCAAAAATTATTTCTGAAATAGGTACTTTTGTTAAATGAAAATAATAAAATTTAATAAAAATTTTTATAATCAATTTAAGACAAAGATTGAAAAAAGAAATTCATTATCAAGTATATCAATTCATGAAGATGTAAAAAAAATTATTTATGATGTTAAAAAAAATGGTGATAAATCTCTAATTAAGTATGCAGCAAAATTTGATAAAGTTAAAATTAGCAAACAAGATCTTAGTTTAGATTTATCTAAAATAAAAATACAAAGTAAAGTTGAGTCACAAATATTTAATAGTTTTAAAAAAGCTATAAAAAATATTTCATCATTTCACAAAAAACAATTACCTAAAAATATCATCTATACTAATAATGGTGCAACATTGAAATCTCTATGGAAACCTATTGACTCAGTTGGCTTGTACGTACCTGGAGGAAGGGCTTTTTATCCCTCATCTTTAATTATGAATGCAGTACCTGCAATCATAGCTGGAGTAAAAAGAATTGTTTGTATTACACCACCAACTAAATCAATTAATCCATATTTTATAAAATTAATAAAGGAATTAGGTATTAAAGAAACATATTTTGTAGGAGGAGCTCAAGCTATTAGTGCACTAACGTTTGGCACTCAGACTATTAAGCCAGTTAATAAAATATTTGGACCTGGTAATGCTTATGTAGCAGAGGCAAAAAAACAATTGTATGGAAAAGTAGGTATAGATTTACTAGCAGGACCATCTGAAATAATAGTTGTTGCAAATAACAATAATAATCCAGATTGGGTAGCTTCAGATCTAATAGCTCAAGCAGAACATGATGAAAATGCACAATCAATTTTAATTACGGATAGTAAAGATTTTGCAACTAAAGTCTTAAGTTCAATTAAAAAAATTAAAAAAGATTTATCAAAAAAGAAAATAATTGAAAAAAGTTTAAAAAATAATGGAATTATTGCTTTGGTCGATAATATAGAACTTGCTTCAGAAATCATAAATTTTGTTGCACCAGAACATTTACATATTCACATTTCTAATAATAAAAAATTATTATCGAATATAAATAATGCTGGCGGTATATTTTTAGGTGAATACTCTGTCGAAGCTTTTGGTGATTATATTGTAGGAACTAACCATGTGTTGCCGACATCAGGAGCGGCAAAATTTTCATCAGGGTTAGGTGTTTTAGATTTTATGAAAAGAACCTCTGTTGTTGATATGAATAAAAAATCTTTTAATGCTCTTTCGGAAGATACTGAAAAAATGTCAGGACTTGAAGGTCTAGATGGACATAAAATGTCAGTTAAAATTAGACAAAAGAAATAATTTTTACTATAAGCTTATAAAAATATGCCAAAAGAAGGATCGATTGAATTTCAAGGAGTTGTATTAGAACTTCTTCCAAATGCAATGTTTAAAGTAAAATTAGAAAATGATCATGAAATTCTAGCTCACTCATCAGGAAAAATGAGAAAAAATAGAATAAGAGTATTAGCTGGTGATAAAGTGACAGTAGAAATGACACCTTATGATTTAACAAAAGGCAGAATTACTTTTAGATGGAAATAAAAAAATCTAAAAAAAATAATATCATTTCTTTAAAAAAAAAATCTAAATGCCCAACATGTAAAAAGGTTTCTAAGGAACCATTTATACCTTTTTGTTCAAAAAAATGTGCTAGTCTTGATTTGATGAAATGGCTAACTGATGAACATGGGCTGCAAATAAAATCTGATTAATTATCCTATTTTTAATTGAATTTAATTATAAATACTTTATCTGATGTCTTGTGCCCAGGTAGCTCAGTTGGTAGAGCAGAGGACTGAAAATCCTCGTGTCGGTGGTTCGATTCCGCCCTTGGGCACCACTTTTTTTACTTTTTTTTGAAGGTAACTTTTCTGCTTTCGCAAAGATAAACTACTCAGCTTTTATTAGAGAAAAGTCTAAGTTTTGTTAATTTTTGGTTAGTTAATTAGGTCGTAAATGTCACCTTTTACCATCCTCGAAATGTTTTGTTTTATTTACGATATTTAATCCTACAATTTTTCAAAATTAGACTCTTAAAAAATTTGTGTTAAAGTGTTCTAATATGACTAAAAAAATTTTAGTTTTTTCAAATGGTGAAAAAATTGGAGATGGAATAATTAAATTACAACTTCTTCACGAAATTAAAACAAGACTTCCAAACTATAAACTATATTGGCTTACTAATAAGGGTAAGACTGTTTATTCAAGCACTCTTAAATTCATTGCAAGTAATTATATTGATGAGATTCTTGACCAATCAGATCTTAATCCATTTTTTTGGAATAAAATATCAAAAAGATATAAATTAGATAATGAATTTTTTGATTATATTTTAGATACACAAAAATCAGTAATAAGAACTATAGCATTAAAACGTATCAAGCATAAAAATTTTATTTCTGGATCAGCTAATGGTTTTTTTTCTTCCAAAAAAATTAAAAGTGATAAGAAAAGAAAGTATTATTTAAACTACATTTTAGATTTATTAGATTTAATAGTTATTAAAAAAAATAGAGATGATTTTAAAATTCCAATAAGTGAAAATCTAGAGGGAATAATAAGTAATATTTTATTAAAACATAAAAGCTATGTAGGAATTGCACCTGGTGCTGGAGAAAAGAATAAGATTTGGCCTTTAGAGAAATACATCGAGTTATGTAACTATCTTCAAGTAAATAATAAGACTATAGTTTTTTTTATTGGACCTGATGAAGTATATTTAAAAGAAAAATTAAAAAATCTTTATCCTCACTCAATATTTATCGAGGATCATATTACTGGATTTCAAAATATAGAAATTATTATGGCTACCACCAAATATTTACAATTAGCCATATCGAACGATAGTGGTGTTAGTCATATGTTATCAACTGGATATTGTCCATTAATTAAACTCTTTGGTCCAAAAGATTCTACAAAATTTACTCCTGAAAATCCAAATCTATTTTCGATATCTTCAAGTGATTTTAACTCAAAAAATATCAATAAAATACCTGTCTCTAGAGTTATTGAAGAAATAGAAAAAGTTCTGATTTAAAATTTCATATATTAGAAGGTAGACAAGTATATTTTTCATCATTACTTGTTTACTTTTATATGTTCAAATTTGACAAACTTGTATTTGGAGATGCAGGGTGGGGCGATGAATTTCTTATAGCAACACTCATGACTCTACTAGTAAGCATTTTATCAATGGGGCTGGGTCTTTTTTTAGCAATTATTACAGTTTGGGCAAAGATAATACAAAACAGAATAACAAGATTTATTGCAAATTTTTATACAACAGTAATAAGAGGTGTTCCTGAATTATTAGTTATTTATCTAATTTTCTTTGGCGGTAATGCTGTTGTTATGAGTATTGCTAAAGTATTTGGATATAATAAATATATAGAACTAAATGCACTTACAATTGCGACAATTGCCATTGCAGTAATATCAGCTACATATTCTAGTGAAGTTTTAAGAGCTTCTTATTTGGCTATATCTAAGGGTCAAATAGAAGCTGCAAGAGCACTAGGTATGAATAAATTTAGTATTTTTTTTAAAGTTATTTCCCCTCAAGTTATAAGACATGCTTTACCAGGAATTGGGAATGTATGGCAAATAACTCTTAAAGATACTTCCCTCATTTCTGTAACTGGTCTTGTTGAAATTATGCGTCAATCTAGAATATCTTCTAACGTTGAGCATTCACCTTTAACTTTCTTAATAACAGCCGCAATATTGTATTTATGTTTAACAACAATCTCTGGTAGGGTTTTTAAAACGCTAGAAGTAAATTATTCAAAAGGATTTTCTACATGATTGAATTTTTAAATAGTATTCAAAATTCTCTTATTTATAAAAATTTCTTTTTGGTTCTATCTGGCTTAGATAATACAATTTTATTATTATTAATTTCACTACCACTTGGTTTTGTATTAGCATTATTATTTGCTCTAGGAAGAGTTTCTAAAATTACATTATTATCAAGAACAATTGCTAGTTATATTTTTATCATTAGAGGAACCCCTTTACTTGTTCAAATATATTTAATTTATTTCGGTTTAGGTTCTGTAAAATTTATTCGAGAAAGTTTTTTGTGGTATGCATTAAAAGAACCTTTTTGGTGTGGGGTAATAGCGCTTACAATTAATACTGTTGCATATGGAGCAGAAATTTTTCGCGGTGGCATTCAATCAATTGAGAAAAGTCAGGTTGAATCTGGCTTATCACTAGGATTTGGAAAATTTTTACTTTTAAGAAAAATTATACTACCTATAGCTATACGAAAAGTTTTACCATCTTATGGTAATGAATTAATACTAATGGTTAAAGCCACCTCTTTAGTTAGTCTTACAACCTACATGGAAATGACAGGTATCGCTAGAAAGATAATGGCAAAAACATTTGCACCAGTAGAAGCATTTATTGCTGCAGGTATACTTTATCTATTTTTAAATTTTTTAATGGTACAATTCGTTAAATATTTAGAATGGAAATATAATCCACACTTAAGATTAAGTAATTAATTTCTAAATTTTTTGTGACATGCCCCACAATTTGCTGACATTACTTTAAAAGCATCATTTAACATTTCACTATCTTCTAATTCAGCGCTAAGTGAAATCATTTCAATATCACTAACAAACTTATCGTTAAATTCATTAAAAGTTTCTCTATCATTCCATATTTCTTCACTAGCTCCTTTGTGCTGACTTCCTTCAGGATAGTGATCTTTAAAATCCGATGCTACGTGTAGCAGAGTTTCGTTTAATTCAAGAATTGCTTCATAATCATTTGTTTTTAACAATCGAAATATTTGAGATGACGTGCTTTTAACTTTTTGCATTAAAGCCATTCTATTATTAACGATCTCTTCAAGAGATTTATCTTCTAAAGTTACTTTATGACCCATCAAAATAGTAGGCGTAATCAACGATAGTATTATGAGTATAATTTTAAAGCGTATAACCATTTTTTTTTAATGTAGATAAAAGGTAATTATATCCAATTTTAGCATATTCAAGTGGGTTAGCTTTTTTAGGATCCTGTTCAGCTTCAATTATAAGCCATTTTTGATACTTTTCTTCAAATAATATTTTAATTAATGGTTCATAATCGATACATCCATCTCCAGGAACAGTGAAAACACCATCTAAAAAAGACTTTCTAAAACTTAAGTCATCTTTAATAGATTTTAAAAAAACATCTTTTCTAATATCTTTACAATGAACATGGTTAATTCGAGAAATATAATTTTTTAATACTCTTTCATAATTTGCTTCGGCAAACATTAAGTGTCCAGTATCGTAAAGCAAAAATGTATTTTGATTTGTCATATTCATAAATCGATCTACATCTTCCTCAGACTGTATAATTGTTCCCATATGCTCATGATACGACATTGGCATTCCTTCATCCATCAGCATATCAGATAATTCACTGATTTTTTTGCAATAGCTATCCCATTCATCTTTTTCAAGTATTGGTCTTTTACTAAGAGCTATTGATTGATCGCCTTGGATTGATCCAGATACATCAGCAAAAACAAAAACATCAGCATTAATTAACTTTAATAAATTTAAATGATCTTGTAGTGCTATCCATTCTTCTTTCACACTTCTTTCTCTAACCATTGCGCCATACCAACCACCTGGCATTTTTAAATTAAATTTTTCTAAAAGATATTTTGTTATTCCAGGATTTCTTGGAAATTTTCCACCTAATTCAATACCTGAAAATCCAGATGTGCTTGCATCTTCTAAACATTTTTCAATCGGAGTGTCACCTCCTAGTTCTGGCATATCATCATTGCTCCATGCAATAGGCGCGATACCAAGTTTAATTTTCATGAAGTTTTACATATTTCATGATAGATGAAAAATAAAGATAAATATGAACATATTATTAGTCGATGGAAATGAAAAAGAAGCTTCTGATCGGTATACAAAATTGGGTATGGATACTCAATTTCAAGTATATGAAAAAATTTTAAAAAAATATTCTAGTTCAACTATCAATATTACAACAATTCATCCTGCTGTTCATAATAATTATCTTCCTTTAGGCATAAGTCTTGACGATTTCGAAGCGGTTGCTTGGACAGGAAGCTTACTTAATATATATAACATGACAAAATCCATAACTAATCAAATAGATTTAGCTAAAGAATTATTTAAAAAAAAGAATAAAATATTTGGTAGTTGTTGGGGGCTTCAGGTTTTAGTAACTGCCGCAGGAGGTAAAGTAAGAAAAAATCCAAATGGCCTTGAAGCAGTTTTAGCTAAAAATATTACATTAAATCAAGATGGTGAAATTCATCCCATGTATAAAAACAAAAAAAAATCATTTAATGCACTATGTTGGCATTATGATGAAGCAGAAAAGCTTCCAAAAGAAACTAAGGTACTAGCCTCAAATAAGATCAGTCAATTCCAATCTATAAGCTTTGAAGTAAATCAATCAAGTGTTTGGGCAGTGCAATACCATCCAGAATTTAATTCAAAATGGATGGCCGGACTTATGGAAATGAGAAAAGATATTTTGTTGGAACAAAAAGTATATGAAAATTTATCAGAATTTGAAAACGAAAAAATGATTTTACAAAACCCTGATAATCTTGAGAAAAAAGAATTACATATATATGATGATGTAGTTGATGAAGACATCCATTCTTTAGAACTTTCAAATTGGTTAAATCTTAATAAAAATTATTGACTACATTTATAATTGATTTCCACTTACTAATATTAGAAGTTGAAATGGATTTGTTAATATTTGCTTTTACTGTTTTATCTCTTTTCCAAAGTTTACTTATTTGGCTTGTATTTTTTAAATATCCAGATTGAATTGCTGCAAGATATGCTGCGCCAAGTGAAGTAGTCTCAACATTACTTGGTCTAATAATTTTAATTTGAGAAATATTTGCTAAACTTTGTAGAAAGCTATTATTTTTAACCATACCTCCATCAACTCTTATTTCATTAATCTTTGTTTTAGAGTCTTTTTCCATACACTCAATTAATTCATAAGTTTGAAAAGATAGGCTGTCCAAAGTTGCTTTGATGATATCTTCTTTAGACGTATTTCTAGTGATGCCAAAAAATGTTCCTCTTGCATTAGGGTTCCAATATGGGGCGCCAAGTCCTGTTAAGGCTGGGACAAAAAATAAACTTTCATCTTTATTAGCTTTTTTATAAAATTTATCAGTTTCACTAGAATCTTTTATAAATTTTAAATTATCGCGAAGCCATTGTATGGCAGAGCCTGCTACAAAAATACTTCCTTCATAGCAAAACATTTTTTTACCATTTATTTTAAAAGCAACAGTTGTTAGTAATCTATTTTTAGATAATTTAAATTTTTCTCCAATATTCATAAGAAGAAAACAGCCTGTACCATATGTACTTTTTGATTGCCCTTTTTTAAAACAAGCTTGACCAATTGTTGCTGACTGTTGGTCTCCAGCCATGCCTCCAATTGGTATTGAATCACCAAATAATTTAGTAGAGCCAAAATCATATGCATTTTCAACTACAGTTGGTAAGATATTTTTTGGAATATTAAATATTTTTAAAATTTTGTCAGACCACTGCTCTTTTTGAGAATCAAAAATCATGGTTCTTGAGGCATTTGATATATCTGTTATGTGAGATTTTCCCTTGGTTAATTTCCATAATAGCCAGGTGTCTATTGTTCCAAAAAGTAAATTATTATTTTTTAAATTCTTATTTACTTCCTTAACATTATCAATAATCCATTTAATTTTAGTAGCTGAAAAATATGGATCAAGCTCTAGACCAGTTATTTTTTGAATTTTTTTATCAATCCCCCTTTTTTTTAAATTTTCACAAAGATTAGCTGTTCTTCTATCTTGCCAGACTATTGCTCTGTAAACTGGTTTCCCAGTTTTCTTATTCCACAAAACTGTTGTTTCTCTTTGATTGGTAATTCCAATTGAAATTATATTTTTTGAATTTAGCTTATTTTTTCTTAATATTTTTGAAATTAAATTTCTTACATCATCCCAAATTTCTGTTGCATTATGTTCTACCCATCCTTCATTGGGAAAATATTGTTTAAATTCTTTTTGGACAATATCGAATATTTCAAATTTTTTATTATACAGTACAATTCTTGAACTTGTTGTTCCTTGATCTATTACCAAAAAATATTTTTTCATAAATTAGACGTCTAAATTTTTAATGAAGTTAGCATTATTTTGAATAAATTTAAAACGTAACTCTGCTTGTTTTCCCATTAAGGTTTCGAATAAACTTTCTGTATTCTTCATATCTTTCTTAGCTTTTTCAGAGTTAATCAATATTAGATTTCTTTTGTTTTGATCCATTGTGGTCTCTTTCAATTGATCAGCTGGCATTTCACCCAAACCTTTAAATCTTGTAATGTTATAATTGTCAGACTTAAATTCTTTTTCAATTAATTTATCTTTCTCTTCTTCATCATATGCATAAAAAGATTTATTTTTGTTATAAATTTTAAATAAAGGAGGCATTGCTAGATATAGTTTATTTTCATCAATTAAACTTTTCATATATTTATAAAAAAAAGTAATAAGCAGAGTTGCAATATGTGAACCATCTACGTCCGCATCAGTCATTAAAATTATTTTCTCATATCGAAGTTTTGAAATTTCAAAGTTTTTTCCAATACCACAACCTAAAGATTGAATAAGATTTTGTATTTCATTGTTATCAGCAATTTTAGATAACCCAACATTATAAACATTTAATATTTTCCCCCTTAAAGGAAGTATTGCTTGAAATTCTCTATTTCTTGCTTGCTTAGCAGAACCTCCAGCACTGTCACCTTCAACAATAAATATTTCAGAATCTTTTATTGATTTACTCGAACAATCTACTAATTTACCTGGAAGACGATTTCTTTCTTTTATACTTTTTCTATCTAACTCTTTAATTTTTGATAAATCAGTTCTTTGAAGAGCTCTTTCAATTAAATTATCTAAAAGTATTTTTGAATTTTTCTTATTAGCATTTAACCATAATAAAAATTCTTGTTGTGTTTTTGTTTCAATTTCTTTTTGTAAATTTGGCATTATTATTCTCTTTTTAGTTTGACCTTCAAAACTTGGATCATTTATAAAGATTGAAATAATAACGTTAGAGTAATCAAAAATATCACTGTGATTGATATTGCTGATTTTTGAGAATTGATTTTTTTGGCCATAAAGTTTTATAGCTTTTAGAATTCCATTACGAATACCATTTTCATGAGAGCCGCCGTCTGGTGTTTCAATAGTGTTACAATATGACATTAAACTTGAATTTTCATTTGTATTAAATGAAATTAAAGTTTCAAAATTTTCATTATCTTTAATTTTTGATTTCAATAAAAAATTTTTTTCAAATAATTTAGAGTCGTTTGCGTATTCTAATTGAAAATAATCTTCAATTCCTTTTTTATAAAAAAAACTTTTTTTGTAAGGAGTTTTATCTTTTATTAATTCTTTATCAATTTCAAAGTTGATAGTTGTGCCTCCAACTAATACTGATTTCATATTTATAAAATTATATAATTTTTTTGGAACAAATTGTGTTTCTTCAAATATGCTTTCATCTGGGATAAAAGAAATTTCTGTACCTTTTAATTTTTTGCTACATTTTTCAATTTTTATTTTTGTCTTAACTTTTCCTTTTGAGTAATCTTGTTTATACACTTTTCCATCTTTGAATACCTGAACTTGTAATAAAGAACTTAATGCATTTACAACAGAAATCCCAACCCCGTGTAATCCACCAGAAGTTTTGTAAGCATTACTGTTAAATTTACCACCTGCGTGAAGTGTAGTTAAAACTACTTCAAGTGCTCTTTTATTTTTATATTTTGGATGAAAATCAATAGGAATACCTCTTCCATTATCTTTTATTTTTATCGAACCATCTTTTTTATATTGAAAAGTTATATCGGTCGCGTGACCAGCTAAAACTTCATCTATACTATTATCTAGTACTTCGTTAACTAAATGATGAAGACCATCTTGATTTGTGCTTCCAATATACATACCCGGTCTTTTACGAACTGGCTCAAGACCCTCAAGTACTTCAATATCTTTGGCATTATAAGTAGATTTTTTAGCCACAAATATTTCTTATCAAAAGTGTTGTTCTAAAAACATAAAAAAAACCGCCCTAAGGCGGTTTTCTTTATAGAGACAAGTATATAATTCTACACGTCGTAGTATAATTTAAACTCGTGTGGATGAGGTCTAATATTAATAGGGTCAACCTCACTCTCTTTTTTATAGCTTATATAAGTTTCAATTACATCTTTGGTGAATACATCACCCTCTAATAAAAATGCATGATCTTTCTCAAGAGCTTCAAGAGATTCAGCTAAAGATCCAGGCGTAGATTGAATTTTAGACAAAACTTCATCGCTAGCAGCATAGAGATTTATATCTGTTGGATCACCAGGATTAATTTTATTTTTAATTCCATCTAATCCTGCCATTAACATTGCTGAGAATGCTAAGTATGGATTTGCACTTGGATCTGGACATCTAAATTCCATTCTTTTTGCTTTAGGGCTTTGAGAATAAGCAGGAATTCTAACAGATGCAGTTCTATTTCTTTGAGAGTAAACAATGTTTACCGGAGCCTCAAAGCCTGGTACCAATCTTTTATAAGAGTTAGTTGTTGGAGCACAAAAAGCTAATAGAGCAGGTGCATGTTTAAGAATACCTCCAATATAGTTTAGAGCTAAATCACTTAGGTTAGCATAGTTACCTTCTTTATACATTAATGTGTCACCGTCTTTCCAAACACTTTGATGCACGTGCATTCCTGAACCATTATCTTCAAATAAAGGTTTAGGCATAAATGTAGCAGTCATTCCATGTTGTCTGGCAACATTTTTTACAACATACTTATATTTCATCATATCATCGGCCATCTTTAACAGTGGTGAAAATTCTAAATCAATTTCACACTGTCCACCTGTTGCAACTTCATGGTGATGTGCTTCAACAGTAAGACCAATGTCTTGCATTGTCATTACCATTTCAGTTCTAACATCTTGAAGTGTATCAACTGGCGGTAAAGGAAAATAACCTTCTTTATGTCTAGGTTTATGACCTAGGTTTGGATTTTCATCTGCGCCACTATTCCAAGTACCTTCAACAGAATCAACTTCGTGAAATGCAAAGTTTGATCCAGAATCAAACTGAACATTATTAAAGACAAAAAATTCTGCTTCTGGTCCAAAAAATGCTGTGTCACCAATTCCAGATGATTTTAAATATGCCTCAGCTTTTTTAGCAATATTTCTTGGGTCACGACTATAATCAACCAAAGTTACAGGATCTTTAATATTACAATGTAATGCTAAAGTTTTTTCTGAAAAAAATGGATCAATGTATGCAGTTGTTGCATCTGGCAAAACAATCATATCACTGTCTTGAATTTCTTGGAAACCTCTTACTGAAGATCCATCAAATCCAAGTCCATCAGAAAATATATCTTCGTCTAAAAATTTAATTGGTATTGTAAAATGTTGAGTTGTTCCTGGTATATCAGTAAAGCGCATATCAACCATTTTAATGTCCATATCTTTAATTTCAGACATTAAATCTTTTGGAGTCGAGCTTTTTAATTTCATATCTATCTCCTTACTTCAACAAAAGGGTATGCTATCCAGCGTTACCCGGTTAAATCATGCTCTAGTTATGAAATCTGCTTTTGATGCGCGTTCCTTCAGCTTTTAAGCCTACTTCCGACCTATTAGAATAGGTTGAACGATTTATAACTTTTGCATGCGTTCCTTCAGCACAATGCCTACTTCCGACTCTAAAAGAGTTGAACGATTATAGATTAATTACTTGCTTTTAAATAAAAGTAAAGAAAAATTAGACAGCATCACTGTCTTTTTCACCGGTTCTTATTCTTAATACTTGTTCTATATTTGATACAAAAATCTTACCATCTCCAATTTTTCCAGAGTATGCACTAGATTTTATTGATTCTATAACTTCATCGACTTGATTATCTTCAACAATTACCTCTAATTTCATTTTAGCCAAAAATTCATCATCATAAGCTTCATTAGCATCCATACCTCCAGTCGATCCTCGTTGTCTTCCAAAACCCTTAACATCAATTAATGTCATTCCGGATATGCCAATTTCATGAAGCGCTTCTTTTACTTGAGAAAGTTTAAAAGGTTTGATGATTGCTTCTATTTTTTTCATATTGTAGATAATCTTTTAATTGCTTCTTTAATGTTTTCTAGAGAATTAGCAAAACTTATTCTAACAAAATCATTCGCATTATCTCCAAAGCTTGATCCTGGAACTAAAGCAACTCCTTTTTCTTGAAGTGCTACTTTTGAAAATTTACTTCCGCTTAATCCAGTTTTTGAGATATTTGGGAAGGCATAAAAAGCGCCGCCCGGTTCAAAACAAGAAATTTTTTCCAATCTATTCAATTCATTAAAAACGTAATCTTTTCTTTTTTGAAATTCACTAACAATTTTTGTTATTTCTTTCTGAGAACCTTTTATTGCTTCTAATCCTGCATATTGCGAAATTGAGGTAGCGCAGGAATTATAATTGACACATATTTTGTTAGCATGTTCAATTAAATTTTCTGGCCATATACTCCAACCTAATCTCCATCCAGTCATGCAATATGTTTTGCTCCATCCCTCAAGAACTATTAATCTATCTCTTATACTTTCGTATTCTAATAATGATGGCATTTGTTCATTATTAAAAATAATATTACTATAAATTTCATCACTTAAAATGGATACGTTTGGGTACTGCTCTAATAAATTAACAAGATCAGTAATTTTTTTCTTATTCATATATGATCCTGTTGGATTGTTTGGATTATTTATTATTATCAAACTCGTTTTATCAGAAATTAATTCTTTTAATTGTTCAGTATTAATTTCAAAATTATCTTTTTCAGAAAGTTGTAATGGTACAGCTTTTGCACCACTATACTTAATCATAGATCTATAAATTGGAAAACCAGGATCGGGAAAAATTATTTCTCTGTCTTCACTTCCTAATAATAATGCTGAAATGAAAATTACTGGCTTACCTCCTGGAGTTATTAAAACATTTTCTGGTTTGATATTTGTTTTATATTTGTTGAGTACTAATTCTGAAATTGCCTCTCGTAATTCAGGTATACCATTTGATGGAGTATATCCATGATAACCATCTTTAATTGCTTTAATAGCAGCTTCTTGAATATTAATTGGTGTTGGAAAATCAGGTTGTCCAATTCCCAAATTTATAATATCTTTACCTTTGGCTGCTAAATCATTGGCTTTAGCAAGAATAGAGAATGCAGTTTCTGTTTCAAGATTAAATATTCTTTTTGAAACTTCCATATTTTTGATATAGCGATTTAATATAAAAATTAAACTTTTTAATTAAGTTATATGGCGAGCGTAGCTCAGTTGGTTAGAGCGCAGGCTTGTGGTGCCTGATGCCGTGGGTTCGAATCCCATCGTTCGCCCCATTTTCTATTTAGTTTATTTTCTCTATTGTTTTTTAATTTATTGTACATAAAAGGCTTATAATAATAGGGCCGGTGGTGGAATTGGTAGACACGCTAGATTTAGGTTCTAGTGCCGCGAGGTGTGAAGGTTCAAGTCCTTTCCGGCCTACCATAAGGTTTAAAGAGTTATGAACACAAAAGAATTAAAATCTACAAAACTTTATAAAGAATACTCATTGGAAATTCCATATGAAGAAATTGATATTGAAGTAGATAATAAAATAAATCAAATATTACCAACAGTAAACATACCTGGCTTTAGAAAGGGTAAAGCGCCTTTAAACATTGTTAAGAAAAAATATGAAGACAATGTTTTAAATGAAGTGATTCAAAAGGTAATAGATACGAATGCAAAGAAATTAATTGATGAAAAAAAATTCTCACTTTTTAGAGCTCCTAAGGTTGAGCTTAGTAAATATGAAAAAAATAAACCTATAACAATAAATTTAAAATTGGATTTAAAGCCTGAAATTAAACTCAAAGATTTTAAAGATCTTAAAATAAATAAATATGAAATTAAATTAGGCAAAAAAGAAGAGGAAAATCAGTTTAAAAATTTTATTGCTTCACAAAAAAACTTTAAAAAAATTGAAAGTTCTAGACAAGTTAAAAATACAGACAAGGTTATTGTTAATTTTAAATCTGCTCAAGAAGACCTTCCAGAATATTTAAAATCTCAAAAAAATTTTCCTATAGATCTTGAGTTCGATGATGGAATACTTCCAAATTTAAACAAGGAGTTGATTTCTAAAAAAGTAAAAGTCGGTGATAAGTTAGACCTAGAAATAAATTTGTCCAAAATTCTTAAAGATGATAAATATAATAAAACAACTTTTAATTTTGAAATAATTTCAATTGAAGAAAAAATCAAATTTGAACTTACAAAAGAGTATTTAGATAAGAATGGTTTCAAAACTGAAAAAGATCTTAAAGAATTGCTAGTGAGTAATATCAAAACTCAATATGAGCAAGGTATAAAACAAATAGAAAAAAAAGAATTAATGGACCTTTTGGATAATAATTATAAATTTGACTTACCTGATGGAGTACTAGAAGATGATTTTAATCAAATATGGAGTCGTTTAGAGCAGGCTAAAAAAGAAGGTAGCTTAGATGAGGATGATAAACTATTAAATGACGATGATCTTAAAAAAAGATATAAAAAAATTTCAAAAAGAAGAGTTAAGCTTGGTTTATTAATGCAACATATAGCTTCAGAAGAAAAAGTTGTTGTATCTGAAGAAGAAATTAACAAAGGTATATTAGAATATACCAGACAATATCCTGGTCAAGAAAAGCAGATTATGGAATACTTTGAAAAAAATCCATCATCGCTAGACACAATTCGAGCACCTCTTTTAGAGCAAAAAGTAATGGATTCAATTATTTCCAAATCGAAAACAAATGTTATAAAATTAAATGAAGATGAATATAAAAAACTTGAAGTTAAAACATTTGATATTAAAGATACAAAAAAATGAAAGATCCGATAGATAATTTTACAAATAACCTAATTCCAATGGTTGTTGAGCAATCATCAAGAGGTGAAAGATCTTATGACATCTATTCAAGACTGTTAAAAGAAAGAATAATCTTTCTAACTGGTCCTATTGACGATAACATTGCAAGTCTAATATGTGCGCAAATATTATTTCTAGAGTCTGAAAACCCAAAAAAAGAAATTTCTTTTTATATTAATTCTCCTGGAGGTATTGTTTGGTCAGGATTAGCGATATATGATACTATGCAGTATGTTTCTTCGAAAATTATGACTATTTGTATAGGGCAGGCTGCATCAGCAGGCTCTCTTCTTTTAACTGCAGGTGAAAAAGGAATGAGATTTTCTCTTCCAAATTCAAGAATTATGGTTCATCAACCTAGTGGTGGTATGCAAGGGCAGGTAACAGATATTGAAATCCAGACTAATGAAATTAAAAAAACAAAATTGAAATTAAATGAAATTTATTCAAAACATACGGGAAAGAAGTTATCAGAAATTTCAAGTATCATGGAAAGAGATAAGTATTTCTCCGCTGATGAAGCAATTAAATTTGGTTTAATAGATAAAGTTGTAAAGGGCAGGAAATAATGAATAAGAAAAATGATAAAGACTCATTGTTTTGCTCTTTTTGCGGCAAAAATCAAAAAGAAGTTAAAAAGTTAATAGCTGGTCCGACTGTTTTTGTATGTGATGAATGTGTAGAACTATGCATGGACATCATTAAAGAGGATAATAAAAATAATAAATTCAAGATTAAAAAAGATATACCTAAGCCCTCAGAAATAAATAAATTTTTAAATGATTATGTTATAGGTCAGAAAGATTCAAAAAAAATACTCTCTGTAGCTGTTTACAATCACTATAAAAGATTATCTTCCAATTTAGAAAATGATAATATCGAAATTTCAAAATCTAATATTCTTCTTGTTGGCCCAACTGGAACCGGTAAAACATTATTAGCTCAAACATTAGCAAAAATATTAGATGTTCCTTTTACTGTTGCTGATGCAACGAGTTTAACAGAAGCAGGTTATGTTGGTGAGGATGTTGAGAATATAATACTTAAATTATTGCAAGCGTCTGATTATAATGTTGAGCGTGCACAAAAAGGAATAGTTTATATTGATGAAATTGATAAAATTGGAAGAAAAAGCGATAATCCATCTATAACCAGAGATGTTTCCGGGGAAGGTGTGCAGCAGGCACTACTTAAAATTATGGAAGGAACTATAGCTAGTGTTCCACCTCAAGGAGGAAGAAAACATCCTCAACAAGAATTTTTACAAGTCGATACTTCAAACATACTTTTCATATGTGGAGGAGCATTTTCAGGATTAGAAGAAATTATAAATTATCGTTTAAAAGGAACTGCAATTGGTTTTAATTCTAAATTAGATTTGGATACTAAAAAAACTGTTGGTGTATCACTTAATAAATTGGAAAACCAAGATTTATTAAAATTTGGAATGATACCAGAATTTATTGGAAGACTTCCAGTAATTACCACTTTGAGTGAACTTGATGAAGATATGCTAATTCGAATAATGACTCAGCCAAAAAACGCCATCGTAAAGCAATTTGAATCTCTCTTGAAAATGGATGGGGTTAAATTGGAAATTAAAGAAGATGCTTTAAAAGAAATTGCAAAGTTAGCAGTATCTCAAAATACTGGCGCTAGAGGATTAAGATCTATAATAGAAGACTCACTAATGGATCTCATGTATAAAATTCCAGATCAAAAGGATTTATATAAAGTAGTAATAAATAAGGATGTAATTTTAAAAAAAAATGATCCTATTTTAATTTATTCAAATAAAGAAAATAGCCAAAAATTAATGACTAATAACTCTTGAATTTAATCAATATATAGACATTTATAAAATATGGCAAAAAATCAAATCCCTGTTCTCCCGCTTAGAGATATAGTGGTATTTCCTAATATGGTTGCGCCTCTATTTGTAGGAAGAGAGCAATCAGTAAATGCTCTAAACCACGTAATGACAGGTGATAAGAAAATTTTTTTAGTCTCTCAAAAGAATTCAAAAATTGATAATCCTAATAGGGAAAACCTATATTCTATAGGAACCATTGCTAAAATTATCCAGCTATTAAAACTACCAGATGGAACTCTTAAGGTTTTAGTTGAAGGTATCCAAAGAGCAAAAATAAATAAAATAAATTTTAATAAAGAATTCATTTCTGCATCAATTACTGAAATTAATAAAAAAACTAAAAAAAATTCAAATATAAGAGCTTTGCAAAAACTTATTATTGAACAATTTGTTGAATTTCAAAAAATTAATAAAAAAGTTTCTCTTGATGTAATCAACAATGTTAGAACATTTAGTGATCCAGATAAAATTGTTGATGCAATTGTATCTAACATTTCAATTTCTATATCCCAAAAACAAGAGATTTTAGAAATCACAAATACAGAAGATAGACTTAATAAAGTCTATGGTTATTTAGTATCTGAAATTGATTCTTTTCAAGTTGAGAAAAAAATTAAGGGTCGAGTAAAAAGACAAATGGAGAAAACACAGAAAGAATATTATTTAAATGAACAAATGAAAGCTATTCAAAAGGAATTAGGAGAAAATGAAGATTTAGATGAAATTGCTGAGTTAGAAAAAAAAGTAAACCAGTATAATTTATCAAAAGAAGCTAAAGATAAATGTTCAGCAGAAATTAAAAAATTAAAAAATATGAGCCCTATGTCAGCTGAGGCAACTGTAATTAGAAACTATTTAGACTGGGTAATGTCCATACCTTGGAATAATCCTGATCAAATTTCTCAAAATATCAATAAAGCTTCCAATATATTAGAAAATGACCACTATGGATTAGAAAAAGTTAAAGAGAGAATTCTTGAATATTTAGCTGTTCAAAAAAGAACCAATAAACTTAAAGGTCCTATTTTATGTTTGGTTGGACCCCCTGGTGTTGGAAAGACATCTCTCGGTAAATCTATTGCAAATTCTACAGGAAGAAGTTTTGTAAGAATGTCTCTTGGTGGTGTAAGAGATGAGGCAGAAATTAGAGGTCACAGAAAAACATACATTGGATCAATGCCTGGTAGGTTCATTCAAGCAATGAAAAAATCAAGATCTTCTAACCCATTAATCTTATTAGATGAAATTGATAAACTCGGAGCCGATTGGAGAGGTGATCCGTCTTCTGCACTTCTGGAAGTCCTAGATCCTGAACAAAATAGTAAGTTCAATGATCATTATTTAGAACTAGACTATGATCTCTCCGATGTAATGTTTGTATGTACTGCAAATACTCTTAATATACCCCCAGCTCTTCTTGATAGAATGGAGGTTATAAGAATACCTGGTTACACAGAAAAAGAAAAAAATCAAATTGCAAAAAGATACTTAATTCCTAAGCAAATCAAAAATCATGGTATAAAAAAATCTGAAATTTCATTTAATTCCAAAGTTATAAATTCAATAATTAGAAATTATACAAAAGAAGCGGGCGTCAGAAATCTTGAAAAAGAAATATCTAAAGTTTGTAGAAAGACTGTAAAGAAATTAGAAACCACCAGATTAAAAAATATTAAATTAAACGATAAATCTTTACAAGATCTATTAGGTATTGCAAAATTTAGATCGAGTGAAATTGAAAAAAAGAATCTTGTGGGTGTCACTAATGGTCTAGCATGGACTGAAGTAGGAGGAGAAATTTTATCAGTTGAGGTTATTTTATCTATAGGTAAAGGAAAACTGACTATTACAGGCAAATTAGGTGAAGTAATGAAGGAATCAATTCAAGCTGCCACTTCCTATGTAAAGTCTAAATCTATAAGTTTAGGTATAAACCCAAAAGATTTTGAGAATTATGACATTCATATACATGTCCCAGAAGGAGCAACACCTAAAGATGGTCCAAGCGCAGGCATTGCTATTTTTAATTCTTTAGTATCATCCCTTACAAACAATAAGATTAAAAGAGATGTAGCAATGACAGGTGAAATTACGCTTAGGGGAAGAGTTTTGCCAATTGGGGGATTAAAAGAAAAGATATATGCAGCAAGCAGAGCAGGTATAAAAAAAGTTCTTGTACCTCAAGAAAATTTTAGAGAAGTTTCTGAATTTGATAAAGAAGTAATTAAAGGAATTAAGATAATTCCTGTATCTGATGCTTTTGCAATTCTTGAGCATACTCTAACAAAATCAATAATTCCGTTAAATTTAAGCGAATCTCAATTAAAAAATAATCAAAATACCACTAGTACTCATTAATATTAAATCATAAATAATCATTATATTTAGCCATTTTATTGTTAAATTCCCTTTTTTCTGGGAAAATTCTTATAATAATGTTGACTTGTTTTAAAAACAGACAATTATCAAAAAAATTTATTAAAGGAGATTAAAAGTGAACAAAAATGATCTTATTGCTTCCGTAGCATCTTCCGCAGGACTATCAAAATCTGACGCAACTAGGGCAATTGAAAGCTTTCTAGATGCAATAACTAATTCTTTAAAAAGAGATGAAAAGGTTAGCATTGTAGGTTTTGGTAATTTTAGCGTTAGCCATAGAAAAGCTACTACTGGTAGAAACCCTAGAACGGGTGAGTCTATTCAAATACCAGCATCTAAGAGACCTAAATTTACTGTTGGAAAAGCTTTAAAAGACTCAGTAAACAATTAAATTACCTTTTTTTCTTGCACCGGCTGTTAAATAAATTTAACAGCCGATTTTATTTGGGTGTTTAGCTCAGTTGGTAGAGCATCTCGTTTACACCGAGAGGGTCGGGAGTTCAAGTCTCTCAACACCCACCATGCGCGGGAGTAGTTCAGCTGGTTAGAACGCTGCCCTGTCACGGCAGAGGCCGCGGGTTCGAATCCCGTCTCTCGCGCCACTTATTTATGAATTTTTTGTGTACTAAAGTCGCAACTAGACACGTTGTTATTGTTGAATAAATCGTTAAATACATTACTAATTTAATTGTGAGATTATAGTGTCAGAGTTTCTATTTGAATATTTACCAATATTAATTTTTATTTTCATAGCTTTGGCATTGGCTATTGGAATGACTTTATTATCTTTTGTAGTTGGAGACTCTCAGCCAGATAAAGAAAAATTGTCTGCTTATGAGTGTGGATTTGAGGCTTTTGATGATGCTCGTGGACGATTTGATGTAAGATTTTATTTAGTAGCAATCTTATTTATTATCTTTGATTTAGAAGTTGCCTTCTTGTTTCCGTGGGCAATAACACTTGGTAAAATTGGATTGTTTGGTTTTTGGTCAATGATGATATTCCTGACTGTCTTAACTATTGGTTTTATTTATGAATGGAAAAAAGGTGCTTTAGAATGGGAGTAGATGAAGCAAAAAAAATTGTTGATGATAATCTAAACACAGAATTATCTTCTAAGGGTTTCTTAGTTGCAAGCTATGATAAAATTCTTACCTGGGCTAGAACTGGTTCCTTATGGCCTATGACATTCGGATTGGCATGTTGTGGAGTAGAAATGATACATTCTTATATGGCAAGATATGATCTAGATCGTTATGGAGTTATACCAAGAGGTAGTCCTAGACAATCTGATGTAATGATTGTTGCTGGAACACTAACAAATAAAATGGCACCGGCTTTAAGAAAAGTTTATGATCAAATGCCTGAACCTCGGTGGGTAATATCAATGGGTTCATGTGCAAATGGTGGTGGATATTATCACTACTCGTATTCAGTAGTTAGAGGGTGTGATAGGATAGTTCCCGTTGACGTTTATGTACCAGGATGCCCCCCAACAGCAGAAGCATTAGTCTACGGTATATTGCAATTACAGAAAAAAATTAGAAGAGAAAATAAATTTAAAAGATAATTTTATATGATTAAATTTCTTACTAAAATAGATGGCATAAATAATGTTTTAGAGAATAATAATTTGTTAGAAATAGAATTTGAAAAAAATAATATTATAAAAATTTTTAACGAATTGAGAGATAATACTGAGCTTAATTTTAATCAATTATTAGATATTACAGCTGTAGATTATCCTTCAAGAGAATTTAGATTTGATTTGATTTATATTTTGCAAAGTTTAACTAAAAATAAAAAAATTATTCTTAAAACTTTTATTAAAGAAAATGAAAACATAGAATCAATAACAAATATTCACAAATCTGCGGATTGGTATGAAAGAGAATGTTATGATTTATTTGGAATTGAATTTATTAACCATCCTGATTTAAGAAGGATAATGACGGATTATAATTTTGATGGTTATCCGTTGCGCAAAGATTTTCCTTTAACAGGACATACAGAAGTTCGTTACGATGATCTTGAAAAAAAAGTAATATATGAGCCTGTTAAGTTAACTCAAGAATTTAGAAATTTCGATAGTGAATCTCCTTGGGAAGGAATGGAAAACAAACTTTTTGGTGATGATAAATCTACTGGTGAAAATTAAATGAAAGAAGTAGAGCTTAATACAACTACAATTAACTTTGGCCCTCAACATCCAGCTGCGCATGGTGTTTTACGTTTAGTAGTTGAGCTTGAAGGTGAAGTAGTTCAAAGAACAGAACCACACATCGGATTGTTACATAGGGGGACAGAAAAATTAATTGAATATAAAACTTATCTTCAGGCTGTCCCTTATTTTGATAGACTTGATTACGTTTCACCAATGTGTCAAGAACATGCTTTTGCATTGGCAACCGAAAATCTCCTAGGTATCAATGTTCCTGAAAGAGCTAAATATATTCGGGTTATTTTTGCAGAAATTACTAGAATACTAAATCATTTATTAAATATACCTGCCTATGCTGCTGACATTGGTGCAGTGACACCTTTTTTATGGTGTTTTGAAGAAAGGGAAAAGCTTTTGGAGTTTCATGAAGCAGTATCTGGGGCAAGATTTCATGCAGCCTATTTTAGACCTGGCGGCGTTCATCAGGATATGCCAGAAGGAATGGAAGAAAAATTATTTGAACATTTTAAAACTCTTCCAAAATTTATTGATGATCTTGAAAGTTTGCTTACTAATAACAGAATTTTAAGACAAAGATCAGTTGATATAGGAATAATTTCAAAGTCAGAAGCAATTGAATGGGGGTGTTCTGGTCCTGTATTAAGAAGTGCAGGTGTAGCATGGGATTTAAGAAGATCTCAACCTTATGACGCCTATGATCAAGTTGATTTTGAAGTTCCTGTTGGAAAAAAGGGTGATTGTTTTGATCGATATTTGGTTCGCATAGAGGAAATGAGACAAAGCATTAGTATTATTAACCAATGTTTAAATAAAATCAAACCAGGTCCAATATCAATTGAGGATAATAAAATTACACCTCCTAAAAGAAATCAAATGAAAAAATCAATGGAGGCTTTAATTCATCATTTTAAACTTTTCACTGAAGGTTACCGTGTTCCCGCTGGTCAAGTTTATAGTGCAGTAGAAGCTCCAAAGGGTGAATTTGGCGTTTACCTTGTTTCTGATGGATCTAGTAAACCATATAGATGTAAAATAAGAGCACCAGGTTTTGCACACCTTCAAACATTGGATCATTTATCTAAAGGTCACTTAATGGCTGACATAGCCGCTATACTAGGTAGCTTAGATATTGTTTTTGGAGAGATAGATAGATAATGCATCATCCTGGTACAAATAATAAAGTATATAAAAAAATTAATGATAATTTTGAATGGTCATCAGAAAATTTTAAAAAAATTTCTGAAATAATAAAAAAATATCCATCAAACCGTCTTCAAAGCGCAGTTATTCCTTTACTTGATTTAGCACAAAGACAAAATAATGGATGGCTAAGTAAAAACTCAATGGAAAAAGTAGCTGAAACTCTAAGTATGTCTTATATAAGAGTGCTGGAAGTTGCCACTTTTTATTCCATGTTTAATTTAGAACCTATTGGTAAAAATTTTGTACAAATTTGTAGAACGACACCTTGTTGGTTAAGAGGGAGTGATAAACTGTCTAAAGTTGCACAAGAAGTTTGCGAAACTAATATTGGTGAGACAAGTGATGATGAAATATTTACAGTTGTTGAAGTTGAATGCTTAGGCGCATGTTGCAATGCTCCTATGGTCCAGATCAATGATGATTATTATGAAGATTTAGATGAAGAGAGTTTTAAAAAAATACTTCAAGATTTAAAAGATAATAAATCAATAAAAGTAGGTTCACAAATTGGTAGAAAATCATCACAACCTGAAAGAAAATTTGATGCTTAAGGAAAAAGATAAAATTTTTAAAAATCTATACGGTTTTGACGACTGGAAATTAGAAGGTGCCAAAAAAAGAGGTATTTGGTCAAATACTAAAGAACTTATTAAAATGGGTAGCGAAAAAATTGTTGAGGAAATTAAAAATAGTCAATTAAGAGGAAGGGGAGGAGCAGGTTTCCCTGCGGGGCTTAAGTGGTCATTTATGCCAAAAGACTCTGGAAAAGATCATTACCTAGTCGTTAATGCAGATGAGTCAGAGCCAGGCACATGTAAAGATCGAGAGATTATGAGAAACGACCCACATCTTCTTTTAGAAGGTTGTTTGGTTGCTGCCTTTGCTATGCATGCACATACTTGTTATATTTATATAAGGGGTGAATATTATTCTGAATCTTCTAATTTACAAAAAGCAATAGATGAAGCCTATGCAAATAATTTAATTGGTAAAAATGCATGTGGTACAGGGTGGGATTTTAATATTTATCTTCACAGAGGAGCAGGAGCATATATTTGTGGTGAAGAAACTGCTTTACTTGAAAGTTTAGAGGGTAAAAAAGGCCAACCTCGATTAAAACCTCCGTTTCCCGCTGGCGCAGGTTTATATGGATGCCCAACAACAGTTACAAATGTTGAAACAGTTGCTGTTTCACCAACTATTTTAAGACGTGGTTCAAAATGGTTCGCTGATTTAGGAAGTGCCAACAATACAGGTACAAAAATTTTTAGTATTTCAGGACACGTTAATAATCCATGCAATGTAGAAGAGGAAATGGGGATACCATTAAAAGAACTGATTGAAAAACATGCAGGTGGTGTAATTGGTGGTTGGGAAAATTTATTAGCTGTAATTCCTGGAGGTGCAAGTGTGCCTTTATTACCTAAGTCTATTTGCGATACAGTTAAAATGGATTTTGATAGCCTAAAAGAAGTTCAAAGTGGATTAGGAACTGCTGCTGTTATTGTAATGAATAAATCAACAGATATTGTTGAAGCAATAGCTAGATTATCACATTTTTATAAACATGAAAGCTGTGGTCAATGTACACCTTGCAGAGAAGGTACTGGATGGATGTACAGAATGATGGAAAAAATGGTTCATGGAAATGTTGAACATCAAGATATTGATAAAATTTTAGATGTGACTAAGCAAATTGAAGGTCATACTATTTGTGCCTTAGGTGATGCTGCTGCTTGGCCTATTCAAGGTTTGTTTAGGCACTTTAGACCTGAAATTGAAAAAAGAATTCAAGAAAGAAATAGAAGAGTAGCCTAGTGCCAAAGATAACAATTGATAATAAAGAATACGAATTTGAAAACGGCATGACCGTAATGCAAGCTTGTGAACAAGCTGGAACTGAAATTCCAAGATTTTGTTATCATGAAAAACTCTCAATAGCAGGAAACTGTAGAATGTGTTTAGTAGAAATGGAAAAAGCTCCTAAACCTATTGCATCATGTGCCATGCCAGCTGCAGATGGAATGGTTATAAAAACAAAAACAGAAACAGTTAAAAAAGCTCGAAAAGGTGTAATGGAGTTTCTTCTCATTAATCATCCATTGGACTGCCCTATTTGTGATCAAGGAGGAGAATGTGATCTTCAAGATCAAGCGATGTATTATGGTTTTGATAAAACTAGATATGAAGAAAACAAAAGAGCAGTTCAAAATAAAAATATGGGACCACTTGTCAAAACAATTATGACAAGATGTATACATTGTACAAGATGCGTAAGGTTTTCTACAGAAGTTGCGGGTGTTGATGATATAGGATTACTTGGCAGAGGTGAAAATGCTGAGATCACGACGTACTTAGAAAAAACTATTGAGTCAGAATTATCTGGAAATGTAATTGATTTATGCCCCGTAGGTGCTTTAACAAGTAAACCATATGCATTTAAATCTAGACCATGGGAGCTAACCAAGACAGAAACATTTGATGTGTTTGATGGTATAGGTTCAAGTATAAGGATTGATACAAGAGGAAAAAAAGTTTTAAGAGCTCTTCCTAGAATAAATGAAGAAACCAATGAAGAATGGATAAGTGATAAATCTAGATTTGCAGTTGATGGACTCTCAAGTCAAAGATTGGATAATGTATATTCTAAATCAAATAATAAACTCCAAAAATCTTCATGGGATAATGCATTTGAATTAATAAAAAAAGAAATTACAAAAAGAGGTAAAGAAAATACTGTATTCCTATCTGGTAAGTTTACCGATATTGAAACTTTATATTCCGCACAAAAATTTAGCAATTCACTAAAATCAAAAAACTATGATTGCAGATTTGATAATACACAAATTATCGATAATGCATCTTCAAGCTATAAATTTAATTCAACAATTCAAGAAATTGAAAAGGCTGATGCTATTCTTTTAATCGGATCAAACCCTAGATGGGAAGCAGCGGTACTAAACGCTAGAATTAGAAAGGCATATATTGAAAATAACTGCAAAATTGGCCTTGTAGGTCCTAAATTAGATCTAACTTACGATTATCATCATTTATCTGATTCTTTAGATTACCTAAATAAATTATCTAATAATAAATCTGAATTCAATAAAGTTTTAAAATCTGCAAAAAACCCACTTATAATTTTAGGTACTTCAGCAATAAATAATGGTCATGGAAAAAAAATATTAGAAACTGCAGGATTAATTGCGAAAAAAATTCAAAAAAATAAAAATATAAATCCATTAAATATTCTTAACCAAGATATTTCTAGAGTAGGAGCATTAGATTTGAAATTTTATAATAAAAAATTTGATAATGACTACAATAAACAATTAAAAAAACATATTGATAAAACAAAGCCTGTAGTTTTCTTAATGGGATTAGATGAGATAAATTTTTCAACATTTGAAAATGCTTTTGTTGTTTATCTTGGTCATCATGGAGATGTTTCAGCATCTATAGCTGATATAATTTTACCAACCCCTGCATATACTGAGAAAAGTTCTACTTATATGAATATAGAAGGTAGAGTTATTCAAACAACTAAGTGTCATAATCCAATAGGTGAAGCAAAAGAGGAGTGGAAAATTTTTAGAGTTTTAAGTGACTTATTTGAAAAAAATTTAAATTTTAATAATCTTGGGGAGCTTCGAAATGAGATTACAAGTACCTATGGTCAATTTGCTCTCTTAAATGAAGTTAATTCTATTGGCGAAATAACTTTTGCTAAAAATAATAAAATTGAGAATATTAAAATTAAGTATAACATTGAAAATTTTTATATGAATGATTCTATTTCTAGATCTTCTGAAACAATGGCAAAATGTACTAAAGATATTTTAAATAAGGCAGCATAATAATTAGATGACTTATGATATATTAATTACAGGGTTAATAATCATTGCCCAAATACTTGCTGTTGTTGTGCCAGTTTTAATATCTGTAGCTTTTTTAGTTTATGCTGAAAGAAAAGTATTAGCATTAATTCAATTAAGAAGAGGTCCAAATATAGTTGGGCCTTTTGGTATATTACAGAGCTTTGCTGATGCATTAAAACTTATTACTAAAGAGAATATTATACCTAGTGGATCAAATAAAATTGTTTTTATTTTAGCACCCATAATAACAATGGTACTTAGCTTAGCAGGTTGGGCAGTAATACCTTTTGCTCCAGGATGGGTAGTCTCTGATATTAACGTAGGTATCATGTATCTGTTTGCAGTATCATCTCTTGGAGTATATGGAATAATAATGGCTGGATGGGCTAGTAACTCTCAATATCCTTTTCTAGGAGCATTAAGATCAGCTGCTCAAATGGTTTCATATGAAGTATCTATTGGATTTGTAATAATTACTGTATTATTATGTGTAGGTTCTTTAAATTTATCAAAGATAGTTTTAGCTCAGCAGACTGTATGGTTTGCAATTCCATTATTACCTATGTTTATTATTTTTTTTATTTCTGCGTTAGCTGAAACAAATAGATTACCTTTTGATCTTCCTGAGGATGAATCAACACTTGTTGCAGGATTTTTTACTGAATATTCATCTGCTTCATTTGTATTATTTTTTTTAGGTGAATACGCGAGTATGATTTTAATGTCTTCTATGACTGTCATTCTTTTTTTAGGCGGATGGCTTCCTCCATTTGATGTATACCCATTAAATGTTGTTCCTGGAGTAATCTGGTTTACTGTAAAAGTAATATTTATATTATTTTTATTTATTTGGGTTAGAGGAACTTTCCCAAGATATAGATATGATCAGTTAATGAGACTTGGATGGAAAGTTTTTTTACCGTTTTCTTTGTTTTGGGTTGTGGCAACTTCTGGTTTTTTAGTATATTTTGACATGCTGCCAAATTAATATGTATAAATTAATTAAATCTTTTACTTTATTTGAATTATTTCAAGGACTATTTTTAACTTTCAAATACATATTTAAATCTAAGGTTACAATAAATTATCCTCACGAAAAAGGTCCATTAAGCCCACGTTTTAGAGGCGAGCATGCTTTGAGAAGATATCCAAGTGGGGAAGAGAGATGTATCGCATGTAAACTTTGTGAAGCAGTATGCCCTGCTCAGGCAATTACAATTGAAGCAGAGCCAAGAGAGGATGGAAGTAGAAGAACAACAAGATATGATATAGATATGACTAAATGTATTTACTGTGGTTTATGTCAAGAATCTTGCCCAGTTGATGCGATAGTAGAAGGACCAAATTTTGAATTTGCCACTGAAACAAGAGAAGAATTAATTTATAATAAAGATAAACTTTTAGAAAATGGAGATAGATGGGAGCAAGAAATTGCTCAAAATATTCATCTCGATAGAAAATATAGATAATAATGGTTCTTTATTCATTAACATTTTATCTTTTTTCATCTGTTGCAGTTCTTTCTGCTCTAATGGTTATAAGTGCAAAAAATCCAGTTCATTCAGTTTTGTTCTTAATTTTAAGCTTTGTTAACGCATCAGGACTCTTTGTTTTATTAGGTGCTGAATTTTTGGCAATGATCCTTGTCGTTGTATATGTTGGTGCTGTTGCCGTCCTTTTTTTATTCGTTGTAATGATGCTTGATATAAATTTTGTAAAGTTGAGAGAAGGTTTTTTGCAATATTTACCTTTTGGAGCATTATTAGGGATAGTTCTAGTAATTGAGCTTGGAATACTTTTTTTAACAGATAGATCGTCTAATATTTATAATAATCAAACACCACTACAACCTATAGTTAATGAAGTGGAAAATACAAAAATGATTGGGCAAATACTCTACACTGAATATTTTTATTTATTTCAAATATGTGGGATAATTTTATTAGTCGCAATGATTGGCTCTATTACACTTACATTAAGAGATAAAGGTGGTGTTAAAAGGCAAAATATAGATTCTCAAAATACAGTTGATGCGTCAACAGCTATAGAAAAGAAAAAAGTAAAAATAGGCGAAGGAATTTAATTAATGATTACTCTTGAACACTATCTTTTTCTCGGCGCAATTATTTTTACCTTAGGTGTTTTGGGAATATTTTTAAATAAGAAAAATTTAATTATAATTTTAATGTCTATAGAACTCATCTTGTTGTCAGTAAATATTAATTTTATTGCTTTTTCAGCGTATATTAATGATATCTCAGGGCAAATTTTTGCAATGCTTACACTTACTGTTGCAGCAGCTGAAGCAGCAATTGGACTTGCCATACTTGTAGTATTTTTTAGAAATTTAGGATCAATAGAAGTAAATAAAATTAATCAGCTAAAGGGATAGCAGATGGCAACCTCAATTATATTTTTACCTCTACTTGGTTTTCTTTTTTGTTTTTTGCTAGGTAAACAGTTTCACTATAAGATTTATCAAATATCAACAACTTCAATTCTTTTTCTTTGCGCATTATTTTCTTGGATAATTTTCATTCAGTTTATTAATAATAAGGAAACTGAAACAATCTTTATTCTTAACTGGATTACTTCTGGAAACTTTATTGTTGATTGGTCAATAAGATTAGACACATTAACTGCCGTAATGTTCATTGTGGTTACAACTGTTTCCGCTTGTGTTCACTTATATTCAATAGGTTATATGGAAGAAGATCCATCAAAGATAAGATTTATGGGCTATCTAAGCTTATTTACTTTTTTTATGCTTGTGCTTGTATCAAGTAATAACTTGTTGCAAATGTTTTTTGGTTGGGAGGGTGTTGGACTAGCTTCATATTTATTAATTGGTTTTTGGCACCATAAAGATTCAGCCAACAAAGCTGCTATAAAAGCATTTGTCGTAAATAGAGTTGGAGATTTTGGATACGCAATTGGAATTGCAGGAATTTTTTACATTTTTGGTACGATAAGTTTCGACAGTATATTTGAGCAAGTGGATCAATTTAGTGAGCATCAAATTCAATTCCTTTCATTTAGTTTTCCAACTTTAGATTTTTTATGTTTTCTTTTATTTATAGGAGCAATGGGTAAATCTGCCCAATTAGGTTTACACACTTGGCTGCCAGATGCTATGGAAGGACCTACTCCTGTTTCTGCGCTAATACATGCTGCAACAATGGTAACAGCTGGCGTATTTTTAGTTGCAAGAATGAGTCCTCTTTATGAGTTTGCTGCATTTACTAATTTATTCATTACTTTTGTAGGCGCGGCTACAGCTATTTTTGCCGCCTCTATAGCCTTAACACAAAATGATATTAAACGAGTCATTGCATATTCAACATGTAGTCAATTAGGATATATGTTTTTTGCAGCAGGTGTAGGTGCTTATAATGCATCAATATTTCACTTAACAACCCATGCCTTTTTTAAGGCTCTTCTATTTCTTTCTGCAGGTTCTGTAATTCACGCAATGCATCATGAACAGGATATGAGAAAAATGGGCGGACTTTTCAAAAAAATACCTTTTACCGCTACAATGATGTGGATTGGATCTCTTGCAATTATTGGTTTCCCGTATTTATCTGGCTACTATTCTAAAGAAAGTATTTTAGAAAATGCTTTCTATGCATCAAATGGAATAGCATATTTTGCATATTTAGTAGGTATTTTAACTGCTCTACTTACAGCTTTTTATTCATGGAGATTATTATTTCTAACATTTCATGGTGAAAATAGATCAGAAAATAAAACATATGATCACGCCCATGAATCACCTTTAGTTATGACAGCTCCATTGTTTATTCTTGCAATTGGTTCTATTTTTTCAGGAATATTCTTTGCTGATTATTTTATTGGATATTACAAAAAAGAATTTTGGGATAATGCAGTATTATTAACAGAGAGCTCTCATAAATATCTTCCTCTTACACAATCCTTAATATCAAAATCAGCTGTTGCAATTGGAATTCTTGTCTGTGTGTTGATATATTCAAATAATTTAAATAGAGCAAAAAATCTTTCTCATAATTTAGATCCCCTATATTCTCTTTCTAAAAATAAATGGTATGTGGATGAACTATATCATAAAGTATTTGTTTTAACTTTTTTCAAATTAGCAAACTTTTTTTGGAAAAGAGGAGATGAAAAAACTATCGATGGTTTAGGGCCAAACGGAGTGTCCTGGATTATTTCAAAATCTTCATCTTATGTAAGTTTATTTCAATCAGGGTATTTGTTTCATTATGCTTTTGCTATGCTTGGCGGGTTAGTAATAATTTTAACATGGTTTTTATATTACTAAATGATTGACTGGCCACTAGTATCAGTAATAATTTTTTTACCTTTAATTGGTGCTTTAATTATTCTTTTTATTAAAGAAGATGAATTAACATCAATTAATATTAAATGGGCTGCTTTACTAACAACGTTAGGAACATTTATTTTAAGTTTAATACTTTGGTTACAATTTGATTATTCAAATCCATCTTATCAATATGAAGAAAAATTTAGATGGTTCGATGATTTTAATTTCTTCTACCATGTTGGTGTTGACGGTATCTCACTTTTTATGATTTTATTAAGTACATTTTTAACCCCACTTTGTATTTTAGCTAGTTGGAATAATATAAAAAAAAGAGTCAAGGAATATATGCTTTCTTTTCTATTTTTAGAGACTGTAATGATTGGCATGTTTGCTTCTATAGATATACTTTTATTTTACATTTTTTTTGAAGCCGTATTAATACCAATGTATCTAATCATAGGTATTTGGGGAGGAAATAGAAGAATCTATGCTTCTTTTAAATTCTTTCTCTATACTCTTTTGGGGTCAGTACTCATGTTGATTGCTATTATTGTGATGTATAGAAATACAAGCTCAATGAGTATAGAGTTCTTACAAGGTAATTATTTTTCCTATAATACTCAATTGTTTCTATGGCTTGCCTTCTTTGCTTCCTTTGCAGTTAAAATTCCTATGTGGCCTTTTCATACATGGTTGCCTGATGCACATGTTGAAGCTCCAACGGCTGGATCTGTTATTTTAGCTGGAGTACTTTTAAAAATGGGCGGATATGGTTTTATCCGTTTCTCTTTAGGCATGCTTCCAGAAGCAACAGAGTTTTTTATTCCTTTAATTATGACATTAAGTATAGTTGCCATAGTATACACTTCCTTAGTAGCACTAGCACAAACTGATATTAAAAAACTAATTGCATATTCATCTGTTGCTCATATGGGAATTGTAACAATAGGAATTTTCTTAGTTAATCAACAAGGTTTAGAAGGGGCAATGATGCAAATGATTAGTCATGGACTAGTTTCAGCAGCATTATTTTTATGTGTTGGTGTTATTTATGATCGAATGCATACTAGAGAAATTGAATTTTATGGAGGATTAGTTCAAAGAATGCCACTTTATGCAACAGTATTTATGATTTTTATGCTGGGATCAGTTGGATTACCTGGGACTAGTGGTTTTGTTGGAGAATTTTTAGTTATTATTGGAGCATTTAAATTTTCAAGTTACGTTGTTATTGGCGCGGCTTTTGGAATAATATTGTCCGCTGTTTACATGCTATATCTTTATAAAAGAATTATTTTTGGCACCATAACTAATAATAAACTTGCAGATATTTTAGATATAAACACAAGAGAGAAAATCATATTAATTCCTTTAGCAATTTCAGTAATATTACTAGGTATATTTCCAAATCTATTTTTAGATCCTATGAGATTATCACTTGAACTAATTATAACAAACTATGAAATAGCCAATGCTAAATAATATTTACAATATTTTTTTTATACCTGAAATTTTTTTAGCATGCTCTTCTTTTGTATGCTTACTTTTTGGTCTTTTTTTAAAAAAGAATGCCTTTAGGCAAACTTCTAATCTAGCAGTTTTCGTTTTATTTTTAACCATTTTGCTTGTTTACTATGATAGTGAATCCAATTTTGCAAATTATAAAAGTTTATTTAGCCATTCTTCTTTTACAAATTTTTTTAAAATATTAGCTCTATTAGGATCTATAGCTAGTATCATTATTTCTAAAGATTATTTCTTAGGCATTAAGCTTAAGAATTTTGAAATTCCTGTTTTATTTTTATTTTCAACACTTGGGATGATGTTAATGATTTCTTCAAATAATCTTATGTCCATGTATTTAGCAATAGAACTGCAAAGTTTATCTTTGTATGTTGCTGCAGCAATAAAAAGAGACTCAATTTCATCAGCTGAGTCAGGAGTAAAATACTTTATTTTAGGAGCATTATCGTCTGGTATACTATTGTATGGTTTCTCCTTAATTTATGGATTCACTGGTTCAATGAATTTTGATGATATAAGTTTCTATTTATCAAAATATAATAATTTAAATTTAGGTCTAATATTTGGTCTTGTATTTGTGATGGTAGGCTTGGCTTTTAAGGTTTCAGCCGTACCTTTCCATATGTGGACTCCCGATGTTTATGAAGGAGCGCCAAATTCAATTACAGGTTTTTTTGCTATTGTCCCTAAGATTGCTGCAGTAGCTTTAATTTATCGTTTTTGCTTAGTTCCATTTGAAAATTTTTACTTAGAATGGAGTCAAATAATTTTATTTTTATCAATAGCCTCAATGTTTCTTGGGGCTATCGCGGCTATAGCACAATCAAATATTAAAAGATTATTAGCTTATAGTTCTATCGGACATATAGGTTATATATTAATAGCTTTAGTTGCCGCAAATGATGATGGAATTAAAGCAGCATCTATTTATATGTTTTCATACATGATAATGAATGTTGCAATTTTTGCTATTTTACTTTCATTAAAAGTTAAAAATGAATATTTAATTAACATAAGTGATTTAAAAGGGTTAAGTAAAAGTAACCCAATCGTTAGTCTTTCTATTTCAATAATAATGCTATCTATGGCTGGTATTCCACCTTTTATAGGATTTTTTGGAAAGTTTTACGTTTTCATTGCTGCAATTGAACAGGAATTATATGTACTTTCGGTTCTTGGTGTCCTAGCTAGTGTTATTTCTGCTTTTTATTATTTAAGAATTATTAAGATAATGTATTTTGATGAAAGTATAAGTGAAGAAATAATCAATTTTAAAATTTCCTTTCAATCAAAAATTATTCTATCCTTAAGTTTGTTTTTAATTATTTGTTTCATATTTTACCCGTCTTTATTGATTAATATATCAGCAAATTTGACCATTTAATTAATGTCATTAGATAAAATTAAAAATCTATTAGATAAAAACAATTTTGATTTTCATTTTATTGAATCTGTAGATTCTACAATGTCAGAGATTAAAAAACTTATTTATAATAGAAATATATGTTTGATGGCAAATGAACAAAAAAAAGGATTTGGAAGAAGAGGTACAACTTGGGAAAGTCCAAAAAATAATGTCTATATTTCTATTTTATCTAAAAATATATTGCCAATAGAAAATCATTTTTTAAATAATGCTTTTATTACTAATATGATCTGTTCTGTAATTGAAAATATTTGTAATGTTAAAACTCAAATTAAATGGCCAAATGATATTTTAATTAATAACGAAAAAATTTCTGGAATAATTTCTGAAATATTTAGTATCAAAAGTGATAAATATATAAATACTGGTTTTGGAGTTAACATTGTATCTTCTCCAAAAATAGAAAATTATCCTACAACTAATATTTATAAATATAATAAAGAAATTAATAATTTTTATTTTGTATATGAAATTATGGAAGAGTATTTTAACAATTTTAAACAACTGCTAAATGATCACGAAAAAATTATGACCGAATATAAAAGTAGATTATTATATTTAGGAGGCAATATTAATTTAAAAATCGATGAACAAAATGTAAAACAAGGAATATTTCATAATCTTAACCCAGATGGGTCAATCACTTTAAAAAATAATATTAATTTTGAAAATATATATAACGCTAGAATAATTTAATGATTGTTATAGATGCAGGTAATACTAATATAGTTATAGGTTTTTATACAAAAAACAAATTAAATAAAATTATTAGATTAAAAACAGAAAAAAAAATCAACATTACACAAAAAGAAATAAATAATTTTTTTAAATCTAACAAAAAGTTGATTAATAATCTTAAAGATAGATTTTGTATCTTGTCCTCTGTTGTACCTTCTTTAAATTTAATTTTTAAAAATATTTTCCAAAAGAATAAATTCAAATTTTATGTAATTAATCCCAAAAAAATATCATTTAAAAATAGTATCAATTATAATTTAAATCAAATTGGAAGTGATCGAATAGCAAACTATGCCTATGTATATAGTAAGAAAATCAAAGACTGTATAATTCTTGACTTTGGTACAGCTACTACTTTTGATGTCATTAAAAATAATCAATATTTAGGTGGATTAATTTTTCCAGGTATAAATCTTTCAATGGAGACACTTTTAAAAAATGCTGAGTTAATAAAAACTTCAAAAATTTCAAAATCAAATAAAATTGTTAATAATAATACATCAGCTTCTATTCAATCAGGTTTCTATTTTGGTTATTTACATGCAGTTAATGGCATATTAAAGCAAATTATTAAGGAGAATAACTTTAAGCCCAAAGTCTATATTACGGGTGGTCTAGGTAAAATATTTAGGGATAAAATTATTTATAAACCTATATATATGGAGCATTTGACATTAGAAGGAATAAAAGAAATCGGTAACAAACATTTTTATGAGTAATAATTTACAACTAAATGATTTTAATGAAGGACTACACTTTTTATCTCTTGGTGGTATTGGCGAAATAGGTGCAAATTGCTATCTTTACGGATGTGATGGAAAATGGATAATGATAGATTTAGGTCTTTCATTTGCAGATGAAAAGTTTCCTGGTGTAGATTTATTGGTACCAAAAATAGATCATATTGAAAGTTTAGAAGATAATCTCGAGGCTATTATTATCAGCCATGGTCATGAAGATCATGCAGGAGCTGTTGCGTTCTTAGCAAATAAAATTAAATGTCCTGTATATGCTAGTAAATTTGCAAAATTTCTTATCGAAAATAGGCTAAAAGAATTCAATAAAGTAGAAGGATTTACTTTAAAAGAGATAAATCTAGACAAAAAATTAATACTCAATAATTTCGATATAAGTTTTATTCCAACTACACACTCAATTCCTGAACCAACTGCAATAGTAATTAAAACAACATATGGATCATTACTTCATACTGCTGATTGGAAAATAGATCATTCACCTACTTTAGGAGATTCATTTTCAAAAGAAAAATTTGAAAAATTAGGAAATGATGGATTACTTGCCTTAATAGGTGACTCTACTAACGCAAATGTGCCTGGTAAATCAGAATCTGAAAGTGATGTTAGAGATGAACTGACAAGTATATTTTCAAGATTTTCGAATAGAATTGTTGTTACCTGTTTTTCTTCAAATATTGCACGAATGAAAAATATTATTCAAGCAGCAAAAAAAAATAAAAGAAAGGTCGCTCTTGTTGGTAGGAGTATGAAAAAAAATATCGAAGTAGCAAGAAAATGTGGTTATGTTGCAGATGATGAAATTTTTATTGGTGAAGATGAAGCCTCTTATATACCAAGAGAAAATTTAGTCATAATTTGTACTGGAAGTCAGGGTGAAAAAAGATCTGCACTTTTCAGAATAGCTTATAATTCTCATCAACATTTACATTTAGAGCCTGAAGATGTAGTAATTTTTAGCTCTAGAGATATTCCTGGTAATGAAAAATCAATAAATAATTTAAAGAACTTACTTATTAGACAAAGAGTTGAGATAGTAACTGCTGATGATGATTTAGTACATGTTTCAGGTCATGGTTATGCAGATGAAATAAAACAAATGTATAATTGGACAAAACCTTACTTATCTATTCCTGTGCATGGTGAACCTATACATCTAGAGGCACATAAACAATTATCTTACTCATCTCAAGTGCCATTTACTAAAATTTTAGAAAATGGAAAATGTCTCAAAATTGCACCAGGTGAACCTAAAATTGTAGAAAAATTTGAAACTGGAAAGTTAATTGTTGAGGGTAAAAATCTTTACGACTCTGAATCTGCTTTTATTAAAGAGAGAAGGAAATATTCATTTGAAGGTCTAGTTTTAATTTCTTTAATTATTAATGATGATGACTATTCAATTAATAAAAATATGTTACTTACTTTAAAAGGATTGCCGGGAATAGATGAAGAAAATATTAAAAATGATTTTAAAATACTTTTTATAGAAAACTATTCAAAACTTAACAAAGATCAAAAATCATCAGATCTTATAGTATCTGACTTAGTTAAAAGTAGTTTTAGAAAGATTATAAAAAATTCAATTCAAAAAAAACCAGAAATTGAAGTTCATTTAATACGATCTTAATGGCATTATTTACTCATGTTCTAATTTTTATCCTTGTTTGGTGGATTTTATTTTTCATACTCCTACCGATTAAGATAAAAGTACCCCAAAAAGTAGAATCTGGACATGCAAAAAGTGCTCCAAATAAGCCATATCTTCTAATAAAATTTATTGCAACTTCATTAATAGCAGCTTTAATTTTATTTTTTTTGATTTTATTTGGATTTGATTTATCAAATATATTTAATAAATGAAATATTCTAACTTTTTTCTTCCTACTATTAAAGATGCGCCATCAGATGCTGAAATAATTTCACATAAATTAATGATCAGAGCTGGCATGATTAAACAATCTAGTGCCGGTATTTATTCGTGGTTACCTTTAGGTCTACTTGTATTAAAAAAAATTGAACAGATTGTTAGAGAGGAACAAAATAATGCAGGAGCAGTAGAACTGCTTATGCCTACGATTCAATCTTCTGATTTATGGATTAAATCAGGAAGATACGATGATTATGGAAAAGAAATGTTAAGGATTACAGATAGAAGTGGAAGGGAAATGCTTTACGGCCCAACAAATGAAGAATTAATTACAGATATATTTCAAGCACATATAAATTCTTACAAAGATCTTCCAAAAAATCTTTATCATATTCAATGGAAATTCCGAGATGAAGTTAGGCCTAGGTTTGGAGTAATGCGAGGAAGAGAATTCTTAATGAAGGATAATTATTCATTTGATCTTGATGAAAACGAAGCAAAAAAATCTTATGACAATATGTTTAAAGCATACATAAAAACTTTTATTAGAATGGGTTTAACACCAATTTCCTTAAGAGCGGATACTGGACCAATTGGCGGTAACTTAAGTCATGAATTTCAAATACTAGCTAAGACTGGTGAAAGTACACTTTATTATGATAAAAAATTAGAAACACTAAACCCTGAAACTATAGACCCAAATGAGTTGCAGTCATTTTATGCTGCAGTTGATGATCAACATGATGAAAAAAATTGCCCAATTTCAAATGAAGATTTAAAAATTTCTAAGGGCATTGAAGTGGGTCATATATTTTATTTTGGAACAAAATATTCTGAGAAATTAAACGCATTTGTTCAAGATAAAAGTGGGAAAAATTTTCCAGTACATATGGGATCATATGGCATTGGTGTTTCAAGACTTGTGGGTGCAATTATAGAAGCTTATCATGATGAAAAAGGAATTAGGTGGCCTTTAGAGGTTGCTCCATTTAAGGTTTCCATTGTTAATTTAATGCCAGAAGATCAAGATTGTGCCACAAAATCATCAGAATATTATGAATATTTTATGAAAAACAATATTGAAGTCATTTTAGATGATAGAATCTGCAGTATAGGAAAAAAATTATCTGATAATGAGTTAATTGGTACACCATATCAAATTATTATTGGCAAAAGAGATTTAAAAGATAATTTAGTAGAGATAAAAAATCGCCAAAATAATGAAAGTGAAAAAATTTCTTCCAGTAGTGTATTTGATTTTATTAATAATAAGTTAAAAAAATAGATGATTTCTAAATCAGAACGATTACTGATTTTTAGGTTTTTATTTTCTAAGAAATCTGATGGCTATGTGTCTATTTTCGCTTGGTTTTCAATAATAGGTATTAGTTTAGGTGTAGCAGCAATTATTATAGTTATGTCTGTTATGAATGGTTTTAGAGTTGATCTAACTAACAGAATAATTGGACTTAATTCGCATCTTAATATTTATAGTTTTGATAATGAAATAATAAATAAGCAAGCTGATGAACTTATATTGAATATTGATAATTCTTTTTTTTACCAATACTACAAATCTATTGAAACAAATGGATTAATTATAAAATCAAATAACTCAAAAGGTGTGATGATCAAAGGCTATGATGCATATGATAAAAATCATTATTTGTTTAATTCAATCAATATGGGTGCATTAATTCAAAATCCAAAAAGTGAAATATTAATTGGAGACTCCTTAGCGAACGAAATGAATTTAAGTGTGGGAGATGAGGTTAAAATTGCAATTCCAAAGACTGATAAAACAATATTAGGAAATATTCCAAGATTTAAAACATTGGAGGTAGTAGGTGTATTTGATCTAGGTTTATATGAATATGATTCAAATTTAATTTTTTTATCTTCAGAACTTGTTAGAAAATTACTCTTATATGATGAAGACATATATAACAAAATTGAATTCTTTACATCATCTCCTAATGAAATTGAATTATTTAAAAATAAAGTAGAATTAGTAACATCTAATCTTTTATTAAATTTTTATTCAATATCTTGGAAGGATCAAAATAAAACTTTAATAAATGCGCTTAAAGTGGAAAAGAATGTTATGTTTATTATCCTTTCTTTAATCATCTTAGTTGCATCATTAAATATTATTTCAGGTTTGATTATTTTTGTAAAAGAAAAAAATAAGGATATTGGCATCTTAAAAACTATTGGAATGAGTAATAAAAGTATTATAAAAATATTTTTTACTATTGGAATCTCAATTGGATTGATTGGCTCATTAATAGGATTAATAATTGGAATACTTTTCACAATAAATATAAAATCAATTCAAAGTTTTTTAGAATATTTACTTGGGACAAAGCTCTTTTCTGAAGAAGTCTATTATTTATCATCTTTACCTTCAAAGATTAGTATAAATGAGGTCGTTTACGTACTTTGTGTGGCTATAATCATATCAATTATCTCAACGATTTTTCCAGCTTTAAGTTCAGCCAGAATAGATCCTATTAAGAGTTTAAGAAGTGAATAACAAATATTTATTAGAAATATCTAGTTTAGGTAAACATTATTCTAATGAAAATAATTTAAAAATTGAGATAATTAAAAATCTGAATTTTAAATTAATGCAAAATCTTAAAGTTGCGATTGTTGGTCCATCAGGTTCAGGCAAAACTACTTTTCTTAATATTATTGGTTTACTTGACTCAGAATATGATGGAAAAGTTTATTTTAAAAATAAAGATATTTCTTTATGCTCTAAAGATGAAACAAATAAAATTAGAGGATTATCAATTGGTTTTATTCATCAATTTTTTCATCTGATCCCTGAACTAACTGTTATCGAGAATGTTATGCTTCCATTATTAATTAATAAAAATGAAAAAAAAAGTTATGAAATTTCTAAAAAACTACTTCTTGAATTTGGTTTAGATGAAAGGATAAATTTTAAGCCTTTAAAATTATCAGGAGGAGAACAACAAAGAGTTGCTATTGCAAGATCATTAGTTAACAATCCGGATTTAATTTTAGCTGATGAGATGACTGGAAATCTAGATGAAGATACTGCTAACAACATTTTTAAATTTTTTATAAATTATATCGAACAAAATAAAAAAACTTTAGTATATGTTACTCATAACAAAACTTATTCTTTATTAGCTGATGAAATTTATTATTTTAAAAACAAGAATATACAATTAAATAATGAATAATCCTTTTATTCATTTACGATCTTTATCTTCATATTCTTTATCAGAAAGTACTCTAAAAATTACTAGTTTAGTAGATCTTGCTAAAAAAAATGACATGCCTGCAATTGCCATTACAGATAATAATAATATGTTTGGAGTCTTTGAGTTTTCAAAAGAATGCGTAAAAAATAATATTCAACCTATAATTGGAACTTCAATAAATTTATTAGATGTTGTTGTAAATAATCAAATTTCCCAAGTTACATTTTTAGTCAAAAATGAAATCGGGTATAGAAATCTATTAGAATTAAGCTCACTTTCTCATCTTAATGAAGGAAATAATATTGGTATATACTTTTCGCAATTAGAGAAATATTCTGAAGGTTTATTCTGTTATATAGGCGGTGAATTAAATCCTTTACTTTTATTAAACAAAGAAAACAAAAAAAAAGATATAATTCAATTAATAGATAATTTTAAAAAAGTCTTTAAGCAAAACTTTCTTTTTGAAATTCAAAGAATAAATGATCAAAATATTGATGTTTTTGAAAAAGAATTTATTAATTTATCAAAAGAATTTGACATACCCCTCATTGGTTCAAACAATATAAAGTACGCTAATAAAGATGATTATTCAGCCCATGATGCATTACTTTGCATTGCCCAAAAATCTACAATCAATAATTCTCAAAGAAACACTTCTAATGCAAATATTTATTTTAAGTCAAATGAAGAAATGTATGCAATTTATGAAGATATTCCTGAGATAATTCAAAATAATTTAAATATTTCTCTATCTTGTAACTATTTTCCTGAATCAACAAAACCACAATTACCGGAATTTAAAAATGATTTAGATTTATCAGCAGAAGATTTTTTATTAAAAACCTCAGAATTAGGGCTTGGAAAAAAAATAAAAGAAAAGAATATTAAGAATATAAAAATTTATACAGATAGATTGAAGTATGAAAATGAAATCATCATTAGAATGGGCTTTGCAGGATATTTTTTAATAGTAGCAGATTTCGTTAATTGGGCTAAAGAGCAATCCATTCCTGTTGGTCCTGGAAGAGGTTCAGGTGCCGGCAGTTTAGTAGCTTGGTGTCTAGGGATAACAGATTTAGATCCATTAGAATATGAATTATTATTTGAAAGATTCTTAAATCCAGAAAGAGTGTCAATGCCAGATTTTGACATAGATTTTTGTCAAACTAGAAGGGATGAAGTTATCGAATACGTAAATAATAAATATGGAAGTGAATGTGTTGCTCATATAATTACATTTGGAACACTTGCATCTAGAGCTGCCGTGAGAGATATTGGTAGAGTTTTGGAAGTGCCTTATGGAGAGGTAGACTCTTTTGCTAAACTAATACCTTTTAATCCATCAAATCCACTGACTTTAAGTGAGTCAATTAAATCTGAGAGAAGTTTACAAGAAAGGATAAGCAGTGATGAAAGAATTTCAAATATTATTGATGTGAGTCTTAAAATTGAAGGAACTCACAGACATGCTTCAACACATGCTGCAGGAGTTGTTATTGGTCATGAAAAATTATCCAAAGTAGTTCCTTTATACAAAGATCAAAATACGAATACAAATGCGACACAATTTTCTATGAAATACGTTGAAGAAGCAGGTTTAATAAAATTTGATTTTCTTGGATTAACAACATTATCAATCATTGATGACTGCATAAAATTGATAATTAAAGAGAATAAGAATTTTTTAATAAATAACATACCTCTAGATGACAAAAAAACTTATGATCAGTTAAGTAAAGGTGACACAGTTGGAATCTTCCAGCTGGAAAGCAATGGTATGGGAAGTGTTCTTCGTCAATTACAACCAGATAGATTTGAAGAAATAATTGCTGTAGTTGCTTTGTTTAGACCTGGACCAATGGATAATATTCCTTCTTTTTGTAATAGAAAACATGGACGTGAAGAAATCAAATATCTTCATTCTATGTTAGAAAATGTTTTAAAAGAAACTTATGGAATTATTGTTTATCAAGAACAAGTAATGCAGATTGCACAAGTTTTATCAAATTATTCTTTAGGTGAAGCAGACTTACTAAGAAGAGCAATGGGAAAAAAAATTCAAAAAGAAATGGACATGCAAAAATCAAGATTTATAGAAGGTGCTGTTCAAAATAATATTGATAAAAAAGAAGCTTCAAAAATATTTGATTTAGTTGATAAATTTGCAGGTTATGGTTTTAATAAAAGTCATGCTGCAGCATATGCTTTAATATCTTATCAAACTGCTTATTTAAAAGCAAACTTTCCACACGAATTTCTTACTGCAACTTTAAACTATTCTATAGATAGAACAGAAAAAATTATTTTACTTAAACAAGAAATAGAAAGATTAAATATTAAGTTTTTAAAGCCAGATATAAATTTTTCTGATCCTTTATTTTCAATTGAAATAAATGATAGCTCGAAATCAATAAGATTTGGATTAGCAGCAATTAAGGGTGTCGGTTTAAAATCAATTTCTAGCATGGTTGATGAAAGAAATAAAAATGGTAAATTTAAAAGTATCATTGATTTTATGAACAGAGTTTCCAAGGAGGTAATAAACAAAAGACAGCTTGAAAAACTTATTCAAGCGGGAGCTTTTGATAGTATTGAAGCCAACAGATCAAAATTATTTAATAATGTTCCAAAATTTGTTGAGCTATTTGGAGGAGATAAACATATCAATCAAGACATGCTCTTTGAAGAAAATGAGATTTCCTTTGAAGATAAAAACCTATTTAATCAAAATTATGAACAATGGAAGAATGCAGAAATTTTAACTAACGAATTAGAGGTTATTGGGTTTTATTTTTCTGATCACCCATTAAATCATTACCCAAAGAAGTTTTTTGAATTAGAAGATATTATTTCTTTTAAAAACTATTCAGAAAATTTTGATACAAATGTTATTAAAGTTTGCGGTGCTATTTTAGATATTAAAGAAAGATCAAATAAAGATGGAAAAAAATATGCTTTTATAACAGTATCAGAGACTAGTTTTCAATTTGAGCTAACTATATTTAGTGAAAATTTATATAAATACCGACCATTATTAAAGGAAGGAAATTTGTTAATTTTCAATATCGATATTGTGAGAAGTAATACAGATACACGTTTTATAATTAGGTCAATAGAGTCTTTGGAGAGAACATTTTTTAAAAATAAATATAAATTTAATATTTACACAAATATTAAAAATATGGAAAAATTAAAAGATGATATTTTTGAAGAAAAAGAAAGTGACAATTTTGATAATTTTATTGATGTCTTCATTACAGTTGATCAGAAATTAGTAAATTTTGATTTTAATAAATATTGTATTAAATCATACAAAAAACTTGATGATTTGAATAAATCCAAAATTTTAGATTATTCTTTAGAATTATCTTGAAAAAATAATACTATATAATAATAAGATCCACGTATTAAATCTAGCACACAGAAAAAACCGGTGTTTTTATTTCTGTGGAGGTTAAACCGGGAGTTATTATGAATTTACCAGAAGTTAAAATTGAAGATCTTCTAGAATCAGGCGTACATTTTGGGCATAATGTTAGAAGATGGAATCCTAAAATGAAAGAATATATTTATGGTGTTAGAAATAACATACATATTTTTGACTTAAGGATTACATTAGAATTATTAAACACTGCTCTTACTAAAATACATGAAACAGTATCAAAATCTGGAAAAGTTCTTTTTGTTGGCACAAAAAAACAATGTAGTGATGTTGTTAAGGATTTGGCAATGATAAATAATAATTTTTATGTAAATAAAAGATGGTTGGGAGGCACGTTAACAAACTGGAAAACTATTTCTAATTCAATAAAGAGATTAGAAGAAATTGAATTATTTCTTAAAGATAACCAACAATCTAAAAATTTATCTAAAAAAGAGTTACTAGATATTTCAAGAGAAAAACAAAAACTTGAATTAAATATTGGCGGCATACGCTCTCTTAATGGTAAGCCAGATTTGTTAATTGTTTTTGATGTAATAAAAGATAAAATTGCTGTTAAAGAAGCAACAAAACTTAATATTCCTGTTGTAGCAATAGTTGATTCAAATGCCAATCCTGACAATATTGATTATATTATTCCTGGTAATGATGATGCACTTAGATCGATAAGTTTATACCAAAATTATTTTGCTGAAACTATTAAAGATGCTACAAATTTTCAAAATCAAATTACTGAAATTGAAGAAAAAAATGATCACGAAAGCTCAGAAAAGGATAACAAATAATGTCAAGCATAACAGAATTAATTAAAGAATTAAGAGAAAAGACTGGTGCTGGCTTTTTGGATTGTAAGAAATCTTTAGAAGACAATAACAATAATATTGAAAAATCAATAGAGGCATTAAGAAAAAAAGGATTAGCAAAAGCATCTAAAAAAAGTGATCGAGCAGCAATTGAAGGTGCAGTAGGTGTTTATTCAAATGAAAATTTTACAGTATGTATTAAAGTTAATAGCGAAACAGATTTTGCCGCTAAAAGTGATACTTTTTTAGATTTTCTTGATAGCTTGGGAAATTTAGTTTTGGAAAATAACTCTAATATAGACAAAGAACAATTTCTCAAATTGCAGTTCGAAAATGGAACTGTGCAAGATTATTTCAATTCAATGATTGCAAAAATAGGAGAAAACCTAATTCTTAATGATTTACTGGTTAAGGAAAATAAAAATTCCAATTACTCATTTTATATACACAATAGCTATAGAAAAAATATTGGAAAAATAATATCATTAGTAGAATATTCAGTTACTGATAATAATAACGAAATTAAAAGTTTATCAAAAAATTTATGTATGCATATTGCTGCAATGAAACCTGAATCTATGGATATTAGTGATTTAGATAAAGATCTAATAAACAATGAAGAAAAAATTCAAAAAGAATTAATTTTAAATTCTGGAAAACCATCAAATATTGTAGATAAAATACTTGAAGGTAAAATGAAGAAATATTTTAGTGAAGTGACACTATTAAATCAATTTTATATTTTAGATCAAGATAAGACTGTTAGAGATATAATTGATCAGCATTCAAAATATAAATATAGCTTAATATCTTTTGACCTAATTAGTTTATAGAATGAATAAAAGAATTCTACTAAAGATCTCAGGTGAATCACTAATGGGATCTTCCAACTATGGTATAGATGTTTCAACAATAAATAAAATCTCCAATGAAATTAAAAATGTATATAAAAAAAAATACCAAATTTGTTTAATTATAGGAGGTGGAAACATCTTCAGAGGTATTAAAGGTGCTTCTGAAGGAATTGATAGATCTACATCTGATTATATGGGTATGTTAGCTACAGTAATGAACGCATTGTCTTTACAAAGCAGTTTAGAAAAAATTAATGTACCTACTAGAGTTCAATCAGCAATCACTATGTCACAAATCGCCGAACCTTACATTAGAAGAAGAGCAATTAGACACTTACAGAGAGATAGAATAGTTATATTTGCTGCAGGAACTGGCAATCCATTTTTTTCCACAGATACTGCAGCAACTTTAAGGGCCTCTGAATTAGATTGTAAATTAATTATTAAAGCAACAAAGGTTAATGGAATATACAATAAGGATCCAGTAAAAAATAAAAATGCTAAGTTAATCAAAAGTATTACTTACAATGAAGTTATAAACAAAAATTTACAAGTTATGGATTTAACAGCTATTAGTCTTGCAAAAGATACAAAAATACCAATTTTTATTACTAATATTTTTAATAAAAACTCTTTAATTAATGTTTTGAATCGAAAAGGTTCATATAGTAAGATTAGTTAATTATGAGCGATCTAGAAAATAAAATGAATTCTGCTGTTTCACATTTTGAAAAGGAATTAAACTCTTTAAGAACTTCAAGAGCAAATCCCTCAATGCTAGACAATATATTAATAGATTCTTATGGGTCAAGAACTCCCTTAAATCAACTTGGTAATATTTCTGTTCAAGATGCAAGTACAATTACAATTCAAGTATGGGACTCATCCTTAATTAAATCAATTGAAGATAAAATTACTGAGTCAAATCTTGGCATTAATCCACAAACAGATGGACAACTTATTAGACTCCCAATTCCTAAATTGAGTGAGGAAAGAAGAAAAGAGATAATTAAAATAGCCTCAGAATTTGCTGAGAATTCCAAAATTGCAATAAGAAATATTAGAAGAGATTTTATAGAAATATCAAAAAATGAAAAAAAAGACTCTAAACTCTCAGAAGATGAATTGAAAACAAAGTTAAATGAAATTCAAAAAATTACAGATGATAATATAAACAAAATAGACAAAATATTAGCAGCAAAAAAAACTGATATTTTGCAAGTATAAGTTTGTTAAATAACTTAAACCATATCGCTTTAATTTTAGACGGTAACAAAAGATGGGCGAAGTTAAAAAATCAGACTAATTTATTTGGTTATAACAAAGGTTTTGAAAATATTAAAAATATCGTTGATTATTCAATATCAAAAGAAATCCCAAATTTAACTCTTTTTACATTATCATCTGAAAATTTTAATCGAAAATCAATTAATATAATTTATGATATTATTTATAAAAATTTTTCTAAAATATTTAACCATTTAATAAAGGAAAAAGGCGTTAAGGTAAAAATATTTGGTTCTAGAAATAAGCTACCAAAAAAAATATTAGAAATTTTTGAAAGAATTGAAACTTCATCTTTGAACAATAACAAATTAAATTTAAATATCGCGTTTAATTATGGCTTCAAAGATGAGATAAAAAATATATTAAAATTAGCGTCTCAAAAGAAAAATAACATTAATTTTGAAGATGAAAATGAAATAAATAAATTATTTTTTTTAGGTTCTTTACCAGATCCAGATATATTAATAAGGACTGGTGGTTATAGGAGATTAAGTAATTTTATAATGTATAATTTAACTTATACTGAACTTTTTTTTACAAAAACTCTTTGGCCTGATTTTTCAGAAAAAGAATTTAATTCTATAATTGATCAATATTTTAAAATTGAAAGAAAATATGGTTTATAAAAATTTAATATTAAGATCTATTTTTTCCATAATATTCATCTCTTTATATTTAGTCATATCACAAATTAATCTTTATTATATTTATTTAATCATCTTATCAATTTACATCCTAATTATTTTAGAAGTATATGTGAATTTTAAAAAATATAAATTTTTGCCTTACTTATATATTTTTTTGTCATTTTTTTTTTCTATGAATATCAAATTAGATGAAGAAAACTTTATACTATTTAATTTATTTATATTTATAGTAATTAGTTTTGATATTTTATCATATTTAACAGGTAAATTATTTGGTAAACACAAATTGATAAAAATTAGTCCAAAAAAAACAGTAGAGGGTCTTTTAGGTGGTTTTTTAATTTCTTTTATTTTAAGTTATTTTTATTTAATAATCTTTGGGATAACTTTTAATCTATTCATTTTTCTTTTTATATTAATTATTTTAACATCAGCATTTATTGGAGACATTATAGAGTCCTATTTTAAAAGAAGAAATAATATTAAAAACTCAAGTGAATTTATACCTGGTCACGGAGGTGTTTTTGACCGATTTGATAGTTTTTTATTTTCAATAATTTTTTATTCTATATCTTCTTACTTTTTATTATGAATATAAATATTTTTGGAAGCACAGGTATTATAGGCAGAAAAACATTAGAATTAATTGATAGTAATTTTAATAATATAAAAATTAATTTACTTTGTGCAAAAACTAATTCTAATTTATTAATAAGACAGATAAAAAAATACAATCCTAAATACGCTTATCTTTATGATACCAAAAAATTTTCTAAATATAATTATAAAATTGACAATACAAAAATTTTAAATTTTAATGAATTAATATCATATCTCTCATCAAGTCATTCTAATTTAAGTATATTGGCAATATCAGGATATCAATCTTTATATTTTCTTGATCATATTATTAAAAATACTGATAATCTTGGATTAGTTAGTAAAGAGGCAATAGTTTCAGGTGGACATATTTTCAAGAAAAAAAAGTATTTTAAAAAAACTAATATTTTTCCTTTAGACTCTGAACATTTTTCATTATTTGACAATTTCAGAAATATTAGTCTTAAAAAAAATATAGATAGAATAATTATAACTGCTTCAGGAGGGCCATTTTATAAAAGAAAATTTAATACTTTACATAATATTAAATTTTCTGAAGCTATTAATCATCCTAAATGGAAAATGGGATACAAAAATAGTATTGATTCTGCTACTTTAGTAAATAAATGCCTGGAATTAATTGAAGCACATTATTTATTTGATATTCCATTTAGCAATATGGATGTTTTAATACATCCACAGGCAATTGTTCATTCAATAATAAAAAATAAAAATTTAATTACTAATTTTAATTTATTCAAAAATGATATGAAAATTCCAATTTTAAATTTCTTATTACAATCAAAAAATAATCATAAAAAAATCAATCAAAAACATTATGATTTTGACTATAATAATCTCTATTTTGAAAAAGTAAAAAACAATATTTTCCCTATTTATAAATATTTTAATGCTATAGATAAAACCAAACCACAGAATTTAATAAAATTTAATATTGGTAATGAATTTGCCGTAAACTTATTCAAAAACAAAATTATAAAGTATACAGATATTTACAAAATAATTAAAAAAATCACATCTTTAAATTTGTATTATCCAGTAAACACTATTAAAGATATTATAGAATATCATGAAGAAGTTGAAAGACATTTGTATAATTTTAAGATCTAAAATTATTTTTTTTATTTATATCTTTTTATTTTCTGGAAATATTTATTCTAATGAAATTTCTTTTAAAATTGAAGGTAATCAATATACGGATTATGATGTAATACTTTCAATATTAAAAAATATTCCTGAGAATATTGATGAAGAATATACAAATGAAATAATTAAGATATTAAATAATTCTAACCTTTTCTCTGACGTTAAAGTTAAATTTATAGATAATGAATATATAATTATTGTTAATGAATATCCAAATATAAATAATTTATTTTTTGAAAAAAACGAAAGATTAGATGATGAGGAACTAAAATTGATTGCTAACCAAATCAATTTTAATAAGTTTAACAACTCATCAATAAATCTTTTTATCAAAGAGATTAAAAAAGTTTATGAATCTTTCGGCTATAATAATGTACAAGTACAATATACAGATAAAATTTATAAAGAAACAAATACTGCAGATTTATATTTTACTATCAATGAAGGTAGTATAACTAAAATAAATCAATTAATATTTGATGGCAACAAAACAATTTTTACTCAAGAAATTAGACAAATTATAAAATCAAAAACTAAAACATTAAGAAATGTTTTTGCTAATAACAATTTTAAACCATCAGTTGTTGAAAGAGATAAATTTATAATAATAAATTATTATAAAAACAAAGGATTTATTGATGTTGATGTTAAATATAATATTGAATATTTAGATACTAATAAGGTTAACATTTATTTCAATATTGATGAAGGTGATATCTATTTATTATCTAATATAAATATTGATGATACGAATAAAATTTTAAATAAGAATACTTTAGAACTAATTAAAAATGAAAATGATATATTTTTAATGAAAGAAAAAAATTTTTCTATTGATAAAATTCAAGAACTAAAGAAAAAAATTTCCTCTATAATTATTAATAGCGATACAGAGTTTTTTGAGATAAATTCTTTTGAAAAAATTACTGAAAACAAAATAGAGATACTATTTCAAATTTTACCAATTAAGCCGAAATATGCTAATCAAATAAATATCATTGGTAACACTAGAACTTATGATTATGTAATAAGAAGAGAGTTGGAAATTGTTGAGGGTGATCCAATACATAGTACTCATTTAGTTTCAATTAAGCAAAAACTTTCTTCATTAAATTTATTTGAGTCTATTAAGTTATCAGAGAAACAAATTGATAAAAATAATATCAATTTAATTATAGAAGTTGAAGAGAAGCAAACTGGAACTTTTAATGCAGGAGTATCTGTTGGTACTTTAGATGGTTTTGCAATAGTAACAGGCTTAAGAGAAAGAAATTTTTATGGAACTGGCAGATCATTAGATGCCCTTATCAATACTTCTGAAGATAATAATCAATTCAAACTAATAACCACAGATAGATTGTCATTCGAAAACGATGCAGATATCAGTTATAACGTAAATTATAAGCAGCAAGATTTTTCAAAGGCCAGCTCTTACAAACTAGATACTTTTTCATCTGGAATTGGTATTGGTTATAAACTTAATGAGGATATAACACATAACATTGATCTTGAATATGTTCTTAAAGATTATAAAATTACAAATTCTTCCACAGTTTCAAATGCTATTGCGAGTTCTTCTGGATCAAATATAAGTTATTTATTTAAAAATAATATAAGATACTCAACAGTAAACTCTGGCTTTATTCCTAAAATGGGAAATTATTTAAATTTTAATAATACAATTGAAACTCCTACTAGTTCAAATAATGGCTTTGTAAGAAACATAATTGATATCAAAAGATATTACAGTATTGATCAAAGTATTTTATCTTTTCAGACTAAAATTGGTAATATATTTTCTTTGAATAACAATGATATATTAACAGACGATAAATTTTCTTTGGGTGGGCGGTTGTTAAGAGGATTTGATAATTATGGTGCAGGTCCTAGAAATTCAAGAACATCTTATGTAGGAGGCAATAATATATTTGTTACCAAGATTGATTACTCATATGAGATTACAAAAAATTCAAATTTTCCATTCTATTTAAATATTTTTAATGATTATGGATTAATTTGGGAAAATAAAACAAAACCCACTAATAGTGATAATAGTTTAAGATCTTCTGCTGGCTTCGGAATAAAATATTATTCTCCAATTGGACCTATAGGATTTACGTGGGGATTTCCAATTATGGATGAAGACTATGACATAAAGAGAATGTTCTTATTTTCCATAGGAAATATAGATTGAAATTAATTTATTTTATTATTTTCTTATTCCTTAATTTTATATGTTTAAAATTAGTTGCACAAACTATTGCAACCGTCAATATCCACTTATTAATTGACAATAATTCTAATTATATTGAAACAATAAAAGAAATTGAAATTAATCAAGGTCAATATTTAGAAACTTTTGAACTTAAAGAAAAAGAATTAAACGACATCCTTGATGATATTGAAGAATCGAAATTAATATTAAGTCAAAGTGAAATTAATCTACGTATAGATGATTATAATAATCAATTAACGAAATTCAACTTACTTATTGAAGAATTTAATTTGCATTATCAAAATCAAATTATAAATATTAGAGAACAAGTATTAAGAGAAATAATTGTATTACTTGAAAATTATGCAATTGAAAATAAGGTTGATTTAATTTTAGATTCAACTAGTTATTTGATTGCTTCTAATTCTATTGATATAACTGAAATTATTAATAGGGAATTAACAAAAATAAATTTTATACTTGATTATGAAAATTTTAAAAAAAATTAAATATATTGATATTAAAAATCTATTACTTAAAAATTCTTTAGAATTTAATTCCGAAATTTCAGATGATGAATTATTTTTAAATTTGAAATCTATATCTAACTCTTCTTCTGAAGATTTATCTTTTTTTTCTAATCTAAAATATTTGAATCAATTGGAAATAATTAAAGCAAAAGCTTGTTTAATTGAAGATAAATATAAAGAATATTTACCTCATAATTGTAAACCAATAATTGTCAAAGATCCTTATTTAGCTTTTGCTTTAATTAGTAGTTTGTTTAATAATGAAAATTTTCGATCTAATGGGATTATATCTGAAAATTCTATTATCAATAAACAAAGTAAAATAAAAAATAACGTACAAATTAATCAATTCTCAACTGTGCATGAAAATACTGATATTCATGAAAATGTATATATTGGTTCAAACTCTAATATTGGACCCAATGTTATTATTAATAGTAATACAATTATACATGACAATGTTTCTATTTCAAATGCTGTAATAATGGAAAATTGTATTATCAAATCAGGAGCAAGAATTGGGGGTACTGGATTTGGTTTTGAGATAAAAACAAAACAAAAAATTTATCACAGTGGTAATGTGATTATAGGAAAAAATTCTGCAATTGGATCAAATACAACTATTGATAGGGCAGTTTTTGATTCTACAATTGTAGGAGATTTTTCTAATATAGACAATTTAGTTCAAATAGCACACAATGTTACTATTGGAAACTTTGCAACAATAGCTGCACAAGTAGGTATTGCAGGAAGTACTGCAATTGGTAATTATGTTACAATTGGAGGTCAAGCAGGTATATCAGGTCATTTAGTTATTGGTGATAATGTTACTATTGCAGGAAAAAGTGGAGTAACAAAAAATATACCTAATAATTCGATTATCGCAGGATTTCCTGCTAAAGATATAAACTTATGGAAAAAAGAAGTTATAAGAAATAGTCTAAAAAAATGAATTTAAATATTGAAGAAATTAAAAAACTTATTCCACATAGAGCTCCTTTTTTATTTGTTGATACATGTGAAATAATTAAACCTGGAGAGCATGGTGTATCACAAAAATATTTTTCTTCAGAAGAGTATTTTTTTAATGGTCACTTTCCTAATAATCCAATTGTTCCTGGAGTAATTATTATAGAAGCAATGGCTCAGACTGCTGGCATAGTAGTGTCATATAAACTCAAGGATTATCAAGAAAAGTCTGTATTATTTATGAGTGTAAATAAAGCAAAATTTCGAAAACCTATTCTTCCAAATGAAAAAGTATCTTTTGAAGTAAAATTTATAAATAGTGTACGTGATGTTTATAAATTTGAAGGAATTTGTTATAAAGGAGACATAAAGGTTAGCGAGGCTGAGTTTTCAGCTATGATTACATATAAGTAATAATTAGAAATATATTATTTATTTATAGTTTCATTTTGATAATTTAATAAAGATAGCAATATGATACATCATTCTGCTGTCGTTTCAAATAATGCAGAAATCGACGCAACAACAAATATTGGTCCATTTTGTATTGTTGGAGATGGCGTAAAAATTGGAAAAAACAATAATCTAATTTCTCATGTTTCTATTGTCGGTGATACAATTATTGAAAATAATAACACGTTTTATCCATTCTGTTCAATTGGATCTGATCCTCAAGATTTAAAATATGGTAATGAAAAATCTTATTTAAATATTGGTAGTAATAATAAATTTAGAGAAAATGTCACAGTTAACCCAGGAACATCTGGCGGAGGATTAAACACAACAATAGATGATAATTGCTTATTTATGGTGGGCTCTCATGTAGCTCATGATTGTAAAATTAAATCAAATGTTATTTTAGCAAATAATGCCACTTTAGCGGGACATGTAGAGATAGATAGTAATGCAATTTTAGGAGGTAATTCAGCAATACATCAATTTGTCAGAATAGGGAAATTTGCAATGATTGGTGGTATGAGTGGTGTTGAAAAAGATATTATTCCATATGGTTTGTACACAGGAATAAGAGAAAATTTAAAAGGCTTAAACCTAATTGGCTTAAAAAGAAAAGGTTTAACATCTAATGTAATTAGTGAAATTAAAAATATGATAAATATAATTTTTGATAAAAATGACACAATTGAAAATAATATTAAAAATAATTTTGTTGAAAGTTCTGAAATTTTAGAAATTAAGGAAGTAATTGAATTTCTGAACTCAAATTCAAAAAGAGGTATTACCACTTTTGAAAATGACTAAAATAGGAATAATTGCTGGAGATGGTAATTTGCCTCTATATATTGGTAAATCACTATTAAGTAAAAATTACGATGTTACATTTTTATCTTTAAATAATAAAAATAATAAATTTTATATTAACCATCATGTTGTAGATTTAGATATCTTATCAGTAAAAAAAATCTTTAAAGTTTTAGATTCAAATAAAATAAAACATATAATATTTGCTGGAAGTATAAAGAGACCTGGTATTAAGGATTTGGGTTTTGATTTGCCAACATTGTTACTTGCTAAAAGTCTTTTATTAGAAAAAAAAGGTGACAACAATCTTTTAATGAGCCTGAAAAAATACTTTGAAACTAAAGGATATATTTTTTTTAATTGGACTAAATATTGCAAGGAATTATTTTCAACTGAAATAAATTTAACAAAAATGAAGCCTTCTAAAAATGCAATTTTAAATTTAAAAAAAGCAAAATCAATATATCATATTTATAAGAAATTAGATGTTGGTCAAGCTATGATAATTCAAAATCAATTAGTTTTAGGATTAGAAGCTATAGAAGGAACAGATGAATTGTTAAAAAGATGTAAAGAATACAAAAGAAAAGATGATAATGGTGTACTATTTAAATTTTCAAAACAAAACCAGAGTAATCTAATTGATATTCCTTTAATTGGCTTAGATACAATGAAAAATTTAAAAAAATATAATTATGAAGGTGTATTTTTGCAAAAAAATAAGTGTTTAATTTTAGATAAGAAAAAAATTATTGATTATGCTAGTCAAAATAACTTATTTATCTCATCAGTCGAACTAAATTGAAAAAAATAAAAATTTTTGTTTGTTGTACTGAACAATCTGGTGAAAATATTTGCTCAAATATTTTATCAAGAATGAATATAGATAAATACCAATTTGATGGAGTTTGTGGCAAACAATCTGAAAAATATATAACTAAAAAAATTTATGATTTATCAGAATTTAAATCTATTGGGCTTTTTGAAATAATATTTTCAATTTCAAAATATTTAAAAATGATAAGTAGATTAAAAAACTATATTATTAAGAATGATTATGATTTAGTTTTAACTATAGACTCACCAGATTTCAATTATAACCTTGTAAACCAATTAAGAAAATCAAATTATAAGAATAAAATAATACATGTAGTTGCCCCAACTGTTTGGGCTTGGAGATCATATAGGGCAAGGAAATTTGCAAATATTTTTGATGAAATTTTTCTATTGTTTAATTTTGAAAAAAAATATTTTAATTTTGATAATCTAAATAAAACATTTATTGGGCATCCAATTTTTCATATAAAAAAAAGAGAGAATAAAGGAAGTTATAAGTACATCTCTTTCTTACCAGGTAGTAGACAAAATGAAGTATTAAAACTCATGAAATATTTCAGTTATATTGAAAAATATATATCTAAGAATAATCTAAATTATAAAATATTTATTCCAACTTTGCCTCATCTTGCCTCTTTAATTAAAGAAAATACTAAAGAATGGAAAACTAAGACTATAATCTCAACTGATATGAGTAAATTTGATAAATATTATGAAGATGTTTACATAAGTATAACTTGCTCTGGTACTGCCTCTTTAGAAATTGCAAAAAGGAATATTCCTCAAATAGTAATCTATAAACTTAATTATTTCACAGAAATTTTAATAAAGCCTTTTGTAAGAGTGAAATATGCAAATCTTATAAATATTATAAGTAACCAAATGATTATTCCAGAAGTTGTTAACTCAAATTTAAATGAAAAAAAGTTATTAAATATTTTTCTAAATTTATTTAATGATAAAAAAAAACAAGAAACTCAAATTAAATCAATTAATATGCACCTTAAAGAAATTGTTAATGATTTTAGTCCTTATGATGTGAGTGTTAATCGTATAAATAATTTAATTAATCCTTCTTCCAAAGCCAATTAAAAATTGATTTTTTTTCTCTAGAAGATTCAACTTGATAAGGCCTCGCTTTATAGCCAGTGTATAATTGGCGCGGTCTGCCAATTTTATTAATAGGATCTTCTATCATTTCTTTCCATTGTGATATCCATCCTACTGTTCTTCCTATTGCAAATAGCACTGTAAACATGCTTGTAGGGAAACCTAATGCTTTTAGAATTATGCCTGAATAGAAATCTACATTTGGGAATAATTTTTTACTAATAAAATATTCATCTTTCAGAGCGATTTTTTCTAATTCTATTGCAATTTTAAGCAATGGATCGTCTTTCATATTTAACTCTTCTAAAACTTCATGCGCACTTTCTTTCATTACAGTGGCCCTTGGATCATAGTTTTTATAAACTCTATGTCCAAAGCCCATTAATCTAAAAGAGTCATTTTTATCTTTAGCTTTATCTATAAATTTTTGTATATTTGATACATCACCAATTTCTTCTAACATTTTAATTACTGCTTCATTAGCTCCACCATGAGCTGGTCCCCATAAAGATGCAATACCAGCAGCAATACAAGCAAAAGGATTTGCACCAGAGGAACCTGCTAATCTTACTGTTGAAGTGGATGCATTTTGTTCGTGATCAGCATGTAATGTAAAAAACCTATCCATTGCTCTAACAATTTTTGGACTCACTTTGTAATCTTCTGATGGTACAGAAAATGTCATGTATAAAAAATTTTCTGCATATGAAAGATCATTTCTTGGATAAACAAATGGTTGACCAATTGAATATTTATAAGCCATTGCACCTATTGTGGGAATTTTTGCTATTAATCTATGACAGGCAATCATTCTTTGATTAATATCTGAAAAATCAGTACTGTCATGATAAAAGGCCGAAAGGGCACCAACAACACCTACCATAATTGCCATAGGGTGTGCATCTCTTCGAAAACCCCTGTATAAATTTACTAGTTGCTCATGCAACATTGTATGATTCGTTATTACATCTTTAAATTTTTGCTTGTCTTCAGGGGACGGTAATTCACCATGCAGTAAAAGATAACAAACTTCAAGAAATTCACTTTTTGAGGCTAAGTCATGAATATCATATCCTCTATGGCGTAAAATTCCTTTTTCACCATCTATGTAAGTTATTCCTGATTCACATGACGCTGTTGAAGTAAAACCTGGGTCAAAAGTAAATAAACCTGTTTCTTGATAAAGTTTACGAATATCCAAAACATTTGGACCATCTTTACTTTCAATAAGTGGAATTTGATACGATTTACCACTCTCATTGTTGAATAGAGTAAACTGTTTATCGTTAACTTTTTTATCCTCGTAATCAGCCATATTTAATTATCTCTATATTGATTTAATCTATCAATAGTATCTTTTTTACCTAATATTACAAAAATATCAGAAATTGAAGGCCCTTGATAGGAATTTATTAGTAAAAATCTTATTGGTTTACCTAAAACAGGGAATTTAATTTTTTTATTTTTTAAAAAATCATTTATGACATTTTGAATATTATCCCTATTCCAATCATTTATTTCCTCAATTAAATTTAAAAATTCTTTATAAATACTATCAAATTCTGAGGTCAATTTTTCTGTCTTATTTATTTTATAATTTTTATCAAAATAAACTTTAATTGTATCATTCAAATCACTTAGTTTTTTAATATCTTTTTTAAAAACATTAAAAATATTTTTCATTTTTGTCTCATCTTTCTGTAGATATTTATTTAATTCAACATCACTTTCACAAAAGTTTATGAATTCTTCTATTCCGTTTTCTTTTCTTAAATAAAAATTATTAAAAAAATCTAATTTATCAAAACTAAATATACTAGATGATTTAGATAAATTTGATATTTCAAAATTTTCAATTATTTCCTCTAATTCAATAGTTTCTGATTTCTCTTGGTTATTTGACCAACCTAATAGTATAAGATTGTTAATAATTGCTTCTTTTAAATAACCGTCTTTTTTTAAATCTAAAATATTTACGGCACCATGTCTTTTTGATAATTTTGTTCCATCTTCTCCGTGAATAAGAGGAATATGAGCATATTGAGGTATATCCCAATTCATAAATTTATATATGTAGTATTGTCTAAAAGTATTAATAAAATGATCGTCACCTCTAATAATATAATTGACTCCTAAATCATGATCATCCACTACTACAGATAACATATACGTTGGTGATTGATCTTTTCTAAGTAGGATGAAATCATCTAACTCTAAATTTGCTACTGTAACTTCTCCTTGAATTGTATCTTTAATTTTTAAATTGCCTTCATCCGGTACATCTAATCTAACTACAAAACCTTCATCTCTACTTTGAATATCATTATCATTTTTACATTCAGTACATATTTTTTTAGAATAATTTTTATTTTCTTTAATTAACTTTCTTTGGTTAGCTATTTTTTCTTCAGAACATGTGCATTTAAAAGCTTGTTTTTTTTGAAGTAATTCTCTAGCAATTTCTTGATGCCTTGATAATCTTTTAGATTGAACTTGAATTTCCTCATCCCAATTAAGCCCAAGCCATTTTAAAGAATTAGTTATGTTATCTGTGTATTCTTGTTTTGATCTTTCATGATCTGTATCTTCAATTCTTAAGTAAAATTTAGATGATTCTGATTTCTTACTTACAATATAATTAATTAGAGCTGTTCTAGCACCTCCAAGATGTAGATTACCAGTAGGAGAGGGTGCAAATCGTGTTTGAAACATAGTCATCTTAATATTAAGATAAACTATTAATTATATTTTCTTATAATACCAGATAAAGTCCCTTGGACTTGTATTTCACCTGCTTCATATTCCTTTGTCTGAAAACTTTGATTAGCGGGAATTAACAAAACCTTGTTTCGATCAAATTTAATAGTTTTTAGAGTAACCTCGTTATTTTGTGTAATAACAGCTGCAATTTTTCCATTTTCAACATTATTTGTCTTTTTTATCACAGCAATATCACCGTCAAATATTCCTTTATCTATCATAGATAGACCTTTAACTTTTAATCCAAAATATTTAGCATTTGGTGATGTCATCGAAGAGGGTACAGAAACAAATTCATCAGCATTTTCAATAGCTTCTATTGCTTCACCTGCAGCTATTGCACCAATTAATGGGATATTAATGCTATTCGACAAAGAACTTTCATTATCAATATTATCTTTATTAATAATTTCCATTGCTCTTGCTTTGTGCTTTAATCTTTTAATAAAACCTCTTTCTTCTAGACTTGTTATTAATCTATGAATACCTGACTTTGATTTCAGATTAACTGCACTTTTCATTTCCTCAAAAGAAGGGGAAATTTCATTACTTGAAATGTAATTTTTTAAATAATCGTATAGCTCTTTTTGTTTTTTAGTAAGCATTATTGTTCTATATATGTTCTTTAAGATCAAAACAAGAACAAATATAATAATCTATATTTTTCAGTTAGTTAAATATTAGATTTACCACCTGTTTTTGACAATAGATGTATATTTTGTATTTTAATTTTTTTATTTAAGTACTTACACATGTCATAAATTGTCAGACAGCTAATTGTAACGGCGGTTAATGCCTCCATTTCCACACCAGTATTTGCGTTTGTTTTAACTGTACTTTTGACAATAAAAGTAAGTTTTTTATCATTTTTTATAACCTCAATATTTATGTGATTGATTGGAATATTATGACAAAGCGGTATCAATCTTGAAGTTTCTTTTGCCCCCATAATACCACCAATTATTGCAGTTTTTTCTAGGTTCCCCTTTTTTGTCTCAAATGATTTTATTTTTTTATATGTTTCTTTATCAAATTTAATTTCACCAGAGGCAACTGCTACTCTTTCTGTGACATCTTTATTTGATATGTCAATTATATAAGGATTTCCTTTTTTATTAATATGACTCATTTAAAAGTAACTCTCCAATTTTCTTTTCTTTGTTTTTAGATTTTAACAAACTTTCTCCAATTAAAAAATTATAAATTCCTGTTGAATTAAATTTTTTTATGTCGTCAGAAGTTTTTATTCCACTCTCTGCAATTAAAATATAATCATTTGTTAAATTTTGATTCAAATTTATTGAGTTATTTAAATTTATTTCAAGACTTTTAAGGTTTCTATTATTAATTCCGATAACAGGGTAGTCTAATTTGATTGCTCTTTTCAGTTCGTCTTCATCATGAACCTCTATAATACAATCTAATTTTAATTCATTTGCATAATTTATAAATTCTATTGCCTGATCATCTGATAATATTGATAAAATTAACAATATACAGTCTGCTTGATAAATCTTACTTTCTAAAATTTGATATTTATCAATAATAAAATCTTTTCTTAAAATAGGTAAATTTGTTTTGTTTTTAACCAGAGATAAATGATCAATATTGCCTAAAAAATATTTACTCTCTGTTAAAATCGATAACGCGCCTACACCAGATCTTTCATATAAAATAGCAATGTCTTCTGGTATATAATCTGAAATTATTTCACCTGCACTTGGGCTTTGTTTTTTTACTTCACCAATAATAAAATTATTTTTATTTTTTTGCGCTGAAATTAATTTTTCTTTAAAATCGCGTTTCTCTAATTTTGAGGAAATTAATTTTTCTAATGTTTTAAAAGAACATCTTTTTTTTGTTTCTTCTAATTCTTTAGATTTATCTTCACAAATTTTCTTAAGAATATTAACCATTAGTTACTGAGTAAACAAAATCTTTTGTAATACCTTCATCTAAAACTTTATGAGCAATTTTAAAACCTTCTTTAAGATTCTTAGCCTTTCCACTTAAATATATTGCTGCACCAGCATTTATTGCTACTATGTTTTGATAGGGTTCATTATTTCCGTTTATCATATCCAAAAATGCATATGAATTAAAATCTGGATTTCCTCCCTTAATTTCTTCTATTTTGATATAGTCATATCCATAGTCTTTTGGGTCAAATACGAATTCATTAATTTTATTGTCTTTTAATTCATTTATTAAAGTTTTATCTGAAAGACTTATTTCATCTAAACCATCCAAACCATGAACAACTAAAGCTCTTTCAGAACCTAACTCCTTCAAACAATTACAATGCATTGAAACAAGTTCTTTAGAATAAACTCCTAATAATTGTATTTTAGCATTAGCTGGATTTGTAAGAGGGCCAAGTAAATTAAAAATAGTTCTAGTACCTAGGTTTTTTCTAACATTTATTACATTTTTCATTGCTGAATGGTGGTTCTGTGCAAACAAAAAACAAAAGTTTTGATTAATTAAAGATTTTTCAAGTTCATTTGTATCACTTGTAATTTTAAAACCCATATCTTCTAGCATATCTGCAGATCCACATTTTGAACTTACTGATCTATTTCCATGCTTAGCTATTTTAATTCCTGCACTTGCTGCTACTATTGCAGCACTTGTAGAAATATTTAATGTATCTTTCATATCTCCGCCAGTTCCACACGTATCAACAGTATTTTGAGGAGAATTAATTTTTAAGGATTTTTCTCTCATTACTTTTGCTGCACCAATTATTTCCTCCTTAGTCTCACCTTTTAATTTTAAACCAATAAGGATAGATGTAATTTTAATATCATCTAATTCTCCACTCATAATTTTATCAAATATGTACATACTCTCTTCAATATTTAGACTTTGTTGTTCGAGAATTTTATTTAATATTAAAGTTTGATCCATTATTTTGCTAAATTTAAAAAGTTTTTTAAAATAATTTTACCCATATCAGTACCTATACTTTCTGGATGAAATTGTAGACCAAATATTGGTAATTTTTTATGTGCAATACCCATTATGATCTTATTATTTGTTTCAGCAGTAATTAAAAATTCTTTAGGCATAGTTTTTTTATCAATTATAAGAGAATGATATCTAGTAGCTTTAAACTTTTTTTCTACATTTTTAAATATAGAGTGGCCAAAGTGATTAATTGTATCAACTTTTCCGTGCATGATTTCTTTGCACTTAACAATTTTACCTCCAAAAGCTTGACCAATAGTTTGATGTCCTAGGCAAATACCAAGTATAGGAAATTGTTTTGATAATTCTGTAACGATATTAAGACTTATTCCAGCTTCATTTGGTGTGCACGGACCTGGTGAAATAACGATTGATTTAGGTTTTAATTTACGAACTTTATTTATAGAAATTTTGTCATTTCTAAAAACAACAACCTTCTGATTTAAATCCAATAAGTAGTGTTTTACATTGTAAGTAAAACTATCATAATTATCTATCAGTAATATCATATATCGAATTTGTATGAATCCTCTGCAGCTGCCATTAAAGCACCAGCTTTATTCAAAATTTCTTGATGTTCATTTTTTGGGACTGAGTCATAGACTATTCCAGCACCAGCCTGAATGTATAATTTATTATCTTTTACAAGCCCAGTCCTCAAACTAATACAAGTATCCATGTCTCCATTAGAATCAAAATAACCCATACAACCAGCATAAAAACTTCTATTTAAATTTTCAAGTTCTTCTATGATTTCCATCGCTCTTATTTTTGGTGCACCAGAAACTGTACCTGCTGGAAATCCAGCCATTAAAGCATCTAGAGCATCTAAATTATTATCTATTTTTCCCTCAACGTTTGAAACAATATGCATTACATGAGAGTAGTATTCTATAATCATCTTTTCAGTAACATTCACTGTTCCTTTTTTTGCAACGCGACCAACATCGTTCCTTCCTAAATCTAAAAGCATTAAGTGTTCTGCGAGTTCTTTCTTATCATTCAGTAAGTCATTAGATAAATAAAGGTCTTCAGAGGCATTCTTTCCTCTTTTTCTTGTTCCAGCAATTGGTCTTATCGTAACTTTTTTGTTTCTTAATTGAACCATTAATTCCGGACTAGATGCAACAAGGCCAATTTTATCGAAGTTAAGATTTACAAGATAGGGAGATGGATTTAGTCGTCTTAATGATCTATAAAGATTGACTGCCTTTAAATTATATTTTGTTTCAAATCTCTGTGAAGGCACAACTTGGAAGATATCTCCATTTCTAATATATTCTTTTGCTTTATTTACAATTTTATAAAATTGTTCTTTCTTGAAATTTGATTTAAATTTTAATTTAGATTTTTTATTTTTCTTTTGCGCAGGTTTTAAAATACTTTTTTCTAACTTTTTAATTGTTTTATCAATAAGTAATTTATTTTTTCTATAGGCTTTTTCTGCTGAGATTTTTTTACTTGGATACGTAACTGCCATAAGGGAAATAATATCTTTAATATTATCAAAAACTGCGACAATTTTTGGTCTGATTAAAATTGCATCAGGTATTTTTATATTGTCCTTATTACTTAGTTTAATTTTTTCAATATATTGAATCATTGGATATCCTAGATATCCAACTAGTGTTGGGAAAGGAACGTCAATTTCATTATTTTTAAATTTTGAAATTTTTACAAGTTCTTTAAGACTATGAATTGGCTTTTGATCTAGTTTATAATCAAAATTATGATCCAAATATTTTATTTTTGCCTTACCTTTCTCAACTGTCCAAATTAAATCTGGATCACAACCAAGTAATGAATAACGTCCTCTTTTACTTCCACCCTCTACTGACTCTAATAGAAAGGAATATTTTTCCGATTTACTAATTTTTAATAATGATGAAAATGGTGTTTCAATATCAGCAATAAGATTTTTTTTTAATATCTGAGGTAAGCCTTTGTTATATTGACTTATAAATTTTTTTTTTTCTAGACTCATTTATACTGAGATAAAAGACCATTTATCAGTTCATCATTGAACGAAATTTCTTTTGTCTTAATAATCTCACTACCAAATGCTGTTTTCAAATCACCTATTAAATTAATATTTGAAGTATTTTCACCTTCTTCAGGCATTTTTATACTTTTAATATTAGCAAAATAAATAGCATTTTCATCTGAGCCAAAAGCTACTTTATCAATATCAGTTTCAAAAATCTTTTGTTTAAAAGATATTGGTAATTCATCATTAGTCTTTAAAGATAAATTTAAATTTTCCGGATTAGTTGCATAAAATTTACTTATATTTGTGAAGATCTCTTTATTATTTTCAAAAATATTTTCTGCTTGTTCAGTTTTTTTTGTAAATATAAAATCATTTAAAACACTGTCAAAGATATTATCGATACTTTCTATTTTTGATGGATATATGTCATCAATGTTTACAATAAAAGAAGTATCATCATCAATGTCTACTAAATCACTAACAAAATCTTTATTTTGTGTAAAAGAAAATGAAATTACGTTGTTTAAAGTAGGGCCATCTTCGTTAGTATTGTTAATAATTTTTTTCTTAATGATTAATTTCAGATTATTTTGATCTGCTATTTCAGTAATTGAAAACCCATCAAGAATTTGCTGGTCGAGGCTCGATTTTAATTCATTAAAGTAATTATCTACTTCAAAATTGATTAATGTATTATTTATTTCATTCTTCACTTCATCAAATGTTAATTCTTTTTCTGGGAAAATTTCATCTAAAATAATTATATGATATGCCAAGGTTGTTTGTACTACATCTGACATACTTCCTTTGTCTAATTCAAATATTGCATTTGCAAGTTGTTCTAAAACTTTATTTTTATTAACATTCTTGAAATCATTAAAAACTATATTATTTTCTTCTGCATATTTAATAATTTCTTCATTAGTTTTTCCAGAAACTTTTATTTTAAAGTCATCTGCTTCTTCTTTTGATTTAAAATTAAATTGTTTAAAACTTCTCTCTTCTGGATTAATAAATAAGTTTTTATTGTTATTATAATAATCATTAAGACTATTTTCTGAAGGTGAAAAATTGTTGCGATAATCACTTTTGCTTATTAATATATATGAAATATCTCTTTCTTCTTTTGTCATATATGCAGCAGAGTTATTATTAAAGTAATCTAATAGTTCATTATTATCTTTGGAAATTTGATCTTTACTATAGTTTTCAATTTTTATTTCGTCGTAAGGTATTTTAAGCAAATCTATGTCTCTACTCTGATTATCATACTTATTAAAATTTATTTGCAACTCTAATGGATAATTTTTTTGAAAGAAAAGCTGATCAAATACAATCGACCTAGTTTCAAAGTCTATTAAATCAACAAGATCTTCAATTTTCAAGCCTTGTCTTCTTAAAAAAGTATTCAATATTTCATCATCTAATTTATTGTTTATGTAGAGATCTGGAAAATTTCTTTTTGTTTCTTTTGCAATTGTGGTGTCATCTAAAATAAAATTTATTTTATCAAACTCATTTTCGAAGACTGCGCTATTGACTAAATTTTGAAGAGCAATTTGATGAACTTGAAAGCTTCTAACCTGATCGCCAGTTAATTTACTTCCAATCATTTGAGAAAATTGATTAATATTCATATCCATTGAACGCATAAATTTTGTAGTTGAAATAGGTGTGCCAGAAATATCTGCTACAAAATTATCAGAATTAAATAAATTTGAGTATCTTGCTTGCCCTCTAAAGAAAAACAAGCTAGCTCCAAAAAGAATAGCTAAACCAATTCCAATCCAAGAATTTCTAAAAAATCTCATAAAATTTCTATTGCTTCTATAATATTAGTTTCTATAAATAAAAGTAATTATGGTAAATCTTGATAAATATTCTTCAATTTTCATTGCAAATTGGAAATTAAATGGAAATTCCTCATTTTTAAAAGATTATTATGAAAAATTAAAAGTTAATTCTAATAATTGTACGATTATCTGCCCACCTTCAATTTACTTAAAATCATTAAAAGGAAATAATGAAAACTTATTTTGTGGGGCACAAGATGTTTCCTCTTATAAAGAAGGTGCTTATACTGGAGAATTATCTGCCTTAATGTTGAAAGATAATAATATAGATTTTTGTTTGGTTGGACACTCTGAGCGAAGACAATACTTTTCTGAAACTAATGATAATGTAAATATTAAAAGTTCAAATCTAATTGAAGAAAATATTATTCCAGTTATTTGTATAGGCGAAACCTTAGAGCAAAAAGAAAACAACTTAACAGAAGAAACCTTATCTTCACAAATTAAAGATAGTGTTCCAAATTTAGCAAATCATCAAAATGCTTTAATTGCTTATGAGCCAGTTTGGGCAATAGGAACTGGATTAACCCCGACCTTCGATGAAATAAATCAAGTACACGAACTAATTAAAAATTTTGATACTAAATTTAGAAGTTTTAAGGTTCTTTATGGAGGTTCTGTTAAGTCCTCAAATTCAAAAGAAATTACTGAATTAAGTAACGTAGATGGCTGCTTAATTGGCGGGGCATCATTAAAAGTTGATGAATTCAATACAATTATTTCTTGATAAATAAAATCAATTTAATATAAAGCGCAATTATGACAACATTAGTAATAATCCAGCTGATACTTGCGATTGCTTTGGTTATATTAGTTTTATTACAAGGTTCTGATAACGATAGCTTGGGCCTTGGTGGTGGAACTTCAACTGGATTAATGTCAGCGCGAGGTACTGCAAACCTACTTTCTAGGCTAACTGCAATAACTGCTGGTTTGTTCATGATTATGAGTATTGTTCTTACAATTACCGCCTCAATAGGCTCAGATCGCAATGTTTTAGAATCACTTCCTTCAATTAACAATGAAGAAACTTCAGAAGAACCATCTATACCAGAAAATAATTAATAATATCTTGCTATAATAAGTTCTATTATGTATCACGGTATTCCGTAATGCATTTTGTTTTTATTACGGGTGGCGTCGCATCATCTCTTGGAAAAGGTATAGCCTCAGCTTCTCTAGCAACTCTTCTAAAAAGTAGAAAATTTAAAGTAAGGATAAGAAAGTTAGATCCGTATTTAAATGTAGATCCAGGCACAATGAGTCCATATCAACATGGAGAAGTTTATGTTACTGATGATGGTGCAGAAACAGATTTAGATCTAGGTCATTACGAAAGATTCACAAATCAATCTGCTAAACAATCAGATAGCGTGTCGTCAGGTAAGATTTATTCCAATGTTCTCCTAAAAGAAAGAAAGGGAGATTACCTTGGTTCAACAATTCAGGTAATTCCTCATGTGACCAATGAAATAAAATCATTTATTAATAGTGATTTAAAAAATGAAGATATCGCAATTTATGAAATAGGGGGAACAGTTGGAGATATTGAATCCCTACCTTTTTTAGAAGCAATAAGACAAATTAGAAATGATAAAAATATTTCATCAGCATTAATTCATATGACTTATATTCCATATTTAAGTTCAGCAGGTGAGTTAAAAACAAAACCTACTCAACATTCAGTTAAAGAACTTCTCAATGCTGGTATTCAACCAGATATAATTATGTGTAGATCTGAACAACCAATAGATAATGATTCAATTTCTAAAATATCTTTATTTTGTAATGTTAAAAAAGAGTCGGTAATTCCTGCATTGAATGCTAAATCAATTTATGAAGTTCCTTCATTATATTCTACATATGGTTTGGATGAAGCTCTTCTTAAACAATTGGGTTATAAACCAAAAAATCATAAACTAAATTTAAAGCCTTGGATCGATCTTCAAAAAAAAATTAAAAAAAGAAAACATAAAGTAAAAATTGCAGTAGTAGGAAAATACACAAATCTTAAAGATAGTTATAAATCACTTAATGAAGCATTGGTTCACGGAGGTATAGAAAATTCTGCTGATGTAGATATTCAATGGATTAATTCTGAAAAAGAAAACAACAATAGTTTAATGAAAAAATTAAAAGGTTGTGATGGAATTCTAATTCCTGGTGGTTTTGGTATTCGTGGTATTAATGGAAAAATTAATGCCATCAAATATGCGAGAGAAAATAATATTCCTTTTTTTGGAATTTGTCTTGGAATGCAGTTAGCTGTTATTGAAATAGCACAAAATGTACTAAAAATTAAAAATGCTCATTCTTCAGAATTTAAGAAAACTTCTAAATCAGTTGTAGGATTAATGACAGAATGGGTAAATAAAAATAAGATCGAAAAAAGAGATAAAAATAGTGATAAGGGTGGAACAATGCGTCTTGGGGCATACAAAGCTGTTTTGAAAAAAAATTCAAAAATTTTTTCTATTTATAAAAATAAAGTAATTAGTGAGAGACATAGACATAGATACGAAGTAAATCAGAAATTTCTATCAAAATTTGAAAACAAAGGTTATTATTTCAGTGGTATGTCACCAGATGGATTATTACCTGAAGTGCTTGAGAGTGTAAAACATAAATGGTTTATAGGAGTTCAATTTCATCCAGAGTTAAAATCAAGACCATTAAATCCTCATCCTCTTTTCGTATCATTTATAAAGGCTGCAATTAATGATTAATATCAATTTAAAAAATTTTTCTATCTCAAATAATTCACCATTTATTTTAATTGCAGGTCCATGCGTAATAGAAAATGAAAGTCACTCATTGACGATTGCAGAAGAACTAAATAAAATATGCGATAATTTTGGTATTAATTTAATTTTTAAATCTAGTTTTGATAAGGCAAATAGATCAAGTATTAATAGTGATAGGGGTATTAAGCTTGATGAAGCATTAAAAATCTTTGAAAAAATTAAAACTAATTTTAATTTACCAATACTAACTGATGTCCATAATGAATATCAATGTAATCAATTAAAACAAGATAGTATTATCGATATTATCCAAATTCCCGCGTTTCTATGCCGTCAAACAGATTTATTATTAGCTGCAGGTAGAACAAATAAAATTATTAATGTTAAGAAAGGTCAATTTTTATCACCAACTGATGTTAAAAATATATTCACGAAGATAGAAACTACAAATAATAAAAACATTATGATAACTGAAAGAGGAACATCTTTTGGTTACAACACATTAGTAAATGATTTTAAAGGTTTGGATATTATGAAAAGATATGAATACCCGGTAATTTTTGATGCAACTCATTCCGTTCAACAACCAGGAGGATTAGGTGATAAAAGTGGCGGTCAAAGAGAACATATCCCTTCTTTATGCAAAGCTGCTATATCTATTGGTGTAGCTGGTTTATTTTTAGAAACACATAATGATCCAGATAATGCTCCTAGTGATGGACCAAACATGATTAATATAAAAGATTTAAAAAATTTATTAGTTCAACTTAAAAAATTTGATGATATAGCGAAAAACAATGCCTAAAATAACTAATATAAAAGCAAGACAAATAATAGATAGCAGAGGAAATCCTACTGTTGAATGTGATATAGAATTTGAAAATTCTACATTTGGAAGAGCTGCGGTTCCAAGTGGAGCATCTACTGGAGTGCATGAGGCTCTAGAATTGCGAGATAATGATAAATCCAAATATATAGGTAAAGGAGTTTTGAAAGCGGTAGGAAATATTAATGATACAATTTCTAATGAACTAGTTGGAAAATCATTTGAAGATATTTCTTCTTTTGATGATTTTTTATTAGAACTAGATGGCACGGAAAATAAATCAAATTTAGGTGCTAATGCAACGCTTGCTGCAAGCTTAGCTTTTGCAAAATGTTTAGCTTCTTCAGAAGGTCATGAATTATATTCTTTTCTTGGTAAAGAAAATACAATGAGTCTTCCAGTTCCAATGATGAACATTATTAATGGAGGATCACATGCAGATAACGACGTTGATATTCAAGAATTTATGGTTGCTCCTATAGGTGCAAATAATTTTTCAGATTCACTTCAATATGGTTGCGAAATATTTCATTCATTAAAGTCACTTTTAAAATCAAAAGGCTTAAACACAAATGTCGGTGATGAAGGTGGATTTGCTCCTAACATAAATAGTTCTAGTGAAGTTATAGAAACAGTTTTGAAATCAGTGGAGGATGCAGGTTTTAAACCTGGAAAAGATATTTATCTTTCACTTGATGTTGCATCAACTGAATTTTATAAAAATAATAAATATGATTTACGAGGAGAAAAAATTGTTTTGTCTTCTGATGAGATGATAAAATATTTAGAGAAATTGGTAAATGCTTATCCAATTTATTCTATTGAAGATGGAATGTCAGAGGATGATTGGGATGGTTGGTCTAATTTAACATCAACAATAGGAAAAAAAGTTCAGTTAGTTGGTGATGATTTATTTGTTACAAATAAAAAAAGATTACAAAAAGGTATTGCAGAGGGTGCGGGTAATTCTATTTTAGTTAAAGTAAATCAAATAGGTACACTAAAAGAAACTTTGGAGTCGATTAAATTAGCAAAAGAAAATAATTTCACTACTATAATTTCACATCGTTCTGGTGAGACTGAAGATACGACGATTGCTGATTTATCAGTTGGTGTTTCAGCAGGTCAAATTAAAACAGGATCATTATCTAGAACAGATAGAACAGCAAAATATAATCAATTGTTAAGAATTGAAGAAGCATTACAAGGTAAAGCAAATTATGCTGGATCATCTATCTTAAATAATAAATAATTGACAGTTTCGGTCTTAAATATGCTATTTGTGTGATAAATGAATAAATCTTTAGTTTTAAAAAATAAATTTTATTTCTATTTATCTTTTTTGTTTACTTTTTTTCTATTTGTTTATCTCCTCTATTTTCTTATAAATGGCGAAAGGGGATTACTGAAATATTTTAGTCTTAAAAATCTTAATGCTCAATACAATGGACAATATATGTCCTTAAAAAAAGAAAATGAATTTTACCTAGATAGAATTAAAAGATTACAACCAAATACTATAGATTTGGACTATTTAGATGAGACATTTAGGAAAGTTACAGGATTTACTTCAGAAAACGAAACAGTTATAATTATAGAATAGATTGATTTATTTGACAAAAAATCACCCTAATTATAATTAAAGATTATCATATGAAGAAACTTCAAAAAGCTGATTACATTAAAATGTATTCTTTTATGCTCAAAATTAGAAGATTTGAGGAAAGAGCAGCTCAACTTTATGGAATGGGTAAAATAGGTGGTTTTTGTCATTTGTATATTGGCCAAGAAGCTGTTGTTGTTGGTATTTTAATGACAATTGATAAGAATGACTCAGTTGTAACAACTTATAGAGATCATGGCCATATGATTGCTAGGGGATTAGATCCAAAACGTATTATGGCAGAATTGACTGGTAGAGAAGATGGTTATTCAGCAGGTAAGGGTGGTTCAATGCATATGTTCTCTAAGGAAAATAATTTTTATGGTGGTCATGGTATTGTAGGAGCTCAAGTACCAATAGGAACCGGTATAGCATTCACGCATAAATATAATGGAGAAAAAAATATATGCAGAACATATATTGGTGATGGAGCAATGAACAATGGACAAGTTTTTGAAGCTTTTAATCTAGCTGCTTTATGGAAGCTTCCTGTTTTATACATTATTGAAAATAATAAATATGGAATGGGCACATCTGTAGATAGAGCGGCGGCGGGATTAGACTTATATAAAAGAGGGGAGGCATTTGGTATTCCTGGTGAGAAGGTAGATGGGATGAATGTGTTCTCTGTTATAGAAGCAGCAGATAAAGCAGGTAAGTATGTCAGAGAAGGGAATGGGCCTTATATTATTGAAGTACAAACATATCGATATAGAGGACATTCAATGTCAGATCCTGCAAAATATAGAACAAAAGAAGAATTAGATAATTATAAGCAAACCGATCCTATTGAAATAGTCAAAGCTGAAATTTTAAAGAAAAAAATTGCAACTAATGATGAAATTGAAAAAATTAATAAAGAAACTTTAGAAGAAATTAAAAATGCAGCTGAATTTGCAACCAATAGTCCTTTTCCAAAGGATAGCGAACTTTATACGGATGTTTATTTATAAATTATGAGCACAGAAATTTTAATGCCAGCATTATCTCCAACAATGACAGAAGGGAATCTGTCTAAATGGTTAATTAAAAAAGGGGATACTGTTAAAGCTGGTGATTTGATTGCAGAAATTGAAACTGATAAAGCTACAATGGAAGTAGAAGCCGTCGATGAAGGCGTTGTTCTTGATCTTTTATTTAAAGAAGGAGAAGCCAATATTCCAGTAAATAAAGCTATAGCTATTATTGGTGATCCAAATGAAAAAGTTGAATTAAAAAAAGAAGCTCCCATTGAAAAAGTGAATGAAGAAAAGAAAATTGAAAAAAATATTGAGACAAAAATTGAGACTAAGAAAGATAATATAATTGACACAACATCCCCTAAAATAGAAGAAGATAGAAATTTAAGTTCTGAAGAAATTACGATGCGCCAAGCACTAAGAGACACAATGGCCGAAGAAATGAGAAAAGATAATAAAGTTTTTATACTTGGAGAGGAAGTTGCTGAGTATCAAGGTGCGTACAAAGTAACACAAGGTCTTCTTCAGGAATTTGGCAAAGAAAGAGTATTAGATACTCCTATTTCCGAACATGGATTTACTGGATTAGCAGTTGGAGCAGCATTTAAGGGATTGAGACCAATATTAGAATTCATGACTTTTAATTTTTCTATGCAAGCAATTGATCAAATTATAAATTCAGCTGCAAAAACACTTTACATGTCTGGAGGACAAATTAATTGTCCTATTGTTTTCAGAGGGCCTAATGGTGCTGCGGCCCAAGTTGCTGCACAACATAGTCAGGATTTTTCTTCCTGGTATTCTCAAGTGCCAGGTTTAAAAGTCATTGCGCCATCTACTCCTTATAACGCAAAAGGTTTGTTACGTTCTGCAATATCAGATCCAAATCCCGTAATTTTTCTAGAAAATGAAATTCTTTATGGATTAAAAGGTCCCGTTAATAATGACATTAACTTCTCAATACCAATTGGAAAAGCAAATATAGAAAAAGAAGGAAAAGATTTAACGATCGTAACGTATTCAATAATGTTGCAGAAATCAAAAGAAGCTGCATTACGACTAAAAGAGGAATACAATTTAGATACAGAAATTATTGATTTACAAACTTTACGACCTTTGGATACAGAAACAATTTTAAATTCAGTTAAAAAAACTAATAGACTAATTACTGTCGAAGAGTCATGGCCATTTGGTAGTGTTGGTTCTGAAATTGCAAATATTGTTCAAAGGGATGCATTTGATTATTTAGACTCACCAGTGATAAAAGTTAATAGTGCGGATGTTCCAATGCCATACGCATTGAGCTTAGAAAAATTATATCTTCCTCAAGTTGATGACATTATAGATGCTGCAAAAAAAGTAAGTTATATAAAATAAATGGCCATTAAAGTTTTAATGCCAGCACTATCACCAACAATGTCAGAGGGTGTAATTAATAAGTGGTTAGTAAATATTGGAGATACTGTTTCAGCTGGAGATATATTAGCTGAAATTGAAACAGATAAAGCAACAATGGAAGTTGAGGCAGTTGATGAGGGAGAAATTACACATTTAATTGATACAACACCAGATAAACAAATTGCTGTTAATTCTGTAATTGCTCTAATCAATGGTAGCAAAGATGAAAGATTAGAAGATTATAATGATAAAGATCAAACTGTAAGCAGTGAAGAAAAAAATGAAGTTTCAGAAATACCTAAAGTAAATACTGAAGTAGATAACAGTCAAATAATAGAAAGAAGTAAAGATTCAAACACTAAACAAAATACTAATTTTGCTTCACCGTTTGTTAAAAAATTTTCGAAAGATAACAATATTGATCTAACTCTTATTAAAGGGTCTGGACCAGATGGTAGGATAATAAAAAAAGATATACAAAATTTTGAACTTCATATCAATGATGAGAATATTTCTGTAATTGAGCCATCTAGTATTAGAAAAATAATTGCTGAAAGAACAACACAAACAAAAAATGAGGTTCCACATTTTTATCTTACTATTGAAACAAGAATGGATAAGCTAATAAATTTGAGAAAAAAAATAAATTTAAATAGTAATATCAAAATCTCGTTTAATGATCTCATTGTAAAAGCATGCGCAATGGCAATAGCGAAAAATCCAGAAACAAATATTTCTTGGGTAAATGGTAAAATTCATCAATATAAAAATATCGATATTGCAATAGCGGTAGCGTTAAAAGAAGGATTGATTACACCTATTGTTAAAGAAGCCGATACAAAAGGATTAGCTGAAATCTCAACAGAAATTAAATCATTAGTAAAAAAAGCTAATCAAAATAAATTATTACCAGAAGAATATAGTGGAGGATCTATAACTATCTCAAACTTAGGCATGTTTGGAATCACAGAATTTCAAGCAATTATTAATCCGCCACAATCAAGTATTATTGCAATTGGATCTATAATTGAAAAACCTGTTGTGAACTCTGGCAGTATTGAAATAGGGTATACAATGAAATCTACTATTTCAGCAGATCATAGATCACTAGATGGTGCCGTTGCGGCAAAATTACTCAAAGATTTTAGCGATATTTTGGAAGATCCCTTCCAAATATGGTTGAATAGCATGGATATGGAAGTTATTTAACCTACATGAGTGGACCACGTCATCCTGAAAAAGTTAAAAATAAATCAAATCCAATTCCTAAAAAACCAAGTTGGATTAGAGTAAAAGCACCAACTTCAAAATTTTTCAAAGAAACAAATAAACTCCTTAAAGATAAAAAAATTGTAACTGTTTGCGAAGAAGCTGCATGTCCAAATATAGCTGAATGTTGGCAAAAAAAACATGCAACATTTATGATACTCGGAGATATATGTACTAGAGCTTGCGCATTTTGTAATATTAAAACTGGCAAACCTCATTATATAGATCACGGTGAAGCTATAAGAATTGCTGAGTCAGTTAAGCAATTGAATTTAGAACATGTTGTAATAACAAGTGTTGACAGAGACGACCTCATAGATGGTGGAGCACTACATTTTATCAACGTAATAGATTCAATTAAATCTTTAAATCCAAGTTGCACAATTGAAATTTTAACTCCTGACTTTAAAAATAAACCTGAAGCTATAGATATTTTATCAAAAAATTTACCTGACGTCTTCAATCATAACTTAGAAACAGTGCCAAGATTATATCCATCAATTCGTCCGGGTTCACGTTACTTTGTAAGTTTAAATTTACTTAGTCAAATTAAAGAAAAAAATCCAAGTATATTTACAAAATCTGGTCTAATGGTTGGTTTAGGTGAAACTAAAGAAGAAGTATATCAGGTAATGGATGATTTAAGAGCAGCTAATGTTGATTTTATTACAATAGGGCAATACTTACCTCCAACACCGAAACACGCTAAGCTAGAAAAATTTATTACTCCTCAAGAATTTGATGAATATAAAAAAATGGCATACGCTAAAGGATTTCTAATGGTGGCATCATCACCGCTAACTCGTTCAAGTTATCATGCTTCTGATGATTTTAAAATCATGCAAGAAAATAGGAAAAATAAACTTTATTCAATTCAATGAAATCTTCAAATAGAGAGGAAATAGTCGATCACGACGCAAAAGGACTTTTTGATATTGTTTTAGATATTGAAAGTTATCCATATTTTATTCCTTGGTGTTCAGCAATGAGAATTCATTCAAAAAATAAAAATGAAATATATGCTGATATGGTTGTATGGTATAAATATTTTATGCCCCAAACTTTTGGTTCTCACGTCACTTTTGATAAAAAAAAACTTTCAATAAGTACAACTTATATTGAAGGACCTTTAAAAGACCTTAAAACTAATTGGATTTTTGAATCATTAAAAAAAAATCAAACAAGAATTCATTTTAATGTTGAATTTGAGTTTAAACGTTTTTTTCACCAAAAAATCGCTGAAGCTTTTTTTCCTTTAATTGAAAACAAAATGATTGAATCATTTAAAGTTCGTGCTGATGAAATTTTAGATTAATTGATTAATTTTGCTAAATATAAAATCTCTAGTTTTTCTCTGTATATCCAATCTTTTCCCTTTGTATATTTTCTTGAAAATATAATTACTTTTATTAACCTTAATTCCAATATACACTAATCCTACTGGTTTTAACTTTGTCCCACCATTAGGACCTGCTATACCAGTTGTAGAAATGCAGATTTTTGTTTTTTCATTTTTATACAGACCATTTATCATTTCCTCAGCTACTTCTTTACTTACAGCTCCAAATTTAGAGAGATTACTTTTTGAAACAGATAAATATTTAGATTTAGCTTTATTTGAATAACTAATAATTCCGTAAGAGAAAATTTTTGAAACTCCACTATATTTTGTGATAGTGTTTGCTATTTGCCCACCTGTGCATGATTCAGCAACTGAAATTGAGATATTTTTTTTTATTAATTTATTTATAACTTTTTTAATAATAGGCATTTAAAATATAAAGAATTATTATTGTATATATTCCTGCTATTAAATCATCAAGAATTACACCAAAAGCTGATTTAAGTTTCCTGTCTACTACGTTGGCTGGAAAAATTTTCAATATATCAAAAAAACGAAATAAAATAAAAATTAGCGCTATTGTTACATAAGGATTTATTATTTTAATTTGATCATAAAATATTAAAATGAAGTATACTCCTAAGAATTCATCAATAACTATTATTTTTGAGTCATGTGATTGGGTGTGTGAAGAGAATTTATTAATAAAAAATAAAGATAGTAAAAAGATTATAAAAAAAATAACTACAAATATTTCTAAAGAAATAATTTTGTATTCAACAATAGGAAATAAAATAACTATTGATAAAAAAGATGCAAAAGTTCCTGATGGTATTAATTTAATATATCCAGCAAAAGATAAAGATACAAAAAAATTAGCTAATTTTATCATCTGTTATATGAATTATTGACTCGGCTGCAATTCCTTCGCCATTACCAATAAAACCAATTTTTTCATTTGTAGTTGCTTTAATAGACACAGAGCTATTTTTAATTTGAAGTAATGTTGAAATATTTTTAATCATTTTTGAAACATATTTATTAATTTTAGGTTTTTCAGCTATTATATTTATATCTAGATTGATTACAGAATAACCTTTTTCTTTAAGTTTATTTCTACAATAAATAATGAACTTAGATGAATCTGCATTTTTCCATTTTTTATCTGTATTTGGAAAGTGATAACCTATATCTCTCATAGAGAGCGCTCCAAAAATACTATCACAAATTGCATGCAGCACAACGTCCGCATCAGAATGACCAATTAATTTAGAGAAAGGAATTTTAATGCCTCCTAATTTTAATCCATTTTTGGTTTTTTTATCAATTTGATGAATATCATAACCAATTCCGTATTTTGTTATTGGTTTTTTGTATAAATTAAATAATTGAATATCTTCTGGATAAGTGATTTTAATATTATTCTTTTCACCTTTGATAAAATTTATTTTTATTTTTGATTTTTGTAATAATCCTGCATCATCATTAAATTCAAAATTTTTATATTTGATATGTTCTTTTAATATTAAATTATAATTAAAACCCTGGGGTGTTTGTACGTTAATTGCTTTTGTTTCCAATTTACTTTTCTTTATTAATTGTCTGTCATTATATTCAACATATGGAATTGCATTAGTATTCTTGCTTAATTTGGATATAATTTTTTTAATTAATATATTACTACATAAAGGACGTGCAGCATCATGTATTAATACATTTTTAATTTTAAATTTTTTTAAATTTTTTAAAGCATTAAACGATGAAATTTGTCTTGTAAGCCCAGGTTTTGAATAGGTAATTTTAATTTTTTCAGAAACAGCTCTATGATTAAAGTGAGTGTTTTGATATATTTTATCAATTGAAATATTAATAATATCGAAGTTTGATAAATCTAAATTTGAAATAAAATAATTTAAAAAATTTGTATTACCAATTTTTAAGAATTGTTTTGGAATTTTTTGACCAAATCTCTTTCCTTTTCCGCCAGCTAGAATTACAAGTGCATTTTTCATCATTTTAATTTATAAATAATATTATTTTATAATCATTATTTGAAAAATTAACTAAAGTACACAGTGTTTGACCTATCAAAATTACTTAAATCTATTCATCTATCTAGATTATCTTTTTATTTTTTAATTTTTTTAATCATACTAAGTTTTTCGATTACATTCTATTTAATGCTACCAAATAACGATTTAGTAAAAGATCCTAGAAGACTCCAATTTTTTTTATTGGCTGATGTTATTTTTGTCATTTTATTGATTTCAATAATTGTTAGGCAAATTGTACTTATTTTAGTTAGAAGAAGAAAAAGTTATGATGAATCGCGATTATATATAAAATTTGTTAATTTATTTGCTGCAATGGCTTTGGGCCCAGCCATTGGATTAGTTATCATTACATCACTTTTCTTCAATTTAGAGTTAAGAACTTGGTACGGAGATGCTGTAAGAGATGCAGTTGTCAATTCTAACATTGTAGCAAAAAATTATGAAAATGAGATTCAAGCAGAAATAGTTTCTGATACACAATTAATAATGAGAGAAATATTAAAAGCCTCTCAAAATAATGAAGTAAATATTCAATCAATAAGAGTAGCTTTAAGTGAGTTTATTAATTTGAGAACAATTTCAAGTATCTATATTTTTAATACTGAAGGAAATATCTACTTAAGTCTAAAAGATCCTGATAATGAAAATTTTTCTCTTCCGTCAAATGAGATATTTAAAGTTGTTAATCAAAACCGAGTTTATATTTTTCAGTTAGATAAAAATTCTATCACTGCCTATAAAAAAATAAATTTTTTAAATGATGTTTACATGCAAGTTAATAGAAATTTGAATACAAATATTTGGGATCATATTAGTGCTACAAAAGAGGCATTTGAAATTTATACTTTGAAAGAAGAGGAAAGTTCAGGAATTCAAATAACTTATTCAATGATATTTGTTCTTTTCTCTATTTGTTTTATATTAGTGGCAATTTTGATTGGATTTAATCTAGCTAGCAATCTCAGTAAACCAATTACAAACTTAATCAAATCAGCAAATAAAATATCAGAAGGAAACTTTGATGCCAAAGTTAGTGAAACAGATCAATTTCAAGAGATAAAAGTATTACTATCGTCTTATAATAAAATGATTACTGAAATTGAAAATAAGCAAAATGAGTTAATATCAAAAAGTCAAGAAGATGAAGAAAAAAGAATTTTTATAGAGGCAATCTTAAGTCTTTTAACAATAGGTGTAATATCTTTAGACAAAAATTTTAATATTTTATTATTTAATAAAACTTTAACAAAATTATTTAGAAGCACTAAAAATTTTAAAATTAATAACAATTTTCTATCCTATTTCCCTGAATGGAAAAAGATATTTGAGAATTTTGAAACCTCAAACAAAGTATTATTAAATTTTCAATACGATTTTACATTGTTTGATGATCAAAGAAATTTTAACATTAGAATTATTAAAGAAATTAATGATAATAAAATTGAGGGATATGTTGTTGCCCTAGATGATGCTACATCTCTAATTTTAGCAGAAAAACATGCTGCTTGGTCTGATATAGCAAGAAAGATAGCGCATGAAGTTAAAAATCCCCTGACCCCAATTAAACTTTCTGCTGAAAGAATAGAAAAGAAATTTTTAGATGCAAAAACAGATAAAGAGGATATTTCACTTTTAACTAAAACAATATCAAGACAAGTAGATGATATCGGAAAGTTAGTTGATGAATTCTCATCTTTTGCAAGAATGCCTGAGGCAGAAATCAAGCTTGATAATCTATCAAAATGTTTAGAAGAGGCATTCCTTTTATATTTCAATACAAGGAAAGATATAAAGCTTAATTTAATTAAAACTGAAAATGATATTTATTTTCACTTTGATACTCTTCAAATCTCAAGATGTTTTGGTAACTTAATTAAAAATGCTATTGAAGCTGTAGAAAAAATACCTAATCCAGCAGTTGAAGTATTATTGGCTACCGATGATAAAAATATAACAATTGAAATAAAAGATAATGGTGTGGGAATTGATGAAAAAATGTTGAGTAAAATATTTGAGCCTTATTTTACAACTAAAACAAAAGGAACTGGACTTGGTCTATCTATAGTCAAAAGAATTATTGAAGATCATGGTGGTAAAATAAAAATTGAGAAAAATAAAAATATGGCAGGCACAACATCACTAATTAATTTTGAATACAATGCATAAAGTATTAATTATAGATGATGAAAAGGATATTTGTTTTCTTATTTCAGAAATTCTAAAAGATGAAAATTATAATACATCTATTGCGCTCAATTCAGATGAAGCAATTAGTAAATTCAAAGAAATTAAACCCGACTTAGTTATTTTAGATGTGTGGCTATCTAACAGTAAATTAGACGGCATTGAGATTTTAAAAGAATTCAAATCGATTGATAGTAACATTCCTATTATTATTATAAGTGGTCATGGAACTGTTGATCTTGCTGTAAAATCTATAAAAAATGGAGCATACGACTTTTTAGAAAAGCCATTCAATAGTGATAAATTAATCATTCTTACCAAGAGAGCAATAGAAAGTTCATCATTATTGAATGAAAATAAAAATTTAAAAGATACCTTAATTAAAGCTATACCACTAATAGGGAATTCAGAATTCATAAAAAAAATTAACAAACATTTAGATGAGCAGAGTTCAAGTAATTCAAGATTATTAATTGAAGGTCCATTTGGAACAGGAAAAAAACATCTTGCAAATTTAATACATCAAAATTCACCATATAAAGATAAACTTCCTATATCAATTGATTTTAAAAAACTTACAAATGAAGCATTGGATA
>CACGJH010000002.1 GCA_902573325.1 uncultured Alphaproteobacteria bacterium | reverse complement strand
AATTTATATTCTCTATCCATTTCATTTAAGTTTTTCTGATCACTGTTATTTAGATTAAGATTCTTAGAATCTTCAATTAAATCACCGACTTCAGAAGATGAAATTTTACTATGACTAAGTTTTGATAAATAGGCTAATTGATCTGATCTTTGATCTCTTGAGCTGCTAGGCATCATTGTTGCCATATCCCAGTGTAAAATACCTGCAATATCTGATGTCAGTGAAGCTTCATTAAAGATCTCTTTAAGTTTTAAATATGTTTTCATTTTTTCTTCCTAAATAAATAAATTATAAAAATAATCAAAAAAGAAAAACTCATCAAAAACCATGTAATTGCATACTGCAAATGATTATTTGAAAAATTATGATTTTGAGATGATGCTATTAAGAAATTCTCTGCGTAATTACTCATATTTTTAATGAAAAACTTCTGATTTATCTTAACTTTTAAGAAAGTTTGAATTTGCTCCAAATCATAATAATACCATTCATTTGAAGAGATAGAATTCTCGGGAGTAAACATCTTTTTTTGAGTTGGGTATCGGATGTATCCTAGAATTTCAGCATTTATTATTTCATTATTGTCTTTAAAATAATCATATCTGCTTTGCTCAAACCAACCTTCATCAATTAAATAATTATTACCATGATTATCTGACAATAAACTAGCTATTCTAACACCAGAAATCCCATTCAATGTTTTAGCAGGAAAAAAAATTTTTTTACTTCTGTCAACAGTTCCTAAAGTGATAACTTTAGTAAACTCATCAATGTTTGGATACTTCATTTTTCCCATTGAAAGTGAAAGTGGTTTTTGATCCTTTAGTTCATTAAATTCGGCAATAATTTTTTCTTTCCATTCCAGTCTTTGCAATTGCCAAATTCCTAAAAATATTGTCAGCACAATACAAAATAAACTAAATAAAAAAAATTTTATGGGAAAGTTTTTAATTTATGCACCCCAAACATAAACGCAGACAAACAAGAACAGCCAAACAACGTCAACAAAGTGCCAGTACCATGCTGCAGCCTCTAATCCAAAATGTCTATCTGGAGTAAAATGATTTTTATAAACACGATACAAACAAACAGCTAGAAATGCTGTTCCAACCATTACATGAAATCCATGAAAACCAGTAGCCATATAAAATACTGACGGATATATTCCATCAGTAAAACTAAAATAATGATGAGCTGCTTCGTAATATTCTACACCCTGCATAAATGAGAAGAAAATTCCGAGACCAACAGTACACCATAATGCCTGAATGGCTTGATCTCTATGGCCTTCTCTAACAGCATGGTGAGCCCATGTACAAGTAGTACCTGACATTAATAATATTAATGTATTTAAAAAAGGAACATCAAGAGGATCAAATGTTTTGATACCTTTTGGTGGCCAAATTCCAACAGCACCATTACTATCAAAAGTTTCAGAGAATTCTTCTATAGGTAATTTAGGCGTTAAACTTGCATCAAAGAAAGCCCAGAAAAAAGCAACAAAGAACATTACTTCTGATGCAATAAAAAGCGCCATTCCATATCTTAGTCCCAGTTCCACAACAGGTGTATGAACCTTTTGAAAAGTTGACTCTTTAATTACGTCTCTCCACCATAAAAACATAATAGTTAACAAACCAATTGTACCAAGGATAAGAAGCCAAGAAGTTCCATAATGCATATAAAATACAAGACCGGCAGCCATTGCTAGACCAGCTATTGATGATAAAAATGGAAGTGGGCTTGGATCAACTAAGTGATATGGATGTTTCTGCCCTGTTGTTGATTTATTAGCCATTGGTTATTCTATATATTTAAAAAAGGTATATGACAATGTTATCTCTTCAACATCTTTCATTGTTGGATCTTGATTAATTGAAGGGTCTATATAAAACACAACCGGCATTTCAACTGTTTCACCAGGTTTTAAAGCCTGCTTTTCAAAACAAAAACACTGTGTTTTAATAAAATACGGACCAACCTTTTCTGGTAAAACATTAAATGTCGCAGTTCCAATTGTTTCAACGTCAGATTGATTTGTAGCTTTATAGTTAACAAGTTTATTTTCACCAACCTTAAATTTAATATTTTCTGGTGCGGTGAATGTCCAATTTATACTATCATTAACATCGGCATTAAATTTAAGATTAATATCTCTTTCTAAAATTGATGATGAAAGGAACTCAGATGTACTTGTCTTACCACCATAACCAGTAACACGACAAAATAAGTCATATAAAGGTACGGAAAAAGCAACTAAAGTTATCATTGTTAAAACAATTAACGATAATCCTAAAGCTGTTCTAGTGTTTGTCATTATACTCCAAAAATATTAGCCTTAAATAAAGTCCACAAATAAAAGAATGCGACAATACAAAGTAGAATAATTAAAGTGATAATATTTTTTCTTCTTCTATTTTTCATCTTAGTACCACATGATCAATCAATAATGCTGAGAATAAACTGAATAAATAAAGAATTGAAATAGCAAAAAATTTTAAGCCTTCAGAATTTGGTATTGATTTTTTTTCTCTAGATTTTTTTAACTTTAAAGAACTATTAAATAATAATAAATTTAATATAGTAACTATAGTTAAGTATATTATTCCAACATTACTATCTAAGTATGGAAGATAACTCGATAAAATTAATATTACAGCATAATAAACAATCTGTTTTTTTGTATCCTCAATACTGCTTACATTTGGTAACATAGGCACATTAGCATTTTTATAATCATTATATCTATATACGGATAGGGCCCAAAAATGAGGTGGGGTCCAAAAAAATATAATTACAAATAAACTAATTGGTAAGAAATTTAATTCAGGAATAACTGCTGTCCATCCAATAATTGGAGGAATTGCTCCTGCTGCTCCTCCAATAACTATATTTAATGAAGTTGTTCGTTTAAGCCAAAATGTATAGATAAATACATAAAAGAGAATTGTAAAAAGAAGTAAACTAGTTGCTAACGAGTTCGAGAACCATTGCATCAAAATTAAAGAAATAGTCCCTGTTAATATCCCTACAACTAAGGCTTCATTTTTAGAAACTACTCCAAGCGGAATTGGTCTTAGTTTTGTTCTTTCCATAGTTTTATCTATATCTTCATCGAACCACATATTTATTGCTGCTGAAGAACCAGCTCCCAACGCAATAGCAGATATTACGAGGAAACTATTTAGAAATGTTATCTGCCCAGGTGCCAAAAACATTCCAACAAACGCAGTAAAAATAACCAAGGACATAACTCTTGGTTTCATTAGTTCATAATAACCTTTAAATTTTCTTAAAAGAAAATTATTGCTATAACCAGCTTCTAAGGATTTAGCATCCACTTAAATTATCCTTTGAATTTAGGTAAAGTCTCAAACTGATGGAATGGTGGAGGTGAAGAAAGTGTCCATTCAAGAGTATCAGCTCCCTCTCCCCACGGGTTTGCGACTTCTTTCTTTCCAAAAAATAAAGCATACACAATTGCAAAAAGAAATATCAAGGTAGCAGCAAAAGATATGTAAGAACCGTAAGTTGATACAAGATTCCATCCTGCATAAGCGTCTGGATAATCTGGAATTCTTCGAGGCATACCAGCAAGTCCTAAGAAATGTTGAGGGAAAAATGTTACATTTACCCCAATAAAAAATAACCAAAAATGTAGTTTACCTAAAAATTCATTATACTTTCTTCCAGACATTTTACCAAACCAATAGTAAATACCTGCAAAGATTCCAAACATAGCTCCCATGCTCAGAACATAATGGAAGTGTGCAACAACGTAATACGTATCATGCATTACAGTGTCTATTCCAGCATTGGCCAGAATGACTCCTGTTACTCCTCCGAGTGTAAATAAGAAAACAAATCCAATTGCAAATAACATTGGAGTTTCAAATGTAAGTGATCCACCCCACATAGTTGCTATCCAACTAAAGATTTTTATACCGGTTGGAACAGCAATAATAATTGTAGCTAGCATAAAATATGCTCTTAAATCTGCGCTCATACCAACTGTGAACATATGATGAGCCCAAACAATAAAGCCTATAAATCCTATAGATATCATAGCATAAACCATTCCTAGGTATCCAAATACTGGTTTTCTTGAGAAGGTAGAGATGACCTGACTTACAATTCCAAAAGCTGGTAATATCATGATGTAAACTTCTGGATGACCAAAGAACCAAAATAAGTGTTGGAAAAGAACTGGATCTCCACCACCAGCAGGATTAAAAAATGTTGTACCAAAGTTTCTATCAGTTAGAAGCATTGTAATTGCTCCAGCTAAAACAGGAACAGCTAATAAAAGTAAGAATGCTGTAATCAACATAGCCCATACAAAAAGAGGCATCTTATGAAGAGTCATTCCAGGAGTTCTCATATTGAGTATTGTTGTTATGAAATTAACTGCACCTAAGATTGAGGAAGCACCTGCTAAATGAAGAGCAAAAATTGCCATATCAACAGAGGGTCCTGCGTGTCCGAGTTTATTTGAGAGTGGAGGATAAATTGTCCACCCAGTACCAGCGCCAGTTCCTATTGTTGCTGAAACAACTAATAAAACTAGAGCAGGAACAAGTATCCAAAAACTAAAGTTATTCATTCTTGGGAAAGCCATATCAGGCGCTCCAATCATTAATGGGACAAACCAGTTTCCAAAGCCACCTATTAATGCAGGCATTACAACAAAAAATACCATTAACAAACCATGAGCAGTGATAATTACATTCCAAACTTGACCATCAGCAACAACATCTAAGCCTGGGGCAGCTAATTCAGCTCTCATTAATAATGAAAAGAAACCTCCAACTAAACCAGCTAGTATGGCGAATATTATATAGAGAGTTCCAATATCTTTATGGTTGGTAGAAAAAAACCATCTTTTTATAAAACCTGGTTTATGATCATGATGGTCGTGACTTGCTGAATCTGCGTAACTCATTTTTCTCCTATTCTATTATATTCTCTTTAGTGGTTATTTCGTTTGCTAATGCTAACTTACTTTTTTGTTCAATTATCCAATTATTAAAATCTTTTTCATTAAGTGCTTCTATAACAATGGGCATGTACCCATGACCTGTTCCACATAATTCGGAACATTGACCTCTATATATTCCTGGCTCATCTATATTGAACCATGTTTCATTAAGTCTTCCAGGAACCGCGTCTTTTTTTACACCTAATGAAGGCATAGCAAAACTATGAAGCACATCACCAGCTGTAACTAATACGTGAATATTTTTATTTGCTGGTAAAACTAGGTGGTTATCTACTGTTAATAATCTTATGTCACCTGGTTCTAATTCTTCATCAGGTGTCATGTAACTCTCAAAAGAAATGTCATCATGTTCTGGGTATTGATACTCCCAGTACCACTGATGGCCTATGACTTTAATTGTCATATCTGTTTCAGGTATTACATCTTGCTGATATACTAACTTAAATGATGGGATAGCCATAAAAATTAATATTATTACTGGAATCCCAGTCCAGAGTATTTCTATAAATGTGTTATGAGTAGTTTTAGAAGCAACTGGATTTACTTTTCTTCTAAATCTAAATACAACGTAAAAGATTAGAAACAAAACAAATATCGTGATTGCAGTCATCATAATTAATACAAAATTATGAAGATCATAAACATTTCTCATAACGTCACTTGCAGGTGTTTGAAAACCTAACTGCCAATCAGAAATACCATTTGCTGAAGAAGCAAAAGTCATAAATGTAGCGGTAACAAAGGATAAAATGCGCATCTTAATTAGTTATTGTATACACTAATAAATAAATTATTCAGTAAATTAACCAGTGATTTAGAGGCAAAATTCTAGGACAGGTTGTCGCTCATTATGATTTATTCAACAACCGATTGAATAGAAAAAATTGCAGCTGTAGTTGCAGTGTCTGATCGTAGAATTCTTTTTCCTAAAGAGACGGATATACATGAAGATAATAAAGAGATGTTTTTTCGTTCCTTTTCAGAAAAACCACCTTCAGGTCCAATAATGACAGCCCATTTTTTATATTTTTCTGTTTCGTTGATTAATGCATTGTAAATAGTTGGTAAATTTTCATTTCCTTCATCGCAAAAAACTAACCCTCTATCGGATGGAAAATTATTAATTAAATCATCTAGTTTAATTGTTTTATCTAAAGTCGGAATAGACAATCTCTCAGATTGTTCTGACGCTTCAATCATATTCAATTCAAAATTTTTAAAATTTATTTTTGATTGGTTTGTATATTCAGTCAAAATTGGAATAAATCTTGAGATGCCAAGCTCAGTAGCTTTTTGAATAGTAATATTCATTCTATAAGATTTAATTGGAGCAAAAATTAACCATAAATCAGTTTCTTGAGGAATATCTTTCAATTTGTTTTGTATTTGTAAAACAATGTTATCTCTGTTTATTGAAATTACTTTGGATAACCATTCACCTGTAAAACCATCAAACAAATTTATATTATCTTCTTTTTTGATTCTAAGGACATTTTTTAAAAAATGATGTTGTTTATTTTTTATATAAATTAAAATATTTGCTGATAATTTTTTTGATACAAATAATCGTGTTTTAGACATTTTCATTTCAATAATTTAGAATTATAACATTATATTCATATATGTGGGATAACTTAGTTGTAAAAAAAATATTTGATTACTGCGAGTTAATCAGACTTAACAAACCTATTGGCTTCCTTCTATTAATGTGGCCTTGCTGGTTTGGTTTAGCGTTACTAAAAACAGAAACTTCTAAACTATTATTTTGGTATATACTTTTTTTAATTGGTTCTTTTTTAATGAGAAGTGCGGGTTGTATAATTAATGACATTATTGATATTGATTTTGATCAAAAAGTTACACGTACTAAATTTAGACCTTTAGCATCAAAAAAGATTTCTATTACTGAAGCGATATTATTATTAATAATATTATTGGTAATTAGTTTTTTCATTCTTCTCGAGTTTAATTTTAAATCAATTGTATTAGGTTTGTTAAGTGTGCCATTTGTTATTTTATATCCTTTTATGAAAAGAATAACTTTCTTCCCACAATTATTACTTGGAATTATTTTTAGTTGGGGTGTGCTAATAGTTTCAATGCAATTTAATACACGAATTACATTTGATTTTATTTTATTGTATTTTGTATGTATTTTTTGGACGTTAGCATATGATACGATTTATGCCTACCAAGATAGGTCAGATGATGTTTTAAATAAAATCAAATCTACTGCAGTTTATTTTGATAAAAATGGTAAAAGATTTGTTCAAACATGCTATCTTATTATCTTAATTATATTGTCTTATTTCGTATGGAATTCCTCAAATTTTTTACTTAGTTCAATTATTATAGCCACTATCGCATTTTGTACGTATATAGCAATTCAGAAATGGGATATAACATCACCGTTAAGTTCAAATTATTATTTCAGACAAAATAATATTTTTGCAATTATGTTATTTTTACTTTTACATACCTTTTAATGTCTTCAGATAAAAAACAGTCAGTTACTTCAAGAATAGTTTTTCATTATTTAATGAGTCATAAACTCAAAATAATATTAGCTTTATTGATGATGGTTATCTCAGCAGCAGCAACAGGCTTACATGCTTGGTTAGTAAGACCTGCGCTTGATGAAGTCTTAATCAAAGGTAATAAAGAAATGTTATTTTTAATTCCAATTGCAATAATTATAGTGACCCTCTGTAAAGGATTGGCAACATATACTCACTCTTATCAAATGAGTAAAGTTGCACATTCTATTATTGCAAAACTTCAAACTCAGATGTTTGAAAAACTCATGTATTTGAATATGAAATTTTATAATGACTCTAAGTCAGGTAATTTAATTTCAAGACTCATCAATGATACTTACTACTTAAGACTTGCAATAGTTAAATCTGTAACAGGAATTATAAAAGATGTTTTAGTTATTATTTTTTTACTTGGTAATATGTTTTACCAAAGTTGGACCCTAACTCTTTTTGCTTTTTTTGCATTCCCTTTAGCGATCTGGCCCATAAGAAAAATTGGGAAGAGTATAAGAAAAATTACTTACACTATCCAAAACGAAATTGCAGTTTTTTCCAATGTATTAGCTGAGAGCATTAAAGGTATTAGACAAGTAAAAGCATACTCAAGAGAAAACTATGAAAAACAAAGAGCTTTTGAAACAATTAGTTTCATTCAAAAATATTTTACAAAATCTGCTTTTATTAGCAATCGCTTAAGCCCTTTAATGGAATTTATTGGAAGTTTAGCTGTAGCACTCTCAATTTATGCTGGGGGTGTATTTGTCTTAAACGAAAGTATGACAACAGGTCAATTTATGAGTTTTTTAGTAAGTCTTCTTCTGGCTTATCAGCCAGTAAAGGCACTTGGCAATCTAAATATTAGTGTTCAGGAAGGCCTGGCTGGAGCAGAGAGAATATTTAAACTTTTAGATACAAGTGAAAAAAGTATGGAAAATATTTCTCCAAAAAAAACCTCAGATCTAGATGGAGACATTGTATTTAAAGATGTTTCATTTGCATATAACGATAATACAGTACTTGATAAAATAAGTTTAAGAATACCAAAAGGAAAAAAAGTTGCGTTAGTTGGCTTATCCGGATCTGGTAAATCAACGATAGCAAATATAATTTTGCGATTATATGATAATTATTCAGGTTCTATATTAATTAATTCTAAAGATATAAAAGAATTAGATCTGACAGATGTAAGAAATAGTGTTTCAATAGTGACTCAAGAAACAATTTTATTTAATGAGAGTATATTTAACAATATTAAATATGGAAACCTTAAAGCAACTGATGAAGAGATTAGTTTAGTCGCTAAAAATGCTGGGGTGAGCAGTTTTTCAGAAGAATTGGATCAAAAACTAGACACTGTTATTGGAGAAAACGGAATAAAATTATCGGGTGGACAACGACAAAGAATTGCTATTGCCCGAGCTCTAATAAAAGATGCGCCACTTTTAATTATGGATGAAGCTACATCTTCTTTAGATAACATAACTGAAAATAAAATTCATGAAACAATAAATAGTCTTATGAAAAATAAAACTAAATTAATAATTGCACATAGATTAAGCACAATAGAAGACTCAGACATTATCTATGTTTTAGATAAAGGCAAAATTGAAAGTCAGGGAAAGCATGAAGAGTTAATTTCAAAATCAACTATTTATAAAAAATTACAACTAAGAGAACAGTTGGAAAATGAGTTTTAAAAAAAAAATTTTTAAATTTTCTATATCTCAAAAAATTTTGGCATTTATAGGTTACCTATATATCTTATTCGTATGTTACACTTCTAAAATACAGATTATAAACTCTGAATTACCAGAAAAATTGTGGAGAGAGAATAAACCTTTTATTTTAGCATTTTGGCATGGTCAATTGATGATGATAGGACACGTATGGAAAAGTAAAGCTGTGTTAAATATGTTGGCATCTAGTCATAGTGATGGTCGATTTGGTGCATATATTGCAGGTCATTTTAATTTAAAAAATGTTTCTATAATGTCAAAAAATAAATCACCTTCATTAAGGAAAGTATTTAAAATTTTAAAAGATAGAAATTATATTGGTATTACTCCTGATGGACCGAGAGGACCAAATAAGAAAGTCTCAGAAGGAATTATAAAAATTGCAATTCATTCTCAAGTCCCAATTATACCACTTGGTTTTGCTTCAAGTAAAAATCTTAAACTTAAATCTTGGGACTCATTTTTAATTACATATCCATTTTCAAAATGTAGATTTGTCTGGGGTGAGCCAATTAATATTCCTTCTTCTACTAAAGATGATGATTTAGATAAATATAAGAATTTCTTGGAAGGAAAAATTAATGATTGCATGGAATCAGCAGAAAAAAATCTAAATGCTTAGAATATATCAAATACTCAGTACTCTTCTCATACCAGTAATTATTTTTAATATTTTTATTCGTATCTATAGAAAAAAGGAGGATAGGCTAAGATTTGTTGAAAGGTTTGGGAAACCAACAGTAAAAAAAAATAATGAGAAAAAAATTTTATGGATACATGCAGCAAGTATTGGCGAATTTAAATCTTCAGATTTAATTATAGAACGGTATCATAAAGTATTTGATATTTTAGTTACTACAACAACAAAATCTTCAGCAGAATATATTGAGGAGTTTTATAAAAATAAAATTATCCATCAATACATCCCATTTGATGTGTCTCTGTGGTGTTCAAGATTTTTGAACTTTTGGAAACCAAATCTGATTCTATGGATAGAGTCAGATATTTGGCCAAATATGCTTAATAAAATTAGAGTTAAAAATATCAATTGTTTATATGTAAATGCAAGGATTTCTCCAACTTCTTTTAAAAAATGGAAAAATACAAAAAATTTCTACAGAAATTCATTAAAGAGTTTTAATAAAATTTTTGCACAAAGCAAAGATGACAAAAAAAGAATTCAAGAATTAACAAACTTACAAATTGACTATATTGGAAATTTAAAATTAGCTAAGAATAAAAATAATTCTTCAATAAATAAAGATCAATCAAATACTATTATGATTGCAAGTACTCATTCTAATGAAGAAAAAGAAATAATTAAATGTATTAAAAAAACAATACATGAATTTAATTTAAAAATTTATCTTGCACCAAGGCATCCAGAAAGAATTAATAAAATTAAGCAAGAATTAAATAAAGAGGGATTTAATATTTCTATAGAATCTGAAAAAGAAATTGAAGAAAATAATATCGTAGTAATTGATACTTTTGGAAAATTAGATCAATATTTTAAAATTAGTGATTTAGTTATTTTAGGTGGTTCTTTTTTAAAAAATATTGGTGGACATAATCCTATAGAGCCTGCAAGTTATGGATGTGCTATTATAAGCGGTAATTATGTTGATAATTGGACTAATATTTACGAAGATATGGTAAAAGCAAATTCATGTATAATGGTAAATAAGTTTGAAGATATTGATGTAAAGATGAAAGAATTACTAAATAATAATTTTGAAGTAAAAAAAATTCAAGCAAATGCACTTGATTTTTCTAATAGATCTTTCTTTGAAAAAGAAAAACTTTTCAAAGACATCGAAAAGTACATTAATTAAAATGCTTAAAGCTCCTAAATTTTGGTATAAAAAAAATGACACATACTTATCAAATTCCTTATATCCACTCTCATTACTATTTAGATTTGGAACTAAAATAAGAAATTTTGTTAGTAGAAAAACATCTTCTGGAATTCCTGTAATTTGTATTGGGAATATAGTGGTGGGAGGTGCTGGTAAAACACCTGTTGCATTAAAAATTGGAAATTTATTAAAACTTAATGGATACAATCCTCACTTTGTTTCAAGGGGTTATGGTGGAGTTGAAACATCTAATGTTCTCGTTAAAGAATGGCATTCGGCAAAAAGTGTTGGAGATGAATCTTTGTTGCTAGCTGAAGTTGCTCCAACTTGGATTGGACAGGATAGAAATAAATCATTTATTTTAGCTAAAGAAAAAGGTGCTGACTGTATAATTATGGATGATGGCTTTCAAAATCCAGCTCTTCAAAAAGATTTTTCAATTATAGTAATTAATGGTGAACAAGGATTTGGAAATAAACGAGTTATTCCCTCTGGACCTCTTAGGGAAAGCATATCAAGAGGTATTTCTAGAGCAAATTTAGTAATTGTAATTGGTGAAATTGCTCAAGATGTTAAAGATAAAATTCCTAGCACTGTTCCTATTATTTATGCAAAATTTCAAATTAGTACAGATAATAAAATTTATAAAAACCAAAAAGTAACAGCTTTTGCAGGCATTGCTTATCCTGAAAAATTTTATAATTCACTAAGTGAACAAGGCGCTATTTTAGAAAAAAAAATTAGCTATCCAGATCATCATATATTTGATGAAAATGATATGTTAAATCTTGCAGAGAATGCTAATCTTACAAAATCTGTATTGGTTACTACAAAAAAAGATTTTGTAAGAATACCAAAATCATATCGTTCTTTAGTCAGCACACTTAATGGTGAAATAAAATTTGAAGATGAAAATTTACTAAAAGAGATTTTAAGTAATGTACTAGAAAATAAAATTAATGATTTAGCAATATGAAACAGATAATTTACTTTTTACAGTATATTGGATTTATTTTTATTTATTTTTTATATAAGATTTTACCACTTAATCTATCTTTGAAAGTCTCATCATTTTTATTTAGAACTTTTGGCAAATTTTCACGAGCCAACAAAACAGCTATCAATAACTGTAAGTATGTTTTCCCGAATCTTAAAGATGAAGAAATACAGAATATTATTAAAAAAAGTTGGAACAATCTTGGAATTACGATTTGTGAACTTCTAAGATTAAATGATATTTTTATTAAAAATAAAATAAAATATATCAATCTTGAAAATATAGAAGATTTTATTAAAAACAAAAAACAAGCAATTTTTATTAGTATTCATCAATCTAATTGGGAAGTATTAGTTCCAGGTTTAGATAGAATTGGAATTAATATTGGTGGCATTTATCGGCACATAAACAACAATTTTATTGATAAACTAATACTTAATATTAGACAAAATTCTCTTGTTTCTAAAAATAGCTTTTATACTCCCAAAGGTAAGAAAAGTGCTAAAGATGTTGTTGATGCAATAAACAATTCTTTATCAATTGTATTATTAATAGATCAAAAAGACTCCTCAGGAGAAGAAGTAATATTTTTTAATAAAAAAGTTAAAACACAAACAGGTTTTTTAAAAATAGCTAGAAAATATAACTTACCAATAATTCCAATACAAAATAAAAGAATTGATAATGGGAATATTGAGCTAACATTTTTAGAGCCACTTTATCATAATAATTTAGAAATTAATGATACTCAGATGATGGAAGAAATTCATAATAAGATTGAACAGTGGATTAAAGCAGAACCTAGTCAATGGTTCTGGCAGCATAAAAGATTTAGTTAATTTTTGTTACTTTTATATCAATTGAACCATCAATAAGCTTCACTGATAATTGATCGTCAGTAGTAATTTTTTTACTTGTCTTAACAATTTTCTTTTTATTCATCAAAATTGTGTATCCTTTTTTAAGATTTGAAGAAATAGAATTGGAATTGAGCAATCTTATATTAGACTTATATTTTTCAAGTTTATCTTTGTAATTATTGGCTATATTCAAATTAAGGTTTTTTGAAAGATTGTTAATCTTTGTTTGTTTTAAATTTATTGATGAATCTGGTGAAACAATAGATTTTCCCAGGTTAAGAAGATTCAATTTTGATATACTAAATTTATTTTCAATTGATAATGTTAAATTTTTAAAATCGTCTAAAAGCTTCTCCTTATAATTATTAACTATCAAACTTGGAGATTTAAGAAACTTATTTAAATATTCATAATTTTCCTTTTTGGACTGAATTTGTGAATTAACTTTTGAGTTTAATCTAAGTTGTAAATTTTTAATTTTTTCTATTAATTCAAATCTAACTGGGGTAGCTTTTTCAGCTGCCGCAGTTGGTGTAGACGCTCTTAAATCTGATACTAAATCAATAATTGTTGTATCTGTTTCATGACCTATTGCTGAAATAATTGGTATTTTTGAATCAAAAACACTTGTTGCAAGATTTTCATCATTGAATGCCATTAAATCTTCGGTACTTCCTCCACCTCTAGCAATAATTAGAATATCTGGTTTAGCAGATTTAATTTTATTGAAACCTTCGATAGCATTTATAATACTATCTGCTGAATCAACACCCTGTACAGATACAGGCCATATATCTAAAGGCATTGGAAAACGATCATTCACTCTATTTATTATGTCATGTACTACAGAGCCAGTAGGAGAGGTAATAATACCTAATCTCTCAGGCAAAAAAGGTAATGGGATTTTTTTATCCTCATCAAAATAGCCTTTTTTTTGTAGTCTTTTTTTTCTTTCTTCAATAAGTTTTAAAAGTGCTCCCTCTCCTGCAATTTCAATTTTATCAATATCTATTTGGTAAGTAGTTTTATAGCGAGACCAAGTAGTGATTCTTCCAGTTGCTATAATTTCTAGCCCTATTTCTGGATTTATATCTAAATATTTTTTTTTCTGATCCCAAATAACTCCACTTAAAATTGAATCTTCATCTTTTAGTGTTAAATAAATTTGACCTCTTGTTGCAGTTTTAACCTCAGAAATCTCTCCTTTAATTCTTACATAGTTAAAGTTGGATTCAATTACTTCTTTAAATGCTTGATTAAATTCTGAAACTTCAAACTCGGGTATATTTATTTTATCAATCATCTATTTTTTTAAAAAATTTTTTTAATAAATTGCTACATTCTTTTTCCATAATGCCGCCGTAAATAGTTGGCGTAAATATATTTTCTCTTTGAAAAGCAATTCGAAGTTTTTCAATTCCTCCATTTTTTTCATCATAAGCACCAAAATAAACATTTTTAATATGTACTTCACTTATTGCACTAGCGCACATTGTGCATGGTTCTAATGTAACAAATAATGTCATATTGTCTAAATATTTAAGCTTCAATTTTTCGCAAGTTTCATGAATTAGATTTAATTCACAATGCTTTATAGCATTTTTATCTTTATTAACTGAATTATAACTTCTGGCTACAATATTGTTTGTTGTATTATCAACAAGTATACCCCCAACTGGAACCTCATTTAAATTATAAGCTTTGCCTGCTTCAATAATTGCTTCTTTCATAAAAAAATCAACGTTCATTCTGGAACACACTTATGTTGTACATTATAATTGGATTATAATGAAAAAACCAATTATTGGAATAACTCTTGATAGTGAAAAAAAGAAAACATACTCAAAATTTCCATGGTATGCATTGAGAGAAAATTACTTAACTTCCTTAACTAAATTTAATGCTATTCCTTTTCCATTATTACATGAAAAAAAATATATTGATGATTTTTGTCATTTAATTGATGGTCTAATTATTACTGGAGGAGATTTTGATATTAATCCCAAATTATATAAAACAAGTAATACTCGATCTAAAAATATTAAAAATAAAAGAACAAATTTTGAAATAAAAATTTTTAATAATTTTTTTAAATATAACAAACCTATATTGGGAATTTGTGGTGGCGCACAACTTATCAATGTTGCATGCGGTGGAACATTAATACAAGATTTAAAAAGAGATCCGATAAACCATGAGCAAGAAAATCCAAGAAATCAAACGAGTCACAGTGTTAATATTTCAAACAATACTCAATTACATAAAATATGTGGGTCTCAAAAAATTAAAGTTAATAGTGCACATCATCAGTCAGTAAAAAAAATTGGTAAAGACTTAAATGTTTCATGTGTAGCCAATGATGGTGTTATTGAAGGAATAGAACACAAAAAACACAAATGGTGTATTGGCTTACAATGGCATCCTGAATTTTTAATTACAAAATATGATATAAAAATAATCAAAAATTTTATTAGTGAAGCAAAGTGAATATTAGAATTTCAAAATATCTATCTAGTGCTGGAATTTGTTCACGAAGAGATGCAGAAAAATTAATAGTTGAAAAAAAAATTAAAATTAATAATCAAATATGTGTTCATCCAAGTCATAAAGTAAGCGATTTAGATATTGTAAAAGTTAATAATAAAATTGTTAAAAAAATAAATAAAGTTGAAGTATGGAAATTATACAAACCAATAAAATATATTTGTAGTACAAAAGATAATTTAGGTAGAAAAAAAATTTTTGATCTGTTGCCAAAAAATTTAGGTAAATTGATAAGTGTTGGAAGATTGGATTATATGAGTGAAGGATTGATATTACTAACTAATAATGGTGATTATTCAAGATATTTAGAGCACCCATCTTCAAATATTGAGAGGATCTATAGAGTTTGTATAAGTAGCAATGTACAAAATACTGATATACAAAAAATAAATAAAGGTATTACAATTAAAAAAATTAGTTATAAAAAAATTAAAGTTGCCTTTGAAAAAAAATTAAAAAATCATAGTTGGTTAATTTTTAAACTTAAAGAAGGAAAAAATAGAGAAATTAGAAATATTTGTAATTATTTTTCATGGAATATAGTTAAATTAATAAGAATTGGATATGGTCCTTATAAGCTTGGAAGAATTAAAGAAGGACAATTTCAAAAATTAAATTCAATTAGCAAATGATACAGATTACTGGAGGAAAGTTTAAACAAAAAAAATTAGCTAGCATTAATGATTTTGTAAGACCAACTTCTGCTTTAAAGAGAGAAGCTTTTTTTTCAATTATTGAAAGTTATGCAATCAAAAATTCAATCAATTTATATAAAGATAAAATTTTTTTAGATCTTTTTGCAGGTATTGGCACAATGGGTTTAGAGGCAATTTCTAGAGGTATGAGAGAAGTAATTTTTTTTGAGAATAATATTGAAGTTCTTAAAATTTTGAGAAAAAATTGTTTAGGTATTTGTAAAAATAATCAATTTAAAATTTATGAAGAAGACCTTATTCATTCTAAATTAGAAATAGAATTTAAGAATATTTCAGTTGTTTATATTGATCCACCATATGCAAAGTATAATTTAACAAAGCTTTTAGAAAATTTATCCAGTAACATTAAAAATACTACTGTGATTGGCTTAGAAACAAGTGTAAAAGATAATATTGTGATTCCAGAAAATTTAAATCTGCTTCAAAAAAAGACTTACGGTAAAACAATAATTTATTTTTTTAAATTATCTTAAATAAGTTTTAGTTAGTTTTTTACCTTGTTCAACAGCAGGTTGATCAAAAGGATCAACATCTAAATACATACAGCAAGCAATTGTTTCTATTATACTAAACGATAATAATTTACCTAAGTTTTGTTCATCTATTTTAGGAATATAGATTTCTCTAAAACTAAAATTATTTAATTTAAAAGTTTCAATGGTTGCGCGCTGTTCAGCTTCCATTAGATCTCCCATTGTTTTATCTTTAAAATAGTCAATATCAGTACCTTCAAACATATTATTATTAATTTTTAAGCCCTTATTTGAATGATCTGTAGTGACAAAGGTGAAATATTTGTCTTTAGGGCCATCTAAATACAACTGTAATTGACTATGCTGATCAGTGGTCCCTACTGAATGAATTGCTGTAATACCTTTGTTATTTTTTCCAATACTTTCTGCCCAAAGTTGCAAATACCACTTTCCAAAAAAATAAAGTGAATCTGAGTATGTCATTAAAACATTATTAGTAAATTTTGTATTTTCTTTTTGGGTTAAATAGCTTCCGAGATCATAAGGTCTGTAATTATCAATATTATTAATTACTTCAGATGCTCCTTTAAAAAGTTCATTAATATTTAGTCCAGAAATTATTGCAGGGACAATCCCAACATTGGTAAATATTGAATATCTACCTCCAACATCTTTATGATGCTCTAACAGTAAACAATGATTATCTTTTGCAATTTTAAAAAGAGGGGATTCTTTAAATTCAGTTATGATTAAAGTATTTGAAAAAAATGCTTCAACTTTATTAGCTTCTATTGCTATTTGATAAAGACATGAAAATTGGGATAATGTTTCAGGTGTAGTTCCAGACTTTGAAACAACTAAAAAGCCAGTTGATTCAAAATTTATATTTTGAAAATTTTTTTTAAAATTAATAGGATCAACATTATCATAAAATTCTAAAATAATTTTATTATTTGAAATAACATTATTTAATGCCCTTGCCCCTAAATTTGAACCTCCTGTACCGAATACAATTATTTTTTCCTTTTTCTCTTTAAATTGATTTGAAATTTTTATGGTTTCTTCTAATAAATTTTTATCTGAAACAATATTCAGAGAAGGAAGTTTTTCTATTACATTAGTTATACTTTGATCAGTATCTTTATTTTGAGTGATTTTGTCAAAATTTGAATTAAAGTATTTTATTTCCATTTATAAAATTAAAAGAAGAAAAATCTTTTTTTCTTTTTAGGTTCACCTTCTTCGCCATCTTTATTTTCTTCTTTACTGTTAAAAAAGAAAAATCTTTTCTTCTTTTTTGGCTCTTCTATATTTTCACTTTCAACATCTGTATTATCTTGGCTTATTTCATCTTCTGAGTTTCCATCAAGATCTTCCCTGATGCTGTTATCTACTTGATTTGCTTCAGTTTCTTTTAAAATATTGTCGATAACAGAATTTTCAGAAGGTGTTTCATCACTTTCTTCATCCAGACCAAAGAGAATTTCCTTTGCAAGCTCACTATCGGTATCATCAATATCTTTTGATTCAATTTGATCAGGTGGTAGTAAATTAAAATTTGGCGGAATTACTAATGGAGGATTTTCAACTACATTATATTCATCTATTACTTTTCTTTCTACACCAGCACTACTTCGAATAGTATTACAAGAAAATAGAAAAATTGAGGAAATTATTGTTACACAAATAACTTTTATCATTTTACTGTTTTAATTTTATAAAAAAACTCATTATTAACATGATAATTCCAATTGTAATATAGATATCTGCTAGATTAAATGCTGGCCAATAAAAATTTTCATAATGTAGTAAGATAAAGTCAACAACATAACTATTTATCAATCTATCAATAATATTTGATAAAGCCCCAATTATAACAAAGAAATAAGCCAGTTTTTCAAGTTGTTTATCTGATTTAATAAATAAATAAAAAATTAATATAACAACTATTAATGCTATAAATATTAATATCCAATGAGAAACATAACCAGAAAATAAACCAAAAGAAACACCAAAGTTCTGAACATAAACTAAATCAAAATATTCATTAATTTTTATCGATTGATTTAAAAACAAATTATCTTGAATTAAATACTTAGTTAGCAGATCAAAAACAATTAATGATACTAGTATAACAATTTTAATCACTTAACTTATTGCGTCATTACAGCGATTGCAAATTTCATTTTTCACTAATTCTTGTTCATATTTCCAGCATCTTTGGCATTTTTGACCACTTACTTTTGATGCTTGTACCTTTACATTTTCAATATCATCTATTGAAAAACCTAGATTGTTTTCATTAAGTATATGCAGTTTAAACGATGAGGTAATAGCAATTTCATCAAACATAACTTCATTAACTTTATCAAAACTTTCTTTAGAAATATATATATCCAAATGAGCTTCTAAACTTGAACGTATAATTTTTTCTTCTCTAATTTTCTCTATTGCTCCAGTAGCAACTTTTCTAATATTTTTTATTAAATTCCATTTTTCATTTAATTGATTATCTTCATATTCATTTTTACATTGTAAAAAATCTTGTAGGTGTATACTTTCTTTATTTCCCATAGCTTTCCAAGCCTCTTCAGAGGTAAAGGAAATAGACGGCGCAAACCATCTTACTAAATGATTAAAAATTATATATAATAGAGTTCTAGTAGATCTTCTTTTAATCGACTGTTTACTATCACAGTATATAGTGTCCTTTCTAATATCAAAATAAAATGCTGAAAGATCACTTGAGCAAAAGTTTAATAGTGTTGTAAACATCAAGTGAAAGTTAAATGTTGATACACATTTTTGAACAACTTGATCCACTTCCCACAATCTATGAAGCAGATATTTTTCTAACTCTGGAAACTCGGTCTCATCAATAGCTTCCTCTTTAGTAAAATCATTTAAATTGCCAATCAAAAAACGAAAGGTATTTCTTATTCTTCTATAAGACTCAGCTTGTGATTGGAGGATAGCATTATCAAGCTTCAGATCATCATAATAATCAGATGCGACAACCCACAATCTTAAAATATCTACTCCATATTTTTTTAATATATCATCTGGAGAAATAACATTACCTAAAGATTTAGACATTTTACGTCCTCTTCCATCAACAACAAACCCGTGTGTCAGAACACTTTCATAAGGCGCTTTACCTCTTGTGCCAGAAGACTCCAAAAGAGATGAATGGAACCATCCTCTGTGTTGATCACTTCCTTCTAAGTACATCGATGCAGGCCATTTCAAATCTTCTCTTTGTTCTAGACAAAAAGCATGCGTAGAACCACTATCAAACCATACTTCAACTACATCTTTAACCTGTTCATAATCTTCAAGTGAATATTCATCCCCTAAAAACCTTTGTGGATTCTCGGTAAACCACGTATTGCTTCCTTCTTTTTCATATATGTCTGCTATTCTATTGATAACATTTTCATCTCTTAAAGGTTGACCCGTTTTTTTATTTACAAATAATGGTAAAGGTACACCCCACACTCTTTGTCTAGATACACACCAATCTGGTCTAGTTTCAATCATTGATCTAAGCCTTGTTTGGCCTTGAGGAGGATAGAAAATAGTTTCATCAATTGATTTAAGAGCAATGTCTCTTAGATTATTTTTTTCCATGGAAATGAACCATTGTGGAGTATTTCTATAAATAAGAGGAGCTTTAGACCGCCATGAATGTGGGTAGCTATGACGCAGAGTACCTTTAAATAATAATTTTGAAAATTCTTCTAATTTATCTGCAATTTTGTGATCTACTTTATAAATATGCTCACCTTCAAAACCAACGGCATGTTGATTATATTTTCCATCATCTTGAACTGTCTGGATAATATCAACATTATTTTCTACACCTAAAACATAATCGTCATCTCCGTGTCCAGGAGCTATATGCACAACTCCTGTTCCCTGTTCTAAGTTTACAAAATCTCCATGAAATGGTTTTACAATAAAATCGTATCCCAATTGTTTAAACGGATGTTCACATTCACAAGAAGATAAATTATCTCCTTTAAATTGCTTTTTTATACTAAATTTTTTAATTCCAATTTCTTTAGTTACATTTTCTAAAAGTTCTGAAGCAAATATTAATTTATCATTTATTTTGGCTAGACTATCTTCTTCTAATTCTTCAACAACAATAAGTGAATAATCTAATTCTTTACCATAAGCCAGGGCTCTGTTACCTGGAATAGTCCAAGGAGTTGTTGTCCAAATAACTATATTAGACTCAATTAAATCTTTATCAGTAGAATTTTTAATTAAAAATTTCACATATATAGTGTTGGACGTATGATCTTCATATTCAACTTCAGCATCAGCTAAAGCTGTCTTTTCTACAACGGACCAGAGAACTGGTTTTGCTCCTTTATACAAGCTTTCATCAAGTAGAAATTTTCCAAGTTCTCGAACAATTTGCGCTTCTGCTTGATTTGACATTGTGAGGTAAGGATTTTCCCAATCTCCTTCAACACCAAGTCGTCTAAATTCTTTTTTTTGTATCTCGATCCATTTTTCTGCAAACTCTCTACACTCATTTCTAAATTGAACAGTTGGAACATCATCCTTGTTCTTTCCTTTTTTTCTATATTCTTCTTCTATTTTCCATTCAATTGGTAAACCGTGACAATCCCAACCAGGAACATAGATAGAGTCTTTACCAGCCATTTGTTGTGTTCGCACGATGACATCTTTTAAAATTTTGTTAAGAGCAGTTCCCATATGAATATGTCCATTTGCGTATGGCGGACCATCATGAAGAACAAATTTTTCTCTACCTTTAGATTTATCTCTTAGCTTTTTAAAAATATTTTCTTTATCCCACCCCTCTATTATTGCAGGTTCTTTTGCTGGAAGGTTAGCTCTCATCTCAAAAGATGTTTTGGGAAGAAAAATTGTATCTTTATATTCCATTATATTTGATGATATTCTTTAGCTGTATTTATATCTTTGTTGATTTGCTTTGTTAATTCTTCAAAATTATTAAATTTTTGTTCAGACCTAATAAATGCAAGGAATTCAACAGTCAATTCTTTACCATATATTTCTTCACTAAAATTAAACATATGTGTCTCTAGAAGGAGTTTGCTTCCATCGACTGTTGGTCTTAAACCAAAATTTGAAACACCTTTGTATTTTTTGCCTTCTAATAGCACTTCCACACAGTAAACACCTCTTTTTGGTAATATGTGTTGATCTGGTATCATATTAGCAGTCGGAAAATTGATTTCTCTAGCTCTTTTATCACCTTCAATTATTGTTCCATGCATATGCCAGGGCCTACCTAAAGACTCTGTAACAACTTCCATATAACCTTCTTTTATTTGTGATCGAATTATTGAAGATGAATATTTATCAGATTTATCGGCAAGCATAATAGGTTCGATTAAATGAATATTAAAATTATTTTTTTCAGCGTACTTTTCTAATGTTTTAAAATTACCTTTTCTGTCTTTTCCAAACTTAAAGTCAGTACCTATAACTAAGTATTTAATGTTTAATTTTTCAATAAGAATTTTAGTTACAAAATCATCAGCTGAGAATACTGATAGATTGTTATCAAAAGAAAAATCTATAAATATATCTAAACCCAATCTTTCAAGAAAATTTATTTTATCATTTTGAGTATAAATATTAAAAGGTTCATTAATTTGATTAAAGTAAATACGAGGATGAGGATTAAAACTCATTATAGAAGATAATAAATTATTGTTTAATGCAATCTCCTTAATTTTATTTATTATTTCTTGGTGCCCTTTATGTATTCCATCAAAATTACCTATTGCGAGACAAAGGTTTAATTTTTCAAAATCTGATGCTGTATCCAATTTATAAATTTTCATAATATTTATAAATCAATTAGTATAGAAACTTATGGTTAGTAACTACAAATATTTATTTAAGATATTTTCCAGATATTCTTGTCTTCCTGAACGAGGTTCTGGCTCAATATTATCCTCGATTACTTTTTTATTTATATCATCTAATCCAGTATCTTTATTATAAATAAAATGCCCCAAACTTTTATTCCAATCTTCATATCTATCTTCAATAAACTTAGGAATAACATTATCATTCATCATTTTTTCAACAGCAATAAGTGTTTTTGCACAAACATCCATGCCTCCAATATGAGCATGGAATAAATCTTCAGCATCGATAGATTGTCTTCTTATTTTTGCATCAAAGTTCATCCCTCCTTGGCCTAAGCCGCCATTCTTAAAAATAAAATAAAATGACATAATTAAGTCGGCAGGATTATTTGGGAATTGATCAGTATCCCAACCTATTAAAGTATCACCTCTATTGATATCAATGCTTCCTAAGGCGCTATTTGAAGTTGCGTAAGCAATTTCATGTTCAAAATTATGACCAGATAAAGTTGCATGATTAACTTCAACATTTAGTTTAATCTCATTTTCTAAACCTGCCTTTCGTAAAAACGCTAAGCAAGTTGCAGAATCAAAGTCATATTGATGTTTAGTTGGTTCATGAGGTTTTGGTTCCAATAAAATTTGACCTTTAAATCCTATCTTGTGTTTATAATTAACGACTAATTCGAGAAATCTTTGAAGATTAGCTGTTTCCTTAGTCATGTCAGTATTAAGTATAGTTTCGTATCCTTCTCTTCCACCCCAAAGAACATAGTTTTGACCACCCAATCTCATCGTTGCATCCATACAATCTTTTACTTGTGCAGCTTTATATGCAAAAACTTCTGGGTCTGGATTGGTAGATGCACCACTCATATATCTTTTATGAGAAAAAGCATTTGCTGTTCCCCACAGTAATTTCATTCCTGAGTCATTAATTTTTTGTTCCATTAAATCTATAATATGAAAGAAATTTTTTTGTGTCTCAGCATAATTTGAACCTTCAGGAGAAATATCTCTATCGTGAAAGCAGAAAAAAGGTGTTTTTATTTTAGTGAAAAAATCAAATGCAGCATCAAGTTTCATTTCAGCCATTTTCATTTCATCACCTGCTTGCATCCAAGGTCTATCAAATGTTTGACCGCCAAACGGGTCTAGACCTGGCCAAGTAAATGTATGCCAATAGCAAGTAGCAAACCTTAAATGCTCTTTCATAGACTTGCCTAAAACTTTTTTAGATTCATCATAAAACTTAAAAGCGAATGGATTTGTACTTTCTTCGCCTTCAAATTTAATCTCTGGTATTTTACTAAAGTATTCTGTCATATGATTTCCTATATTATATTACTCTATCTTGATGCCCAAAGTAAACCACGTTTATAAATTTTATTCATTTGTGGATGGTTTAATTCATGAGCAAAATGACCAAGAGAAATATAAAAAATTTTTCCTTTCCCAATTCGTCTTTTCCAGGCAACTGGCATTTCTACACCTTTTAACCATTCTGTTGTATATGCGTCACCACTTGATGAACCTGGTTCTTGTTCAAGCTTCCAAACTTCGTTACCTTTAAATGTCGTCGTTGCTAAAACTTCATTTAATGGATCCACATGCATGTAATATTGCTCTGAATGATAATCAAAATCTTCAATACCTTCCATGATCGGATCATCTTTTTTTATTATATTGACTTTATAATCATGAATACCATTTGGGTGACTTACCCATTGACCACCAGTTAAGAACTGCCAATCAATTGATTGTCTAAATGCATCACACATTCCACCGTGATGACCAGCAAGACCACATCCATTATGAACAGCTTTAATAACATTATTAACAGCGGTTTTTTTTATTTCTCCTCTTGGATCAAAATGAAAGGCCATAGTCACTATAGGTATAAGCAAATCCATTTCGTGAACATAATCTTCTGCAAATGCAGAAGTTTGATATTCTGCTCTTACCTCATATCCTTCAGGCTCCAGCATACCTTTAATTATTTCAGTACATTTTTCTGGCTCATGTCCTGGCCAACCTCCATAAACTATTAAAGCTTTTTTCATATTATTCCTTTCACTTTAATAAATTACTAATCTCATCTTCAGAAAAGTAATTTAAATTTTTAATAGAACTTCTAAGTTCTATTTTTGTATTTTCTTTTGATGATTTAATTATACTATCTAGTATATCTAAAACGTGAAGACTTAATTCTCCACTACATCTATTTAAACGATTATTTTTTATTGCATCAACTGTTTCGCTCACACCTATTCCTCTATAGTTAGCAATACCTGCAGACTCATTTGCTTTTTCAGATTTATTTTTAATATTTATTTTCCCTAAATTGTTATTCTTAGTATCTATATTTTCCCAACTTCCATTTTTTGATTTACAAACTAGAATATCACCACCGAACATATTTGGATCAGGAATATTTATTGAACCTTTATCGCCATATAATTCTATGTGATTCTTACTATGTTTCCAAACATCAAAAGAAAAAAATGAATCAATTAATGCGCCATTTTGAAATTCTATTTGTGAAACTAATGTTGTTGGGATTTCAACTTCTATTTCTTGCCCTTGTCTATCACCACTACCAATAACTCTTTTTTGATAAACAGTTCTTGATTGTGTAAAAACATTTTTCGCAGGACCGAGTAAGCTTACTAAAGCTGTAAAATAATATGGACCCATATCAAGTATTGGACCACCTCCATATTTATAGTAAAAATCTGGGTTAGGATGCCAGATTTCATGTCCAGCTACACCCATTGAAATACTTCCAAGATTTATTTTACCTATTGCATTTTGATCAATAATTTTTTTTGCTTCCTGTATACCCGCGCCAAGAAAAGTATCTGGTGCACAACCCACATGTAAACCTTTTGAATTACCTAAATTAACCAACTTTTGACCATGTTCAAATTTAATTGAAAGTGGTTTTTCTGAATAAGAATGTTTACCAGCTTCAAGAATTGATTTTGAAACTTCAAAGTGGACATCTGGGATTGTTAAATTTATAATTAATTCAATTTCTTTATTAGATAATATCTGATCTACAGATAATTGTTCTAACCCATACTTTTCTGAATAGTTTTTTGCAGCTTCATTTTTAATATCAGCACATGCAACTATTTGAAAATTATTAAAGTACTTCTGAGAATTACTAAAATAAATATCAGCAATATTCCCACAACCTATAATTCCTACTTTCATAAACTATTCCTTAACTGCTCCACCTGTTAAACCTGCAACAATATATTTTTGTAAAGTAAAAAAGAAAACTACTGCTGGAACAAGAGTTAGTGATACATAAGCTAATATTTTACCCCAATCAGTAAAATACTCACCTCTAAAGACCATTATACCCATTGGCCATGAATAAAGTGACTCATCATTAATCATTATAAGAGGTAGCAAATAATTATTCCAGCTTCCTGTAAGAGTAATAACACTAACAGTAGCTAATATTGGAGTTGATAAAGGAAGAGTAAACCTAAAGTAAAATTGGGTATAGCTACAGCCATCACAAACAGCAGCTTCAAATATCTCTTTTGGCATTTGCCTAAAAAATCCTCGAAAAAGAATTATAGAAAAACCAAGCCCAAATGCAATTTGTGGAATTATAACAGCCCAACTAGTACCCAATAAACCAAAGTCACGAACTCTTAAAAATAGAGGTAAAATTGCAGTAGCAAAAGGAAACATTAGTCCTAGTAAAAAATAATTATAAAGAAATTTATTTGCTGCAAATTTTACATGAGCAAAAACAAAGGCTGTCATAGAGGCAAAAAGGACTACAAAAAAAGTAGTTCCGACTGCATACACAGTAGAGTTCCATAAAAATAACCAGAAATCTGAATTAGCTAAAAGCGATGTATAATTTTCAAATTTCCAATCTATTGGTAAGCCTAAAGAGTTTGTTCTAAGTTCACCGGTGTGTTTAAAGCCTCCCATTACAGAAACGTATAATGGAATAATAATTACTCCTGCTAAAAAAAATAGAATAAGATACAAATAATAAGTTCTAAAATTTGTTTTCATTATCATCCCTCATTAATGTTCTTTGATAACCAATTGCAATAAATAAACAGATTAAGAATATTACAACTCCAACCGCACTTCCAAAACCAACTTTCATACGCATTACACCAAAATAATACAAATAAGAGACCATCGAATGCGTTACATTTGAAGGTCCTCCTCCTGTTAGTGGCATAATAATATCAAATAGCTGTAAACTACCTAATAGTGATAAAAATACTGACAGCTTAATTGTCGGAATAAGCATTGGTATTTTAATTCTAAAAGCAGTCGTTATTGGGCCTGCACCATCTACTTTAGCAGCTTCTAAAACTTCTTTTGAAATAGCTTGTAATCCTGCAATATAAATCATCATGTGGATTCCAAAAAATTTCCAAAATATAACAATTAAAATCGCTAAGAGTGCCCAATCTTTATCACCAAGTATGAATGGAGCTTCTGCACCGAAGAAACCCCAAATTGCAGCAACTAAACCATAATTACCATCATAAATGTATGCCCAAATTAACGCCGTAACTATTTCTGCTAAAATAAATGGAAGAAAGAAAACTGTTCTAAAAAAAGCTGCTCCTCTGAGTTTATCTGAAATCATTAAAGCAATTAAAAGAGCAAATGGTAATTGAACAAATAATGATATAGCAATTATATAAAAATTATTTTTGAGTGACATAATAAACACTCTATTTTTGAATAAAAATTCATAATTTTTAAGTCCAACAAATTTCTCAGGTGCACCATAGCCATTCCATCTAAAAAAACTGTAATAGGCTGCTTCACCTATTGGAAGAACTACAAACAAAGTAAATATTGTTAAGGCAGGTATTAAAAAGATTATTATTGTATAATACCTACTAAGTAGTGCATCAAATTTTGCTGATCTCATAGCTATGAACAGGGCCCTTAATTAAAAAAAGAGCCCTGATATTTATATTATTGATTAAATTCCCAAGCTTCTTGAACAGCTTGAGTAGCTTCTTCAGGAGTAATAATTCCTGCCGCTAAATCAGTAGATACGTCATTAACAACCCTACCAATATCTGCACCCAAGAACTGATCATAAAATATTTGATGATATTCTGAGTTGGAGATATTTTGTGCAACTTGTTGCAAGAAAGGATTTGTAAGAGATACATCAGCACCTTTCACGATAGGTATATAAGCACCTTTTCCTGCATCATCTTTTTGAATATCAAGAGATACATAATGCATAATAAATTCAACTGCTGAGTCAGGAGCACTACTTGAGAATAACCAACCATTTATACCGCCAAGTGTGTCCCCAGCATCACCGAGACCACCACTCGTCATTGGCATATTAAACATTCCCATATTATCATCTCCTAAACCTTCACCACTTGAACTGTTAGCTTTTTGAGAACCATACATCCAGTTACCCATAAGTGCCATTGCACATTTACCGTCTCCAAAAAAACCTGCTTGATCTGGCCAAGTGTGTGATAAAAATCCTTTTTGAAAAGGTTCTAAAGCAACTAGCTCGAGCATTTGCTCACCTGATTTTAAGTATTCTGGTCTATCCCAACCACCATTATTAAGTGATTCAAGAAACAATTCTTTTCCACCATTTCTTATGTGGAGGTGTGTCCAAAGAAAGTGAACAGGCCATTTATCTTTACCACCCATACAAATAGGAGTAATTCCTGCTGCTTTGATTTGTTTTACAGCACTAATTAAATCATCCCATTCTTTGATGGCTGAAACGTCAACTCCGGCTTGATTGATAAGATCTTTATTATACCACCAAGCAACTTGCGATACTTGTAAAGGTAAACCTACTCTTTGACCTTCAAATGTAAAAGCATCTGCTGCTGCTGCACTAACAGTATCCAAATAACTATCTGGTACAACATTGGAGATATCTCTTAAAAAACCAGCTCTGGCTTGATCATACATAACTCCACCACTCCAGCTATAAAATATATCTGGTCTATCATTTGATTGAAGCATCGTAGGTAACTTTGCTTTGAATGATTCATTTTCTAAATACTGCATAACAACAGTGTGTCCTGTTTTAGCTTCAAATTCTTCAACAGCCCTAACCATGTTAGCATATGAACTTGAGTCTTCACCAAATAAGTGAAGCCACTTTATAGTATCTGCTTTAACAGAACTAAATGACATCAAAATAGTTAGTGAGAAAAATATTTTTAGTAATAATTTCATTTAATCCTCCCTAAGATTATCGTAGTAAGAAATTTATAACACTAAAGGGATTTTTTTAAACTAAAAAAGGCAATTTTTAGGCTTAAAACCATTTATTTATGCTGTAAGATTAATCAAAAATTTTTAATGAAAAATAAACCAAACATCATTATATTTAATCCAGATCAATGGAGAGGAGATATGCTTGGATATCTTGGTTATCCAGGCGCACAAACTCCTAATTTAGATAATATAATTAAAGAAGACGCAGTTGCATTTAAGAATGCTTTTTGCCAAGCGACAGTTTGTACACCAAGTCGTTGCTCATTTATGACTGGCTGGTATCCACATGTACATGGTCATAGAACAATGCATTATATGCTACATACTGACCAAGGAGACTCTAGCATTTTATCAGAACTAAAAAATAAAGATTACTTTATATGGTGGGGTGGAAAAAATGATTTGATAGCAGGACAAGAGGGTTATCGTAATCATTGTGATATTTATTTTGAACCAACTGATAGAGATTTTCAAAAATGGAATTACTCTCAACAACCTGGTACTCATGGAGGAGATTTAACATGGCGAGGACCTGAAGATGGAGATAATTATTATAGTTTCTTTAAAGGAAAATTAGATAAAAAAGATAAAGATATTTATTTCGATGATGATTGGTCCATGGTTTATGGAGCATTAGATTTTATAAAAGATTATAAACAAGAAAAACCATTCTGTTTATTTCTACCACTTGGTTATCCGCATCCTCCTTACTGTGTAGAGGATCCATGGTTTTCTTCAATTGATCGAAGCGTAATACCTATTAGATATCAATACAAAACTTGGGAAGACAAGCCTAGTCTTTTAAAAGGAATTATGGATGGGCAAAGAATGCAAGATTGGACCGATGAACGTTGGAATGAATTACGAGCAGTATATCTTGGTATGTGTGCAAGAGTAGATTATCAATTTGGACTTTTAGTCAATCAACTAAAAGAAAATAATTTTTATGATGATACTTTGATAATTTTTTTATCTGATCATGGTGACTTTACAGGTGATTATAATTTAGTTGAAAAAACACAAAATACTTTTCAAGACTGTCTTACGAATGTTCCTCTTATTATTAAACCACCAAAAAGTGAAAATACATTAAATGGTGTAAGCGATACAATGATTGAGTTAATTGATATTGCGGGAACCATATATGATTACAGTAATATCGAGCCCTCATATTGGCATTTTGGCAAAAGTATTAAAAATTTTATTGAACAGAAAACTGATGATCATAGAGAAGAAGTATTTACGGAGGGTGGTAGACTTAGGTTAGAAAGACAAGCAAGTGAAAATCAAAGTCTTCAATTGCCCCATGGCCTTTATTACCCTAGAGTTAGTTTACAAGGTCAAGAGGATGAAATTTTAATGCATACCAAAGCAACAATGTGCAGAAATAAAAAATTTAAATATATTAAAAGAGCTTACGAAAAAGATGAGCTTTATAATTTAGTTGAAGATCCTGGAGAAATTAATAATGTTATTGACGATCCACAATATGCTTCAGAACTTAAAGATCTTAAAGATAAAATGCTTTCATGGTATCAAGAAACTTGTGATGTTGTTCCACTAAAAGGTGATGAAAGAGATTTCAATTAATATAATTCATTTTCAATTCTTGTAAGCCAATAGTCAACATCCATTTTGTTGTGACCAGTTAATAACCTCCAAAACTTAACGACATTTATTTTATCAAGCCTATTTGTATCAGCTTCTTGCCAAGGATAAGACTGCATTAAAATATCATTTATGGTTTTATCTTTAGTTTCATCTGTCCAATACAGAGCACGATTAGGTAAAGGTTGATATTTTTTTTCAGGATCCCATAACAGCTCTTGTTTCTCTGTAGGTTGTAGTCTAACTTTAAACATGTAACGTATATTTTCAGAAAAATTTACGCCAGCACCATGCCACAAACCATTATGAAAAATACCTATAGTACCTGGTTTACAAACAATACTTTTTTGACCTTTAATATTTTGATATTTTGCAATTCCAAACTCATTAACAATACGTAAGTGAGTACCAGGATGATATCTTGTTCCGCCCATTTCCTTAGTTACTTCTGTTGGGAAGTAAAATACTTGAACATCAAAAGTGTTTCTAGGGTCAATTGTGCTGTCTTGATGATTTTGCTGAGACATCTGACGTTGATTTGCCTGTTTAAAATATTTAGTAGGAAATGTTATATGAAGGAACTGATGATCAATAATTGTGCTATCGCCAACTAAACTTTTAATAGCACCATCAACAACTTCATTTTGAAAAATTTTTTCTAGTGGTGAATTCTTAGGATAAGCATCCTTAAGTGGTGTTCCTGCAGGTATTCTAGGGATACTACTAGTTGCTTTTATATTTTTATAATAATCTTGAACAGTATCAACTTTATCAATTTCAGTATGACCAATATCATCCAAAAACTCTTTATTTGTTTTTTCGTCTATAAGTGCATCAAAAAATAAGCATCCACTACTAGCAAATTCTGCCATTTGCTCTGTTGTTAAAAGTTTTGGCATATTAAAAATCTCCTTCTTCTAATTTTTCAAAAAAAAATTCATGTTTTAAATAAGATGTTCTAAATTCTTGACCTGGGTGTTCAGGAATAGCTTGGCTGGCCTGAAATAATCTCCATCCATCCAGCAAAGCATCTAAGCCTGTAGGATAAGGAGGTTCATCGCTATCGCCCGTCATATGAAGTTTTTTTCCCGTACCATCAAAAGTAGCCCATGATATAACTTCAGCTTCTAAACTTGGAAACTTTAAATACAGAACTAAAACTTTTTGTCTTTTGGCCATTATATTTATTTTCCTAAACCAGCTAATGATCTTACAAAGTATTTTTGGAAAATCAAGAACACTATGAGAACTGGTAAAATTGCTATAGTTAGTCCAGCCATAATTGAAGGCCAATCTGATGACCATTCTCCTCTTAACTTCATTAATCCTAAAGGCAAAGTTTTTACTTCATCAGATGTCAGCATGATTAATGCTAATAGAAACTCATTCCAGATCCAAACGGTTTGAAAAATTGCTGCACTTGCAATAGCTGGACCAGATAAGGGAATAATAATTCTAAAAAAAATCTGCATTTTGCTACAACCATCAATAGTAGCTGCTTCCTCAACTTCTTTTGGAAAATCTAAAAAAAAAGCATAAAATAGAATAACTGTGAATGGGATCCCAAATGCAGTTAATGGCATAACAACACCATATATACTATTTAATAAACCTAAATTTGATACTGTTGCATAGAGTGGTACGAGCACAGCTGCTGGCGGTATTGCGAAACCTGCAACGATTAATAAATATACATATCTATTTATTCGAAAATCAATTCTTGCTAAAACATAAGCCGCCATTCCTGAGATTATTACAATTAAAATAACTGAAAATAATGAAACCAAGAAAGAATTAAAAATGAAACCTCCAAGGCCAATGGATAATGCTTTTTCAAATGAAGAGAAATTAAATTGACCTGGTAAACCAAGTGGTTCTAAAAAAATTTCCCTTCTTGTTTTAAAAGTGGTCAGTATCATCACTATTATTGGTAAAAGTACATAAATACTAAAGAGAGTCACAAAACCGTAAGCAAATATATTAGCTAACTTAAATTTACTCACTAGGCTCTCCTACTTGCTTTAAGTTGAAACCAACCTAAAATTAAAGCAATAATTAATAGTACAACTGACAAAGCATTAGCATAACCCATATGCAATAAATTAAATGCTTGTAAATAAATATATGTTCCTAATACTTGAGTTGCATTCGATGGACCACCTTGCGTTAAGACATAAACAAATTCGAATACTTTAAATGCACCAATTGTTGTTATCAATATTGCAACAATTAAAATATTTCTAATCATGGGAAGAGTAATGTACCAAAATGCTTTAACTCCTGTTGCACCATCTATCTCTGCTGCATCATAAACCTCTTTAGAAACTCCTTGTAGCCCAGCTAAGATTAAAACCATCATAAATCCAGTATTTTGCCAGCCCGCAACAATCATAATCATCCAAATAGATATATCGGGATCCCCCAACCAACCCATTGAAGGTGTAGGCAAACCTATTGATTTTAATATACTATTTAAAATTCCAACATTTGGATCATAAATTATTAACCAAATTATACTTACTGCAACAGATGATATAACCATTGGTGTAAATATAATAGTTCGAAAAATTACTTTTCCATATTTTATTCCTCGATCTAAGATTGCTGCAAGTATTGTACCTACACCTACTTGCAGGACGATTGATGCAAAGACAATTATAAAATTATTTTTTAGTGCAATCCAAAAAAATTCATCCTGTGACGCTTTTATATAATTATCAAAACCAACCCATTTCCAATCATTAAGAGAAGTCATCCCATAGCTATAAAAGGATCCAACAATGGCCCAAAATGCAGGAATAAATATAAATACTGTACAAAATATAAGCGCTGGGATTAAGAGAATAATTACAGAAACCCTATCACTTGATAAGGAAAAGCCAACTGAGTTTGTTTGAGTCTTATTCATATGATAACTTCGGCTATTAATTTTTAATAGCCGAAATTAATTTATATATTACATTGCTGCTTTAGCTTCTAAAGCAACTTTTCTAATGAAATCCATTGCCTCTTGAGGAGATTTTGTTCCATTAAGAACTTCAGTTCCCATATCAAGATAAGCATTAGATACATTCGCTTCTAAAAGAACATCTAAAACATTTACATGCCCACTTTTGTCAGCGATATCATTGACATAAAATGTAAACCAATGAGGAGCATCTTTCATTTGATCAATTAAAGCTGCATTTGATATCAAACTACCTCTCAATTCAGCATCTGCTAAAGCCATATTATCAGATACATTGATTGATGCTACTAAAGCTGCTGCTTCTGGATGTTTAGTTTTTGCCGATACTTGTAATCCTTCTGCAACTAGAAAGCCTACAGTTCCATCATCAGCTCCACCTTCAACACGTGGAAATCTAAACATTTTAAAATCTGTAAAACCTTCAGAAGCAAAAATACCTCCACACCAAGTTCCACAATACATCATTGGTGAAATTTGGGCTGCAAACATTGATCTAGTTAATTCTGGATTAGTTGCATTAGGCGCATCATTGAAACAATTTTCATTTAGTTCAACAACTTTTTCCCAAGCTTCAACATATTTAGGATTTGTGAATAATTCATCATCAGGTGCAGTTAACGCATAATCTGCTTTTGTGTTTTCTGCTCCTACTACTCTTTGATTAAGCATAGTAATAACATGATTCAATTTCCATCTTTCAGAATTACCCATTGGCCATGGAACGATTGAAGGATCTATTGCTTTAATACTTTTACAAGTATCAATTAACTCTCCAAATGTTGTAGGAACAGATAAGTTATGCTGATCAAAGAATGCAGGATCGTAATAAAAGTATTTTGAAACTGCTTTATTAGCAACACCATAAATTTTTCCATCTACTGCACCAGCATCTTGCCAACCTTTACTTATAAAGTTTCCATAACCACCTTCCATATCAGCGTAAGGTGTAAGATCTAGTGCTAAACCAGCTCTTGCTAATCTTGCACTATCTTCACCAAACCAGTTAAAGAAGACATCAGGTCCATCGTTACCATTTAGAGCAAGTTGAATTTGAGTTTTATATGCCTCGTTTTCCCACTCAGTAACAATAACATTAATATCTGGATTATATTTACTTACTTCTTTTTGTAAAAGTTCATAAAACTCATCTTGACCTTGTCTACCAGACAGATCCCAAAGTTTTATATCAATAGCATACGAGCTGCTAATAAAAGAAAAAGAAAAAAAAGTAATTAATAATCCAGTCCATATACGACTAAAATATTGTTTCATCTTACATTCCTCCTTATTAAGATAAGAAGAAGTTAGCATAAAAGAGCCAAAAATAAATACTTTTTGAATGTTTTTGTCTTTTAGAGCCAGTTTCAAAGTATAAAAAAACCTAGAGAATTACTTAATTTTTAAACTTTAAATTTTTTTTCAAAAAATTATTTAATTTTAATAATTTATAAAATAAGCTGTTTTAATGAATGAACCATCAAGGCAAATACACTTAGATTTTCACACATCAGAGCATATTCCTGATGTTGGAAAATATTTTTCAAAAGAACAATTTAAAGAAGCTCTACAAATTGGACATATTAATCAAATTAATATTTTTGGAAAATGTCATCATAGTTGGTGTTATTATCCAACAAAAGTAAAGCATGCAAAAATTCATCCAAATTTGAATATTGATTTACTAGGTCAACAAATTGAAGCTTGTCACGAAATTAATGTAAAAGCTCCAATATATTTAACTGTCGGATGGTCAGCACATGATGCTGAAATTCATCCAGAATGGTGCGCAAGAAATAGTGATGGAAGTATAATTGAGTTTAATAAAAAAACTGGAAACGAAATTGAAGAAATTACAAGTACCGGTCAACATAGCGATAAAGAGATAAGAAAAAAAAGTAAAGAGTTTAGACCTTATTGTAATTGGAAATTTATGTGTCCCTCAGGAAATTATGAAGAATTAATTTCAAATGTGGTTACTGAATTGTGTTCAAATTATCAAGTGGATGGTTTTTTCTTTGATATACATTTCACACAACTAAAATGTTACTGTGATAATTGTAAGCAATCTATAAAGGAAACTGGTTATGATATCGGTAACCCTGAAGAAGTAAATGCTCATTGGAATAAAATTGTTCTAAAAAATTTTACTAAAAAAATGACTGCTCATATTCAGTCTATGAAACCAGATGCAAGTGTATTTTATAATGGTTTAACTGTTCTTGAGAGAAAAGAAAATTTACTATACCGCGTTCATGAAAACTCAACTAAAAATGATTTAGAAGATTTACCAACAACTTGGGGTGGCTATGATAAGATAGCAACTCAGTCTAGGTATTTTCATAATTATACAAATAAACCTATAATTGGTATGAGTGGTAAATTTCATACTTCATGGGGAGAATTTGGAGGTTTTAAATATCCTGAAGCACTAAAATATGAAGCAGCTGCTATGATCTCCCACGGTGCACGATGTAATTTTGGTGATCATCTTCATCCAAGTGGAGAAATGGATTTGGATACATATAAAAACGTCGGTTTTGCTTTTGAATATATAAAAAAAATTGAAGATTATGGAATTGGTGGCAAACCTTTTTCAAATGTTGCTCTTTATTTGACAGGTTCTTACAATGCAGATGATGGTGTTGCTAGAATGTTATTGGAAGAGCATATTGAATACGAAGTCGTAAGTATTAACGCTTCTCAAGAAAGAATTAACGAGTTTGAATTAATCATTATCCCCTCATCAAATACTCTATCAGAAGAAGAAATAAATAAACTCAAAGATTTTCAGAATAAAGGCGGAACGTTAGTTGTGATTGGGAAAGGCGCACTTAATAATAAAAAGGATAAATTTATATTTGATGTTGGAGCAAAGTATATTGGACCCTCTGATTATGATATGGATTATGTACAAGTAAGAAAAGAGTTATCAAATAATTTAGTTTCCTCTCCCTTTATAACTTATTTGCCAGGTATTAAATCAGAAGTTGTTGAGGATAGTAATATTCTGGCAGATATTAAAGTTCCATATTTTAGTCGAACATTAGAAAAATATAATGGACACTTATATGCACCAAACAAACTTGATAAAGAAAATTATCCGGCTGTACTACAATATAAGAACACAGTTTTTTTTGCTCATGATTTAGATAGGATTTATGCAGAAAATGGATCAAAAGTTCATCGTCAACTATTTGGAAATACAATTAGGCACTTACACAAAAATCTATTAATCAAAACTAAGGGTCTGCCAAGTTCTGGGAGAATAACATTGCTTCATCAAGAAAGTAAAAATCGATATGTTGTTCATCTCTTGTATGCTCCTCCATTACAAAGAGGAAGATGTTTAATAATTGAAGATGTTCCTGAAATTCATAATGTTGAACTTTCTATTAATTTAGAGAAGAAAATAAATAAAATATTTATTTTAAATATAGATAAGAAAATTGAGATTAATGATACTAAGGTAATAAATATTAAAATTGATAAATTCCAAATACATGAAGCTATAGTTTTAGAATATTAAAACTTATATATTAAAATAATTTTTTAATAGTTCTTCTGGAGGATCGTAATTTTTAATTTCTTCCAACATAATATTTTTATATTTTGTCATTAAAGAAATATCATTAAGTGGACTTAATTGACCTGGATCTTTTTTTAAATCATAGAGTGCACTTTCAGTATCTACCAAAGATTTATGAGGATCAGTTTTTCTAAGAATTTTGTTTACTTTCATTACTGGTATGTTTTTCGTAAAATCAAAAGGTTCATGCATACTTGCAGTTTGTAACTCTTCGTGTGAAAAAAATTGCCTCATATTAGTTGGCATCAATGTATATTGAAATCTACTTCTGTCATATTGATCAAAATTTTCTGGGAAATGAAAATATGTATAATTTCCATCGGATATATTTATTCCTCCGCCCCAATATCCATACAAAGCAAAATGCTCATTTTCACTGTCTTTGTCCAGAAAGTTTAATATAGATTTACCTTTAACCTCTTTAGGAAGATTGTGACCATGCATTGTCATGAATGTTGGCATTAAATCAATATTTTGCGTTACAACATTTCTTTGCTTGCCTGAGTATTGTTTGTATTCAGGGTGATAAAAATAAAAAGGTATGTTTGCAATTTCATTATACAAAGGCATTCTATTTTTAGCCCACCAATCATGTTCACCAAGCATGAAACCATGGTCAGTAGTTAAAATCAATGCGGTGTCATCCCATAAATTATTTTCATCAAAATAATCTAAGACAGTGCCAAGCAAGTAATCACATAAACCAATTAAAGCAATGTAATTAGCTTTTAATTCGGCAACTTCATCATCCGTTTCTTTGACCCGGTCATATTGAGGCCAGTCTAATCTTGGACCTTTGTAATTAGTTTTTAATTTTTCTCTAAAGCGCTCAGGTGCAAAGAAAGGTTCGTGTGGATCAAAAGTTTCCAATTGAAGAAACCAGTTATCTGCATCTTTATTGATATTAATAAAATCTAATCCAGATTGAAAGCATTTAACAGAAGGAAAATCTTTTTCTTCTTTAATAAACTCACTATTGATTGCATAACGATAATAACCTGTTTCCCTATCAGTTAAATTTAATTGAGATTGATGATATTTTTCTCTCAATTTTTCAAGAGGCGGTTGAACCATAGCTTTCCATGGGTCACTCTCTTGTCCTCTAATAAAATCCCAAGAATTAAATCTATTGTGATACGTTGCGCCACCATCTTCGAAGTAATGATAATGATCAGTCACTAGATGGGTATACGTATTATTTAGTCTTAATATTTCTGGAAATGAGTTGTCAAAAGGTTCTAAAGGACCCCATGCACGGTGGAGAAAACTTAATCGTCCTGAATGCATATCACGTCTTGCCGGCATACATGGCATACTACCAATGTAATGATTATTAAACTGAATTGATTTTTCTGCTAATCGGTTAAAATTTGGTGTTTCAATATATTTACCACCATAAGAATTTAACATTCTTTTATTTAATGAATCAAATAAAAGAAAAACTGTTTTCATAAAAGCAGATTAATACGAAAAAAATAATTATTAAAGTTTTTTCTTTAATCTATGAAAAGAATCAGGATTTAATCCCATTTGACCAGGATTAATTACATTTTTAGCTTTTGCAATTTTAGTTGTTATATTTTCAACTTTTTTAATTTTACTTTTAATCTTTTTTCTTAAGGAGTTTACTATTTCATCATAAGTACTAATACCAATTAAGTTATTTAATTCATACGGATCAGCATCAAGATCATATAAATTTGTTTCCATGTATTGATCAGATGAAGGTTTATCACTCCCATTAGAATCATGATCAGCAATACAATATTTCCATTTTTCGGTTCTTAAACTTCTAGCTAATTGACTTTCACTAATTTGGATAAAAATTTCGTTTTCCCATTTTTTGGAAGTTTTATTCACTAAAGGCAATACGGATCTACCATCACAATGAGAGGTATTTTTGACATTTGCCAAATCTAATATTGTTGCATGAATATCTAAAATATTAGTTAGTTCTTTTATACGTCCACCTTGTTGGAAAACATTTCCAATTAAAGAAGTAGGAACTCGTATTGAACTTTCATGACATGAACGTTTATATTCTCTATTTCGTGTTTTAAAATTATTTCCATGATCAGATGTAAAAATAATGGCACTATCATCAAATAATTTTAAACTTTTGATGACATCAATCATTCTACCATAAGCTTCATCTATTCTCTTCACCATTCCATAGTAGCCACCTAAATGGCGAGGAGAAGATCCAACTAGAGTTGAAAGATCTGGTGGTGACCACTTGCCTGTATATTTTTCTCTGTATCCAATAGGTGGTGGATAATCATCTGTATTATTTTGATGATGTGGCTCAATAAGAGAAACAAAAAGAAAAAATGGTTTTTTTTGATTTAGTTTTATAAAATTTATAGCTGCATCAGTTATTGCATCAACTCTATATCCTGGAAGAAATACTTTTTTATTTTGTCCATCATAAACATATGTTTCATAAGCATCAGAAGTAAATTCTAATAGATTTGATCCCAACCAATAATCATAACCACCTCTATCCTCTTTTTTAACTGGTTCAGAAGAGCCGAGATGCCATTTTCCAATATATCCAGTGGCATAACCTTCTTTTGATAAATATTTTGCAAGAGTTTTAATATTTTTTTTTAAAGGTATTCTATTTTTAAAACATCCAGTTTTTGTTGCATACATTCCTGATTGTAATGAAGCTCTTGCAGGCCCACAAACTGGTTGGCATGTAAATGAATTATAAAGATGTGTGCCTTCAACTGCATAATGATCAAAGTTCTCCATCAATGATAATGGATTGCCATGTAAACTAGAAGTATCCCAACGTTGTTGATCAGTAAAAAATACAATGATGTTTGGTTTAGATTTAGTATTCATTATGATTTAGATTTATTTACTAAAAGGTTTTCCTTTATATTTCCTAAGATTGTCAGCGTGTTTTTTTCTATCTGTTTTTTCAAGACGCTCAACATATGTATTCCAGACTTTTGAATAAATATTTGCATGATGAGGACCGCCTTCTCTAATTACACCTTGAAGTGGATCTCCTCTATCAGCCTCATACATATTTTCTTCAATCCACTCATCGATTAAAAACATTCCATGAGCTACAAGATCTTTATGCTGATCTGCTAAATTATTCAACTCATGAGGATCCTTTTCAATATCAAAAAGCATATATTTTGGAAAATCTTTTAAACCAGTATCGTACGTTCTTATTAGTAACCAATTATCCCATCTTACAGATCTTTGACAACTCCAAGCACCATGACTAATAACTAAATAATCTCTTCCATTTGATGATTTACTATTAGTTAAATTTTCAGTGAAATTAATACCATCCCATCTATCAGGTTGAGAAGATGAAGTAATTTGAGAAATAGTTGAAGTTAAATCTAAATTATAAAATTTATTCTCTACAGTACTTCCTTTATTTGTATCTGTTATCCCCGGCCATCTAATTATTAATGGAACTCTATTAGTTATATGATCAGCTGTTTGGTGATCTCCCCAAACATTTAACTCGCCTTGATTTTCTCCATGGTCTGCTGAAATAATTATTGCTGTATCATCCCAAAGATTCATTTTTTTTAAGTCTGCAAAAACTTTATTTAAATAAAAATCAGCGTACTTAATTCCAGTATCATATGCATCAATTTGTTCTTTAGCATCAGAAGTATTTTTAATTTCACCCACTCCCATTGTATACTTTCCTCCAAGATCTTCATCAAATCCTGGAACTTCTCTAGCGCTATGCGGTCCGAAACTATTCCTTTGTTTTTGAATTAATTCTTCTGTCACCCATTCTTCGATAGGATCATCTTTAAAAGGATTTCCAAAGTCTTCAGGCGTATCATACGGGGTATGAGGATCCCACATATTTACATGTAAGAACCAATTTTCTTTTTCTCCATTATTTTCTAACCACTTTTTTATAACAGGGTAGACTTCATCAGCATTTTCTAAACCACCTTTTCCAGTGTCATATGTTTCGGTAAAACCAAACCAAACTTGATAGGCCGTATGTCTTTCAGGAAAAGGACTAATACTAGCTGTATAATATCCTACATCTCGAAGAACTTTTCCAAGAGATGTAAAAGCATATTCTCCTCTTAAACCGCCTTTAAATTCTCTATTCCAAATATTTTTTCTAGGAGCAATATCAGAGAATTCACCGCCATGATTAACAACTCCAGTTTTGAAACCAAAATTGCCACCGAACAAAGCAGTTCTACTAGGTAAGCACGGTGTGTCAGTTGAATAAAAGTTTGTAAACTTGACTCCTTCTTTTGCTATTAAGTCAATCGTAGGAGATGTGTTTCTATGATAACCATAACATCCTAAATGATCAGGTCTTAAAGAATCTATGTCTACGTATAAAATTCTCATCTTTATCCTCTCTTAATTAAGCACCTGAAACTCTTTTCATTTTTGATGTTTCATCTTTTAATGTGGCTTGCGCAAACTTAAATAATAAATCTTTTTTTAATGTTTGTGCGTTCGTATTATCCCATAAATTATTATATTCGTTTGGATCATTTTCTAAATCAAAAAGTTCACCGTAGTTAGCTTCTCGGTAAATAGAAATTTTATAATTATCATTAATGTAAGTTTTTAAATGTGGCATTCTTGGATTATGTCTATTTTCAACAAATATATGTGAACGGATACTTTCCTTGTTGCCATAAAATACATCCGTTTGATCTACTCCTTGCATTTGGGTTGGTATATCAATGCCCGCGATTTTTAAAAATGTTGGCGCAAGATCAACTAAACTTAATAAAGATGAAGATGATGAATTTTGAGGAACTTTATCTGGCCATCTAACAATAAATGGTAAACGGAGCATATCTTCATAGTGGAAAGGTCCTTTAGCAATTAAACCATGCTGTCCTATAAAGTGACCATGATCAGTAGTAAAAATAATTATAGTATTATCAAGTTCACCCATTTGATCTAACTTATTAATTATTTTTCCAATATTCTTATCCATAAAACTAACCATGCCATAATAAATTGCCATGTCTTTTTTTAATTCTTCCATAGGATACAGATGACTCATGCATCCATGAGCGTTAAATGGTGAATGCCAATTTTCAAAATCAGGATTTGTCGTTTGTGTTTTTCCAAAATGTGGTGGATTTAATTCGTGTTCACCTTCTTTTAACGTTCCAGGTGACATGTCTTCTGGATTATACATTGATGCCCATGGTTCACTTAATACATATGGTGGATGTGGATCCTGAAAACTTGTCCAAAGAAAAAATGGCTTGTCATCTTTTTGTTGATCTAAAAATTCAATTGATCTTTCAGCTGTCCAATTTGTGTAGTGATGTTTTTCATCTAACTTCCAAACCCTATCCGGTCTTGCCCAGTAGTCATATTCACGAGCAATTGGAGGAGCATATTTAGAAGTTTCACCAGGCACTGGTTGAAAATATTCTTTCCAATCACTAAGACCGTTTTGTTCCATCCAAATTGCATAATGTTGACCTACATGACTTTCATCTGCATGATTACGTGCTAGCTCAATATGCTCAAAGCCATACCAAGGTCCTTTAAAATTTTTCCAAAATTCTAAATCTCTTAAAGTTGGTTGTCCTTCTATAGATTCCTGACCTGGAACTGAAGTTAATGGCTGGAAATGTGCTTTACCTATTAACCCAGTTGAATATCCATTTTTGTATAAAAGTTCTCCAATAGTTTCTACTTCTTCATCTAATTTAACTCCAATTGTCCAAGCTCCATGAGAAGACGGATATTGTCCAGTAATAATACTTGCTCTTGACGGCGTGCAAACTGGTGATGGACAATAAGCTCTTGTAAAATTCATTCCCTCATCACAAAGCTTATCTAAATACGGTGTTTGTATTTTTGAATTAAATTTTCCGATAGTATCGTGATGCTGTTGATCAGAAGTTATTAATAAAATATTTGGCCTTTTCATATTTACCCTTTTACAGCTCCTTGAACACCTTCAACAAAATATTTTTGCATAAACAAAAATAAAATAATTATAGGCAAAATAGTTATAACAGATGCAGCTGCCATACCAGACCAATCGACAAAGTATTCACCTTTAAAAGCGTACACACCTACGGATAGTGTTCGTATATCAGGATTACCTAATGTGATGACGACTGGTAATAAAAAATCATTCCATGCATGTAAAACTTGTAAAATAGAAACAGTGGCTACTACTGGTTTTGTTAAAGGTAACATAATTGAAATAAATGTTCGAACAAAACCCGCTCCATCCATTTTAGCTGCTTCTTCAAGCTCTACAGGAACTCTCGAAAAATATCCTGCAAACAATAAAATATAAATTACAGGGGTGTGCCCTGCTGTTGCGAGTGTTAGTCCAATTAAGTTTTTAGAAATATTTAAATTATTTAATAAATCAAAAACAGGAATAATTGTGTAACCTTGAGGAATAAAAATTGTACTAATTAAAATTCCAATAAGTATTTTTTTTCCTGGAAAAGAATATCTTCCAATTACGTAACCAAACATACCAGTTGTTACGACAACTATAATTACAGAAACAACTGTAATAATAAGGGTATTAAAAAAATACCTACCCATATTTGCACCAAACCATGCTCTTTCGAAATTTTCCCAAACAAGCCGATCAGGAATTAAGCCTAAGCCTCCCCAAATTTCAAAATCCGTTTTGAAAGAAGCTGAAAGTACCCACAGTAATGGATAGATCCAAAAGAAAGAGAAAATAATAAAAGCTATAGTTATAATTAAATATTTAACTTGGTTTTTTTCAGCAATAAAATTTAAGTATCTACTCATATTCTTCGAGTTCTCCTCATCCATAATCCCTGAAGCACTGTAATAAATAAAACAGCAACACCCCAAAATACACCTGCAGCACAAGCGTATCCAAGCCTTGGCATTGTTCCAGAGTCAGTTACAAAAGCTGTTCTAAAAATATATATTTCCATAACTTCACTACTAAAGAATGGTCCTCCAGCAGTCATAGTTTCAATTAAAGGAAAAACATTTAGCGCTCCAACTGCCTCCACAAGAATAATGACAATAGCAAAAGGTAGTACAATTGGTAAAATAATATGGATCCATAATCTATATCCTTCAGCACCATCAATTTTTGCGGCATCGTAAACATCTTGTGGGACTGTTTGTAAAGCAGCAAGCCAATACATCATGGTTATCCCTAGCCATTTCCATACATACACTCCCATTACAGTTGGAAGCACCGTATCTGGGTTTCCAAGAAAATCAATTGGAGCAGAAGTTAAATTAGTAGACATTAAAAATTTATTAGCAGGTCCATTAAAAGGGCTAAATACAAAAGTCATTACAATACCAATGATAGCAATTGCAGTAACTACAGGCATAAAGATTACAGTACGAAAGAAAGGGGCAAGTTTTAAAACCTGATTATTTAAAAATACTGCAATAATGAAACCTAAAACTATTTTTACTGGAACTGTTCCAAACATAAAAATAAAAGAACGAATGAATGCATCCCAAAAGAATTCATCGTTGACAGCTTCATAATAATTTTGAAGGCCAATAAATTTTGCTTCTTTTGTAAAACCACTCCAATCTAATAAAGAAAAATACCAAGACATTCCAATAGGATAAATGACAAACATTCCTGTAAGAATTGAGCATGGTAAAACAAATAAGTAACACCATCTTGCATCATATATTTGTTTAGATAGAGGTTTTTTGTGCATAGTAAAAAAAGGCGAATTTAAAAAATTCGCCTTTAGATATTTTGTTTAAAGTTCTTGATACTTTTCAGCACCGTAATTTGAGTATACATCCCAATTAGGGAAGACCCAATCATCACGAGTTACATTAGCACCATCTGCTCTTGCCTCTTCAACAGCTTTATCAAGAGCATCTTCATACCTTTGATTACAATCTTTAAGCTGTGCTTCCACACCTTTAAGTTGTCCAGTATACAACCCTTGAATAACTAGAGCCAAAGAAGGATCTGGTACTCTAGACTTTGCAGCTACAATACCAACATCTTTATTTCTTACAATTGGATTAGGTCCAACAAGTATGTTTTCAGCAAACATAGATAAAGCTTGTGCTGATGGTCCGGTTAAACCAGCTTTAGCAACTGCATCTGGATTAACAGCTGGATCTGCGGCACCAACAGTTTGAGCCCAGTAAATTTGACCTTGCTCAGTTCCCATAAATCTAATCAGGTCACCAGCAAATGGTCCCATTGTACTATTAGCACTTAACCAAAAAGTATTTGATCCACCTTCTGCAATGTAAAGTGGTTGTGCTTCTTTTCCATCTGGAACTGGTTCACTTGCAATACCATATTTCCAATCTGGAGCATCTCTTCCCCAAACTCCAATACACCAAGGACCCTGGAATATCATTCCTGCTGCACCTTGTGGCATCAAAGCTCTAGCTTGAGGAGCATTCATACTCATAACTCCTGGGAAAGCGCTACCATCTGATTTTAATTGAAGAAGTAATTCAACTGCTTCCATATATTGATCAGATGCAATTTGGAATTTACCATTTTGGAAGTTAATGTGTCTATTTGTAAAACCACCTCTTCCACTATGTGCTCCACCTACTTGTCCAAATGTATGGACAACATCTTCCCATCGATTAACTTGGTTTCCACCAATAATCCAACCATAATACTGACCATTACCATTTTTAGTAATTTTTTTAGCAGCATCTCTGATTTCAGAATATGTCATACGACCAGCTTGAGGATCATAACCAGCTTCACTCATATATTTTTCACTATAAAGAAGACAAGTTCCAGTTCTCTTATTTGCTGTTAAACATGTTCCATAAGTCTTTCCATTGAATTGGTTGACACCAGGCAGATAAACACCACTAGGAAATGCAGCTAACCATTCATCGATGTTTTCAATGTAGTCATCCCATGGTTGAACCCAACCTTCAGCTACTGCAACACCTGGATCCATTCCTAACGGTAATTGGAATACATCATGAACAGTTCCATTTCTTATAGCGATTGGAACAATTTTGTTTATTTCTTTCCATGGTAATCCATCATATTCAATAGTGATACCTCTTGAAGCTGCATATTCTGGAAATAATTTTTTCCAAAAGACACCCTTCATATCACCACTATCAATCCATCGCATATTACCACCAGTTGTTGGTAATGGTTTTAGTGGATCAGGAATATTATATTCTCCAGCAAATAGTTTTGAAGGTATAGATCCTGCTGACATCATTGCACCTGCAGCAAGAGCTCCTTTCATAACTGTACGTCTAGAGATTTTTAATTCTTTTTTCTTTTTCATTAATTCCTCCCTATTTGCTTTTTATCTTACGTGAAATAAGCAAAATAACAATTGAAAATAAATTTAAAATTGTGTTAATATTTATTAGTTTATATGAAATATTTACACACAATGGTGAGGGTTGAGAACATTGATGCTTCTCTAGATTTTTACTGTAACAAACTTGGATTAAAAGAAGTGCGACGAGTTGACAATGAAAAAGGTCGTTTCACATTAATATTTTTAGCAGCTGAAAATAGTGATGAAAGAACCGGTCTTCTTGAATTAACCTATAATTGGGATCCTGAAAAATATACTGGGGGAAGAAACTTTGGTCATCTAGCTTACAGTGTTAACAATATTTATGAAGTGTGTGAGAAATTAATGAACAACGGCGTTACAATTAATAGACCACCTCGTGATGGACATATGGCTTTTGTTCGCTCTCCCGATGGAATTTCCATTGAAATCTTACAAGAAGGGGAATCTTTACCTGAACAAGAACCATGGAAGTCTATGGAAAATTCTGGTTCTTGGTAATTTAATTATTTAATTTTACTTTATAATATTTATTTTGATCAGTAGCCAAAGATATAACAGCTGGCAAAACTTTTTTATAAAAATCAAAAAGACTCGTAAAAGGTTGTGGTAATTCTTTATCAATTTCTTTTCGTAATTTTTTTAAATTGTATGAAGGCACCATAGGAAACATATGATGCTCTAAATGATATTCCATATGCCAATATAAAAAACTTAATATTGGATTTATTCTCACAGAATAAGTGCTTAAGCGGTGATCTTTTGTGTCAACTTTAGCAGCTAGGTGTTGAGTCACATTTACGGCAAACCAAATTGGCTTCCCAATATAAGTTGGTAAAATAATATAAATTATTGGTAAAAAAGAACCTAAGTAAAACGAATATGCAATGACTGATAACCAAATAAAGACATATAATCTTGAGTTCCAAAGAATTTTTTTCTTTTCTTCTTTAGGTGCTGTTATATCAATAACTGGAGTGAATTTTCCAAAAGCATGTTTTAGAACTTCAAATTTAATTAATTTATGTGGGTATAATAAATCTGTTAGAGGTATAAAATTCAAAAAGAATGCAAATAATTCTATCGGTCTTGATACTTGTATTTCGTGATCATAATCATCTTCTGTTTGTAATGTTTTTGAATGATGAAAAGTATGACTCCAACGCCATCTAAAACCTTCAAAGTCACACATGAAAGAACTTATGTGATAAAAAAATTCATTTATCCAACGAGTCTTGAATGCAGTTCGATGAACAGTTTCATGCCAGTTCGCTACACTGAACGCATAAATTGTACCATAAATAAAAAAGAATAGATATGTCCACCACGTACCTAAAGTAATGTATGCTAAATATCCTGAAACAAATAAGGATAAAAAATAAAAGAAGAAATGGATTAGTCCAGGTAGATCTCTTCTTTTACTTAAGGCTTTTAATTTTTTTCTATCGACTTCTGGTCTGTACCAATCATCGAGATTAACTTCCATACTTGATAATTAAATTAATTATCCCAACGATCTAACCATGACCCATCAACTGCGGAGTCAAATTGGTCTTTTTTTGAAGTCCCTCTAAATTTTGTGTGTTGTTCCTCATAACCTTTAAACCAAGAATTCCAATCAGCTGTATAGCTTGGGTCTTCTGATTTTCTCATTATGATTGGATCAACCAAACCAGTATGAAAACCGGCTTCATCTTTTGGATTTTGAAATCTTAGGTCAACGCTCCACCTTACATCCTCAGATAAATTTTCAAGTGATCGATGAGGAACTAATTGATGTAAAAATAAGACTGAACCAGCCTTCATTTCACAAGTAACGACTTTCTCTTCTGGAATATCTTTGTCTTCAATAAATAAATACCAAGAATCTTTTACTGAACCATCTTTTTTTTCTAATTTATGATTCAAAACTCTTTCAGGTCTATGTCCTCCAGGAACAACTTGCATGCATCCATTATTTTTATTTACATCTAGAAATGGAATCCACGCAGCAGGCTGAGTGGTTTTTTCTGCTCCATCTTTTAAATAAGCAGAATCTTGGTGCCATGGAACTGTCATCCTAGCTGTCTGAGGAGTTTTAGATCTAATATTCCAAACTGGATGACCAGAAATATCTTTACCAACCCAATTTTCAACCATATCTAAAAGTTTTTTTGATCCCCATAAGTTAGCAAGAGCTGGTTTTAATTCGCCTCTATGATGAATTAAAACTGAAGAACCTTTAAAATCTCTTTCGAGAGCAGCTAGTCTTTTAAAAACATCTTTATCATCATGTTTGTTAGTAATTTTTCCAGCTTGAAAAGCTTTTTCTGCAAAATCATCAACAATTTCTTCAAATTCATTTAATATTGGATTTAACTCATCCATACTAAAAACATTTTCAACGATCGTATAACCTTCTTCGTTATATTGTTTTATTTGCGCATCACTAATCATAATTCCTCCCAAAATTATCCATTCACTAATAAATCAGTGAGATGATCTATTGTTGTGTCTTTTTTATCCAAATCAGCAATTTTTTCACCTCTTGCCATTACACATAAATGATCAGCAATTGGATACACATGACTCAAGTTGTGAGTAATAAATATTGATGTCACGCCTTGGCTTTTTAATCCTTCTACAAACCTTAGTACTTTATTTGTTTCTTTTACTGATAAGTGGTTTGTTGGTTCGTCTAATATTAAAACTTTTGATTTAAAATACATTGCTCTTGCAATCACAACACCTTGTCTTTCTCCTCCAGACAATTGGTTAACTGGTGTATCTGGAGATCGAAGATGCAGTTCAACATCTGTTAATGCTTTCATCGCATCGTCCTGCATGGTTTTAGTTTTCATTAAACCAAAATTACCAACATTATATTGAGTTTGTTCACGTCCAATAAAAATATTTCTTGCAATAGACATTTCAGGGATCAAAGCTGAATACTGATAAATTGTTTCAATACCTAAATTCATTGCTTCTTTTGTAGATTTAAATTTAACCTTATTACCTTCAAAATATATATGGCCTGAATCAGGTTGATGTGCACCAGATAAAATTTTAATTAATGTTGATTTACCAGCACCATTGTCTCCAATAAGACCGACAACAGAGTCTTTTTTTATCTTTAAGCTTAAATCTTTTAAAGCATGAACTCCTGAATAGTATTTGTTTAGACCCTCACAAACTATTATATCTTCCATGTTTAATCCTTTGCCTTGTTTTGACCAATTCGTGTCGCTCTTCTACTTATATAAGTATTAAACACTACGGCTATGATAATTAAAGAGCCTAAACCTGCTCTAAACCATTCCGCATCTATTCTAGCCATAATGATTCCACTTTCTAAAAATCTTATTAGTATTGCACCGATAACGGCACCAAAAACTGTTCCGATACCTCCAAATAAACTGACACCACCAATAACTGCTGCAGCAATTGACTCTAGTTCTAATAAGTATCCTTGAGATGGTAATGGTGCTTCCAATCTAAATGTTTGAATCATTCCAGCAAAGCCAGCTAAGAAACCACATAAGATGAAACAAAACATTTTAACGTTTCCAGTCTTTATTCCCATTGAAGATGCTGCGTTTTGATCTCCGCCAGTTGCATAGATCCAGTTACCAACATTACTTCTGTGAAGCATAACACCTAAAACTACGGCAACTAAAAGAGCCCAGTACAAGGAAGCTCTAAATAACTCAAATTGATAAACGAATAACTCATTTGGTAAAATATGAGGAAATGGTGGTGGAAATCCTGCAGTAGCTACAGTTGTAAGACTTCTAGCGATATAGAGCATTCCAAGAGTTGCGATGAAAGAAGGGATTCCAAATCTTAAGGTAATAAATCCATTAACAAAACCAACAATAATACCAATCATTAATCCTAGAAAAATAGCGAACCAAGGTGGTATCCCTTGATGCACCATTTGTACAATAGTCATTGGGACTAATGCAAAGACAGAGCCTACAGATAAATCAAATTCACCTGAGATCATTAATATTGCAATCCCAATAGCAACAATAATATATTCGGGTGTAATACCCATAACTATTCTTATATTTCTTGCATCTAAAAATCTTTCATTAGCAATATAAAACCCAATCATTATTGCTAGAAACATTAAGAAGGTTGCTACTTCTGGTCTTACTAATAAACTTCTAAGACTAAAATTTTTACTCATATTTTTTTTATTTTTAAAAGAACCAGGCTCTATTTAAAGAGCCTGGTTAAGATATTTATCTAACTGACATTCCTTTGAATGATCTGATTGTTTCAACATCATCAGGACCAATCATAGCTTTACCAGTATTGATATCTAGTGCACTTAAACCATACTTGTTCATTAAGTATAATTGGTGAACTGACATGTAACCTTGGTAGTATGGCTGTTGGTCAACTGTTAGTTGAACATAACCTTTGTCCATTTCTTCGAAAACTACGTCAACTAAGTCGAAACCAGCAAGAAGAATTTCACCAGGTCCATAACCTAAGTTTCTTACTGCTGCAGCTGCACCAGCTTCCCAGAAACCTACATCAAGATATGCAGTTGTATTTGGGTTAGCTTGAACATAAGCTGCCACTCTGTTTCCAACAGTTGAAAGATCTAGACCTGACTCGATTTTCTCATAAGTTACTTTTCTATCAGGGTTAGCTGCTTTGTAATCTTCCATGAAACGTGCAATACCGTTTCCTCTAGTGTATGCCCATGATTGGTTCATGTCTGCAACACCGATTAGAACGTGAATATCTCCATCAGGAAACATTTCAGAAAGATTAGCTGTTAATTCATAACCAGCTGCTTCTAAGTCTTGTCCAACATATGCTAGTCTGTTACTACCAGCAGCACCTTCTGGATCATCAGTATTAGCTGTAATTACTGGAATACCAGCAGCTAATGCTTCATCAACTGCAGCATCAAAGATAGTTGGGTTAGTAATTGTAGTTACGATACCATCAACACCTTGAGCTATTGAAGACTCTAGGTTTTGTAATTGCTCTTGTTGGTCTCCATCACCTGAAAGAGTTAACATTTGGCAATCAGCATTAATTTGTGCACAAGCATCTTTAAAACCTTTATGAACAGCTGCCCAGAAAGCATTGTTCGTATCACTGTGCATTACGAAGTTAAATTTGTATTCTGCCTTCGCTGAAGTAGCAAATAACGCTACAGAGGCAAGAATAATTGAAGCAATTTTTTTCATGCATTCCTCCTATAAATAATATTTTCCTAGCAAGAATGGGTATGTAAAACAAGGAGAAATATTGGGAATTAGGTTGTAAAATTATCGCACTAATCAATAGTAAAGCAAAATTTATATTTTTTTTAGGATTTGCCTTATGAAATCGTCATGCATGGGTTCAGGCTTCACACAGGAAGAACGGAGCTCTACTTCCACTTTATAAATTGAAGAAATCATTGCACACTCGATTACATCTAAAACGTGAAGAGCAAGTTCTCCATTACACCTATGCATTCTATTATTTTCGATAGCGTCAATCATTTCAGCTAACCCAATACCCCTGTAGTTTGCTTGTTCAGGCGCTTCATTACTTCTTCCACTATGGTTAACAATATTTGTTTTTCCAAGGGGTTTATCTTCGACGCTAATATCTTTCCATTCAGATCCAAACTCACCAGATATGGAAACTGGACCACCAAACATATTTGGATCAGGAACTACTATTGAACCTTTCGTTCCATAAAGCTCCATATGATTACGTTTATGATTTAAAACATCAAATGAAATGAAGCCTTGAATAATAGCTTTATTTTGAAACTCAATATTAAACATATAAGAAGTTGGAATTTCAACATTAAAAGTTTCTCCTTTTTTTGGACCAGCTTTGTATTCTCTTTTATCAGAAAATTTGGCTCCTCTTCCTCTTATATTTTTTACAGGACCTAGAAGATTAACAAGTGTTGTGAAAAAATATGGACCCATGTCTATTACAGGTCCTCCTCCTTCTTGAAACCAAGACTCAGGACTTGGATGAAAATCTTGAACACCAGGAAAAGCAAAAATAAAATTACCGGTTAAAACTTGTCCAATATCATTGTTGTCAATTAAATTTCGTGTAAGTTGACCTCCTCCTCCTAAAAAAGTATCTGGTGCATTCCCAATATAGAGACTATTTTTTTTTGCTAAATTTAATAATTCTTTTGCTTCATCAAACTTAACACTCATTGGTTTTTCGCAATAAACATGTTTGTTTGCCTCAAGAGCTCTTTTAGATATTTCATAATGAGCTTGGGGAATTGTGAGATTAAGAATGATGTCTACATTCTTGTCATTAAGTATTTCATCAACTGATAAAGGAATAATATTATATTGATCAGCTGTTTTTTTAGCAGCATCTAAATTAATATCAGCACAAGCAACAAAATTTATATTATTAAAATATTCCTGAGCCCGGAAGTAGGTCTCTGCAATATTACCGCAACCAATCAGTCCAATATTTTTCATAATTTGTTTCTATAAATCAATTGTAAAAAATGGAATAGTAAAAAAAAAGGCCGTAAAAAATTACGGCCTTTTAAAAATAATTTTGCTTAGACTTACATAAAGTCTGCAGCGTTTTCTTTAGTAACTAATACAGTTCCAGTATCAATGTTATCTGGAATGCTCTCACCATTAGCTAATTTAAGTGCATTTTCTACACCCATGTATCCCATGTTGTATGAGAATTGAGCAATAGTTGCTGACATTTCACCAGCCATTACACTTGCAGCAGCATCAGGGTTAGCATCAAATCCAACAACGACAACATCATCTAGCATATCAGCATTTTTTAATGCTTGGATAGCACCTAGACCCATATTATCGTTAGAAGCAAATATTGCTTTTAGATTTGGGTTACCAGTGATGATATCTTCAGTTACTGACATACCTTGTGCAGTATCCCAGTTAGCTGGAAGTTCAGCAACAATGTTCATGCCGCATGCTTCAAGACCTTTGTGTGATCCTTCAGCTCTGTGTTGACCAGTAGTTTGTGTGATCATTCCTTGAAGGATTGCAACATCAGAACCACTTGGAACATTATCACAAATGTATTGAGCAGCTAAAGCAGCACCATTGATATTGTTTGTACCAATGAAAGTTACACCTTCATTAATTCCATTAGTATCAATGTATACAACTGGAACACCTGAAGCCATTGCATCATCAAGAATTGGTGCAACTGCGTTAGGGTCAGTTGGTGCAATCGCTATACCGTCTACACCTTTAGCAATTTGGTCTTCAATTTGTGCTACCTGAGCCATAACATCACTCTCTTGTGGTGGTGAAAGGATAATAAGGTTTACACCTAATTCTTCAGCAGCATCTTTAGCACCAGCTTCAACTGAAGCCCAAAAAGGGTTTCCAGCACCTGGTCCTTTAGTACTTAGCATAATTGTTTTTGCATGTGAGCCTGCTAAAAGACTACCTGAAAAAAACAATACAGAAGTAGTAATTATTGAAATGAAAAATTTCATTTTTCCTCCTAAAATTTTTTTTTAATCATTAATCAAAAATGAAATTCTAATCAAGTGACTGTTTGTCAGAAAGTGATTATTTTTTGATATTATGTTCTGGTTGCAAGTTGTCTTCTTAGAACATCAATATAAACAGCCAAAATAATAATTGACCCAATAAGAACTTGTTGCCAAAAAACACTGACATTCATTAGATTTAGACCATTTCGGAGTATACCCATAATCATGACTCCAGCAAATACACCTAAAACAGTTCCTCTACCCCCAAAGAAGCTTGCTCCACCTATAATTACTGCTGCAATCGCATCTAGTTCAGATTGTAAACCGGCATTTGGATAAGCGGAATTTGTTCTTCCAGCTAAAATTAAACCTCCAATACCAGCCAAGAAACCACAAAGGGTGTAAACTACGATTAAAATACGATCGACATTTATACCTGCTGCCCTAGCTGCTCCTGGGTTGCCTCCAATCGCATAAATCCATTTACCTATTCTTGTATGATTTAAAAATATCCAAAAGATAAAGAATATAACAATCATTAAAATTAAACTTGTGGGTATATACTCTCTAGCGCCTTCTCCAAAAATTACATCTAGTTTAATTTTACCATTTCCGATAACTCTAATCTGTTCAGCAAAACCTGTTATTGGCACACCTCCAGAAATAAGGTTTCCAATTCCTCTAAATATATACAGCGTGCCCAATGTCATAATGAATGGATGAGGCATGCGAAGTAAGGTAATGCCAATACCATTAAACATACCACACAAAAATCCAATTGCTGGCGCAACTAACATGACAACGTACCAAGGCATTCCTGCCTTCGAAGCAATAGCGAGTCCCATTAATGATAACATAATAATTGAACCGACTGATAGATCTATACCTGCAGTTACAATGACCATAAAGACACCAAGTGCTAACATAGACTGCCAAGAAACTTGTTTAAAAATATTTGTTACATTTCTCCATGATAAAAAAACATCAGGTTGCAACAAATGCAAAACAGCAATCATTATTAGGATAAGTAATAAGATTCCATATCTTTCAAAAAAAGGAATAAGTCTGACAAATAAAGATTCTTGACTCTTATCCATTAATCTTTTTTCCCCATGATCCATCCAATCACTTCGTCTCTTGAAGTGTTTTTTAATTCTGATTCAGCGAAGTTTGTTCCTTGAAAAAGTGCCATTACGCGATCACAAACAGTAAAAATATCATCCATTCGGTGACTAATTACTATTACACTAACACCTAACTTTTTAAGATTTAAAATTAAATCTAAAACTTTCCCAACTTCCTTAACAGCAAGTGCAGCTGTCGGTTCATCCATCAATACAATTTTTGCATTAAAAGCTGTAGCTCTAGCAATTGCAACTGCTTGTCTTTGTCCACCTGATAATTCTTCAACCTTTTGATCAGCACTTTTTACATTTATTTTTAGTTTTGCAAGATGCTCTTCGGTTAACTGTTTTCTTTTTTTATGATCTAAAAAATTAAAAGGGCCGACTTTTCTTGTTGGCTCTCTTCCTAAAAAAATATTATCACCGATAGGGAGATTCCCAGCTAACGCTAAATCTTGATAAACCATTTCTAAGCCCAAATTTTGTGAGTCTCTGGGACTATTTAAAGTTACTTTTTCCTTATCAAAAAAAAGTGAACCTTCACTTGGCTTATATAATCCTGATAAAACTTTCATTAATGTAGATTTCCCAGCACCGTTATCGCCGACGACACCAAGAACTTCACCTTTATTTAAATGAAGATCTACATTTTGAAGAGCTGTGATAGTACCAAAAAATTTTGAAACTGATTTAGCTTCTAGTACTAAGTTATCTGACATAGTGTGTTTTTAAATAAATTTTAATTAATATCAACTGGTTTTGAACGTAAATATTTAACAGTTTCTCTTTCAGCTTTTTTACATAATTTAGGAGGCAGGCCTTTTGAAACAAGTTTTAAATCTTGAATTACTAATTCACCCATCTCTTTAAATGCACTGTTTAATGCGCCAGCCCTATGTGGAGAAAAAATTACATTTTTGAGTTTTCTTAATTTATGATTTTTAGGAAATGGTTCTTTTGGAAAAACATCAATGGCAGCAAACACATTTCTATTTTTTAAAAAATTAAAAAAATCATCAAAATTTATTATGGCTGCTCTACTCATTAAGACAAACACTGATCCATCTTTTATTAATTTAAGTTTAGAGCTATTAATCATAGATTCATTAGAGGAAGTAATGGAAGCTAATACATAAATGATGTCAGCATTTTTGAGTAATGAATTTAAACTGGTTGGCTTAACATTAAATTTTTCAATTTCTTTATTGGGAATCCAAGGATCATAGGCAATGATATTGTTAGAGAATGCTTTTAGTATAGGAGTAAGTGATTTGGCTAAATCTCCAAAACCAATTAAACCGAATGTTTTATTTTTTAATAAAAAATTATTCTGACTAATTGCTCCTCCATATTTTTCTTTTTTTAAAATAAAGTCTGAGTGAGCAATATGGATACTTCTGGCTATAGATAAAGTAAGGCCAATTGCCATTTCAGCAACAGGTTGAGCAAACACAGGAGATGTTGCTAAAACGTGTATTCCATTTCTAAAACAATAATCATAATCCATATTGTCCATAAAATTACTCTCTACATTAAATATAGCTTTAAGTTTTGTTGATTGAGAAATTAAAGATGAAGGTAAGTTTGGTTGTCCAAAAATATAATCTGCACTGGGTAAGTTTTTTTTATAAAAATTATTTTTATTTTTATTTGGAGCAGTAATGAGTTTAAAATTTTTTTTTAGATAGTTTAAATTCTCTTTTGAAAAAAGTAGGTCCATTGTCCTTGGATATGGATCTAATAAAATTATAGGCTTGTTTTTATTCATACGAACTTTAAATTTTTAGAAAAAAATTTTATTATTATACGCCTTTACGTTGTTTATTTTTTCCTTCTAAAAATTCTTTAAGAGCTGATTTCTTACCTTCGGTATTATCTACTTCAAGTGTTGGGCTTTCCCAGAAAGCTGTCCCCTCTAACCATTCATACCCATCTGTTTTCATAGAAATAACATAGGTTTTATCTGATTCTTTTGCTCTTTTGAAAGCAGCCTCTAACTCTGAAATGGATTTAACAGTCTCACCATTTGCCCCCATACTTTTTGCGTGAGCCTCAAAATCTACAAACTGTACATTTGTCGCTCTGGCTGCATTGAGATTACAAAGATATTCATTTCCACCTTTTGCTAGTTGCAATCTATTAATTACCATGTGACCACCATTATCACAAACAACTATAATTAATTTTTTATCATATAAAACTGAACTGTAAATGTCGCTATTTTGTAAAAGGTATGAGCCATCACCTACAAATACAATTACATCCTGATCAGGTTTTGCCATTTTGATTCCAAGTGCACCTGATATTTCATAACTCATGCAACTAAAACCCCATTCAGTTTCAAAAGTGTTTAGTTCTTTTGGTTTCCATATTTGAACCACTTCACCAACTAAACCTCCAGCTGCAGTTACGACAATATCTGATGGGTCTGAGTTTCTATAAACTGCACCTACAGCATGAGCGTAGGATGGTAATTCTTGGTTTGTTGGTCCACTTTCTTTGGCGACATATTCATCCCATTTATTTCTTTCCTCAATTGAACGCTGATACCAATTATCTGGTGCTTTCCAATCTCCTAATGCCTTTGATAATTCTTGAAGTCCAATTTTTGCATCACTGACAACAGGAGTTGCGCGATGTTTTGTAGTATCAAATCGCGAAGTATTTATTGAGACAAGTTGAAAATTTTCATTTTCAAAATTAGTCCAAGAGCCAGTTGTAAAGTCTCCTAACTTTGTTCCCACAGCTAGTGCTAAATCTGTATCAGTAGCAAGATTATTAGATGAGCCTTCTCCTAAGCATCCAATTGCACTTATATAATAAGGATCATCTTTATTCATACAACCAATACCCATTACAGTTGCTGTTACTGGAATATTATGTTTTTTTGCAAAAGCGGAAATCTCCTCTTCTGCTTCTGAATATAAAACACCTCCGCCTGAAATAATAATTGGTTGTTTAGATTGTTTTAATTTGTCAGCTGCCTTTTGTATTTGATTTGGATCAGGATGAATTCTTCTAATTTCATGAATTTTTTCTTCAAAAAAGATTTCAGGATAATCATAGGCTTCTCCTTGAACATCTTGAGACATAGAAATTACTGCTGGGCCACAGTCTGCAGGATCAAGCATTACATTAATTGCTTGAGGCAAGGATGTTAAAATTTGTTCAGGTCTAGTAATTCGATCAAAATATCGTGATACAGATTTAAATGAATCATTTTGAGTTTCTGAAGGAGAATTAAAGTGTTCTACTTGTTGTAAAACAGGATCTGGAAAACGACTAGAAAATGTATCACCTGGTAAAAGTAAAATTGGAAGCCTATTACTTAAAGCAACTGCAGCAGCTGTAACCATATTAGTAGAACCAGGTCCAACAGATGAAGTTGCAACAAATATTTGTTGTCTTCTTTTGGCACGAGCATATGCAATACCTGTTAGTGCCATATTTTGTTCATGATGCCCTCTGTATCCAGGAAGTTCATTTTGATATTCTTCCATAGCTTGTCCGATACAAGCAACATTACCATGGCCATAAATACCGAAAGCACCTGGAAATAGTGGTTCTTTCTTTCCATTAATTAAAATTTTTTGCATAGTTAAATATTTAATTAATGCATGTGAACATGACATTCTAACTGTTTTCATGTGTTCCTTTCCCAAAAAAAATAGATACTATTATAATAAAAAAATAATTTAAAGAGTTAAACAATTTATTTTTCTAATATTTTAGAATATAGAATTATTCATGAAAGTTGGGATTGTTGGTGAAATTCATCCAAGTGGATATGAGATATTTGATAAAAATAATATTGAATACTTTGTCACCAATAATATTGATGAAGATCATCTAATAGAAAAATTACGAGATGTGGATGGTATTGTCGTAAGAACAGCAGAAATAAATAAAAATATTCTCTCTCAATCAAAGAACCTAAAAATTGTTGCAAGACATGGTGTTGGATATGACAATGTGGATACTGAATATTTAAATCATAATAAGATAGCTATGGCCATTACTGGAAAAGCAAATGCTACAAGCGTAGCTGAACATGTAATGACAATGATGCTCTGTTTAACAAAAAATATTTTTGAATCAGATAGATTAGTGAAATTAGGTAAGTTTCAAGAAAAGGGTAATCTACCCAACTACTTTGAACTCTATAATAAAAAAATTTTAATTCTTGGTTTTGGTCGAATAGGAAAAGCTTTAGCAAAAAGATGTAGTGGGTTTGAAATGGAAGTGTATGTACATGATCCATTTCTTTCAGATGAAGAAATAAAAAATCACAAATGTATTCCAATAAATAAAGAAGAAGGCTTTAAAATTGCTGATTACATAAGTATTCATTTACCTTTAAATGAAGAAACTAAAAATTTGATTTCTTTTGATCAATTTGAAACATTTAAATCTAATTTGATTTTAATTAATACAGCAAGAGGCGGTATAATTAATGAAGATGCCTTATATGAAGCTTTAAAAAATAAAAAAATTTTTGGAGCTGGTGTTGATGTATTTGAAAAAGAGCCGCCAATAAAAAATCATAAACTATTTTCTTTAAGTAATACTTTATTAACACCTCATAATGCTGCATTAACTCTAGAATGTAGAAAAAGGATGTCTGTAGAGTCGTGTGAAAATGTTTTTGATTTTTTAACTAAAAGTAAAAATTTAAATGAAAATAATATTATAAATCTTAATATTATAAGTTAGATATTTAAGTAAATATTTCCATCCTCTTCAGAGATGTCAAAGATCTTAAGACCATCTAATTCAGGATCACTAATACAATCACCCGAAACAATACTATAAGTATTACCACAACCAACACACTCTAACTCTTCGCCTTCAATTTCAGATTCACTTAAAGGTGCTTTCTCCTCACAATTACAGTTTCCCTGTGTGCAAAAAAATCCTGGCTCTAAATGATAAACAGCGTAATTAACATCGTCATGTTCAAAACTTTCCACAGTTCCAACTTCGATATCATCAGTTTCACCAATTAGGATTGGATCAATTTCATCATTCATAAAAAATTTGTAAAATAAAATTGAATTAGAATAAATATTTATTTTAAGAAAGTTGTTGATTTATCTGAATTTTAGATTTTTTCTTGTTAATTCTTTTACGTTAGAAACTCCCATTAATTTCATATCTCTCTCAATTTCATTACGTAAGTTAGATAAGCTTTTTTCAACTCCCTTTTGACCTCCGGCAGCTAAAGCATATAAATACATTCGTCCTCCGGAACAGGCTTTTGCACCAAGTGATAATGCTTTTAAAACATGGGTACCTCTTCTAATACCTCCTTCACATATTACATCTATTTTATCTCCAACAGCATCGACAATTTCAGCTAGTTGATCAAATGGTGATCTTGAACCATCTAATTGTCTACCTCCATGATTTGAAACCATGATAGCTGAGGCGCCTACATCGACAGCTTTCTTTGCATCGTCTACAGACATAACACCTTTAATAGCAAATTGACGACCCCACTCTTTATTAATATTTTCTACATCTTTCCAACTCATCGAATTATCAAGCATTTTTGTGAAGTAATCTCCTATAGTTGTCATTACTGTTGTGCCTTCATTAATGTGATCTTTTAAATTACTTAATTCCCATTTAGGTTTTGTAAAATAATCGACTGCCCACTTTGGATGCAGCATAAAACTTAAAACACTATTAAGTTTCAGTTTCATTGGAATAGTAAAACCAGTATACAAATCTCTTTCACGATTTCCGCCAACAGCAGTATCAACTGTAACCGCCATTGCTTCAAAATTAGATTCTTTACATCTTTCTATAAGGGCTTTGTTTAATCCTTTATCTTTATGAACATAAAGTTGAAAAAGTTTTGGTGTTTTAACTAAATTAGATATCTCTTCTATACTTGCAGTGCCTAGCGAAGAAATTCCAAACATAGTTCCAAATTTTTCAGCAGCTTTTGCCACTCCAATCTCACCTTCATGATGAAATAATCTCTGAAGAGCAGTTGGCGCACAATACAAAGGCATGTCTAATTTCTGTCCCATTACAGTCGTCGACATATCTACTTTATCAACACCACTTAAAACATTTGGAATCAAATCACATTGCTCGTAAGCATCGGTATTTCTTTTATAAGTTATTTCGTCATCAGCAGCTCCATCAATATAATGGAAGATTGGACTTGGAAGTCTTTTTTTTGCTAAATTTCTAAAGTCTTTTACATTATGACAGTTATTGATGCTTCCAAACATTAAGCTTGAATTGTTTTTTGTGTTTGTTCTCCTAAGCCTTCAATTCCCAATTTCATTACATCACCAGCTTTTAAAAATACTTGAGGGTTCATTCCCATACCAACACCTGGAGGTGTTCCAGTAGAGATAATATCTCCTGGCTGTAATGACATAAATTGACTTAAATAACTAATAAGAAAATTAACACCATAGACCATCGTATTTGTAGAGCCATCTTGCATTTTTTTACCATTAACTTCTAACCACATTTTAAGATTTTGTGGATCAGGTATTTCATCTGTTGTTACTAGATAAGGCCCAATTGGTCCAAATGTATCACATGATTTACCTTTTACCCATTGTCCTGAGTGTTCAATCTGAAATTCCCTCTCGCTTAGATCGTTAATTACACAGTATCCAGCTATGTGAGATTGTGATTCACTTTCACTAATATACTTTGCTTCTTTTCCAATAATAACACCTAACTCAACTTCCCAGTCAGATTTAATTGATTTTTTTGGAATCTCCACATTATCATTTGGTCCAATTACCGAACTAGTTGCTTTTGCAAAAATAATAGGCTCAGGAGGTACCTTTTGTCCCGTTTCTTCTGCATGATCAGAATAATTAAGGCCTATACAAATAATTTTACCAATACTTTCTTTAGAAACACATGGTGCTATACCGTCATGATTTTCAACAATAGGTAATGAATTAAGATCAGTTAATTTTACTTCATTTAGTCTTTCAATAGTTACATTCTTGTTATCCCAATCATTTACTAAAGAAGAAGCATCACGTATATTTTCTTCAGAGTCCAAAATTCCTGGTTTAACATCTTGACCAATTCTATATCTTAAAGTTTTCATTATAAAGTCCACCCTCCATCAATTAAATTTAGTGTTCCCGTTACAAAATCTGATTCATCACTTGCTAAATAAGTTGCAAGTGAAGCAATTTCTTCTGGTTGAGCTAATCTTCCCATAGCTTGTCTAGCAATAAAATCCTTTCGAGCTTGTTTTGGATCATCAGCCATATTCACCCGACCTTCCCAAGATGGCGTTTCTACTGTTCCAGGAAGTATTGCATTACAACGAATTCCATTTTTTACATAATCTGCTGCAAGAGCTTTAACAAAACCATTTAGTGCTGCTTTTGTTGTGCCATAAATAAATCTATTAGGAGCTCCTTTTACATTTGAAGCTGCAGAAGATACAATAATTATATTCCCTTTTCCTTTATCTAACATTTTAGGTACTAGATTATAACTCATGAGATAGGCTGAATATACATTTACATTAACAGATCGTTGAAATTCTGTATCATCACATTCCAATAATGTTCCATGATGAACAAAACCAACAGCATGAAAGAGAACATCAATGGTGTCAATGCTAGCACAAAAATCTTCAACTGCATTTTTGTTTGTAGCATCTAGTTTTTGAGTTTTGATAGAATTATTTTCTTTATTTAATTCAGTCAGTTTTTCTTCATTAATATCAGTTGCAATGACAGAAGCTCCTTCTTTTGCAAACATCATTGCAGTTGCTCTACCAATCCCTTGTGCTGCAGCAGTTACAATTATTTTTTTATCTTTTAGTCTCATTTATTATTCTTCCAATACTCGCCGTTAGGAAAACAAAACTCATTAACAGACTTTTCTTTCATTTCAATAGAATATCCATAATCAAGTGGAGGCATGTAATTTCCATTTTCAATTTTACATGGATATATAAAGTGTTCATGTAAACTGTCCTGATATTCTACTACTTTATCATTTTTAGAACCATTAATTAAAATATAATCAATCATACATAAGTGTTGAACATATTCACATAAACCAACACCACCAGCATGTGGAAAGACTGGAACATTAAATTTATGTGCCATTAATAATACTGTAATTATTTCGTTAATACTTCCCAATCTGCAGCTATCAATTTGACAAATGTTCATTGCCCCAGATTCGAGAAATTGTTTAAACATGATACGACCTCCACATGCTTCTCCAGTAGCAAGTCTTACATCTCCAACTTCTTTTTTTATTTTGGCAAAACCCATTACATCATCTGGACTTGTAGGTTCTTCTACAAAAAATAAATTAAATTTTTTGTATGCATTAATATGTTTAATCGATTGTTCTACGTTCCATTGCTGGTTTGCATCAACCATAATAAAGCAATCATCACCAATTGTTTTTCTAATTAACTCAAGTCTTTTTACATCTGCATTTAGATCTAAACCAACCTTGATTTTAAAATGCTTCCAACCTTTTGCCATATATTCTTTGCATAATTGAATTATTTTTTCATCTGAATAGCCAAGCCATCCTGCAGCAGTTGTGTAAGATGGATATCCTTCTTGCAATACTGTATCGATACGTTTTTGTTTATCATTTTGATTGTTTGACAAAATTGCTAACGCTTCCTCTGGAGTTAAAACATCTTCTATATATTTAAATGTTAACCAGCTAACTATTTTTTCAGGTTTACTTTCTACAATAAACTGCCACAAAGGTTTTTTGTGCTTCTTAGCAATTAAATCCCATAAACAATTAAAGATTGCTGATACAGCCATATGAACAACTCCTTTTTCAGGACCTAACCAACGTAACTGACTATGATCAACACACTTGAACCAGAGCTTACCAATGTTATTTTCTAAATCATTTAAATCCATATTTTCAAAAATTGGAAAAAAATGTTTTATACATTCAGCAACAATGTCATTTCCTTTACCAATCGTGAAGGCAATACCATATCCTTTTAACTCTGCTTGATCAGTAAAAGCTGTCACATACGTTGCTGAATAATCAGGATCTGTATGAATGGCATCAGATCCAGTTAAATCTTTTGAAGTAGGAAATCTTACATCTTGAACACTAAATTTAGTAATCTTTGTCATTTTTTAAATTTTTTTGAAAGTTGTATTATCTATAAAATCCCAATCTAAATCAATGCCAAGACCTGGCTTAGAAGGTAAATGGGCATAACCGTTTTCGACTTTGATAGAATCTTTTAAACCAAAATTGAAATATTCATAAGGAACCAGTACTTCAAAAAATTCAGAATTTTTTATAGCTGCACAACAATGTAAGTTAACAAGTTCTAAAGGATGATAAATAGCTGTATGAATTTCACACTGAACACCAAAACTTTCTGCTAAGTGTGCTGTTTTCATTGTAGCTGTAATGCCTCCACTCCATGAAACATCAGCTCTTACCATATCAACAACCCTTGTAGAGATACATTCAGCAACACTGTAAGGGTGTTTTGCTATAACCTCTGTTCCAATAATAGGAATATCTAATATTCTAGTTAATTCTCTTAGATTATGAAAATTTTCATCAAATAAAGGTTCCTCGTACCAATAATAATTTAATTTTTCTAACTCTCTTCCAAAACGTAGAGCTTGTTCAAAAGTATAAGGGGCAACCGGATCACTCATAAGCTTAAATTCATCACCAACTGCTTCACGTGTTTTTTTATGAGCTTCCAAATCAAAATCATATTTTCCAGGAGGATGAAGTTTATAAGCATTGAAACCTCTCTTTTTATATTCCAAAGCTTCTTTTGCATAAGCCTCAGGTGAATCTAAAACAAGAGAACTTCCATAAATTGGAACCTTGTCTCTATAAGCGCCTAAATACTTATAAAGTGGTTGTTCTGCTTGCATAGATGAGAGAAGCCAACAATTAATATCAAATGGTCCGTAACTATATATTGGTGCGTGGTTCCACCATCTGTCTGCAGTTCTGTATTCATGCCAATGTTGCTCACGATAAAGTGGGTCTCTGCCAATAAAAAAAGGTTTAAAAATTGAATTTGCGATTTCACCAGCCATTTCTGCACCCCTCCCTGCAAACCCAAAAGTAGAGCTAGATAGACCTTCATCCGTTTGAAATGTGATAACTAAAAATTCTAAATCTGATTTTTTCCCATCTCTCATTTCTGAATCTTTCATGACAGGCTCTTTGTGTTGACACATACGAATTTCTATATCTTTAATTTTCATGAGATACCAAATTCTTTCATAATACTATTATTATCATTCCCAATCTTTGGAGCTGCCTTACTTGATTTAAAAATCTCTCCATCAATTTTTATTGGGCAACGAAGTGTTTCAATATCAAGTCCATCATCTCTTTTAATTCTCTGAACCATATCGAGGATCTTGAATCCTTCGTGTTTAACCATTGTTTCCCAATCGAGTACTTTAGCACACCATATATCTGCTGGCTCAAGAATACTCAACCAATGTTCTGTTGTTTGTTTTTCAATCCAGTCGCCAATATCTTTTTTAATTTCATCTCTTTTTGTGAACCATTCTTTTTGATCATGCAAATCTTTTATTGAATTTAAATCAAGTAATTCACCAAGTTGAGGTAGTGGTGTCATTGCAATTGCTATATATCCATTGGATGTTTTATAAATTCCATAAGGAGCTGAAAGATATGCGTGAGCATTATTATACGAACTTCTTTGCGGCTTTCTGTTTCCATCATTAAAATATGTTGTAAGGACTTCAAATTGAAAATCTAATAAGGCCTCAACTAAACTCGTTTCTACATGAGATCCATTATCCGTTCGAAATCTTTTAATAACCGCTGCAAGTATACCTTCAACAAGTGTATGTCCTGCCAACATGTCAGCAACTGCCAAACCCATTGGGGTTGGTGCTTCACCTCCATTACCATTTAACCAAACTAAACCTGTTCTAGATTGCGCTAATAAATCTTGTCCGGGTAATGAACTCCAAGGTCCATCAGATCCGTAACCAGAAATAGTTCCATAAACTATTTTTGGATTTATTTTTTTTACATTTTTATAATCCAAACCAATACGTTCTATTACTCCTGGTCTAAAATTTTGTGTAATTATATCTGCCTTCTCAATTAATTTTTTTACTAACTCTATGTCTTTGGCATCTTTTAAATTTGCTGCAAAGCTCTCCTTATTTCTATTAATTGCATGAAATAAAGTACTATCACCTTCAAGATCGGTATCACTGATATATAAGTTTCTACACAGATCTCCAACTTCTGGTCTTTCAATTTTAATTACTCTTGCTCCTAAATCAGCAAGTCTTAAGCCTGCATATGGCCCTGATAAAAACTGGCTAAATTCTAATACAGTTAATCCTTCTAATGGTTTAGTCATACAATAATTTATTCTTTGAAACTCTTATTGTACATATCAGATAATTTTTCACAAATACTTTCAGCTGAAATTTCTGTTTGTAGATATTCATTAATGAGATCGCCACTTTTGTCCTGAAATTCCATATAACCATTATGCCTTGGTCTTACCCATGCCAAATCAAGAGTTTTTCGAGTTGCTTTAAAAAAATCGTTTGTTTCTAGATTTATCCTTTCATCCTCCCAAGCTTCAGAATTTCCTGGCTGTCCACCACTTTGGTAGAAAAGTGACTTTTGACATTCAGCACCTGCTATCCAAAATGCATATTCAATTGCTAGATCTTTATTCTTACTAACATTTGATACTGCTATACCAGTGCCACCTAAATGTGTTCCTGATGGACCTTTGCCTGATAAATCTAAAACATCAATATATTTCAAAATATTTTTTCTATAATTATTTCTCGAGTAATTTGAAAATCCATAAATGTATGGGCAATAATAAAAATCATTAGTCTCTGTCATGAGTTCAGCAGTTTGAATTGGATCCATACTTAAACAATCATTGATTATTTCTTTGGATACAGCTTTCATCATTGTAAGAGTTTTAACGCCAGCATCTGTATTAATAAAATTTTTTTCTTCTGGGATTAATTCTTCAGTAATGTTGTTATAAATACTATAAAAACTACTTATTGCATGAACTGGCTTTAAAGGCCAAAGAACTTTTCTCTCTTTTGCTAATGAAAGAAGATCATCCCATTTGGATGGAAGCGCTCTTACTAAATCTTCTCTGTAACAGGCGGTCTGTGAAGCAGCATCTATGGCAAGAGCCCATTGTTTATTATCTATAAAATAACTTTCATGCGATTTTCCAACTGATTGTTTTTTTAAATCGTTTAATTGAGATTGATATTCATTGAGATTTAAGTTTTGTAAAAGTCCTTTGTGGGCTACTTCTCCAACATGAGGATAGTCTATTACTATTAAATCATAATCATCAGTCATGTCTTCTATAGGTCTATCTGCAAATGCTTGTAATGGTCTTTTATCCCATTCAATTGAAACTTTATTATTATGAATTTCCTGAAATTTTTTAGATGTAGCAACCATTGGTTCAAAACCTCTAGAATGATCCCAGGTCATCCCCTTTAAGTTAATCATTTTTTTTCGTATTTATCTTTAAAGTCTTCTGGTTTTTTATATAAAACTGAATGTAGGTGCTCACAATATAGAACGATTTCGCCTTCACCTTTAAAAACTTCGTAACTGGTTCTAACTAAACCCATTTTTTCATATTTTGGTTTTTTTTCCATATTAGTTCTGATTGTATAAATTGTATCTCCAATAAAAACTGGTTTGATGAATCTTAAACGGTCATATCCATAACTAAAAGAGTTAACACAGTTAGTTGCAACTAAACCTAACCCATAAGAAAAAACCATTGCTCCTGCTACTAATCTTTTTTGGAACATACCTTCATTTTTGGCAAAATGTTCGTCGCCTACATATGGATGCATATCTAAAACCATACAATTAAATTGCATGGCCTCTCCTTCAGATATTGTTCGGCGAAGAGATCTAATTTTATGACCGACAATAACATCTTCATAAAACCAGTTTTCAGAATTCCATACTGGAATTTCTCCATGTTCACTGGGCATATCTTTTGGAAAGGTTGACTCAATTCCAACCGTGTTTTCAAATTTATTATCTTTATTCATTTTTACAATTGTGCTACCTTATTACAGAGAAATATTTATTCAATAGAAATGGTAGAAATAGAACAATTCTTCGAAGACTATGAACTAGGTGCGGAAAGAGTCACTGTTGGTAGAACCATCACTGAAACTGATATTGTAATGCACGCTATGCACTCTGGTGACTTTTACCCCCATCATACTGATGCAGAGTTTGCTAAAAAGGGTCCATTTGGTCAACGGATAGCACAATTTAGTTGTACATTTTCGATAGGTATCGCACTTACAGCTTCAATAGTTAACAAGCGAGCTTTCACCTATGGATTTGAAAGACTTCGTTTTCCAAATCCAGTTTTTATTGGAGATACAATTCATACTAAGGTTACAATTAAAGAAAAAAAAGATGATCCAAAAAGACCTCAATACGGTCAAGTTAATGAGGCGTGTGAAATTTTAAATCAAAATGACAAATGTGTTTGTTATTCTGAACATATACTTTTAGTTGAAAGAAAAATTACTTAAAAAACGCTATACTTAATATATGCTTCTTGTGGATCCATTCCTTCTCTTATAGCTTTTCTAACTTGGCTCTCAGTATTAATTAATTTTTCTGATTTTTCCAAAATATCTATTACTTTATCTTGGGGAATAATAACAACACCATCAATATCTGCCATTGCATAATCACCATTATGTATTTCCACATCTCCAATTTTAATAGTTTCTTCAAATTTAGTAGGCTTCCAATAAGCAACAACATCTTTAGGCGTATAAAATTTTGACCAAACAGGAAAATCGATTTTGTTTATAAATTCTAAATCTCTACACCCGCCATCAGCAATGTAGCCTCTAATATTTTTCTTTTGTAAAGTTTCGGCACTCAACTCACCCATTAAAGCTATATTATTATCGTTTGGTTGACAGATGAGAACTTTATCTGATGGAGCCTTAGATAAAAGACCAGTCCAAGCAAGGAGTGTTTCGTGATGAGAGAAACTAGTATTTGATTCCCCTTCAATAGTAAAAATTTGCCCTGCGATTTTGTGTTTTTCTTTATTAGGTTTAATATTTGGATTTAAAACAAAATTTTTAAATCCATCATCTCTCATGACATCATGGATAACACTACTAAAACATTTTGATAATCTATCTGATATTTCGGTAGAACTTGTCATATAGCTAAGCCACTCTTCTCATCAAATAAATATGTTCTATCTAAATTTAAAGCAAAATTTAAATTATCATTTGATTTAACTTGTTCGGGTGTAAACATTCTACTAACTATTTCTATTTCGCCAAAGTTTGTAAAAATCAAAGTTTCTGTTCCAAGTGGTTCTGCTAGATTAACCGATGATTGCATTTCCCAAGCACTAGATGGTTTTTGTCCAAATTTTAGTGGCACTATATCTTCAGCTCTAAATCCAAAAGAAATATTTTGACCTTCACTTATAGAATTTTGTTTATCTTTGGGTACTGGCACTATAATTCCATCGTTTGTTTTCATAGATAGTTGATCATTATGCTTTATTATCGAAGCTTTGATCATATTCATGGAAGGAGATCCAATAAAAGTGGCTACAAATTTTGTAGCCGGTCTCTCAAATAGATCTAATGGCGTTCCTATTTGTTCTATTATACCATCTTTCATAATTACAATTCGATCAGCTAAAGTCATTGCTTCAACTTGATCGTGCGTAACGTAGACAATTGTTGTTGATACTTTTTGATGTAATCTTTTAATTTCTGTCCTCATTTGATTTCTTAACTTTGCATCTAAATTAGATAAAGGTTCATCAAATAAAAAAACATCTGGTCTTCTTACAATTGCTCTTCCCATTGCAACTCTTTGTCTTTGACCACCTGATAATTGCGATGGTTTTCTTTGTAAAAATTCAGTTATATCTAAAATTCCTGCAGCCTCATGTACTCTTTCTTCAATTTCTTTTTTAGCAAGTCCTGCGATCTTTAATGAAAATCCTAAGTTTTCTTCTACTGTCATATGAGGATAAAGAGCATAGTTTTGAAACACCATCGAAACATTTCTTTCTCTAGGTTCTAGATTATTCATTTCTTTGTCACCAATTTTTATAACACCCTCATCTATTTCCTCTAATCCTGCAATCATTCTTAGAGAAGATGATTTTCCACAACCCGATGGTCCAACTAGAACCAAGAATTCTTTATCAATAATTTCTAGATCAATTTTTTTTACTGCTTGAACTTTTCCGTAAAATTTTGAGACACCTTGTAAGCTTACTTTTGCCATTATCCTTTTACTCCTCCAAATGTTAATCCTGTTACTAAATGCTTTTGAACCATAAAGGTTAAGATTAGTGCTGGAATAATTATAAAGACTGCGAGAGCGCACATGCCAGGCCAATTTATTGTAAATTGCGCAGTGAAATCCATGAGTCCAACTGTTAATGTTTTTGAATCTGTACTTCTTGCTAGATTTGAAACTAATGCATATTCATTCCATGAAATTAAAAATGCAAAAATTCCAGCAGATGCTATTCCTGATCTAGATAGTGGTAATTCAATATGCCAAAATGCTTGTAGTTTAGTACAACCATCAGTCATCGCTACTTCTGACATCGCTCTTGGAATTTGTCTAAAAAAACCATCAGTTAACCAAATTGTAAATGGAATATTTAAAGCAACAAAAACTAGTATAATCCCAATATGCGTATCGATTAAACCAATTTTTGAAAAAATAATAAAGATTGGTAAACTTAAAGATATGCCAGGAATTGTTCTAGTTAACATGATTAATAAAAAATATTTATTTTTGTGCTTAAAATTATGTCTCGCAAAACCATATCCTCCAATTGTACCCACTAACACTGCTATAAATGTACTTGTAAAAGAAATTATAAGTGAATTTCGTAAATAACTAAGAACAGGTATAGGACTTCTACCCATTGATCCCTCGGAACCACCAAAGAGCATAGTTTCAAATTGTATTAAGTTTAAATTACGCGGTATCCAAACAGCAGGTTTTGCCATAACATCTACTTGAGGTCTAAATGCTGTAAGCACTACCCATAAACCAGGAGTCATAATTAGAATTATTAAAATAATAGCTGAAAACCAAATTAGAATATTATTGATTTGTTTTTTATTCATAACTTAACCTCTGCCTTGCTTCTACTAATTTATAAAAAAAGAAAAAAGTGAATGCAATTGAAAGAAAAATTGAAATATATGACATTGCATTAGCCATTCCCATCTTAGCATCTACGTATCCAGTTCTCGAAATTAAAGTCCAAAGTAATTCTGTTCTTTTGGCAGGACCCCCACCGGTCATCATCTGAACAATATCATAAGCTCTTGCAACATCTAATGATCTGATCGTCATCGCAATAAATACAAATGGCATCAAAAAAGGTAATGTAATATTTTTAAATACTTGCCATGAGTTGCACCCGTCAACTTTGGCAGCCTCAATCGGATCTTTAGGTATGCCCAATAAACCTGCTAATAATAAAATAGCAAATACTGAAGTACTTGACCATATTTCAGCTGCCATTATTGAAACGTTTGCTAAAATGCCATCAACAAGCCATGGTATTGGTTGTATGACTCCAAACTCTCTCAAAAAATTATTCATTAAACCAATATTGTCATTAAAAATATACTTCCATTGAAATCCTACTAGAATTGGAGAAAACATCATTGGAAACATCATTAGTGTTCTCAATGTTCTTTGTCCGTAGGTAATTTTATTTATTAAAAGTGCTATTCCAAGACCAAAGACTAATTCTAAATTAAGAGCAATAGCTAAAAATAAAACTGTTCTTCCAAAAGCTATCCAAAAATCAAGATCTCCAATTAGTCTTTCGTAATTTCTAAATCCAACAAAACGATAGAGAGTATCGGGTTTTGTTAACTTAAAAGGTGTAAAACTTGTCCATAAGGATAGGAGCAAAGGTAATAAAACAACACAAGTAAGAATTATTAAAGTGGGCATTAGTAAAACCCATGGTCCGTTTAGAAATTTTCTCATGATAGATTTGGAAACCTAGCTCTAATTAATAGAGCTAGGTATTATATTAATTGTTAGAAGTAACCAGCGTCTTCCATAATTTCAGTTGCTTTCTTAGAAGCAGTAGCTAGCGCATCTTCAGGAGATTTGTCCCCAAGAATAGCTGCTTGAAGTTCTGGATATAGAGCGTTAGTAAATTCAATCCACTCAGGAATTAGTGGTGGAGTGAATGCATCTTCTGCTAATGACATTTTAAAAGTTTCAAATACCATTAACATAAACTCATCACCTTCAGCTTTCTTCTCAGCAATGATTGCATCCCAAATAGCTGGACGAGTTGGTGATAGTCCACCTCTTGCTTCAATCATTTGTGCTTTATTACTTGTTAAAGCCCATAAGAAAGATGCAGCTGCTTCTTTATCCGGACATGACTCAGTCATTGAGAAAGAGTGTGATCCTGACCAACCAGTTCTTAAACCACCAGAACCCATTGGAGCACGTACAAGTCCAATATCTCCAGCAACTTTTGAGTTTTCTGGATCATTAAAGAAACCTGCCCATCCTGCCCAGTCAAGATTCATAGCAATTGTTCCACTTGCAAAACCTAATCCAGTGTCATCCCAAAGATAGTTTAAAACACCATCAGGAACTGCTTTTGCATTATACAAATCAATAAACCATTGAAGAGCTTCAACACCTGCAGGAGAATTGAATATTGGACGATAATCTTCGTCAAATAATGCTCCACCATTTGCAATTACTAGCTCATAGAAACGACCTGCTATCGCTTCTTCTTTACCAACATATTGAGTTCCGTAGAAATCAGGTGGGTTTGAGAAAAAGATAGCCTGATCCTTAACTTGATCCCAAGTTTCAGGCGGTGTTAAATCATAGCCGTACTTTGCTTTAAAGTTAGCTTTGTTATCAGCATCTTCATATAAACTTTTTTGATAATACAAATTACTTACATCACTGTGTCTAGGCATTTGAACTAATCTTCCATTAACAGTAGAATGCTCTAATATTAATGGAGTGTAGTCAGCTAAAACAGATGCAGGCATAATATTATTCAAGTCTGTGTAAATATCGCCATACTGAGATGCAAAACTTGTGTGGTTTGAAGCTACACAAAAATCTAAATTGCCTGAAGCAATATCTTTCTTAATCTCTTTATCTAATTCAAAGTGATTTTTTTGTGTTACGATTTCAATTTTTCCACCTGTGTTTTCTTCCCACCATGGAATTACTTCATTGTATAAGCCTTCGTATTGACCTCCGCCGATAAGTTTAACCCTTAGAGTTACACCAGAATAATCTCCCCATAACTCAGTTTCTGCTTTTGCTGAAAATGAACCAAAGAAAGATACGGCAAGAATCAATGATAAAAATAATCTTAACATCATTCCTCCATATTTGTTAATTAATGAGACTATGATGCAATTATTTGAAAAAAATACAATAACTTTAGAAAAAAATTACACTAATATTGAACTATTGTCCCAGGTTGAGAATTAGACTCAAGACAGGCATAAACTAAAGCCATTGTATTATAAGCATTATCTACTGAATGAATTAATTCAGCTTCTTCTCCTGATGCATATCTTTGTAAGCTGGACATAGTGCCTATAAATGCGTCGGGAAACCAAGTACCTACATTCTTTACTTTAGTCCAGTCATTACCTTTTGTAGAAATTTCAATCTCTTCCGGTTCGCCGTTTGGATAATTAAGAAGTAATCCAAATTTTATATATGCTGCACCATCTAAGCCCTCTACCCTAGCATATGCATGTGAATGTTTCATTCCATGTGAAGAATTATCATGTGTATGATTTATAGATAAACAACATCTTACATCGTCTTCATATTGTAGGATTATACTTGATCTAGCATCGGCTAAGTTTGGTAAATTAGGATGTTTTACTGATTTACAATGCACACTAGTTGGATTCCCAAGAACTGATCGTATCCAATCCAAATAATGAATTGAATGAAGAGGTACTTCAACGTTATCTAATGTTTCTAAAAAAGGCCATAGATGCCAAGGCGTTCCAACGCTTAAACTTATTTCTAATTCAGTTAGTTTACCTAACATTTTTTTATCTATTGCTTCTTTTAAAGCAATCATCATAGGGCTGAATTTTAATTGAAGATTTACGCATGCAGTAATTTTTTTTTCATGAATAATATCCCTTATTTTTTTAGCCTCCTCCATACTATTACCCATTGGTTTTTGTAATTGACAGACGGACTCAGCTGGGATCTTTTCAACTATACTCAAAAGTACTTGAGGAGGAACTGCTATATCAAATACTACATCTTTTTCTGCTAATGCTTCTTCTTCACAAGAGTAAATCTTTTCAATAGAATAATTTTCAGCACACTTTTTTGCTTTTTCTATATCAGGGTCATAAATACCTTTAACAGTAAAGTTTGCTTTTTTATAAGCTGGTAAATGAGCATCGCTTACTATTCCACCTGCACCAATGATTACAATTGGTTTTTTATTTTTTGGAAGCTCCCAAACAGTATTTAAATTTGCAATATCATCAGTACTAATTTTTTCCATAGGAAATATTTCTAACTAAATTTTTTAAAAAAGCAATAAATCATACAGTAATAAAAATTTAGATCAGAAAAAATTATGAATAACTAATGATTTTGTTTCATTTCATTGTAAGTTCTGTGTTAAGTTAATAAAAATTTAAGGAGGTTGTATGGCTATACAAAGATATGGAATGGCTGTCAGGCTGAAAGATGAGAAAAGACAATATTATATTGACAATCATGCAAATGTTTGGCCTGAAGTTTTAGAAGAGTTAAAAAAAATTAATGTTCAAAATTATAGTATCTTCTTAAAAGAAGATTTTATGTTTGGATATCTGGAATACACAGGGAATGATTTTGATGGCGATATGGGAAAGATGCAACAAATACCAATTGTAGATAAATGGACTAAACTAATGATAGATTGCTTTAATCCTTTCCCAAATAATGATGACAATGAATCCTGGGTCATAATGGATCAAATTTTTTTTATGGAATAATTGATGACTGTTTTAGTTACAGGTGGTTTAGGATTTATTGGATCTAAGGTTGTTTTGCAATTACTAAAAAAAGATATTGATGTTTTAGTGACAGATCTAGATATTGTAAAAAATAAAGACAAACTTGAAAGTAACATATTAAAAATTGGGAAAAATAAAGACAAAGTAAAATATCAAAAATTAGATATTACCAATTATAAAGAAATTGAAAATATTTTTCAAAATAACAAAATAGATTCAGTTATTAATTTAGCGTATGGAATAGGAACTATATGCGAAGAAAATCCATTACTTGCAAGTAAAATAAATATTGTTGGTACTACTTCAATATTTGAAATGATTGTGAAGTATAAAATTAGACGATTAGTATTTGCAAGTAGCGAAACTGTTTATGGTGCTCATCAAGAATTTTTTGGAAACAGAGCCGTTACAGAAGAAGATTACTCAGGTATTAATAATCACTTTTATACATATGGTGTGATGAAACTTCTTAATGAGTTTATGGCTGAAAAATATATCAAGAAGCATGGATGTAGTATTGCGTATACTAGACCATCAGTTGTCTTTGGTTATGGAAGGCAAAATACTGCAATAAACTGGGCTGAAGATTTTGCAGCTAAACCTGCTTTGGGACAAGCAGCACATTTACCATTTTCAAAAAAAAATAGAGACAATTGGATTTATGTAGATGATTGTGCAGAGCAACTTGTTCGTTTAGCATTAAAAGAAACTCTAAACTATTCTTGCTTTAATACAGGTGCTGAAACTTTAGATGGTAGTCAATTAGAAGCAACTGTTAAAAAAATAATTCCAGATGCAGAAATCTATTTTGATGAAAATGTAAAATCAACACCCCTAATTGATGATCAAAATGATGAAAGAATTCGAAAAGAAATAGATTTTGATCCGAGATCTTTTGAAGAAGGTGTTAAAAGTCTTATACAAGATGTAAGAGAAAGTAATTGATATATGAGTTACACAACAACAGTCACAGGTAGTTATCCAAGGAAAGAAGTACAGAAAGATACACTTCGCAAACCAAGTGTTTCTGAAAAAGAGTCTTTTGAAATGATTAAATGGGCAGTTAAAGAACAGTCTGATCTTGGTCTAGATATAATTACTGATGGTGAAGGATACAGAGAAAATATGTATTGGTTCTACCAATTACGACTGGATGGGGTAGATGCTATAAATAAAATTCGTAAAGATTTCACACTTGGTGGTTCAATGAAAGGTGTGGATTTAAGTAAGACCCATGGAACAAAAGGTTTTGGAATTGAGTGCGCAGTTATAAAAGATGAAATTAAAAATTTAAAAACTGGTTTGGCCAAAAAATGGAGGGTAGCGAGAGATAATACTCCTTCAAACGTTAGAGTGAAACAAACAATAACTGGCCCTCATATGCTAGCAAGATTTAGTGTAAATGAAAGACCTGACCTTTATCCAGATGATATTGCTCTTGCAAAAGCTTATGCGAATGCATTAACAAGAGAGCTAGAAGAAGTTGTTCATGAAGGATGTGATTATATTCAATTTGATGAACCCGTTTGGACAGAAAATGTAAATGAAACAAAATGGGCTGCTGAAATACTAAACGGAATTATTGAAAAATTTCCTAATGTAGATTTTAATTTGCATGTATGTGGTGGAAATGCTCACAGGAAAAGAGGTTTTTTTGGAAAATATACAGATATGATTGAAGCATTTAAAATTTTAAAAGTTGATGAAATTCATTTAGAGCACTGTAGCTTACATTATACAATGTTAGATGTTTTTAATGATTGGAAGTTTGATGGTAAAGTCTCACTTGGAGTAATCGATCAAAGGATTGATAATACAGAAACAGAGGAGGACATTATTAATGCTATTAAGCCAGCATTAGAATATTTCCCAAAAGAAAAAATTTTACTAACAAGTGAGTGTGGGTTTGGTCATGTACCAATTGATATTGTTAGAAATAAAATTAAGATTTTAGTTTCAACAGCAAAAAAAATATAATTAGATTTTGTAAATTCTTTCAGCATTAGAACTAGCAATTTTTTTTGCTTCGTCGTCTGAAAGATTACTCAGTATAGTATGAGTTACTTTTATCCATTCTTGTATCCCTTTTCCAGCATTGACAACGGGCCAGTCACTTCCCCATACCATCCTATCAGGACCAAAACATTCTAGCACATGATCAACGTATGGCTTAATTGTTTCGTAAGACGATGTACCCGGCGCGCAATAAGCCATTATACCAGATAGTTTGCATGTTACATTTGGTATTTCTGAAAGATTTCTAATTCCTTTTCCCCATTCATCCATCTCACCAGATGCAATTGGAGGAACTCCACAGTGATTTAAAACTAAATCCATCTGATCACATGCTTTAGCAAATTCTGCTGCAATTCCAAGCTGTGTTGGCAGGTAACAAATATCAAAAGGTTTTCCTGCAGCTCCTATTTTTTTTACGTTTTCTTTGCAAAGAGATGATTGTGATGTTTCATTAGGCATTGTATGAAAGATTCTTCTATAACCAGAAACATTCATTGAAATAGTTTCTTCTAACCATTCATCAAAACCATTTTTTTCTTCTGGTCTTATAGAAACAATTAGACCTTTAATATTGCTATTAGGTTGATCCATTATTGATTTTATAAACTTAGTTTCTTTTTTGTAATCAGAATCATCGACGCCCGTTTCCATAAATAATGTACCTTTGATATCAAAATCTTTTGTAAGTTCTTTATAATCTTCGATGGTAAAATTTCCTTTATCAATTGGCGGAAATTCATTAGCCCAACTGTATCCAACTTGATCACGATACATCAAATGTTGGTGAGTATCTATTAGTTCCATAATTGAACTTACCACAATATTTTTTAGTATAAAACTATTTTTTGTTAATACATGTTCAAATAGTTTAATAATAATTTAAAATGAAGAAATGAATGTTCTTTTAACAGGTGGGGCAGGCTACATTGGTAGTCATGCCGCTCTTTCTCTTCTAGATGCTGGTCATAATGTTCATATTATTGATGATTTATCTACTGGTAACGAGAGTCTCATTCCTAAAAATGCATTTTTTACAAATTGTAATATTAATGATGAAAAAGTAATTTCTGAGCTTATAAAATCTAATAGCCTTGATTTATTAATGCACTTTGCTGGTTTTATTCAAGTTGAGGAATCTGTAAAAAATCCGCAGAAATATTTTGATAATAATACTGAAAATGCAACTAAACTATTTGAAACTTGTAAAAATAATGGATTAAATAAAATAGTATTTTCTTCAACAGCTGCTGCATATGGATCAGTAAATGAAAATAAATTAATAGATGAAAATACAAATTTAAATCCTCAAAATCCATATGCTGAATCTAAAATAAAAACAGAAAATTTTTTATTTGAAAATAAAGATGACTACAAATATATTATATTACGATACTTTAACGTTGCTGGTGCTGATAAAAAATTAAGATCAGGTCAAATATCTAAAAGATCAACACATTTAATAAAAATTTTATCTGAAGTAGTTGTGGGTAAAAGAGATCATATTGAAATATTTGGGAATGATTATAATACGCCTGATGGAACAGCTATCAGAGACTATATTCATGTCTCTGATCTTGCTGATATCCACTTAGAAGTTGCAAAATATTTATTAGAAAGTTCAGAATCTAATTTATTTAATTGTGGGTATGGAAACGGTTTTAGTGTTTTAGATGTTATAAATACTGCAAATAAAATTTCAAAAGATAAAATTGATTATAAATTTTCAAACAGAAGAGATGGAGATGTTGAAAAATTAATTGCAGATACATCAAAAATATTAAAACATATTGATTGGAGACCAAAACATAATGATCTAAGTGAAATTATAAATTCTTCAATTAGATGGGAAGAAAAAATTAATGAATCAAATACATAAAAGAATTTTTATAAGAAATGATAAAAAAGAACTTTATCTTTATGGGTATAAGGAACACAAAGAGTCCCCAAGCCAAGAACTTGAGATAACAGAAATTCCTAAACCTCATATGAGATGGAACCCTTCAAGAGAAGAATGGGTTACCTACTCAGCAGGAAGAAAGGATAGAACTTCATTTCCACCAAAAGAATATTGCCCACTTTGTCCAGGAGCAAATTTAAATTATCCAACAGAAATACCATTTTCAAACTTCGAAGTTGCAGTCTTTCCAAATCGTTGGGCTAGCTTTAATCCCAATGGAGAAAATATTTTTTTAGAAAAAATTTTGAGTAAACCTTCAAAAGGAGAATGTGAAGTTGTTGTCTATTCACCGGAACATCTTGATACAATTTCTGAAATGCCTTTAGAGAGAATACAATTGTTAACAAAAGTTTGGATTGATAGATATAGGGAGTTGATTAAAGAACCAGATATTAAATATATTCTACCCTTTGAAAATAGAGGGGAAGAATGCGGAGTCACGCTTCATCATCCACATGGTCAAATTTATGCTTATCCTTTTATTCCTCCTGTAATTGAAAAAGAAATAAGGGCATTTAAAAAAGAGAATTTTTTAATTAAAATTATGAAGCAGCTAGAGGAGAAATATTATGTGTATCAAAATGACAATTTTGTTGCTGCTGTACCACCCTTTGCTAGATATGCTTATGAGATATGGATAATACCAAAAATTCAAATTGAAGGGCCTTGGAAATTTAATGATAAGCAAATTGAAGATTTTTCTAAATGTATTCAGCGGGTTGTAAAAGGATATGATAGTTTTCTCAATAAAAGATGCCCCTATATAATGGGTTTACATGCTTCCCCTGAATTAGATGATAGTGAGTTTCATTTTCATGTTGAATTTTACCCACCTTTGCGACACGGAGATAAACCAAAAATTTTAGCGGGATCAGAATCAATGGCTGGTGTTTTTATAATGGATGTATTGCCTGAAGATTCTGCTAAAGTGTTAAGAAAATTTATGTCATGAAAACAATAGAAGAAAAAATAAATTACTACAAAGATAGCCTAGATTTGTTCGATGATGGAATGGACAAATACAAATTTTTAATTGACCAAGCAAAAAATGCAAAAAAATTTCCAGAAGAATATAGAGATGAGACTTTTAAAGTCTCTGGGTGTCAAGCGCAGGTATGGCTGGTTCCGAAATTAAATGAAAATATTCTTTCTTTTTATTATGACTCTGATGCTTTTATATCAAAAGGAATGGTAACCATCTTATGTGATATTTATGGTGATAGAAATCCTATTGAGATAAACAACTCTGATTTTAATATGCTAAATATTCTTGAATTAGATACGCTCTTAACACCGGGTAGAAGAAATGGTGTATATTCAATGCTAGAAAAAATAAAAGAGTACGCAAAATCATACTCAAATAATTAGAATGTTTTACGAACCTAAAAATGGTCATCCGTTTAAAATAGATCCATACAAAGCCTTAGTTTTTCCTAGACCAATAGGTTGGATTTCTTCAGTAAGTAAAAAAGGAATTCCAAACTTAGCTCCCTACTCTTACTTCAATGCTGTCGCAGATGAACCTCCGCAAGTAATGTTTTGTTCAAATGGAGATTCTGCCTATGGTGGCTACAAGGATTCACTTACAAATATACTTTCAACAAAAGAGTTTGTTGTTAATTTTGCAACTACAAATACAAGGGGTGCGATGAATATAAGTTCATCAAACTATAAACCTAATGAAGATGAATTTGTTGCTGCAAAGTTAAAAAAGAGAAAGTCTAAACTAGTTAAACCTCCATCAGTTAATGATAGTCCAGTTAATTTAGAGTGTAAGTTACTTAAAACATTAAAACTTAAAACAAATACTAAAAAAATTTCTACCATGGTTATTGGGGAGATTATTGGAATATATATTAACAATAAATTTATAAAAAATGGAAGAATAGATAGTGTATCAATGCGTTATATTTCACGTATGGGCTATTCTGAATATTCAACAATTTCTTCTAAATTTAATTTAAAGCGTCCAAAATAAATTGTTGAAGATTAAATAATATGAACTTTTATAAACCTTTCAATCTTCCAAAATTAATGGTTGCACCAAACGGATCAAAAAGAATGAAAATAGATCATGAACATATTCCTATGACTATTAGTGAAATTTGTAGCACAGCAAAAGCTTGTTATAATTCAGGTGCTGAAGCTCTACATTTTCACGTTAGAAATAAGGATGGTTTTCATGTTTTGGATTCTGGACTTTATAAAGAAGCTTTAGCAGAGCTTAGTTTGATTGTTCCAAAAATGCATTTACAAATTACAACTGAAGCAATTGGAATTTACTCACCAGCGCAAATACGAAATTTAATTTACAATGTTGATACCCCGGGAATTTCAATTGGAATTAAAGAAATGATACCTTCTGGGAATCCTACAGATGAAGATATTAAAGTTTATAAATATTTAGTTGAAAAAGAGACTAAAATTCAACATATTTGTTACTTCCCTGAAGAACTAGATATACTTTCTAAATTAATAGAAGTAGCAGAACTTCCAAATGAAAATACGTGGTGTATGTTTACAATTGGTCATTACACTGGACGTAAAAGTGATCCAAATCTAATCCCTATTTTTTTAGATTCTAAGAAAAAAAATCAGATAAATGGTGATTGGGCTATTTGTGCTTTTAATGTTGAAGAAAAAGAATGTATTAAAAAAGCAATTAGCCTAAATGGTAACATAAGAGTAGGTTTTGAAAACTCTATTCATATGTTTGATGGGAGCGTAGCTCTTAATAATGAATCAAAGGTAAAAGAAGTATTGGAATTCATTAATTAAAATTTTTTAGATTTCTTATAATTAAATTATCTAAAGAGTTATTTTTCTTGAAAGTCTGTAATATAAATCGATCAGGCCTGACAAGGATTGCATCTGCATTAAATTTTTTTAAGATTTTAGTTAATTCCTTGTATGAACTTTCTTTAACTATTTTAATTTTGTTTGACATTTTTTTTAATTTTAACTTTTTGGAAACTATTAATATTGGTTCAAAAGAAAATAATTCATCAAAAGATTTTGATTTTGAAATATTAAATTTAGGAAAAATTCTTCCTCTATTTTTATCCAATGTAGACCCTAATCCAGGACCAAGTTCTGGTTTAATAGATTTCATAGTTTTAGAACCATTGCTCTGATCAGATATTGTATTTGATATTTTATAAGACCTCATTGCATTTATAAATTCACCCATTTTCATTGTAGTTTCAATATATTCTTTTACATTTGAAAATCGTTCTTTTTGGAAAGAATTAAGGATTTTTTCATTATGTTTTTTTTTAACGCAATGAATAATTTTCCAACTTAGATTTGATATATCTCTAATACCAGCACACATTCCTTGACCCATAAAAGGTGGCATTAAATGAGCAGCATCACCCGCTATAAATACTCTTCCCTTCCTCCATTTATTTGCAATAGCAGACTTGAATGTATAAATTACCTTTCTTTCTATTATTGCCTCATTTGGTTTTAACCAAGGTTGCAAAAATTTCCAAATAAATTTGTCTGTTAGAACTTTTTTTTCATTTTCATTTTTTTTTAGTGCAAATTCCCATCTTCTCCTTTTTCCAACATTTCTGCAATATGTTGCTGGTCTTTTTGCATTAGAATATTGAATTGTTCTATCAGGAAGATTTTTCTTTTTATTAAGAATAAGATCTATAACAGCCCACTTTTGAGTAAAACCTAAATTGTTGAATTTAGATTTGATTGATTTTCTTGTAATTGAGTTAGCACCATCACAACCAACCAAATATTTACTTTTAAATATATTAATCTTCAAGGTTTCGGTATCTTGGAAGACTACTTTAACAAAATCTTTTGAATTTATAATTTTTTTTACGTTTGCATTTTGTATAGATTTAAATTTTTTGTATGACTTTAAGTTATGGCGTATTAGACGTTCAAAATCCGGCTGATGAAACCGGTAGCTTGGATAGCATCCATTTTCAGTTATTTCTTTTGGTCTGGGCCAATCTAATAAAACATTACCATTGTTATCAACAAATTTAGTTCCCTTATTAATTATAGTATAATTTTTAAATTTTTCTTTAATGCCAATAGTCTCGAATACTCTCATAACTTCATCATCAAAGTGAACAGCTCGGGGTAAGGGATATAAATTTTTTTCCTTCTCTAGAATAAGAATTGATAAATTACTTTTTGCAAGCAAACTTGCAAGCGTTCCACCTGTTGGTCCAAAACCTATGATTATTACATCAAAGAAATTATTCATCTATGGAAATTATTTTTTATTTTGAATATTTGAATAAAGCCAAGGACAATCAATTAATAATGGTGCTTGCTTACCTTTCGAAGCTGTATCCAATCTTTTTTCTCTAAATTTTATTCTATCTCCGTCTGACATATAAAGTCTTTCATGACCCCAAAAACTTGGACCATCAAATGTTTCTACAGGCTTCCATGTATTCTGGTCTATAATTCTTCCTCCCCAACCATTTTCAACAAAAAATCCAGATGGGGTGTTAGAATAAAATGATGTCATATAATCATTTGTATGTCTGCCTAAAGTATAAGCAATTGCATCTTTTTTATATTGTAAAAGATCATAGCCCTGACCAACATCATCCAAACTATTATACTCGACCATAAAGTGATGAAATCCTTCTTTGCCGGATTCGAAAAAAGCGAAACTGTGATGCCTTCCATTAACATGAAAAAAACATAGTGATATTGGAGTATTACTATAATCAGTGATTTTAAAACCCAATAAATCTTTATAAAAAGGGATTAAAGATTTTACATCTTTAACATTAATAACAATATGCCCCATTCCATACGGGCCTGTTTTAAAACCAGATATTGGACGTCCTGGAACAAAAGGTTCTTCATCCTTCATAGGATTGTAAACAATTTCAATTCTATTGCCTTGAGGATCATAAAAAAAAATCAATTCCTCAACAAATCTTTTATCACATAAATTTTTATCAGCGTAAACAACTTCTACATTGTTTTTCTCTAACTTATTTGCGTAAAATTCAATGTCATTTTTAGTTTCAACTTCCCAACCCATAAATGCCATATTGTCACCGGTATCACCAGTAATGGCAAGCCTTTGTTTATAATCATCCATTCTGAAACTAAGAGTGTCTTTGCCACGATCAACTTGTTGCATGCCTAAGCATTTTTGAGAAAACTCTGACCAATCCTCAATCTTATCTGAATTGACACCTATGTAGCTTAATGAACTTATTGGCATTTGTTTTTATTATAGAACTTCATTTTTCAGGGTATTAGATAAAGTTCCAATCTCAGAAATAGTGATATCAACTTTATCACCCTCTTTTAGATAAATTGGAGGATTTCTTTTAAAGCCTACACCACCAGGCGTTCCTGTAACTAAAACATCACCAGCTCTCCATGGAAGTGCTTTAGAAACATAAGATATTAAAAAGGGAAGATCAAAAATTAGTTGACTTAAAGAAGCGCTTTGCATCACTTCGCCATTTAAATACGTTTCAATTGTAAGCTGTTTATAATCATCAATGTCTTGAGCCAAAACCATATGAGGACCAAAACTTCCAGTTTTCTTAAAATTTTTTCCCATTCCAAATGTAGATTTAGTGTGACGTTGCCAATCTCTTACCGAGCCATCATTATAGCAAGAATAACCAGCAATATGTTTTAAAGCATCATCTTCACTTAAATGACTTTCAGAATCTTTCATTATTATAGCCATTTCACCTTCGAAATCTAAATTATTTGAGGCTTTAGGTATTATCATATTTTCCATGTGTGCTACCTGACTATCATTAAATCTTTGGAATGTTACTGGGTTATCTGCAATAGTTTTTTCAGTTTCTTTAACATGCTCATGATAATTTAATCCTACACATATAATCTTACTAGGATTGGGTATAACTGGTAAAAGTTTTATAGAATTAATATCAATATCCCCGGGATTATTTTTTGCGTAACTTCTACCTTCTTCAAGGCAATTAAATTGAATTAATTCTTTAAGAGATTTTATATTGTTAATTTGTCCTGTAAGATCAGTTACTTTATTATTAAATACTATACCGAAACTTTCTTCATTATTGTTTAAAAAAGAAATAAAGTTCATAATATTTATATTATTGTTATATACTGACATATCTATATGCAAGTAAAATAGACAGGGGAGTATGGCGGAACTGGTAGACGCGCCGGATTCAAAATCCGGTCACTTCGGTGGTGTGGGTTCGATTCCCTCTACTCCTACCAAACTATTAACTATCATGTCTTATCTTTAGGATCATGTCATTTCCTAAATTTTTATCATCAACAATATCTAGATATTCTTGAAATTTTTTTAATGAATTTATAGATATACTTTTGAATTGATTAAGGTATTCGTTTTTAAATATTAATGAAGAAAAATAATACATATTTACATAAGAGAAAGTTTTAAAATAGGAAATCTTTAATTTATTTCTAGTGCAATAGTCTTGAATATTTTTTAATTTAAAGTGATACAGATGAACAGGCAATTCTGAAATTGATGGATCAATCCTATAAATGTGTCCATCAAAATTAGGAATACAAATTAAAATCTCACCATTTTTTTTTAATTTTTTTGAAAAAAATTTAAAATATTTTGCTGGATCGTGAACATGTTCTAAAGACCAATTTAAACGAATTTTATCAAAAAAAATATTTTCTTCAATATCATCTATTGAGTGGAAAGATTTTAAAACATAATTTTTTAAAATTTTATGTGCTTTTTTATTAGGTTCAACAGCGTATATTGTCTTGTTCCATTTATTATATTCCTTTAATGATTCTTGTGGTCCCCACCAATGAGTATTGCCAACACCACTACCTGAACCTATATCAAGAAATACATCGTCTGGCTTAATTTTTTGCGGGTATTTAAATGACTTTGTTTTTAGGTGAAATATAATTTTTTTCCTAAACCAAGGTACTTTATTAAAAATATAACAAAGGAAATCTTTTTCTGAAATCCAAATAAAAATCTTTCTATAGATTGACTTAAAAATATTATCATCTTTAAAAAATGAATAATCAGATGAATAATATTTATCTATTTCAGTAATTGGAGGTCTAGGATTAGTAAAATTTAAACCACATTTTAAACATTCTACAATTGAAAAAATTTCATTTGATGTATTGTGTATTAAATCTTTTGAATTGGTAATTATTTTGTAATTTGACGAATTACAGAAGTTACACTTTACATATTCCATTAAAGTATTTTTATAAAAATAATAATTTTTAACAAGTTAAAATTTTGAAACTTGTTTAATTTAATTTTATTGTTTCATACTAATTATTACTGGTCATGTTTTTTCTTTCATAATAAAAAACATTAATAACGAAATTAAAAACATTATAAATCCCAGAGCATACATATTAAACGTTAAACCAAAAGTTTCAGCAGATATCCCAACAACAGCCGGCCCAAATATAGCGCCAACAAAAGCAATGCTGGATACATGAGAAATAGTAACTGGGATTGGATTTTGAGAATATTTTACTGCCTGCCTAAATACGATAGGCATAATGTTGGAAATTAACATTCCAAAAAGTGTTATAGCTGTAAAGATAATAAAAATATTTTGAGTAAAAATACTTAACACTAATATTGTTGAACCAATCATTGCAAAACATGGACCTACAATTACTTCACCAAATTTTGTAATTAGTTTTGATGCAAACATATTACTTATGATCTCACCTAAATTAAAAAAAATAACTATTGAGCCTACTAAAAAAATTGGAGCAGAAAGGTCAGTAACGAGCCATAAAGGTGACCATTGAATTATTATTCCCATAAATGCAATAATACACATGTTAATTGATGCAAACATGATAATTTTATAATTTGGAATTGAAAATCTTGGATTCTTATTAACAACATCATATTTCATATTCAATCCAAAGAAATGCATAGTCAAAGTTGATATAAAAACAAACAAACCTACAATAAAAGTAGTATAGACAGGGTCAATTTCTAAGCCAAGACATAAACTAGATATTCCTGCCCCAATAAGAAAACCAAAATTAAAGGATGATTTAAATATTGGATTAAGAATTTTTTTTGTTTTCTCTTCTATTATTGCAACTTGTGTAAAAATATTTGGTGCTTGTATGCCAATAGAAATACCCCACAACATAGATACAAAAATAAAAAAATTATAAGAAGAGAAGTAAAAAATAGAAAATGGAATAAATGCGTACAATAACCTTGCTATTATTAAACAATTTGTGCTTCCTATTTTTGGGAGTAAAAAACGTGTTGTTAGTTGGTTTGTAATTACATTACAAATACCAAAAATAATAAACCCTATAGAAAATTCTGTTTTTGTCATATCAATCAAATCAAAAAGAATTGGTGAATTTACCATGAACATACTGAAGGTTAATGTTGCAAAGAACCCTTGTGAAAAGGTTGCATAAAATGCAGTTTTTAATTCTTTAATGTCTATATTTTCCATTTAGATAATATTTATGATAATTTAGATTTAAAATCATTAATAGTATAAATCAAAATTATTAAAAAAAATAAATTAAATGAATTTTCTTAAAAGAACTTACAATTGGACTTTAGAAAAAGCGCATCATAAAAATGCAAAGTGGTATTTAAGTTTGATATCATTTGCAGAAAGCTCTTTTTTTCCAATTCCACCAGACATACTGTTGATACCAATGGCGTTAGCATCCAAAGCAAAGGCTTTATTTTATGCTTTTATGTGTACACTCTTTTCAGTTCTCGGTGGAATACTAGGATATGCAATAGGATATTTTTTTTATAATTCGCTTGGTATTTACATTGTTGAATTTTATCATTTAGAAAATTCTTTTAGTGTCTTTGAAAATTACTACAAAGAATTTGGCATATTAATTGTTCTGGGTGCTGGAATAACACCCTTTCCTTATAAGTTTATTACTATTGCAAGTGGTGTATTTGGATTAAATATTTTTTTGTTTATTATTGTTTCTATTATTGGTCGAGGATTAAGATTTTATTTAATTGCAATACTTCTTTATTTTTTTGGTGAAAAAATTAAGTTAATTATTGATAAATATTTTAATATTTTAACTATTGTGTTTTTTATTTTACTTATTGGAAGTGTTTTTATAATTAGATTTTTATGATAATTCGTAATTGGACAACACTTTTATTTATTATTTCTCTAATCTCGATATCATCAGCATTGATTGCAGAATATTTTTTTAATCTTCAACCATGTGAATTGTGTTTAAAGCAAAGACATCCATATTATTTAATTATAATATGTTTGATTTTGATTTTTTTATTCAAAAATTTAAATAAAATTTGGCTTTATTTAGTAATACAGTTTGCATCAGTTTACGGGCTTTTTTATTCTATATGGCACGTAGGAGTTGAAAATAAAATTCTTAAAGGACCAGCAGGTTGTTCAGCAATGTTAACAAACAGTGAGAATACTACAGACCTTAAAGCGCAGATATTATCAAAACAGGTAATTAGTTGTGATGAAGTTATTTGGAGTTTTTTTGGAATTTCTGCTGCTTCAATTAATACGCTTGTTTTACTAGTTATTTTTATTTTAAATGCTATTTATTTATTTAGATACTATGGCTTCAAAAAAGAAAAAAACATATAAAAAAAAATCCTCGTCAAATACAACTACCCATAGGGAGATTTTAGAAGAAATCATAAGGGTCGATCATGCTGGTGAATATGGTGCAACTAAAATATATGATGGGCAAATAGCAATTTTTGGGAAAAGCTCAAAGCTTGGCAAAACCATTCAACATATGGCAGATCAAGAACAAGAACATATTGATAAATTCAATGAACTTATCTTGGAACATAGAGTTAGGCCAACTGCTCTCCTTCCTTTGTGGAATGTTGCGGGTTATGCGCTTGGCGCGTCCACAGCATTAATGGGAGAAAAGGCTGCCATGGCTTGTACTGTTGCGGTTGAAAAAGTAATAGGTGAACATTACCAAGAACAATTAGAACTCTTAGGAGATGATCATAAAGATTTAAAAAAAACAATTTCCAAATTTAGAGATGATGAACTTGAACATCACGATATTGGTATAGAGCATGATGCTGAAAGTGCACCAGGATATAAAATTATGTCAAAAGTGATAGAGCTAGGATGTAAAACAGCAATTGCAATTTCAAAAAAAATCTAATTTTCTAGTTCTGTATCCCAGTATAGATAATCTCTCCAAGTCTCATGCAAAAAGTTAGGAGGAAAATTCCTACCATTGTTTTGTAGTTGAATTGAAGATGGTCGTAGAGGTTTTTTAAAAAGTTTCATATCAGTGTTCTGAATAAGTTTTCTTCCCTTTTTTAAATTACATGACGTACATGCTGAGACAACATTTTCCCAAGTAGTTTTTCCATGCAGACATTTTGGCACTAAATGATCAAATGTTAATTCGTTAGCTGGAAAACGATTAGTGCAGTATTGGCAAGTAAAATTATCTCTCAGAAAAACATTAAAACGAGTGAAGGCAGGTCTTCGTTGTGGAGTTACATAATCCTTTAATGCAATTACACTTGGCAACTTAAAAGTAAGATTTGGAGAATGAACTTCGTGCTCGTAATTTTCTATCACTGAAACTCTTTCAAGAAAAACAGCTTTGATAGCGTCTTGCCATGAACATAAAGAAAGTGGATAATAAGATAGCGGTCGAAAATCAGCATTAAGAACTAAAGCTGGATTTTCTGCGGTACTCATTTTAGTTTCTACTCACCCATGACATATTATTCAGATAGTAATATAATATTAAGATTCGATTACTTTAAATATTTTTTTTAATAAAATTTTGGAAAAAAGTTATTGTTTCTTGTGACATTGTGTGCTCGTCACTTTCAATAAGATAATTTTCATAATTGTAGTTATACTTTTTTAAGACTTCAATTGATTCGTTGTAATTGGAAATAGGCAAAACAGCATCTTGAGCTCCATGAGAAATAAAAATTGGTGTTTTTAAAAATGCATTATTAGGCTTGTGCTCTTTTGATATAATTCTTGATGATATAATTGCTAAGCCTGCCAACTGATTTTGAAGTATTTGCCCAAGTTCAAAAGCCATCATGCCTCCTTGAGAAAAACCCATAACAAAACAATCGGTCATTTTTAAATTTAAATTTTCTAACAAAAGAGAAATAGAGTTATGAATTTTTTCAACATTCTCAGATATTTTTTTTTTGGCTACATCATAACCTTTTGCACCAGCATTAGAAATATGAGTGCCATTGAGATATAATTGAAACCATTCATGCCCCATAGGATAATCTTGAATTGTATCTGGTGCATTTAAAGCAACATATTTCATCCCAAAGACATTTTGATCAATTAAGTTTGCAATTTGAATAAAATTAGTAGCGTTATCTCCATATCCATGGAGCATAATCATCAATTTTTTTGGATTTTGATGTTTAGTAATTGACGGACCTTTTAAAATATCAACCATAATCAAACACTTTATTTAAGTTATCTTGTTTCATAGAATAAAAGTTTTATATAGATATTTATATGGGCACAATGCAAATAATACTTGTCTTATTCATGGCAGCAACTCTAGCAGTTGTTGTTGTTGGTGTTATTGCCATGGCAGTAAATGGAAAGCTAAACAAAAATCACAGTAATAAACTAATGCGGTTAAGAGTATTATTTCAAGCAATTGCTATATTTGTCTTTGTTATAATTATTTGGTTAGCTAGAAATTAGCAAATTAGAGTCTAGAAATATTTCATAATATTTAGTATATAGTTGCCAGGTTTATATGGGCATTCACTTTAATCACAAATCTAAAGCGGGAGACCGCAAAATGCAGAAAGAGCTTAAGCTTAAAATGAAAGCTGAGGAACGTAAAAAGAAACGTGAAGAGCAAGAAAAGCTTAAAATGGAAGAGGAAATGCGTAAACTCGAAGAACTTACAAGACCTGATAAAGAAGAAAATCAGTAATAGCAGAAATATTAATTATTAAAATTTTTAAAATTTATTAACTCGGTAATGGATAATGTTCGGCTATAAATTTCTTTAGAATTTCTAATGTTTGATCTGCTTCTTCTAAGAGCATCATATGACCACAATCGTCAATAATCTTTACTTCCGAATCTTTAATATAATCAGCAAGAATTTTTCCATCTTTTAAACGGCACATTCTATCTTGTGCACCTAATATAGAAAGAGTAGGTAAATCCAATTTCTTAGCAACCTCAGGTCCGTTTTTATAATTATCGCATGCTCTAAAATCCACACCTAGAGTATCTTTAATTTCTTTATTTTGAACAATCATGGAACCAACATTTAGGTGATATAAACCTGGAACAGGATGACCTCCAAAATGTCCTGCAGGACCATGCGCAAAATCCATCATAAGATCAACAGCCTTAGGATTACTCTCTTCAGCTAGCTTTAATAATTCTGGATTCATCGGAATAGCAGACGCACCACCCATAAGAGTTAACGTTTTAATTTTTTCCGGGTGTTGAGCAACACATTCCATTGTTACAAGACATCCTTGAGAATGTCCAACTAGTGAAGCTTCTTTACATCCAACTGCTCCTATTACATCGCCAACCCAATTTCCCATTTCTTCAATAGTTTTTAAACTTTCACCAGAAGAAAGTCCGTGACCTGGTAAATCAACTGCTAATACACTGTATCCACGAAATGCAAAATAACGTGTTTGTAAAACCCAAACCATGTGACTTAGTCCACTACCGTGTACAAATATAATAAGAGGTTTATTTTTATCGAAAGGTCTGCCTCCAGTGGAGGCAAACGTATCAATACCGCGAACTTTAAACTTCATTTATTTGTTTGCAACTAAACGAGGTTTTTTTGCAGCTCTGAATCCATCTTCAAAATCGTTTACAATATCTTCAAAGTCTTCTAAGCCAACAGATAATCTAATCATATCATGAGATAATCCAGCAAATTTTAAAGTTGCCTCATCCATTTGTGAGTGCGTTGCAGATGCTGGGTGTATAACTAGTGTTCTAGCATCACCAACATTTGCTAAATGTGAAGCAAGTTTAACATTATTAATAAAAGCAGCACCTGCTTCTTTTCCACCTTTAATTCCAAAAGCAATCATCGACCCAGTTCCTTTAGGAAGAATTTTTTCTGCAAGTTCTTTATCTGGATGTCCTGGTGCGCTAGCATGTGAAACCCAAGCAACACTCTCATGATTTGATAAATACTCAACCATTTTCAAAGCATTAGAACAATGTTTTTCCATTCGAAGAGAGAGAGTTTCTAAACCATGTAAAATATTCCACGCATTTTGTGGAGCTAAACAAGGCCCCATATCTCTCATACCCTCAGCTCTTGCCATCATTGTAAAAGCTGTTGGACCAAATTCTTCTGCAAATGATAATCCATGATAGCCCTCGTAAGGTTCTGTCATAGAAGGAAATTTATCATTTTGCATCCAATCAAAAGTTCCACCTTCAACTAATATTCCTGCCATAGAAGAACCATTACCACTCATCCATTTAGTTAGTGAGTGTACAACAAGGTCAGCTCCGTGTTCAAAAGGTCTGCACAAATAAGGAGTTTGATAAGTACTATCAATAATTAGTGGGATACCAGCTTCTTTTGCTATGTTTGAAACTTCAGGCATGTTCATCAATTCATTACCAGGATTACCAACAAGCTCACCAAAAATACCTTTAGTATTTGGTTGAATTGCTTTTTTGAAACCTTCTGTATCTCTTGGTTTTACAAAAGTTGTTTTAATACCAAACTTAGGAAGCGTTAATCTAAATAAATTTACAGTTCCACCGTAAAGCTGAGAAGAAACAACCATGTGATCACCAGCATTACAAAGGGTCATAATAGTTAAAAATATTGCACTCATTCCAGATGCAGTTGCAAGAGCAGCTGTTCCTCCTTCAAGTGCACAAACTCTTTCTTCTAGAACTTGTACTGTTGGGTTGGACATACGGCTATAAATATGACCACCTCTTTCTAAATTAAAAAGTGCTGCCGCATGATCAACATCATCAAACATATATGAAGTTGTTTGATAAATTGGTACTTGTCTTGAGCCAGCATTTTTACTTGGTTGATAACCAGCATGTAGACTTAGTGTGTCAAATTTATAAGTTTTTGGATCCATTTATAACTCCTTTGCTTTTGTTCTTAATTCAAACTTTTGTATCTTCCCGGTTGATGTTTTTGGTAATTCACCAAAGATTACATGCTTTGGTCTTTTAAATCCAGCCATATTTTCTTTACAAAACTGAATTATATCGTCTTCTGTGGCATTTTTTCCAGGGGCTAATTCTACGAAAGCACATGGTGTTTCACCCCACTTCTCATCTGGCTTGGCAACTACTGCAACCAAGGAAACAGCTGGGTGTTTTGCAACAACATTTTCCACTTCCACAGATGAAATATTTTCTCCCCCAGAAATTATGATATCTTTCGATCTATCTTTTATTTGAATATATCCATCAGGATAGACAACGGCTAAATCACCAGAGTGAAACCATCCCTTTTTCATGGATGTTTCAGTCGCCTCTTTATTTTTATAATATCCTTTCATTACAACATTACCTCGAATTAAAATCTCTCCCATGGTTTCTCCATCCATTGGAACTTTTTCATAGGTCTCTGGATCTGCAACACATACTTCTTCAGTATTTGGGTAACGAACACCTTGTCTTGCTTTAATATCAGCTTTTTCAGATTTTGATTGTGTTTCCCATTCTTCATTCCAAGCACACTGAAGAATATGACCGTATGTTTCAGTTAATCCATATACATGCATAACTTCAAAACCTAAGTTATCCATCTTTTCAAGAATTGCACTCGTTGGTGGAGCTCCAGCAGTTAATACATATACTTTATGATTTATTTCTTTTTTATCTTTCTCATCTGCGTTGGCAATTAAACTTAAAACTATAGGAGCACCTCCGAAATGGGTTACCTTATATTTATCTATTAAATTATAGATATCTTTTGCAACAATATATCTGCAGCAAATAATCTTTGCATGTATTAAAGCAGCTGTCCAAGGATAACCCCATCCGTTACAGTGGAACATTGGAACGGTATATAGAAATGTTAATTTATTGGGCATGTTCCATGCCGTAATACTTCCTGTTGACATTAAATATGATCCACGGTGGTGATACACAACACCTTTTGGTTTACCAGTTGTGCCTGATGTATAGCTTAGTGAGATTGCTTGCCATTCATCTTCAGGTAAAGACCAATTAAAATTATCATCACCCGTTTGTAAAAATTCTTCATATGTCATTTCTCCAATTGTATCACCCTCACCATCTTTAAAAACTGCCTGATCATCATGAATATCAATAATAGGAATATTCTTCCCATATATTTGCAAAGCTTTTTTCATTGTAGGTGAAAATTGAGTATCAGTTATAAGAAGTTTTGCATCACTATGATCCAAAATATATGCAATTGTTTCTGCATCAAGTCTGGTATTGATCGTATTAATAACACCACCAGTCATTGGGATAGAATAATGTGCTTCGAATAATTCCGGAGTATTTGCCGCTATGATTGAAACGGTACTACCTTTTGTAATTCCTTTTTTTGCTAATGCACTAGCAAATTTGGTACATCGATTATAAGTTTGAAGCCAAGTATAACTTCTATTGCCATAAACTAAAGAGTCATAGTTTGGATAAATATCTTTTACACGAGTTATAAAACTTAAGGGTGATAATGGAACAAAATTGGCTGAATTTTTATCTAAGTTTGAATCAAAATTACTCATCTGTCTTCTATAAGGTTCAAATACTACAAGAAATTAATTTAATTTACTAATGGTTTTCCAGTTTTAAGTGTATGTTTTATTCGCTCTTGAGTTTTAGGCATCTGGATAAGTCTCATGAAAGCTTCTAATTCAAGATTATAAAGATCATCTTCACTTAATTCATTATCAATATTTGTATTTCCACCACTAAGTACAAAAGCAATTTGTTTACCTACTTCTAATCCGTGGTCTAAAATTTTATTTTCATTATATAGTGCTTCAAGTTTTTCGAACATTTTATCTCTAACAGCACTACCGCCTAAATTGAATTTAGGTTGAGATGGTTTTTCATATCTTCCCTCTATAGTGTTTAATAAATCGATAGCCGTTGATAATTGTCTGTCTCTATTTATTACTACCTTATCTTTTTCTAAAAAGAATTGATTTGGAAGCGCTTCATTTGGTGAAGTAGCAGTGATTGCATAACCAATGAGATCAAAAACTTTCATAGACGCATGTTCAGAATTTTCTTTACCTTCTGGAGTTTGTAACCAGCGCCACAGCATTTCCTTACAGCCCCCACCAGCAGGAATGAGTCCAACTAAAGATTCAACTAGTCCAAGAACAACATTTGTATGAGCAACGTTATAATCACAATGCAATACCACTTCAAAACCACCGCCAATAGCAAGCCCTGATGGTGCAGCAATAAAAGGCTTATCTGCATATTTTATTGTTTTACACGTCTGTTGGAAATCAATTATAAATTTTTCAATTTTAGACCATTCATTATTTTTAGCAAACTCCATTACATAATTTAAATTTACACCAGCAGAAAATTGCATTGCATCATTAATCACAATTGTGCTTTTATTATATTGAGCAGCTTCTTTTAAAGCTAACATAGAGTCAGTATCTAAAGCGTTTGCCTTAGTAGTAAATTCAACAACCTGATATGATGAAGCGTTTTTAACATTAGCAGAAGGGTTCTCAAAAGTTTTTTGTAAATTTAACGATCTTAAATTATCAATATTTGAATCTAAATATCCAGGTCTTTTATTAAATTCAAAAACTCCCTTTAGATCTTTAAAGAAGTTAATATCAGTATTTTGATCAATAAAATTTTTTGTATCAATATTTGAAAGCATTTCAAAAGGGCCAACAGTCCAATTAAAGCCTAATCTAAGTGCATCATCTATGTCTATATATTTTGATGATACATCAGGGATTAAATATGCAGCATACCTAATTACTTTTGTCAGAATTGATTTTGCATATTCACCGTATTTGTCTTTTCTTTGAATGAGTTTATTTATGTCAATTTTATCTCCCATACCTAAATTAATTTTCTGACTTGGGTGATACTCGCCAGTTTCTAAATTAATAGCTTCAAGAATTTTTTTACCATCAGATTTATTCATTCTATAAAAACCACCCTTACCTTTTCTTCCTGTATACCCAGTTTCAATAAGTTTTGTGACCAATGAAATTTCTTGAGCAACCTCGTGGAAAGGATCTTCTTTTGGGAGTTCTTTGATAAAACTTTTTAAAACATCAGCCATCAAATCGATACCAATTAAATCGTATAGCCCAAAAATTCCAGTCTTCGGGATACCCATTGGTCTTCCAAATACTGCATCAGCTTCTTCAATTGATATCTTCATTTTAAAAGCTTCAGTCATAGCAACTTGCATTGCATAAACTCCAATTCTGTTTCCAATAAATCCTGGAGTGTCGTTACAAATAATTACACCTTTACCAAGTTTTTCATCACAAAATTGTTTTAATAAATTTATTTTTTCAATGTCATTAACTTCTTCAGTTACTATCTCGAGCAATGCCATATATCGAACTGGATTAAAAAAATGGGTAATGCAAAAATTTTTTTTCATTTCATCTGACATATTTGCAGATAAGATTTTCAATGGAATTGTAGATGTATTAGATGAAATTATAGAATTGTTCTTTCTTGTAGTCTGAATTTTATCATAAATGTTATGTTTAATATCTATTCTCTCAACAACAGCCTCCACAACCCAATCAGCTTCCGCAACTTCATTAAAGTCATCATCAATATTTCCAACCTTAATTAATTCTGCTTTGTTTTTTTCTACTAAAAGTGGAGGACGTGATTTTTTAATTCTTTCTTTAGCGTTTTCTATAATTTGGTTTCTAGATCCTTCTTTTGAAGGTAAGTCTAGAAGTGTTACATCAATACCAGCATTTGCTATTTGGGCTGCGATTCCACTGCCCATAGTGCCAGATCCTATTACTACTACTTTTTTAATATTCATGTGAGTTCTATAAAGGTGAGCTTATATAAGAAAAATTTGCCGTATGAAAATAATTTAAGCATAAGGGTGGAAATTAATATAAATATCTCTTATAGGCGCGCAAAATGAAAAAAAATCCTTCAAGAAATGTCCATTTTTCAAAAGGACCTAGTGAGATTTTAGATGCAATTAATACATCTATAGATATCGATCAACGTCTGTATAAAGAAGATATAACTGGGTCAATAGCGCATGCTAGAATGCTCGGTAAACAAAAAATAATAAATAAAAAAGAACAAAGTGCAATAGTCTCTGGACTTAAATCAATTGAAAGAGATATTGAAAAAAACAAGGTAGTATTTTCAAAAAAACTTGAAGATATTCATATGAACATTGAAAGTTTATTATTTAAGAAAATTGGAAAAATTGCAGGAAAGCTTCATACTGCAAGATCTAGAAATGATCAGGTAGTAACTGATTTAAAATTATGGGTTAAAAAAGAATCTAAAATTTTAGATAGTGAACTAAAAAAATTTCAGAGAACTTTAATTAATATTGCAACAAAAAATACTGAAACAATTATGCCAGGTTACACTCATTTACAGATTGCTCAACCAATAACATTGGCTCATCATGTTTTAGCTTATGTTGAAATGATTGGTAGAGACAGAACAAGACTTGAAGATTGTTTATATCGTCTTAATGAAAACCCATTAGGTGCAGCTGCTCTTGCAGGGACTTCTTTTCCTATTGATAGAAAACATACAACTAAAGAGTTGGGATTTAGAGAGCCAACAAAAAATGCAATGGACACTGTCTCAGATAGAGACTTTGTAATAGAATTTTTATTTGTTCTATCACTAATTGCCGTTCATTTATCAAAAATAGCTGAGGAAATAGTACTTTGGTCAAATCAACAATTTAATTTTATAAATTTACCAGATGATCTTTCAACTGGTAGTTCAATTATGCCTCAGAAAAAAAATCCAGATGGTGCAGAGCTTGTTAGAGGAAAAACAAGTATTATCATTAGTAATTTAAGTTCAATGCTTAATATTATTAAAGGGTTACCACTTTCTTACAGTAAAGACTTACAAGACGATAAACAAATAACATTTAATTCATACGACAATGTTTCTTTGTGTATAAAAGTTATGAATGAAATTTTATCAAAATCTACATTCAACAAAACTAGAATGAAAGAGTTGATTGATAATTCAAATTCAACTTCAACCGATTTGGCTAATTGGTTGGTTCAAAATCTTAGATATTCATTTAGAGATGCTTATGTTGTTACAGGAAAGATTGTTTCTTATTGTTCAAAACAAGATAGAAACATAGATTCATTATCTCTTGGAGAATTAAAAAAATTTGACAAAAATATAACAGCTGATGCAAAAAAAGTGCTATCAACTACTAACAGTGTTAAATTAAAATCAAGTTTTGGGGGTACAGCCCCTGAAATTACTAAAAAAATAATAAAACTTGTTATAAAAAAATACTTATAATGATCAGATTAATATTATTATCATTTTTGTTGTTTACTTTTAGCTGTGGTAAAGTTGGTCCTTTAAGTTTACCAGAAGATCAAGTAGACAAATCCATAATTACATATCCATGTGATGAAGCGTGTTTAGAGAAATTAGAAGAAGAGAAAAAACGTCAACAATCCGTTATTATAAATACTGAATAAATGTTAATTTATAAAAATAACGACCCGTATATTGAGGGTACTTCTTTATATGACTTAGTTAAAGTTTGTCAGACGCCTTTTTATGTGTATTCACAAGAAAAAATTATAAATCAAGTAAATAAAACTAAAGAAATTTTAAGTAACAATATTTTTTATTCAATTAAGTCTAATTCAAATCAAGCTATTTTGAAATTAATGAAATCGTTAGATATTGGAGCAGATGTAGTGTCAGTTGGTGAGTTAAAAAGGGCCTTGGAAGCTGGTTTCGATCCAAATAAAATAATTTTTGAAGGTGTTGGAAAATCTGAACAAGATTTGCTCTATGCTATGCAAAAAAATATACGTTTAATTAATACTGAATCTTTAGAAGAAATAAAACTACTCGATAATTTAGCAAATGAAAAAAATAAAATCGTTGATATTGGTGTTAGACTTAATCCAGATGTTGATGGTGAGACTTTAAGTAAAATTTCAACAGGAAAAAAAACTGATAAGTTTGGTATTGAATTTGAAAATTTAGATAAAATTATCAAATTAGTTAAAAGTTGTAAAAATTTGAATTTAATTGGTATTAGTTGTCATATTGGAAGTCAAATTAGTAAAATTGAAGCATATAAAAATATGTTTTCTCAAATGAAAATGGCTGCAGATAAGTTTAATGAATCAGGTATTAATATCAAGCATGTAGATTTGGGTGGAGGTTTTCATATCAAATATGAAGATTCTGATCCTGACTTTAATATTGAGATGGTAAAAGAAGAACTTGATAATTGTTTTGCGCAAACAAAATATGAATTATCGTTTGAGCCTGGTCGGTATTTAATTGCTGAGGCTGGAGTTACAGTTACTTCTATTGTTACAATTAAAAATAATGGAGGTATAAATTATTTAATTGTTGATGCAGGAATGAATACATTGATACGTCCAGCCATGTATGGTGCACATCATGAAATATTAGCGATTGATGTAAAATCAGAGGAATTTATGGATTATGCTATTGCTGGTCCAATTTGTGAAAGTTCAGATGTTTTTTTAAAAAATATTAAATTGGCTAAACAAAAAATTGGCAATCTACTAGTTATAAAAAATACAGGAGCCTATGGCAAAGTAATGTCTTCTAATTATAATTCTAGGCCACTGCCCTCTGAAATTTTAGTACACAATGATAATTATGCAATTATTTATTCTCCAGAAAAAATTGAGAAAACAATTGAAGCTGATATTATTCCGAGTTGGTTATAACTAATTTAAAGTATTGTGTATAATTTTAGCTAGGTCTGAAATTATCAAATTTAAATTAAAGAAAAATTCCCTAATATAGAAATCAATAATAATAAAAGTATTTGCACCGTAGGATCGATAAATCCATATTGCTAAAATTACAACTATAGCTAGAACAATTACTATAGTTGAATTAATAACACTTGGTTTTTCTTGTCTTACAACTGTACTTGGTAAATTTCTGACTGGACCTTTTTCTAATTTTTCTTTTTGTTTATTATTTATTAAATTTTGATCTAATTCTTCTTTTTTTGTAGATGGGACTGATGATGTAATGTCAGTATCATCTAATTCTTGAAACCATTGATGATTACAATTTGCGCATTCAACCATTCTACCATTTGGTTTAAGATCTGCAGAATTTACTAAATACTTGAATTCACAATTAGAGCAAACAATGAACATAAATTATATATAGATCAGTCAGGCTAGTATATAAAACAAAATCATTAAGTATGTTAATTTTAAAAAGTATAATATTTTATATTTCCTTGGTTATATGGACTGTGTTGATGGGTATTGTATGTTTACCTTTTCTCTTATTACCAAGTTATTTACTTAAATATCCAACAAAACTTTGGATACGTGTTATTTTTGTTTTTCTTAATCTTATATGTAATATTAAACATAAAATTGAGGGTTTAGAAAATATTCCAAATGAAAGTGTCTTAATTGCTTCTAAACATCAGTCCGCATTTGAGACACTCGCACTCTATTACTATTTAAAAGATTGTTTCTTTGTTCATAAAAAAGAACTTTTCTTTATACCAATTTTTGGCCAATATTTATTCAAGTCTAATATGGTTGCGATTAATAGAGATGGTGGAACAAAAGCTATGAGAGATATGTTACTAAAAGTTCAATCAAAATTATCTTTTGGATCTTCAATTATTATTTTCCCCGAAGGAACAAGAAAGCTTCCTGGTAGTAAACCTGATTATAAGACAGGTTTTATTGGAATTTATAATCATACAAAAAGAAAAATCCTTCCTGTAGCTTTAAATTCAGGTTTATGTTGGCCAAAACAATCATGGGTATTAGAAAAAGGATTAATTACTATAAAATTTTTACCAATAATTGATGAAGGTTTAGATAAAAAAGTTTTATTGAGCGAAGTTCAAAATAGAATAGAAACTGCTTCAAATTTATTATTAGATAACTAATTCTTTTCTGTGGGATCAAAAGTTCCTGCTTGACCAATCTCTTCAATAATTTTTCTAATTTCTTTTGATTTTATAAATTTTTCTTCCAAATATTTTAAATCATTATTTCTTATTGCTTTTTGATAAGTAAGTAGATCTTCACTGAAACGACCAAGCATTTCTAAAACGGCTTCTTTATTTTTTTCATAAACATCACGCCACATTACTGGATCACTACCTGCCAATCTTGTGAAATCTCTAAAACCTGCAGCTGAATACTTAATTACTTCATCTTTCATTTGAGATTCAAGCTCTGTCGCAGTTCCTACTACAGAATATGCAATGAGTTGTGGAATATGAGATGTCATAGCTAGAACTCTGTCATGACGTTTAGGTTCCATGATTTCTATATTCATTCCAAATGACTCCCAAATATCTGAAATTGATCTTGTTATCTCACTCTGAGCTTCTATTGGGGTCAAAATACAATACCTATTCTCAAACAGCTTTGCGAAACCAAATTCTGGTCCACTTTTCTCTAATCCAGCAATAGGGTGGGCAGGAACAAATATAATTTTTTTATTATTAATTGATTCTTTAAAATCTTCTATAACACTTACTTTTGTTGAACCAACATCTGTTACTAGTGTTGTTTCATTAACATAGCTATTCAATTGCTTAAATATGTCCTTATATGAACTCAAAGGAGTACAAATAAAAATAATATCAAATTGTTGATTATATTTATTTAAATCACTCTCTATTGTATCCACAAGATTTAAATTTTTTGAAATACTTATTACCTCACTTTCCTTATCAATAGCAAAAATTTTTTTTGATAATTGTTTTTCCTTCAATGCTCTTGCTATGGATGATCCAATTAATCCCATACCAATGACCAAAGCTGAATCATAAGTTATTTTAGACATTAAATTTCTTCAAACTTTCAACTGTCAAATTCATTTCTTCTCTTGTACCAATACTAATTCTCAAAAAATTGGGCAGATTATAACTATTTAAACGCCTTATAATAATGCCATCATTCATAAGATGATTACTAATTTTTTCAGCTTCTTCTTCTGAAGTTTCAATTAAAGTAAAATTACCTTCAGTTTGTCTGGTTTTAATATTTAGAAGTTTGAGCTCATTTTCAAACCAATCTTTAATTTCAGAATTTAACTTAACAGAGTTTTCAATATGTTCTTTATCCTCCAAAGCTTTAATTGCAAGAGATTGTGAAATAGTTGTCGTATTAAAAGGAGGTTTAATTTTATTAATTATATCAGCTATTTTTTGACTCGAATAACACCAGCCTACTCTTAAAGCTGCGAGTCCATAAGTTTTTGAAAATGTTCTTGTTAAAATAATATTCTCATATTCATTCGTTAAACTAAATCCTTTATCATAATCATCTTTTTGCACATATTCGACATATGCCCCGTCTATAACAACTATAATATTTTTTGAAATACTATTCATTAATTTAACAAGTTGGTCTCTAGATAAATAAGTTCCAGTTGGATTATTAGGTGATGCAATATAAATTACTTTAGTAGCGTCATTTGTTTGATCTATGAGATTTTCAATATTTAAATTGAAATTTACATCTTCCTTAATTTTTTTTGGAACTGCACCAACTACTTTACTCACAATTGAATACATCTCAAAGCCGTGGTTTGCGTGGAGAATTTCATCGCCATCTTGACAAAATGCCAAAGCTGCAAATAATAAAACTTCATCTGAGCCAGATCCAAGAATAATTCTATTACTATCGATAGAAAAATTTTTTGCTATTGCTTCTCTTAATGATGATCCATCAATTTCTGGGTATCTATGTAAATCATGATTAATATTTTTTGTTTCTAACAATTCAATTGCTTTCGGTGAAGCACCATAGGGATTTTCATTTGAAGAAAGTTTAATAACTCTTTTATTATTATTTAACTTTGCTTTACCACCTTTATACACATTAATGTTTTCTATAGATCTTTTTGATTGAATATTTTCTTTAGTTAACTTCTGAAGTTTTTCAGAAGATTGAAAAATTTCTCTCCAAAGTCTAACAATAGTATCTTTTGGATAAGATCCTGTAAATTTAGAGCTTAATCTGTCGAGAATTTTTTGTTCTCTATCTAGATCAACAACTGAATTATCTTTTTTGTGTTTTCCTATTTCTAAAACAATTTTAGATCGATTAGATAATAATGATAAAATTTCATCATCAATGTTATTAATTTTGCTTCTTAAATTGTCTAATTCTTTATTTTTCATAATTTTGGACGTTTCTTTACAAACTATCTTACGATAAATCAAAATAAAGTAGTATTTAATTTAAAAAATGACGATTTATTGACTTAGAAAGATATATAAATATAAGACCGATTATCACCGATTTGAGACAGCTTGCGGGTGGAGCAATAATCAGCTAAAGCGTTTACACTCCTCCTTCATTCTTTCAAATAGTGTTAGATTAAAAAGATATGAAAACAAAATTTACTACAGACACAAAACTTGAAAGCGAAATAGCCTATTTCGAGAATATTAATTTAAAACTAGAATCAGGAGATATAATAGATAGTTTTAAACTAGCATTCAAAACATATGGCAAATTAAATGTTTATAAAACTAATGCTATTCTTGTTTGCCATGCCTTAACTGGAGATCAATATGTTGCTGGGAATAATCCCATTACTGGTAGAGAAGGTTGGTGGTCTAGAATGGTTGGGCCTAATAAACCAATTGATACAAACAAATTTTTTGTAATTTGTTCAAATGTACTCGGCGGTTGTGCTGGCTCAACTGGTCCTAAAGAGTTACAAAATGGAAGTGATGTTGCATATGGTGGTAATTTTCCTTCCGTAACAATTAAAGATATGGTGAAGGCTCAATCTTTATTGATTGAAAGTTTAAATATAGAGAAGTTATTTTCTGTCATTGGTGGTTCGATGGGAGCAATGCAAGCACTTCAATGGGCAATCGATTTTCCAGATAAAATTTTAAATATAATACATATTGCGGGCGCTTTAAAACATTCGGCGCAAAATATTGCATTTCATGAAGTTGGGCGACAGGCAATAATGAGTGATCCTATTTGGAAAAATGGAAAGTATTTTGAAAATAATGAAGTGCCAGAAAGAGGTCTATCAGTAGCAAGAATGATTGCGCATATCACATATTTATCCGAAAATGCGATGCATAGAAAATTTGGAAGAAAACTTCAATCAAGAGATATTATTTCTTTTGGATTTGATGCTGATTTTCAAGTTGAGAGTTATCTGAGATATCAAGGTAAATCATTTGTTGAAAGATTTGATGCAAATTCATATCTTTATTTAACAAGAGCTATGGATTATTTTGATCATGATGAAACATTTAGAAAAAATATTGAGTTTAGTCATAATCCAAATAACCATTTAAAATATTTAATTGTTTCATTTACCTCGGATTGGTTATTCCCTACAATAGAAAGTAAAATGATTGTAAATCAATTAAATTCTCTATCAAGAGAAGTAAGCTTCCTAGAAATTGATACTGATAAAGGACATGATAGTTTTTTATTAGAGGAACCACAGTTAGATGATGTAATAAAAGGTTTCCTAACAAACAACTATGCGAAGATAGATGAATAAAATTAATAGCATAAGAAAAGATTGGTCTCTTATTGAAACACTTATCACACAAGATAGAAAAATCCTAGATATTGGATGTGGTGATGGCGGTCTTATGGAACAATTAGAAAATAATCGTAATGCAAAAACTCATGGCATTGAATTAAATAGAGATCTAGCTGCAAATGCTATCGCAAGAGGTTTCAATGTTGTACATGGAAATGCCGAATTAGATCTGTCCCAATATTCAAATAATAGTTTTGATTATGTTATTTTAAGTCAAACTTTACAAGCAATGATGAAACCCAAAGATATTCTGTCTGAATTATTAAGAATAGGATCAAAAGCAATAGTTTCTTTTCCTAACTTTGGACATTGGAAAATAAGATTACAGCTTTTAATATCTGGAAAAATGCCAGTAACAGAAAGTTTACCTTATACATGGTATGACACACCTAACATTCATTTTTTTACAATTAAGGATTTTTTGAATTTGTGTAATGAAATGAATATTGTGATTGAAAAAAGTATTGGATTAACATCAAAAGGGAGACAATTTGATATAAGTGAGTCAATTACTGGAGTTAATTTTTTCACTCACGAAGCTATCTTTTTATTAAGTTATAAAAATTTTGAACCAATAAAAATTAAATCTTCAAAAAAAGTTTTTGCAAAAAATTCTGTTATTGCAAATTAGTTATTAGATGAAAGTTGAAATTATAAATCAATTAAAAGATAACTACTCTTTTGTTTTATATAATAACACGCTTAAGAGCTGTGTTGTAGATCCTGCTGATAGTAATCCTATATTAAATTTTGCTCTTGAAAACAATCTAACCATAGAAGATATATTTATTACACATCATCATAAAGACCACACATCAGGTGTAAAAGGAATACTTAATGCTTTTCCAAAAGTTAATATACACTCTCCAAGTGCCCAGATTGAAAATACAAGATTTGTTTTATGTGATGGAGATGAGATCAACACCTGCTTAAATACATTTAGAATAATAAAAACACCTGGGCATACATTAGATCATTTAATTTACTATGATGAAAACAATAGTATTTTATTTTGTGGTGATACACTGTTCAGACTTGGTTGTGGTCGTGTGTTTGAAGGAACATTAAATCAAATGTTTCACAGTTTAAAAAAAATTAATGAGTTAGATAAAAATACAATTATTTATTGTGGTCATGAATACACAATAAGCAATTTAAATTTTCTTGAGAAAACACTCAAAAAAGAAAGTGCTTATTTGACAGTTAGAAACAAAATTAATGATGATTTAAACAATAAAGGAAAATCTGTACCTTTTTTATTAGAAGATGAAAAACAATATAACTTATTCCTGAATCAAAATTCAAAATTAGGTACTATAATTAAGAAAGAGCTAGGTTTTACAGATTTTGAATTGTTTGCTTATTTGCGAAAAGCAAAGGATAGCTTTTAAGGTCTTTATTTCCAGTATTTGCGCCACATTTTTAATTTGACTATTAGCATAGTTCACTATAAACCCCGCCATCAAAAGATATGTTAGCAATTTTCAAAACTGGTGGAAAGCAATACTCAGCAAGAGCTGGTCAGATACTTAAAGTAGAAAAACTTGAGGGATCCAAAGGTGATAAAGTTTCTATTACTGATGTATTAGCGATCAGTGATCAAAGCACAAATAGCTTAGGCGAGCCATTACTAAAAGATGCTTCAATTGAAGCAAAAATTGTTGATCAAATCAGAGATAAAAAAATAATAGTTTTTAAAAAAAGAAAAAGACAAAATTACAGACTAACACAAGGGCATAGACAATATCTGACTGTATTAAGAATAGAATCAATTTCTTATGGTGGAAAAAAGTCCACTGCTGAACCTGAAACAAAAAAAGCTAAAAAAACTGAAACTAAAGTTACTAAAGAAAAAATTGAGTCTAAAGAGGTAAAAGTTACAAAAAAGAAGACAGTTGCAAAAAAAGCAGTAAATAAAGCTTCACCTACTAAGAAAAAATCAGTAAAGAAAACTGTTAAAAAAACTGTTAAAACTAAAAAAGAAGATAAATAATGGCGACGAAAAAAGCAGGTGGTAGCTCAAGGAATGGAAGAGACTCGGCGGGTCGAAGACTTGGAGTTAAGAAATTTGGCGGTGAAAACGTAATAGCAGGAAACATTATTATTAGGCAACGAGGCACAAAGTTTCATCCAGGTGATAATGTTGGCATAGGTAAAGATCACACAATATTTGCTACAATAAATGGAAAAGTAGCTTTTAAAAAAACAAGAGTAAGAACTTTTGTATCAGTTGTTCCCACAGAACAATAATCCCAATTAATTAAAAATTTATTATGAAATTTTTAGATCAAGCAAAAATATATATTGCATCAGGTAATGGTGGAGATGGCTGCACTAGTTTTCGTAGGGAAAAATATATTGAGTTTGGCGGCCCTAATGGAGGTGATGGAGGCAAAGGTGGCAATATTATTTTTAAAGTGGATGATAATTTAAACACACTAATTGATTTTAGATACCAACAACATTTTAAAGCAAAAAAAGGTGAAAATGGAAGGGGAAAAAATCAAACAGGTGCGAATGGAAGCAACATGGTTATTAAAGTTCCTCCTGGAACAGAAATTTACAATGAAGATAAAACAGTATTGCTAACTGATCTAACAAAAATTAATGAAGAATACATTTTATTAAAGGGTGGTAATGGTGGTTTAGGAAATAATCATTTTAAATCATCAGTTAACCAAGCTCCAAGAAAATTTACAAAAGGTGAATTAGGAGAAGAGAGATGGATATGGTTATCACTCAAATTATTTGCAGATATAGGAGTAATAGGTTTACCTAATGCTGGTAAATCAACTCTGTTATCAACAATTTCTAATGCTAACCCAAAAATTGGGGATTATCCATTTACAACCTTACATCCTGTACTTGGTACCGTAAAACGCTTTGATAAAGAAATTGTATTAGCAGATATCCCAGGTTTGATTGAAGGTGCGCATGAGGGAAAAGGTTTGGGAGATAAATTTTTAGCACATATCGAGAGATGTAAGTATTTACTTCATTTAGTAGATATAAATGACGACAATTGGTACGAAAACTATCATACAGTAAGAAACGAAATTTCAAAATATAGTGAAAAAGTGTCTTCAAAAAAAGAAATAATTGTTTTAACCAAAGTTGATTTACTCAATGAAAATTTAGAAGAAAAAAAAATTAAGATTAATCAAAAGTTAAATTCTGATATTCTTTTTATATCAAGTTTTAATAATGAAGGTATAGATGATCTAATTGATTATTTATTCAAATATAATGAAATCACAAATGATTAAAAAATATAAAAAAGTAGTTGTAAAAATTGGTTCAAATTCAATTGTTGATTCGAAAACAAAAAAGATCAAATCTAAGTGGTTGGATAATTTATGTAAAGACATTGCGGAATTGAATAAAACAAAAAAAATTGTGATTGTGTGTTCTGGCGCTATTGCTTTAGGTGCAAAAAGTATTTCAAATACAAAGTTAAGAAAATTAGAAGATAAACAGGCAGCAGCTTCAGTTGGTCAAATTGAATTAGCCCATCAATGGCGAAATAAACTAGGAAAATACAAGATAGGTGTTTCTCAAATTCTATTAACATTAGAAGATAGTGAAGAGAGGCGACGATATTTAAATGCTAGAAATACAATATCATCATTACAAAGCAAAAACATAATCCCAATCATCAATGAAAACGACACTGTTGCTACTGAAGAAATTCGCTATGGTGATAATGATAGATTGGCAGCACGAGTAGCACAGATGATTGAAGCTGATTTATTAATTTTATTAAGTGATATTGATGGGTTATACCAGGGTAATCCAAAAAAAGACATGGATGTAAAAAAAATTTCAGAGGTATTTAAAATTGATAAAAAAATTGAAGAACTTGGAAATTATCAATCTTCTGAGCTAGGTAGTGGAGGAATGGCCACAAAAATTTTAGCAGCAAAGATATGTGCTGAAAACGGTTGTGCTACGATAATCACTAATAGTGATAAAAACAAACCAATCAGTGATATTAATAAAAAAAATTCAACAATCTTTTATCCCTTAAATTCTACAAACTCGTCCAAAAAAAAATGGTTATTAAATCATTTAAAACCATCAGGATCTATTGTTATTGATGCAGGAGCTAAAAATGCAATTTTGAAAAATAAAAGTCTTCTTCCTGCAGGTATAATAGATATCAAAGGAAGGTTCAAAAGAGGCGATGTAATATCTATCTTAGTTGAGAATGGTCAAAAGGTAGCAATAGGCATATCTGCTTATGATTTTAATGATGCAAAAAAAATTATTGGAAAGAAAAGTAAAGAAATTTATAAAGTTTTAGGTTTCGAAGGAAGAGATGAAGTGGTACATAAAGATAACTTAGTTAAGCTTTCTACATGAGCATTGAAAATAATATTATTGAATTAGGCAAAAGAGCAAAATCTGCCTCTCTAAATATGAAAGTCTGTAACAGCGATCAAAAAAATCTTGCTTTAACAAAACTCATTAAAAATTTAGATAAAAATAGAAATAAAATTCTTGAAGCTAATAAAATAGATTTAGAAAATGGTGAAAAAAAATCTTTAGCTAAGCCTTTAATAAATAGACTTACATTAACTGAAAAATCTATTGATGGATTGATTACATCAATTGAAGATATAATCCAAATACCAGATCCAATTGGCATTACATTAGAAAAATGGAAAAGACCTAATGGTTTACAGTTTCGTAAAATTTCAACACCACTTGGTGTATTAGGTGTGATTTATGAATCCAGACCGAATGTCACTGTTGATGCATCTTGTCTTTCCATAAAATCTGGCAATTGTATAATTTTAAGAGGTGGTAGTGATAGTTTTCATTCCTCTAAGGAATTGGTAAATAATATTACAAATGCTTTCACAGAAGCTGGCCTCCCTGAACATTGTGTCCAAATGATTAATACGCCTGAAAGAGAAGCGGTTGATCATTTACTAAGCATGAGAGATTATGTTGACGTAATTATTCCTAGAGGCGGCAAAGGTTTGATTGAAAAAATTAATTCAGCAAGCAAAATACCAGTTATCAAACATTTAGACGGTATATGTCATGTGTATGTAGATAAAGATGCTGATTTAAGCATCGCAGAAAAAGTAGTTTTTAATAGTAAAATGAGGCGTCCCGAAATTTGTGGTGCTGCGGAAACACTTTTAATTGATGAAAAAATTAAAGACGAAGCAATGAAAATATTAAAACCTCTAAAAGAAGTAAATTGTGAAATTAGAGGCGATGAATATATTCAGTCTTTAGATAGTGATTTTAAAACCGCAAGTGAAGAAGATTGGTCATTAGAATATTTAGATAAAATTTTATCAGTAAAAATTGTTTCAGGAGTTGATGAAGCGGTTAAGCATATAAATAATTATTCTTCTGGACATACAGAAAGTATAATTACAGAAAGTGAAAAAACCTTTGAAAAATTTTATAATAAAATTGACAGCGCAATAATACTTAAAAATGCATCTACACAATTTGCGGATGGAGGTGAATTTGGTTTTGGTGCTGAGATAGGAATCTCAACAGACAAAATACATGTAAGAGGACCAGTGGGAACAAAACATCTAACTACATTTAAATATGTAGTTAATGGTAATGGTCAAGAAAGACCTTAATTGAAAAAGATTGGACTTCTGGGAGGGTCTTTTGATCCGCCACATCGAGGACATCTATTTATTTCAAATGAAGCAAAAAAAGTATTACAGCTAGATGAAATTTGGTGGCTAGTTACACCCCAAAACCCCTTGAAGATTTCAAAACCCGCAACATACGAAGAGAGATTACAAAATTGTAAACAAATTACAAAAAATTTTCCCATAAAAATATTAGAAGTAGAAAAAAAAATTAAATCTGAATATTCTTATCAAACAATTAAGTTTCTAATTCAATATTATAAAAATATTAAATTTTTTTGGTTAATGGGTGCAGACAATTTGGTTAATTTCCACGAATGGGAAAAATGGCAATCAATTTTTCATATTATCTCTATTGTTATTTTTAGAAGACATGGATATAATACGAATGCTTTGAAAAGTGTTGCAGCAAAAAAATTTATTCATCACAAATATATAGCTCAAGACATAGAACATGTTTCAAAAAAAATTCCTGCATGGACTTTGATTCAAAATAAAGAAATTAAAATTTCATCATCTGAAATTAGAAATCAAAGAAATAAATTAAGAGGCAAATATTAATAAAATTACTTCATTAACAGAAAATATTGTATCAATACTAAGTGATGCAAAAGCTGAAGATATAAAAGTTATTGATTTATCTAATAAATCATCCGTTGCTGATGCCTTTGTGATTGCTACCTGTAGATCAACTAGACATTCAGATGCTACAGCAGATGAAATGGTAAAAAAATTAAAAAAAGCAGGTATAAAATGTCCGAATCCTGAAGGAAGACCTCAATGTGACTGGATAATTGTTGATGCAGGTGAGATTATTGTTCATTTGTTTCGACAAGAAATTAGAGAATTATATGCATTAGAAAAATTATGGGAAGTAAGCTTTGATTCTTCACAAACTAAACTAGCTTAAAATATATGATAATTTCAAAAAATGTTTTTTTAAAAGTAATACTACTGTTCACCCTCATTACACTTCTTGCACCTAAAACGTATGGATCTTCTTCAGATGAAGAAAAATATAAATATTTAGATCTATTTGGACAAGTATTTGACAGGGTAAGATCTTCCTATGTGGAAGAGGTAACGGATCAAGAATTAATTGAAAAAGCGATTGATGGAATGTTGTCAGGTTTAGATCCTCATTCTGGTTTTATGAATGAAGAAGTATTTCAAGAAATGCAAATGGATACTGAGGGTAAATTTGGTGGATTAGGTATTGAAATTACCATGGAGGAAGGTTTTGTAAAAGTTATAGCACCTATAGAAGACACACCGGCATATGATGCTGGAGTTCTTGCAGGTGATTATATTATTCAAATAGACGAAACACCTGTTTTTGGTCTAACTCTAAATGAAGCTGTTGAATTAATGAGAGGCAAAAAAGGTGAGCCAATAGTAATTACTATTTCAAGAGCAAATACTGAACCCTTTGAGATTGAAATTATCAGAGATTATATCAAAATTAGATCAGTTAAAAGTGAAGTGTTTAACAATATTGGATACTTAAGAATAACATCTTTTAATGAACAAACAGAAAGTGGTCTTCTAAATGCTATAAAAAAGATTGAACAAGAAAATAAAATAAAAGGTTACGTTTTAGATGTACGGTCAAACCCAGGCGGTCTTCTTACACAAGCAGTTAAGGTAACGGATATATTCTTGGAAAGAGGAGAAATTGTTTCAACAAGAGGTAGAGATAAAAAAGACATAAGAAGATATCGTGCAAAAAAATCTGATAGAACTAATGGAAAACCACTTGTTGTAATTATTGATGGTGGTTCTGCATCAGCTTCTGAAATTGTTGCAGGCGCACTTCAAGATCATAAAAGAGCAATCATTATAGGTACACAATCTTTTGGAAAGGGTTCAGTTCAAACAATAATTCCTTTTCAAGTTTCAAATAGTGATAATCTAACTGGTATAAGATTAACTACCGCCAGATATTATACTCCTTCAGGTGAATCAATCCAAGGTAAGGGGATCGTACCAGATATAATCATTGAACAAGGAGAATTTGAATCTTTTGATTATAAAAGATTTTCTGAATCAGATCTAAAAGACTCTCTTGATAAAAATAATGAAGAAGATGTAGAAGAAAATGCAGATAATGAATTAAGTGAATTTGAAAAACGTTTAGAGATTGATTATCAACTTCGAAGAGCCTTTGATCTTGTGCAAGGTGTAAGTCTCTTTAATGAAACTCAAGAATAATAATGCAAAAAAAATATAGAAAATGTGTGGGAATGATGATTCTCAATGCAAGAAATCAAATTTTAGTTGGTCGAAGATTAGATCATCCAAGTGGATATTGGCAAATGCCTCAAGGTGGAATCGATGAAAATGAAAATCCTGAAGAAGCAGTTTGGAGAGAAATGATGGAAGAGATTGGTACGAATAATGCATCTTTGATTAATTCATCTCAAGAATGGATCTCTTATGACATACCTACAGAAACACTCAAGACATTACCTTGGGGTGATAAATACATAGGTCAAATTCAAAAGTGGTTTTTATTTCGTTTTACAGGAATTGATAACGACATAAATGTAGGAACAGAAAATCCTGAGTTTAGTGAATGGAAATGGATGGACTATAATGAAATTAGCCAAAACGCAGTACCATTTAAAAGAAATGTTTATATAAAAATTCAAAAAGAATTTAGAAGTAATTTAGTTAAAGTTTAATTTAGAAAGAAATTAAATTTTATCGTAATAATTTACATTAATTGCTTCTAATTTTGCTTTAGCTACAGAAAGTTGTTCCTCTGATTCTTTACCTTCTTTATTTTCTAATTCTTGTATTTCTTTTTCAATTGATGTTTTTTCTAAGGAATTAACTTCAACAACACTTTCTGCAAGAACAATACATTTTTCAGGATTGATTTCTGCAAAACCACCAGAAACAAAAAAGGATTTAATTAAATTTTTATCTTCACTGTATACCATTACTCTTCCTGGTCTAAGAGAAGACATAACCTTACTATGTCCTGGTAAAATACCTAGGTCGCCATCTTTGCCAGGGACAATTATAGTACCAACTTCATCATTGAAGACAAGGTTTTCTGGAGAAACTAAATCAAAAGAAATTGTTGCCATTATGCGGCTTCAGCTTCTAATTTTTTAGCTTTTTCAATTGCTTCATCTATGCCACCTACCATATAAAATGCAGCTTCTGGCATATGATCATATTCTCCTTTTACCAGTCCATCAAAACTCTTAATGGTATCTTCAAGATCAACATATTTACCTGGTGAACCTGTGAAAACTTCTGCTACGAAAAATGGTTGGCTCAAAAACTTTTCTATTTTTCTTGCTCTAGCAACTGTTAGCTTATCTTCTTCTGAAAGTTCATCCATTCCTAAAATAGCAATAATATCTTGAAGACTTTTATATGTTTGTAAGACTCTCTGCACTTCTCTGGCTACTCTGTAATGGTCATCACCAACAACTTGTGGGTCTAAAATTCTTGAAGTAGAATCTAGTGGGTCAACTGCTGGATATATTCCTTTTTCAGAAATGGCCCTATTTAAAACTGTTGTTGCATCCAAGTGTGAAAAAGATGTAGCAGGTGCGGGATCCGTTAGGTCATCCGCAGGAACATAGATTGCTTGCACTGATGTAATTGATCCTTTTTTTGTAGTTGTAATTCGCTCTTGCAGGGCACCCATATCAGTTGCAAGTGTTGGTTGATATCCAACTGCAGATGGAATACGTCCTAGGAGAGCTGACACTTCAGATCCAGCTTGAGTAAATCTAAAGATATTATCTACAAAAAATAAAACGTCCTGTCCTTCTTCGTCTCTAAAATATTCTGCTTGGGTTAATCCTGATAGAGCAACTCTTGCTCTTGCTCCTGGTGGTTCGTTCATCTGACCATAAACAAGTGCAACTTTTGAGTCCTTACCTTTTAGATCAATAATTCCTGACTCAATCATTTCGTGGTACAAGTCATTACCCTCACGAGTTCTTTCACCTACACCAGCAAATACAGAATACCCTCCATGAGCCTTGGCAATGTTATTAATTAACTCCATAATTAAAACCGTCTTACCAACTCCAGCTCCGCCAAATAATCCAATCTTACCACCTCTTGCATAAGGTGCTAGTAGATCAACTACTTTAATTCCTGTTACTAGAACTTCGGTTTCTGTAGATTGATCAACAAACTCTGGTGCTGGTCTATGAATAGGATAAGATTTACTCGTTCCAATATCGCCTCTTTCGTCAACTGGCTCTCCTACAACATTCATAATTCTACCTAAAGTTTCTGGGCCTACAGGCATTGAAATAGGGGCACCTGTATCAGTAGCTGTTTGACCTCTAACTAGTCCATCTGTTGTATCCATAGCAATTGTACGAACAGCATTTTCTCCTAAATGCTGAGCAACCTCTAGCATTAATCTTGTTCCGTTGTTGTCAACTTCTAGAGCGTTCATGATTGCAGGAAGTTCACCATCGAACTCTACATCAACAACAGCTCCGAGAACTTGTGATATTTTTCCAGTTAAATTGTTAGCCATATATCCCCCTTTATATTGATTCAGCTCCAGAAATAATCTCTATTAATTCTTTTGTAATGAACGCTTGTCGCGTTCTATTATACTTTAACGTTAAACTATCTATCATTTCACCTGCGTTTCGGGTTGCGTTGTCCATTGCGGCCATTCTTGCTCCCTGTTCCCCTGCATCACTTTCTAAGAGTACTTTAAATATTTGAATAGAAACATTTTTTGGAAGTAAATCCTTTAAAATTGTTTCTTCATCAGGCTCATAATCATAAATTGCATTTGAAGAATTTTCTTTTTCTTCTTCCTTTTCAGAATTTGAAACGTCTAATGGTATTAATTGTTGTTGTGTTACTTCTTGCGAAATAGCTGATTTAAATTTGTTAAAAACTAATATGCATTTATCAAACTTACCATCAAAGTATAATTCTTGAAGCTTATTAGAAATGTTTAATGCAGACTCGTAACCAGTACTTGAAACATTTAAGTCGACAAAACTCTCTATAATTTGATCCTTCATTACCCTATTAAAAAAGTCTCTACTTTTTTTCCCAACTGGCATTAGTTGAACTTTTTTTCCATTACCCTCAAGTGATTTAACTAACTTAAAAGTTTCTCTATTTATGCTGCTGTTAAATCCACCGCATAAACCTCTATCAGCACTTACTGGAACTACGACATAATTCTGATCATTGCCAGTGCCTGTTAAGAGTTTAATTATACCTTCCCCAGATGCGGCAGATGATGCAAGAGAGGAAAGCATCTCCTCTAGTCTTGATGAATATGGTCTTGCCGCTTCAGCTTTTTCTTGTGATCTACGTAACTTACTTGCAGCAACCATTTTCATTGCTGATGTAATTTTTTTTGTAGATCCAACTGAATTGATCTGAGTTTTGATATCTTTTAAACTTGGCATAGATTAGTTACTTGCAAACTTTCCAACCAAATCATCTAAGATTGATTTTAATTTATCGTCATTATCTTTAGATAATTCTTTTTCATTGGCAATTGCATCTAATAAATCACTATGCTTAGTTCTAATCTCATTTAAAACTTCTGTTTCAAACTTGACTACATCGCCTACTGCAACTTTATCAAGATATCCGCGAACACCTGCATAAATAGATACAACTTGCTCTGAAACGGTTAGTGGTGAATATTGACCTTGTTTTAAAATTTCAACTAGTCTTGCACCACGATCAAGTAATTGTTTTGTTGAAGCATCTAAATCTGATGCAAACTGTGCAAAAGCAGCCATCTCACGATATTGAGCTAATTCTAGTTTTACAGGACCAGCAATTTTTTTCATTGCTTTTGTTTGAGCAGCCGAACCAACACGACTTACTGAAAGACCAACGTTAATCGCAGGACGAATACCAGCAAAAAATAAGTTTGTTTCTAAAAATATTTGTCCATCCGTAATGGAAATAACATTTGTTGGAATGTAAGCAGATAAGTCTCCAGCTTGTGTCTCAATAATTGGAAGAGCGGTTAAACTCCCGCCACCGTGTTCATCACTCATTTTGGCAGCTCTCTCTAAAAGACGACTATGAATGTAAAATACATCTCCGGGATATGCTTCACGTCCAGGAGGTCTTCTTAATAAAAGAGACATCTGCCTGTAAGCAACTGCTTGCTTTGATAAATCATCATAAACAATTAATGCATGCATTCCATTATCTCTAAAATACTCACCCATTGTACAGCCAGTATAAGCAGATAAAAATTGCAACGGTGCAGGCTCTGATGCAGTTGCAGATACAACAATTGTATATTCCATTGCACCATTATCTTCTAGCGTTTTTACAATTTGAGCAACTGTAGATCTTTTCTGACCAATCGCAACGTAGATACAATATAACTTTTCTTTTTCATTGTCTGATTGATTTACAGATTTTTGATTTAAGATTGTATCAATAGCAACAGCAGTTTTACCTGTTTGTCTGTCACCAATTATTAATTCACGCTGTCCTCTTCCAACTGGAACAAGAGCATCAAGTGCTTTAATACCCGTCTGCATAGGTTCAGATACACTTTGACGAGGAATAATACCTGGAGCTTTTAATTCAATTCTTCTCTTTTCAGACGATTGAATAGGCCCTTTACCATCAATAGGATTTCCTAAACCATCAACAACACGTCCTAACAATTCTTTTCCAACAGGAACGTCAACAATTTCTCCTGTACGTTTAACTGTGTCACCTTCTTTAATTCCAGTATCATCACCGAAGATTGAAACACCAACGTTATCCATTTCAAGGTTGAGGGCCATACCTTTAATGCCGCCTGGGAATTCTACCATCTCTCCAGCTTGTACTTGATCAAGACCATACACACGTGCAATTCCATCTCCAACACTTAGTACTGTTCCAACCTCAGCAACATCCGCTTTAGTTTCAAAATTAGCTATTTGGTCTTTAATTACAGACGATATTTCTGCAGCTTTAATTTCCATTATGCCCCCTTCATTGCAATTTTAAGTTTATTAATTTTATTCGCTATAGATGTATCAATCATTTTGGAACCAACCTTAACAATTAAACCACCAATAATGTCTTCATCGACATCAAAATTTAAAGATAATTTTTCACCTAAAGATTTTTTAAGTTGATTTGTAATATTATTTTTTTCATCATCAGATAATATGTTTGCTGATGTTATGTCAGCAGTAATATCACCTCTTTTTTCGGAGTTTATTTTTTTAAATTGTAAAATAATAGAAGCAATATTTGAAATTCTTTTATTGTTATCAAGAACTTTTAAAAAAGTTGTCGTAAGATTATGTAAATTTGCTTTAGAAAATAATTTTAACAAAATATTAAGCTTCTCATCTGAATTTACTAATGGACTTTTAATTACTTGTCTCAATTCTGAACTTTCTTTTAATGCTTTTTGCACTAATCCAAAGTCATTTAGAATATCATCAATACATTTTTTTTCAGAAGCAAGATCATAGAGAGCTGCTCCGTACCTTTCCGATATAAGATCTCCAGACAATGTATTAGATGCCATAAATTAAGTTCATAAGAAGTTTAGAAATAGGGTATTAACACATCAGAAAAAGTAGGTAAACTGTCAGTTTGTGCGTCAAATGAGTTAAATTGAAGATATTTTTAAAATTGTGGGTAAATTACATAAATGAATAGGGATCGACATCAATAATTAACTTTACAGAAGAAGGTAATTTAGTCTTTTCGACAATTGTTTTTGTGAATTTATTCAGATTTTTTCTACTATTACTCTTCAATAATATTCTGTATCGATATTGTCCTCTAAGCAGAAAAATTGGAGCTTCAACTGGACCAAGAATTTTAATATTTTTACTATTTTGATCTTGTTGAACCAGTCTTGAAGCATGTTTAAGAACTAAAGCTTTTGTATGACTAGAAAGAATTATTGAAGTCATAAAACCAAAAGGAGGAATATTAAAATTCTTTCTTTCTTCTAAAGCTCTTTCAATAAAAGCTTCTCTTTCTCGAAGTTGAATCGACTTAATTATTTCTTGATCTGGAAAATATGTTTGAAGAAAAACTTTACCAATTTTTTTTCCTCTACCAGCTCTTCCTCCAACTTGCTGAAGTAGATTAAAAGTTTTTTCTATAGCTCTAGGATCACCACCAAATAAACCTGCGTCCGCATCAACGATTCCTACTAATGACAAATTTGGAAAATCATATCCTTTTGCCATAATTTGTGTGGCTACAATTATATCTATATCTTTGTTGTTTATATCAGTAATAAATTTTTTAATTTTGTTTGGTGTATTAACATTGTCGCTAGACATGATAGAAATATTTTTCCCAGGAAAGAATTCTTTTAACTCCTCTGCAACTCTCTCAACTCCAGGACCAACAAATTTTATACTATCTTTTTCATTACATTGAGGACAATCTAAATTTAATTTTTTTATAGTTCCACATTGATGGCATAAGAAAACTTTTTTGTGTTGATGTATTACCATCCATGATGAACATTGATCACATTCATATCTGAATCCACAACTGTTACATAAGGTTAATGGAGAATATCCTCTACGATTTAAAAAAATAAGAGTTTGTTCATTATTTTCTAAGCACTGAGAAATAGAATCTATAATTGATTGTGATATCCATTTATCTTTATCAAGTTTATTTTTATTTAAATCAATTATAGAAATTTCAGGTAATGGAGTTCCAGAAAATTGTTTTGATAAATAGACTTGATCATATTTTTTAATTTTAACATTATTTATTGTTTCTAAAGACGGTGTTGCTGAGGCTAATAGTATAAAATTTTTTTCAATTTTAGCTCTTACAACTGCAAGATCTCTTGCTTGGTAACGTATATTGTCCTCTTGTTTATAACTAGAATCATGTTCTTCATCGACAACAATTAATCCTAAATTTGTAAAAGGAAGAAATAAACTTGAACGAGCGCCAATAACAATAACTGGATCGCCTGAGTAACATTGATGCCAAATTTTTTGCCTATTTTTTTTTGTAATTTTAGAATGCCACAAACATACTTCCATTCCAAAACGCTTCTTTACTCTTGTCTCTAATTGCGGTGTTAAGCTAATTTCTGGAACCATTATTAATATTTGTTTTTTTTCTTTTAAAAATTTATCTATTATTTCAAAATATACTTCAGTCTTGCCAGAGCCTGTTACACCTTCTAATAAAACAGGTTTGTTTGATTTTTTAAATGATTGGGTTATTTCTTTAAATGAATTTGCTTGTTCTTCATTTAAGGATACTAAAGATGGTTCAGAATTATTGTTTCTATCTAATTTTTCTTTATCAAATTCTACTATATCATTGTTAATAAGAAATAGTTTTAAGACTGCGCCTAGTGGAGCTAAAGTATAATTTGTGATCCAATTTATAAAATCGATTGAAGAATTCTGAAGGATAAGATCATTGCAAATTTTTATAACCTCTTTAATTTCGTATCCAGGATTTTTAACATTCTTCTTCCAAATAATTCCAGCTTCTATTTTTTTTCCAAATGGAACTAAGACTATTTGACCAATTTCAAGTTGCTCATTTTTTGAAGAATAAGTAAAAACTTTGTCGAAAGGTCTTGTTACTACTACATCGTACAACATTATATTTATATATTTTTTATATGTTAACTTTCTAAATAACTTGTATATGGTATACAACAAACAATGAAATTTTTTATAGACACTGCCGATATACCTCAGATTGAAGAGCTAATGCCAAGCGGCCTAATAGATGGTGTTACGACAAACCCATCTTTGATTGCAAAAAGTGGTAAGGATATGGGAGAAACAATTAAAACAATTTGTTCTATAGTATCAGGTCCTGTAAGTGCAGAAGTGACAGCAACTGAATATGATAAAATGCTTGAAGAGGGTGAATACTTAGCATCATTAGCTAAGAATGTTGCTGTAAAAGTACCTCTAACACCTGCCGGTCTTCAAACATGCAAAGCTCTCAGAGAAAAAAACATCATGGTAAATGTAACATTATGTTTCAGTGCTGCTCAAGCATTGCTAGCCGCTAAGGTTGGCGCAACATTTATTTCTCCATTCGTAGGAAGACTTGATGATATTGGTGAAAAAGGAATGGATCTGATTTCAGATATAGTGATAATGTATGAAAATTATGGATTTGATACAGAAGTATTAGTTGCTTCAGTAAGAAATACGCAACATTTGATTGATGCAGCTGTGATTGGTGCTCATGTTTCAACTCTGCCACCTAAAGTTATTCATGAATTATATAAACACCCTCTGACAGATAAAGGGCTTAAAGCATTTCTTGATGATTGGGCAAAAACAGGACAACAAATCTTGCCAAAATAATCATCATGGCACATGAAGATGAAATTAAAGAAAAAGAAATAATAAATTTTTTAAAAAAAAATAAAAATTTTTTTATTAAAAATTCAGAATTAGTTAATGAACTAAATTTTCCAACCGTAGATAATAGTTCTGATAAGGTTGTTGATTTAGAAGCTTATAGATATAAAAAAATATCGCAACAAAATATAGATCTACAAAATCAAATGACAAAAGTATTACTTGCAGGAAAAAGTCATTTAAATGCTCAAAAAAGAATTCTAAAATCTACAATTAGAATTCTTAATGTAAAAAGTTTACAAAAATTAATAAGCTTAATTAAAAATGATCTTAAAACAATTTTAGGTTGTGATGAAATGAATTGTTTTGTTACAAATGAAAATATTGAAGCAGAAAACTTATCACAACTGGATATTAAAATTGCAAATAGTTATTTTAAAAACAAAATGGTTACAAATTTAAATCAAAATCCTAAAGGTTTACTTTTATTTTTTCCAAATAAATCAGCGACAATAAAATCATATATTTTATTAAAAGTTAAATTTCATGAAGATAGTCTAATATTGGCTATGGGATCAAAAGATAAAAATAAATTCACAGTTGATATGCAAACTGATCTTGTTGAGTACTTAATTAAAATTATAGAAGTAAATTTATTAAGTATTAAATGAAAGGAAGGTGAAATGAAAGGTTATAGATTTATTACAGATGATGACACTGTTGATTTTTGTCAAAGAGTAACAGAGGCATTATCTAATGGTTGGAAATTACATGGAGAGCCAAAGATGACATTTGATCATAAAAGAAAAGTTATGAGGTGTGGTCAAGCAGTTGTAAAACAGTCATCAAAAAAATATAAAAAAGGAATGGATCTAGCTAAAATTTAAATATGTATAGCTCTGCCATCAACACTTAGAGCTGCTTCTTTTACAGCTTCACTAGTTGTGGGATGAGCATGACATACTCTAGCAATATCTTCTGCACTTCCACCAAATTCGATTGTAGTAACAATTTCTGCAATCAGTTGTCCAGCATCATGACCGATTATATGAGCACCTAAAATTTCATCTGTTTTTTTATCAACCAAAATTTTAACAAATCCCTCTGATGCAGAAGTGGTTAGGGCACGACCATTTGCCATAAAAGGAAATTTTCCAACCTTGAAGTCTTTCTTTTCTTGCTTGAGCTGTTCTTCTGTTTTTCCAACTGATGCAATCTCTGGATTGGTATAAACAATCGCTGGTATGGCGTCATAGTTTATATGAGGTTTTTGACCATTTATAAATTCAACACAAGCAACTCCTTCTTCTTCAGCTTTGTGTGCTAGCATTGGTCCTGGAGCTACATCGCCAATTGCGTAGATTCCTTCAACAGAAGTTTGAAAATTATCTTTAATTTCAATGGATTTTTTTGCGGTTAATTTAATACCAATTTTTTCGAGACCCAATCCATCTGTGTTTGGTTTTCTTCCTACTGACATTAAAACTATTTCGTAGTTTTCTTTTATTTTCTTTTTATCTGATGTTTCCATCTCAACATCTACACCAGACTTACCAGATTTTGCAGAACTAACTTTATGAGATAATTTAAATTCTAATCCTTGTTTAGTTAACATTTTCATAAACTCTTTTGCAATTTCACCATCCATAGTTGGAACAATTCTGTCAAGAGCTTCAACAACTGTTACCTTTGAGCCCAATCTACTCCATACTGATCCCATCTCTAGTCCAATATATCCACCACCAATAACTAGGAGTGATTTTGGTATTTTAGATAGAGAAAGAGCACCTGTTGAAGATACTATTTGTTTTTCATCAACAGGAATATTTGGTATCTCGATCGAAGATGATCCTGTTGCGATTATAAAATTTTTAGCACTGGCAGTAATTTCATTTTTTCCATTTGTAATAGAAATAGTATTTTTATCTACAAATGAAGCCATGCCAGGAATATGCGTTATTTTATTTTTCTTAAATAAAAAACCGATCCCTGTTGTAAGTTTTTTTACAATCTTAGATTTGCGATCCATCAAAACATTTAGGTCTAAATCTATCTTTGATGTTTTTATGCCATGCTCTGCAGCATGATTTGAAATTTCAAAAAATTTTTCAGATGAATTTAATAATGCTTTAGAAGGTATGCATCCAATGTTCAAACAAGTTCCACCAAGTGATGACTCTTTTTCTATACAAGCTACCTTCATTCCAAGTTGAGCTGCTCTGATTGCAGCTACATATCCGCCAGGTCCCGCACCAATTACTATTAAATCAAAATCTTCCATTTTATATTCCTAATACTAATTCGGATGGATCTTCTAGAAGTTCTTTCACTTTCACTAAAAATCCAACACTTTCTTTTCCATCAATAATTCTATGATCATAACTTAATGCAACATACATCATTGGCCTAATTACTATTTCATCATTTACAACTACTGCTCTTTTTTGAATATTATGCATCCCTAAAATTCCAGATTGAGGTCTATTGATTATTGGAGTGCTGAGCATTGATCCGTAAACGCCACCATTTGAAATTGTAAAAGTTCCACCAGTCAAATCGTCCATGGTCAACGTTCCATCTTTGGCTTTTGTACTAAGATCAATAATTTTAGTTTCTATTTCTCCAAAACTCAATTGATCGGCGTCTTTAAGTATTGGTACGACTAATCCTTTTTCAGTTCCAACAGCTATACCTATATCAAAATGATTTTTATAAATTATATTTTCATCTTTAATTTCAGCATTCACAGCTGGATACTCTTGCAAACTTTTTACTACTGCTTTTACAAAAAATGACATGAAACCCAATTTGACCTCATACCGACTTTGAAATTCTTGGTTTTTTGATTTTCTAATTTCCATAACTTTGGACATGTCAATTTCATTGAAAGTCGTAAGTATGGCTGCTGTATTTTGAGCCTCCTTTAAACGTTTAGATATTGTCTGTCTGATTTTAGACATTTTAACAACTTCTTCTCTTTCACCTTTGTTAGTGCTTGTTTTATTTGAAGAAGAAAGATGAGAAACTACATCTTCTTTATTAATTCTTCCATCAGAGCGGGATGAGGTGACATCTTCAAGTTTAATATTATTTTCTTCAGCAATTTTTCTTGCAGATGGTGAAGATTTGGCAGGCGAAGATTTTGTTTCAACCTTAACTGCTTTTACTTCTTCTTTTATTTTTTCTTCTTTATTTTCAGTTTTTTTAGGACTTGTTGTTTTGCCTTTTGATTCATCTAAGATTCCTAAAATACCACCAATTTCAACATCAGTGCCTTCAGAAACTTTTATTTCTTTTAGAGAGCCTGCATGAGGTGCTGGTACTTCAACTGTAATTTTGTCTGTCTCAATTTCAACTAAAGGTTCATCTGCTTCAAAATTATCGCCTATATCCTTAAGCCATTTTGAAACAGTTGCTTCCGTAATTGACTCTCCAAGTGTTGGAACTATTAATTCAGTGCTCATTAATTAAATGCTTAATAACATTTACGTCAATTTATTCAATTGGCAGATTAGTCTTTAATTTTGTTGAAATACCTGCCCAAGATTTGATAATTTTACTAATCGAATCTTGAGTTGCCATTTTTAGAATAGTTTCTTGGTTACTTAAGTGTCTTTCTAAAGAACCAGCTGCAGGAGACGCGGCTGGACTTCTACCAACATAGAATATTTTTTCTTGTTTAACTTTGGCTTCCTGCATAACACTTTCCAATCTGCCTTTCACAAAACCCCAGGCACCCATATTTTTTGGCTCTTCTTGTGCCCAGATAATTTCAGCATCCGTATAATGTTTTAATTCATCTCTAAAGTTTTCATAAGGAAATGGATAAATCTGCTCTAATCTTATTATGGAGAGATTTTTAATTTTATTTTTTGCTATGTGATCTGCAAGTTCAAAATATATTTTACCAGAGCAAATGATTAATCTTTTATTTTTCCTTTTTTCTTTAACAGATAATTTATCAGTAAGAATTCTATGGAAAGTTGATCCATTAATATAATCCTCAATATTAGAAACATTAGATTTATGTCTAAGTGTAGATTTTGGTGTAAATATAATTAGAGGTTTCCTAAAGTTTCTATGTAGTTGCCTTCTTAAAACATGAAAATAATTTGCAGGACTTGTACAATTAACAATTTGCATATTATCTTCCGCACACATCTGTAAAAATCTTTCTAATCTTCCACTTGTATGCTCAGGACCTTGGCCCTCATGTCCGTGGGGAAGAAGCATCGTTAAACCAGACATTCTCAACCATTTTCTTTCTCCAGAGCTTATGAATTGATCAATCATAATTTGTGCACCATTTGCAAAATCACCAAACTGTGCTTCCCATATAACTAGTGTCTTAGGATCAACTTGTGAATATCCATATTCAAAACCAAGAACACCAAACTCAGATAAAAAACTATCTATAATTTCAAAGTAACCTTGTTTGTTTTGAAAGTGTCTTAATGGAACAAAACGATTTTCGTTTTCTTGATCATATAGTACACCATGTCTATGACTAAATGTTCCTCTTCCAACATCTTGTCCAGATATTCGAACACCGTATCCCTCATCTAAAAGTGTCGCTAAAGCTAAACTTTCAGAAGTTGCCCAATCAATACCTTTTCCATTGATGACACTTGTTAATCGATCTCCATAAATTTTTTTGATTCTTCTATGGGCATTAAAATCTCCAGGTATTTCATGAATTTTTTTAGCAACGTTAATTAATGTTTTTTCTTTTACAGATGTTTTTCCTCTTCTTGCATCAAATGTTGCAGTAGATAAACCTGTCCAAGTTCCCTCTAACCAATCTACTTTATTTGGTTTATAATTTTTAGTTGATTCAAATTCTTTATCTAAAAAATTTTTAAAAGAATCTACAATGTCTCTAGATTCTTCTTCTAAAAGAGTATTGTTCTCAATTAATTTTTTTTCATATTTTTCTCTTGTAGTAATTTGTTTTTTGATAGCCTTATACATTAGTGGCTGAGTAAAAGAGGGTTCATCAGCTTCGTTATGTCCTGATCTTCTGTAGCAAAACATATCTACAACAACATCGACTTTAAATTTATTTCTAAATTCCGTTGCAAGTCTACAAACATGAACTACTGCTTCTGGGTCATCGCCATTAACATGAAATATTGGTGCCTGAACCATTTTTGCAATTTCAGTACAATAAGGTGCTGATCGTCCATATTGTGGCATAGTTGTAAAACCTATCTGATTGTTAATTACAAAGTGAATGGTACCACCTGTTTTAAACCCTCTTAATTGTGACATAGCAAATGTTTCGGCCACAACTCCTTGTCCAGCTATTGCTGCATCTCCATGAATTAATAAACCGATAACTTTATCTGTTGTTTTATCTTTAGCTAAAGTTTGTTTAGCTCTTACTTTTCCTGCCACAACTGGGTTAACTGCCTCTAAGTGTGATGGATTAGAGGTGAGCGATAAATGAATTTTCTTTTTTTCAAATTCACGATCAGCAGAAACTCCTAAATGATATTTTACATCACCTGAACCTAGTACCTCATTTGGATCGTTTAAAGATCCTTGGAATTTTGATAATATTTTTTTGTAAGGCATTTCCAAGACACTTGATAGAAGTGTTAGTCTCCCTCGATGAGCTGTTCCAATAATAATATCTTCAATTCCAGACAAACATGCTTGTTTAACAATTTGCTCTATCCCGGGTATCATCGCTTCACCACCTTCGATACCGTATCTCTTTGTACCTAAAAACTTTTTATCTAAAAACTGCTCAAATAGTTCTGATTCAACTAATCTTTTATAAATTGCTTTTTTTCCTTCATTTGTAAAATTTGTTTTATTTCTTACTTCTTCAATTCTTTCTTGCACCCATTGTTTTTGATCAGCTTGTTGTATGTGTAAAAATTCAACACCAATTGAAGCAGAATAAGTTTCTTTTAATATTTTGATAATATTTTTTAATTTACTTTTTTCTAAACCTAAACTTCCATCAATGAATATTTCTTTTTCTAAATCTGATTCATTAAAACCGTAGCTTTTATAATCTAATTCTTGAGGATACTCTCTTTCAGATATTCCTAAGGGGTCAAGATCTGCGATTAAATGTCCGTTAATTCTAAACGCTCTAATTAATCTTAATGCTCTAATTGAATCTAAGGTTGATATTCTAAATTCCTCAGAATTGTAATTCGCATTTGATTTTATAACCTTAGTTATGTAATTTTTATCTATTATACTTGACGGACGTTCTTTCCATTCTGGTCCTCCAAAATCTTTAAGAACAGAATAGTCATCTTCATTCAAATTATTAAAAAAATCTTTCCAAGTTGTATCCACACTTTCAGGGTCATTTCTAAATTTAGAATATAGTTCGGCTACATATGGAGCATTAGCACTATTTAAGAAAGTATCATTCATAGATTTCTATTAAACTAAAACCATTTCGCATAACAATCATACTAATGGAAACTAATTATTCCCATTTTGCATTGCTAATTTCATAGTTTTTCCCAATGATGCCGGGGATTTTGACACCAAAACTCCAGCATTTTCTAAAGATTTAATTTTGGAATTAGCTGTACCTTTTGAGCCTGAAACGATAGCTCCTGCATGACCCATACGTTTTCCTTTAGGGGCAGATTGTCCAGCTATAAATGCTGAAACTGGTTTTTTTCTTTTTGAATTTGAAATAAATTCTGCCGCATTTTCTTCCTCCTCGCCACCAATTTCACCTATCATTAATATTCCCTCAGTCTCATCGTCTTCTAAAAATAACTTTATACAATCTACAAAATCCATACCATGTATTGGATCTCCACCAATACCAACACATGTTGATTGACCTAATCCTACCTCTGTTGTTTGTGCAACAGCTTCATAAGTTAATGTTCCTGATCTACTCACTATACCTATTTTACCTTTTTTATGAATGAAACCAGGCATGATACCAATCTTGCATTCGGAAGGTGTTATTAAACCTGGGCAGTTTGGCCCAATCAAATATGTTTTATTGTTAATAATTCTTTTTTTTATATCAATCATATCTAAGACTGGAATACCTTCTGTAATGCATACAATTAATTCAATGTTTGCATCTAAAGCTTCGTGGATTGCTTTAGCAGCAAACTTAGCAGGCACATAAATGACTGTTGCGTTTGCTTCAGTTTGTTTAACTGCATCAGCAACGGTATTAAACACCGGTAAATTTAAATGGGTCTGCCCTCCTTTACCAGGCGTTACACCACCTACAAGGTTTGTACCATATGCTATAGCTTGTTCAGAATGATATGTTCCTTGAGAACCGGTAAAGCCTTGGCAAATAAGTCTTGTATTTTTATTAACTAAAATTGACACTATTCTGATAACTCCACAGCTTTCTGAGCTGCATTTGAAAAATCATCAATTGAAATTAATCCTAATGATGAATTATTTATCATGTCTCTTCCCTCTTTAGAATTTGTTCCTTGAAAACGTACAACAACAGGAAGTTTAAAATCTAATTCTTTAATTGCATCAATGATGCCATTAGCAATCATATCACAATGGATGATTCCTCCAAAAATATTTATGAAGACAGATTTCACATTTTTATCTGATTGAATAATCTTGAAAGCTTTAATGGCTCTTTCTTTATTTGCTGTACCACCTAAATCTAAAAAATTAGCTGGCTCCATTCCAAATTGTTTAATAATATCCATAGTTGCCATAGCTAGCCCAGCTCCGTTAACCATACAGCCTATTTTCCCATCTAGTTTAATGTAAACCATATCGTTTTCAGAAGCTTCAAGTTCTAAATCATTTTCTTCTGAAGTATCTTTTAATTTTTCAATGTCAGCCTGTCTATACAGAGCATTATCATCAATATTAATTTTAGCATCTAAAATAATTAGTTTTTCATCTTTTGTCACAACAAGAGGATTAATTTCAATTAAAGAAGCATCTATTTCGACATAGGCCTTACATAAATTTGAAACAATTTCTTTAAATTGGTTAAACTCATTAATAGAAAAATTTAATTTATTTTGAAGACTATCACTAATTGTAAAATCTTCTAAGTTATCAAAATAAACATATTGAATTCTTTCTGGTGTTTTCTCAGCTACATCTTCTATGTCTACACCACCAGCATCAGATACCATCATCATTAATTTTGATTGATTCCTATCAAGAAGAATACTTAAATAATATTCCCTATCAATTTCACATCCAGCTTCTAAATAAATTCTATTTACTAACTTGCCCTCATTGCCTGTTTGTTTTGTAATCAATATATTACCCATCATTCCTTTTGCAATTTTTTGTGCATCATCAATTGATTCTGTTATTTGTACTCCACCTTTTGTATTAAATGGTTTTAAAAATTTCCCTTCTCCTCTTCCTCCAGCATGTATCTGTGATTTGATAACCCAAGGTGGTCCTTTTATATTTTGTAAATCTTTTTCTAAATCATCAACATTTTCAATATAACTTTTGCCTTCAAGTATAGGTAGATTGTACTTTCTTAGTAGATCTTTAGCTTGGTATTCATGTAAATTCATTTTGATAAAAAGGTAATAGTTAGATTAGATGAAAAATACAATTATTTTTTATTTATCTTATTTAGAAGCTTGTTAGACAATGTAGTTAATGATTTTACTGCTTTAACGGAATGATTAAATTCTTTTTTTTCATTATTATTAAGTTTTAATTCAATAATTTTTTCAACACCTTTTTTGCCAATGATAACTGGAACTCCAACATATAGTCCTTTTACTCCATATTCACCATTAAGATATGCGGCACATGGTAATAATCTTTTTTGATCTAACAAAAATGACTCTGCCATTTGTATAGCTGAAGAAGCTGGTGCATAATAGGCAGATGTGTTCATGAGTTTTACAATTTCAGCGCCACCATCACGTGTTCTTTGAATAATTTTGTCGATATTTTTTTTTGTTGTCCACTTCATCTTTATTAATTCAGGTACAGGAATACCTGATACTGTTGAGTATCGCATAAGTGGAACCATCGTGTCTCCATGACCGCCTAAGACAAAAGCGCTGATATCATTAATTGACACATTAAACTCCTTGGATAAAAAGTATTTTAATCTTGCACTATCCAAAACACCTGCCATACCAATACACATATTTGTTTTAAGGCCTGATGATTTCTGAAGGACACTTACCATTGCATCGAGTGGATTAGTAATGCATATAACAAATGCTTTTGGACAATATTTTTTAATATTATTCCCTACATTTTGAATAATAATAGAATTTTTTTCTACAAGATCATCTCGGGACATACCTGGTTTTCTTGGAAAACCTGCAGTAACTATTACTACATCAGAATTTTTGATATCTCTAAAACTTGAAGTACCTTTAAAATCTGCATGAAATCCCTCAATGGAAGATGACTGAGAAAGATCTAAAGATTTACCCTTAGGCATCCCTTCAAAAATATCTAATAAAACTACATCACCTAATTCTTTTAAACTAACAAGTTGTGCTAAAGTCCCACCGATATTGCCTGCTCCAATAAGAGCAATTTTTTTTCTCATTTAAGTTTTATACTTTAATTACAATTCTGTAACAATAGCCTTTTTAAGTCCAGCAATTTCTTTGGCTGGATTTAGACCTTTAGGACAAGACCTAGTACAATTCATTATTGAATGACATCTATAAAGTTTTAATGAATCATTTATTGCTTTTAATCTCTCTTTTCTTTCTGAGTCTCTAGAGTCACTTACCCATCTTGCTGCTTGTAAAAGGACTGCAGGTCCTAGATATTCATCTCCATTCCACCAATAACTTGGACAAGAAGTAGTGCAGCAAAAACATAATACACACTCCCATTTACCATCTAGTTTTTCTCTATCTTTTGGTGATTGTTTTTTTTCGTCTCCTGAGTTTTTTTCTTCATTTGTTTTTTTACGCTGCAACCAAGGTTTAATGGAAGCCAGTTGCTCATAAGCCTTACTAAGATCTGGAACTAAATCTTTTACTACACGCATATGTGGAAGAGGGTAAATTTTTATTTCATTCTTTACATCAGACATACTTTTCAAACATGCTAATGTGTTAACACCATCAATATTCATAGCACAGGAACCACAAACTCCTTCTCTACAAGATCTTCTAAATGTTAAAGTTGGATCAATTTCGTTTTTTATTTTCATAAGTGCGTCTAATACCATTGGGCCACACTTTTCTTGATCTATCTCATAATTATCTATCCTAGGATTTTTATCATCTTCGGGATCCCATCTGTAGATTGCAAGTTTCTTTGGATTATTTCCAGGTTCTTTTAATTGATAAGTTTTCCCTTTAGTTATTTTTGAATTCGCAGGGAGTGTAAACTGAGCCATTAATAAACTCTTCTTTTAGGTGGTATTGGTTGAACATGATTAGTTAGAGTATTCATGTGAACACCTCTAGAACCCATACTCACATCTCCCTTATCGTTTAACCAAGCTAAAGAGTGAACTAACCAATTATTATCATCTCTTTCTTTATAATCTTCTCTTGCATGTGCTCCTCTACTTTCAGTTCGATTTAACGCAGAATGAAGAGTAACTTTTGATTGTGCCATTAAATTGTGTAACTCTAAAGCTTCGACCAAGTCTGTATTAAAAATTAATGATTTGTCTTTAATATCTATGTCATCCATTGAGCTCTCAACTTTTGAATATTCTTCAATACCTTTTGATATGAGATCATGTGTTCTAAATACTGCGCATTTTTGCTGCATTATATGTTGCATGGAAGTGCGAAGTTCTCCAGTTGTAGAGTTTCCATTGCTGTTTCTAATCTTATCAAATCTCTCAATAATATTATCTGTTTTTGATTTACTAATTTCAATTTTTTTAGAATTTGGTTTTACTTTTTCTTTACATGTTAGACTAGCTGCTTTTCCAAAAACTACAAGATCGATTAATGAATTTGTCCCTAATCTATTTGCACCGTGTACAGAAACACATGCAGCCTCACCAACCGCCATTAAACCTTCACATACATTATCTGGATTTTCATTTGTTGGTCTTAGAACTTCTGTTCTATAATTTGTTGGTATACCACCCATATTATAATGGACCGTTGGAAGAACTGGTATTGGATCTTTAGTCAGATCAACTCCGGCAAATATTTTTGCAGTTTCTGAAATACCAGGCAATCTTTTATGTAATGTATCAGCATCAATGTGCTCAAGATGAAGGAGTACATGGTCGGCATTGTCTCCACAACCTCGATTTTCACTAATTTCAATCGTCATTGCGCGACTTACTACATCCCTTGATGCCAGATCTTTTGCATTTGGAGCATACCTCTCCATAAATCTTTCACCATCACTATTGGTTAAATATCCACCTTCTCCTCTTGCTCCCTCAGTGATTAATACTCCTGCACCGTAAACACCAGTTGGATGAAACTGAATAAATTCCATATCAGAAAGAGGTAAGTTTTGTCTTAAAGCCATTGCACTGCCATCACCAGTACATATATGAGCACTTGTAGATGAGAAGTAAGCTCTTCCATATCCGCCAGTAGCAAGAATTGTTTGATGAGATAAAAATCGATGGATAGATCCATCTTCTAAGCACCATGTTACCACGCCAATACAATTACCTTGATCATCAGAAATTAAATCTAAAACAAAATATTCAATATAAAATTCTACATTATTTTTAAGTGATTGCTGATAGAGTGTGTGGAGTAAAGCATGTCCCGTCCTATCAGCTGCTGCGCAAGCTCTCATAGCTGGTGCCCCCTCGCCATTATTAGTTAAATGCCCGCCAAAAGGTCTTTGATAGATCTTTCCATCATCCGTTCTACTAAAAGGCATTCCATATTCTTCAAGTTCAATTACTGCTTCAGGGGCTTTAGAACATAAGTATTCTATTGCATCTTGATCTCCGAGCCAGTCTGAACCCTTAACTGTATCATACATGTGCCACTTCCAATTATCTTCCCCCATATTACCTAGAGCTGCGCCAATTCCACCTTGTGCTGCAACAGTATGACTTCTTGTTGGAAACACTTTTGATATACAAGCTGTTTTTAATCCGGCTTCAGCACAACCAAGCGTAGCTCTCAGTCCTGATCCTCCAGCTCCGACAACTACAACGTCATAATGGTGATCAATAATTTTGTATGAATTGGTCATTTAAAACACCATTCTCACTAAATTTACAGTAATTAAAATCATGATAAGATAAACAAGATAATTAATTGATACTTTAATAAATTTAGCTGTTTTTTTCGATGTGACATAATCTTCAATAATTGTCTGCAATCCCAATTTTGAATGCAGAAGCATAGATTGCATCATAACGAAAAATAAGAATGCATTAAAATAAGATTGAAAAAAAATTTCTATTTCAGAATAAGTCATCTTTGATAATGAAATTGCAGAGTATATAAACCAAAAAGTCAAAGGTATTAAAATTGAAGCAGTGATTCTTTGGGTTAACCATTTAAGAGCGTAGTTTTTCATGCAAAATACCAGACAACTGAACTAGAAATTAAAGTTAAACATATAACAGCATAACCAGATTTATATACTTGAGATAATTCCATTCCAATACCAAATGACCAATATAATTTTCTACATCCATTAAATAAATGATAAAAAATACCAACAGTCCAGATCATTAGAACTAGTTTAAACAAAATACTTTTAGAAAAAGTTTCAAAATAAATATAAAATTCAGGACCAAAACTAATCAAAAAAAACCAAATTGAAATTAATAGTGCACCCACACTTAATCCTATTCCAGATATCCTATGAAAAATTGAAAATACCGCAGTAAGTACTCTTTTGTGAATAGATAGATGAGGTGATAACGGTCTATTATCAGTCATATTTTGCATTTCTTTTATGTTTCATAAGTAAGTATTTTTCCTTAAATTTCAAAATATTATTGGTTTAGTTAATTTTTCTTACTATCATGGAAGTTCATTAAATGTTGATAAAAGTACCATATTTTTTAAAAATCAACCAAATTTGCTGTCAAATTTTACTAAAAATCTTGAATTTTAAATAGATAGATATTACTCTTAGAAAGCCGGATTATACTCGTTTCTTAGCTTCGGAGGAACGCCAAGAATTTTAATTATCTTACCCGCCGTTTGATAATTAGTTGAGTTTCTTTTTCTAGAGAGGTGTCTGCCAAGGTACAAACTAGTTTTAGAGTCCGGCCTACTTTAAATTTTTATTAAAAAACTCTTCCATTTTTTTAGAATATTCTTCTGGATACTTAAACATCGCATCAACATGATAAGAGTTTTCAACTAGCCAAAACTCAGCGTTGATTTTATTTTGATTTGTATATTCTTTAAAATAATTAAAGTGTCTTGTTAAGATCCTTGTATCAGAGTCCCCGTGAGCAAAAAAATAGTATTGTTTCTTGGATAATTTTTTAGCTGGAGATAATTTACTTGGATCTGTTCCGGTTAAGATTCTTCCAGCTAAACTTACAGCTGGTCCAAATTCAATGGCTAGACCATATCTTGCTATTTCATCTTTTAAAATCATATTAAATTCAGCAAGTGAACTATCGGCCCATACTGCTAATATTTCTGGTTCTGCATTTGCTGCAAAAATAGAGGTGCTTGCACCAAGAGATATTCCATGTAATCCAATGCTATTAGACTTGAAACCAATTTTTTTTAAAAAATCGAATGCACCAAGGATATCATTATACGACTTTAAACCTAAATCATCGTAACTACTTACAGTATCACTTTGACCGTAGTTTCTTAAATCTATCGTAAGAACATTAAATTTTTTATTAACTAAAAAACTTGCAATGAGATTGGGTTCAGACTTACATTTACCATTTGGGCTTATACCGTGTGTTACAATTATAATTGGTCTATTTGGAAAATAATTAAAAAGCCAGCCGTTAATCTTAATGTCAGAGTCACGAGATTGAAAATATACATCTTGCCATTCATCTAGATAATAGTCCTTAAATTTAAAATTTTCTCTTACTTTTTGTCGTGCAAGAATTGAGTATTCATGTGAATCAACTGTTGTACTCCAAGAATTTGGAAGAGATCCTTCGTGCAAACCACAAGTTGGATCTATTTTTAAAATTTGGTAAGCAACATAAAAACCTGCAGTAAAATAAAATACTATTAATAAAACTACTGTACTTACTAATAATCTGATTATGTATTTCATCAATCTGGTTTTACTATAGTCATTTCATATAATCTGCTAGCAGTTCTTTTAAATTCTTCCTCTAGAGTTTTTATATTATTTAATAAATTTATAGGTTTTGACGCTAATATTACAATTGAACAATTATTTTCATATAACATATCAATTAATCCAATAAATCTTCTGCACGAATCTTTTTTCTGATTATCAAATTCAGGAACATTTTTTAAAAATACCAACTTAAATTTATCTGCAATATTTTTATAATCTTCATTACCAAAATTTACTTCACAAAGATTTTCAAAATCTATCATCATTAGATTTGAAGTGCATTTATCAAACGCTATTTCACGACTTTTAGATTTAATTTTTACATTTGTTAAATGGGAGGGATCAACAAAGCGATTAAATAATTTTTCAAATTCATTTGTTGTGTCAGTTGTTATAGGTGTGAAATATGTCTTTGATTGATTTAATGTTTGTCGACGAAAATCAGTTTTAATATTAATATCATAGAGAAAAAAATTTTTTTTAATTAAATCAATGAATGGCAGAAAGTCATTTCTCTGCAAACCATCTTTATATAAATTATCTGGATGAAAATTTGAAGACAGTAATACAAATATTTTATATTTAGAAAAATAATTAAATATTTTTTTTATTATTAATGCGTCAACAATATTAAAAATGTGTAACTCATCAATAAATATTATTTTGAAGTCTCTACTTAAATTCTTTACATAGTTTTCAATTGCAAGTTCTTTATTTTCTGATTTTTTAACTTGTTCATGGATTTCATTCATTAAGTTATTAAAATGAATTTTTATTCCAATCTTAGTATTTTGATAAAATAAATTTAATAAAAATGTTTTTCCTGTTCCAACTTGACCATAAAGATAAATTCCTTCAAAAATTTTATCCTTAAAAAATAACTTTGTTTTACTAAATGATGACCATACATTGTCTGCTTGTTTTAAGAATTCAATTTGATCTTTATTTTTTTTTATAAAATTATTTTCAACGAAACTATTGTATTGATCAATAACATTAAACATTATTTTTACCTAAGTACTGTTCAAGTTGTTTTAAAGTTTCTAGTTCACCGCTGCTGATACTTTTATCTTCTTTTTTCTTTTTTAATCGTTTATATTCCTTGATTAGAAAATTAAGACTCTCCATTATTTGTTTATTCATGTTTTATAAATTATAGGTATAATTGATGATAGAACAATCATAATGGAGCTAATTAAAAATATAACTGATATTCCATAACCCCAATCAATAACATAACCAAAAACAACAGGTGATAAGGCGCTCGCAAAAACCCCAACTGCGTGCAGTAAAGCTTTAGCAGTTCCAATACTTTTTACTCCATATATTTCCGCCCAGAGTGATCCCATAAACGGTGCTGATAAACCTAAGTTAAATCCAAATAAAGACATGTAAAGTACGAATGACCAATAATTATCAAAGAAGAAAAGAATAGTGATACAGACTAACAAAGGTAATAGCACAAATGGTATTGCTTTCTTTGTATTTATCTTATCTATTAAGGGCCCTCCTATTAATAATCCTAAAATAGAAAATAATCCAAAATATATATAACCGTTCCCTAGCATTTCCATTGTCCACCCTTTAGCATCAAAAATATAAATCTGATGAAACATTAACCCTGTACCAATAAATGGAAAGGATGTAGCTAATGGAAAATAGATAAAAAAAACTCGGTCTTTTAAAATTTCTGTAATAGTCCAACTTTTATGTGTTTTCTCATTATCAATATTTTTTTTAAGTTTAGCATCCCTGCTTTTTTGATTATGAAGAATAAAGTAAATTATTGGAATTAAGATCAAAAGAGTCAAAGTTGTTAAAAACCAAAGAGTTTTAAAATTATAGTATGAGGCCAAATTAACGACAATCTTTGGTAAAAACATTATGCCTAACATTCCTCCAAGTGTTGCAACTGATATAGCTTTACCTCTATCAATTAAAAAATATCTTGCCATTGAGGTTGAGCCAGCATGTGTCATAGCACCCTGTCCAAAAAAACGTAATAAAAATATAATAAGAAAAAGATGAAAGATATTATCGAAAATAAAATAAAAACCAATACAGGCAAAAGCTAAACCAAGAATAATACCTATGGAGTACAATCTTAAATCAATTTTATCTATTAATTTAGCAAAGTTTATAAATAAAAATGAACTTACAAGTGTTGCTATGGCATAAACTAATCCAAACTCACCATCTGTTATTTTATATAGATTGCGAATATCATCATTAAATAATGCAATGTAAAAAGTCTGTCCAAAACTTGCAAAAAAGACCATGGCAAATCCGTATAATAATAGATTAGGATCATTTAAAAAAAATTTTTTCATTATAGTTTAAAGTAATTTTTTAATACTATTTAAAAGTTTTACCATTTTACTTTTGTCTATTCTTCTTGTGTTAACATTTCTTGGGCTTGGATGATAACTACCAACTAAAATTTTCTTATCAGGTAATATATTCATAGATCCGTGAGAAAAAATAAAATCTTTATTTCTTATTTCATATTGTTGCTTATAATAATTTATACAAGCGTCATGACCAATTTTACCAAGGGCAATAATGACTTTTATTTTTTTTAAGAAATCAATTTCTTGATTGAAAAAATTAAAACATGTTTTCAATTCTTGTGAAGTGGGTTTGTCTTCTGGGGGTACACATTTAAGAGCAGTAGTTAAGTACATATTTTGAAGTTCCAAACCGTCACCTCTATCTACTGAGTCTGGTTGGTTTGCAAATCCAGTTTCATATAAACAGGAAAATAAAAAATCTGCAGATTTATCACCTGTAAAAACTCGACCTGTTCTATTTCCTCCATGTGCTGCTGGCGCAAGACCTACCATTAATAATTTAGCTTTTTCATCTCCATAGCCAGTAATCGGCTTACCCCAATAACTTTGATCAATATATTGTTTTCTTTTTTCTTTAGCAATTTTTTCACGGAAGTTAACTAAGCGTTCACACTTTCTGCAATCAATAATGGATTTATTTAAATTACTTAATGTCATTTGAAAAATATATATTTATATTACAGCTCTGTGATTAATGAAAGAGCTAAAGCTATTCTAGAATTTTGTTTTATCAAAACTCCACTTGAACAGTGGTTTAAAAAAGATAATGAATTTGATAATATTTTAAAAAGTACTTTTATGGATGATTACATTAAGGCTATTAATAATGAGTATGATAATTGGAGAAATGATGCTGAAGAATGTTTAGCTTTGGTTATATTACTTGATCAACTATCAAGAAATTTTTTCAGAAATAATTCGAAAGCTTATGACCAGGACACTAAGTGTATTTTAATTGTTAAAGAAGCAATAAGTAAAAATTATTTAGATAGCCTAGATATTGATAAAATACATTTTTTATTACTACCATTAATTCATAGTGAAGATTTCACGGATCATGAACTTGGTCATAAATTAGTCGATCAATATTTAAATTCTCATCCAGAATATACTAATATTAAAAAAGCTTGGGATGATCATAGTGTGGCAATTAAAAAATTTGGAAGGTATCCGCATAGAAATAAAATATTAAATAGAAAATCCACAAAAGAAGAAGAGTTATTTTTAACACAACCAAATAGTTCTTGGTAAGATAAAGATATGCTTTTAGAGAGAGATTTTTCAGATATTTTAAAACAACTTAAGTTTAAAAAAGGAAAAATTAAAGCTATTCTTGATACAGATACCTACAATGAAATTGATGATCAATTTGCTTTAGTGCAAATGTTGTTTTCAAAAGAAAAAATAGAAGTGCAAAGTATAAATGCTGCTCCTTTTTCAATGAATAATCGTTCAGATAATCCAAAGAAAGGAATGGAACTTAGTTATGATGAAATCTTTCGGTTGTTAGGAAAAATAAATTTTAAAAAAAATGATTTTGTTTTTAAAGGATCAACAAAATATGTAGGTTTTGAAAAAAAACCTATTGATTCACCTGCAGCAGATAATATCATAGAAAGTGCTTTAAAATGTTCTGAAGAAGACCCTCTATACGTAATAGCCATCGGTGCTATTTCTAATGTTGCCTCGGCATTGTTAAAAGAGCCAGAAATTATTAAAAAAATTGTTGTAGTTTGGTTGGGGGGTAATGCACTTTATTGGCCACAAAATTCAGAATTTAATCTAAAGCAAGATATTGGAGGTGCTCAAGTTTTATTTGATTGCGGTGTCTCACTAGTGATGGTTCCTTGCAAGGGCGTAACTTCACATCTTATTTCTACAGTTCCAGAAATTGAAAAATATATAGAGCCTCATGGTCAAATTGGTAAATTTCTTGCAATGCGATTTAAAGAGTACAATAATATCCATAAAGGTTGGTCAAAAGAAATTTGGGACATGGCAGCTGTTGGTTATGTTTTAAACGAAGACTGGGCACCAACTAATATAATACCTTCTCCAATTTTATTAAATGATATGAGTTGGAGTTCAGACAAAAACAGACATCCAATAAAAATAGTCTACGAAATCAAAAGAGATGCAATTTTAAAAGATTTTATTAAAAAATTAGAAAACTTTATCAGTTCTTCCCATTAAATAATAAGACACTAAACCTAACCATTCGTGAGATCCTTGCTGAAAAGAATTTAGATTTGATAATAAATTAAGATTAGGAATTAATTTAAATTCTTTGATATTTTTAAAATCAACTGCATATGGAATTAAATCCCAGTCATTTTTATCTGCTATAAGTAATGCTCTTTTCATATGCGAGGCAGATGTTATCAATAACCAATTTTCATTTATTTTTGGATTAGCGATTTTTTTTGAATATATTATATTTTCATAGGTGTTTCTTGAATTTTCTTCAAAGATTATCTTATCAATTTCTATTCCTATTTTTTTGTAAAAAGATTTCGCAACTTGTGCATGATCAAAATCAGGTCTATGTAAAATCCCTGATCCACCACTAAAAATTACTTTAGCTTTATCAAATTTTTTAATGATAAAAACAGATTCAACTAATCTTTCTGAAGAACCATTTAAACTGATTTGATCATATTCATTATAAAGAAGAGGGTTTGTTGCACCTCCCAAAATAAGAATGCCATCGACTTGGTCTGGAGGTTTTATGTATGAGTGATATTCTTTTTCGATATTATAAATAAGATAACTTCCAATAGGCAAAAAAGAGATAAGTGCGATAAATACAAAATTAATCAGAAAAATAATTAAACTTAATCTTCTCAATTTAACAAAATATAAAAATATGGAGAGCAAAGTAACAAAAATAAAAATATTAAAAGGATTTAATACTAACCAAAGAATTTTAGATAGGTAAAATGACATAATATTTTATAGCTTTAATCTATACTATATAATATTTGATAAATAAAAGGTCTCGTGGTGAAATGGATATCACACGTGTCTTCGGAACATGGATTTGGGGTTCGAGTCCCTACGAGACCGCCATATTAAGAGAGGTTATTATGAAATTAATTAAAATTATGCTCACAATTAATATTTTATTTTTTTCATCATCATTGTTTTCAAAAGAAGGTGATTTTTATTTTTGTGAAAGTAAAGTATTTACTGTAGTTTCTGAAGAAGGAAATGAGGAATATAATAATCAAGAATTTAAATTTTTGAGAAAAAAAGATGTTATTGAGTTTGGCAAAGGTGGTTATTTTGATAATTATTCTTTGAATTTGACAATACAAATAGATGAAATGTTCATTGCAGTTAGTGACTATGAAAACTTACAATATGCAGATGGTGAACTTTACTATACCGGTCCAAGTTATGTTGATAAAAGCATAATAAATATAATTGCAAATTGTGATATTTTTTAGTGCAGAATTTAGTTCAACTTATTTTGACTATGTAAAAAATGAAGTAAAAGATAGAGAACTGTATCGCACACAAGACTTCGGAGTAGGTGGTATATCTATTTCCTTAGTCTTACAGTCAAATTTATCAAAATATTTTTAGTGCAGGTTTAGTGCAGAATTAACAATATTAGAGTAGTAATTGAACTTCATAAAACTTTGAAGAACGACTTTCCTCCTTAAGAATAATAAAGTAAAATAGACATACGGATCTGTGGTGAAATGGATTTCACATAGCACTTCGGATGCTAGATATTGGGTTCTAGACCTAACAGATCCGCTAAATTAAAAAGTTATGATGAAATTATTTAAAATCCTTATACCATTCTTTGTTTTGTTTTTTCCTAGTTTAATTTTTGCGGAGGATATTTCTGACTTTCAAATTGAAGGATTTAGTATTGGAGAAAGTATGTTAGATTCTTTTGCAGAAGAAGAAATAATAAATTTTCAAAAAATACCATATGATGATGATACCTTTTATGACTTAATAGCAATACCAGAAAATTTAGAAATATACGATGTATTAATATTTGGAGTAAAGAAAAATGATCCTGATTATTCTATTTTTAGTATTAATGCAGTCTTGATTTACGATAATCAAATTGAATATTGTCTCAGTAAAAAAAAAGATATTGTTTCAGATATTAAGGAAATGTTTAGTAAATCTGTAACAATTGATGAATATAAAGATAGTCATAATGGTGATAAAACAGGAAATTCCATTTTTTATAGTACGGATTTTAATTTTGAATCAGGAAGTAATGTTAGAGTTATGTGTTTAGATTTAACTCTAGAATTTAATCAAGGCCCTGATCATTTAAGAGTAATTATTAATTCAAAAGAATATGGAGAATGGTTAAATTCTAAGGCTTATGATTAAATTTTGATGAAATTTGAATATTTAGAAATAATTAATTCTGCAATTTGAACAGCATTAAGTGCTGCTCCTTTGCGCAAATTATCTGAGACTACCCAAAAATTCAAACCATTATCTATTGATTGATCATTTCTAATTCTACTAATATAAACTTTATCCTCTCCTGCAATTTCAACAGGAGTCACATAACCCTCATCTTTTCGATGATCAATTACTGAAATACCTTCAGAGTTAGATAATATTTCTTTAGCTTCTTTTTCATCTAATGGCGAGTCAAACTCTACATTTACAGCTTCTGAATGGCCAATAAATACAGCTGTTCTAACACAAGTTGCTGAAACATTAATCCCCTCGTCTAGAATTTTTTTTGTTTCATCAATCATTTTTTGCTCTTCTTCAGTATTACCATTTTCTAAAAAAGCTCCAATGTGTGGAATGGCATTAAAAGCAATTTGTTTTGTGAATTTTTCTTTTTTTAATTCTTGGTTTGCATAAACATTTTGAGTCTGATTAAATAATTCATCCATACCTGTTTTACCTGCTCCAGAAACAGCTTGATATGTTGATACAACAACTCTGTTAATAATTGCTTTTTCATGAAGTGGTTTTAATGCAACAACCATTTGTATAGTTGAACAGTTAGGATTTGAAATAATATTAGTTCTGTTTTCATCATCAAAAAATTGATCAAGTGCATTAGCGTTCACTTCAGGAACAATTAAAGGAATATTTTGTTGCATTCGAAAATGAGAGGTATTGTCTATAACAATACATCCTGCTTTAGCTGCTTTTGGTGCATATTCTGCAGAAATTTTACCTCCAGGTGAAAATAAACCAATGTGAGCTTTTGAAAAATCAAATTCTGATAAGTCTTCTACAACAATTTCTTTATCTTTAAATTCTACTTTTTTACCTTTTGATTTTGATGATGCGAGTAAATATAAATTGTCTATTGGAAAATCCCTTTGCTCTAATATTTGAACTATTTCAGTTCCTACCGCACCTGTTGCTCCTGCTACTGCTATATTGTATTTTTGAGTCATTTAATTGCCAGATAGGATTTTTAATTCTTCAATAACAGCATTGCCCATTTCTTGAGTTGAGATAATTTTTTCTGCTCCATCTTTAATATCAGCTGTTCTTAAACCTTTTAGTAAAACATTCTGTACAGCTTTCTCAACCATTTGACTATCTTCTTGCATATCAAAACTATATTTCAACATCATAGCAAAGCTCATGATCATTGCTAAAGGATTTGCTTTAGATTGACCAGCTATATCTGGTGCGCTACCGTGAACGGGCTCATACATTGCCGCTCTAGTTCCATTTTCTTTAACTGGTCCAAGAGCTGCTGAAGGAAGCATTCCCAAAGATCCAGTTAACATAGCAGCAGTATCACTTAAAAGATCACCAAATAAGTTATCTGTAAGTATGACATCAAATTGTTTTGGATAACGAACTAACTGCATTGCACAATTATCTGCAAGCATGTGTTCCAAATTAACATCAGAATATTCCTTTTTATGTAAATCTGTTACGGTTTGTTTCCAAAATAAACCTGTTTCCATTACATTTGATTTTTCTACTGATGTAACTTTGTTATTACGCAACTTTGCTAAATCAAATGCCACTCGTGAAACTCTATTAACTTCTGATGTGGTATACAGTTGAGTATCAACTGCCTTACTTTCAGTCTCATTAATTTTTGATATACCTCTTGGTTGTCCAAAATATACACCACTTGTTAATTCTCTTATTATCAAAATATCTAATCCTTTAACTAGATCAGATTTTAAAGATGATGAATCTGAAAGAGCATCTAATACAACCGCTGGTCTTAGATTAGCAAAGAGATCAAGGTCTTTCCTTAATCTTAATAAGGCAGCTTCAGGTCTTTTATCTCTTTCTACGTTATCCCATTTAGCGCCTCCTACCGCACCAAATAATACTGCATCACAATCCATAGCTACTTGCATTGTTTCATCACTTATAGAATTACCTTCTTTATCGTATGCTGTGCCCCCAACTAATCTTTCAGAAATATCAAAAGATAAAGATTTAGTTTTTTCCATCCAATCAATGATTTTTAATACCTCAGCCATAACTTCATTGCCAATTCCATCACCAGGTAAAATTAAAATTTTTTTATTACTCATTTTTGACTACACTATCCAAGGTTGGATACTGTGTATTTTTTCTTCGTGAACATCAATTTTTTTATTTTTTTTGAGAGTCAAACCAATATCATCCAAACCCTCTAGCAAACATTTTTTTCGAAATGCATCAATTTCAAATTCTATTGTTTTATCATTTTGATAAGTGATTTTTTGATTTTCTAAATCAACTGAAACATCATTTTTATTTTCTGCTTCGTTCATTAATATATCTACCTTTTTTTGATCTAACTTAATTGGCAGTATTCCATTTTTAAAACAATTATTATAGAAAATATCTGCGAAGCTTGGTGCAATTATTGACTTAAAACCAAAATCTAAAAGTGACCATGGTGCATGCTCTCTACTTGATCCACAACCAAAATTTGCTCCAGCAATTAAAATTTTTGAAGTTTTATAAGGGTCCCAGTTAAGAACAAAATCGTTCTTTATATTACCTTGAATATCGTATCTTAATTCATGAAATAAGTTTTTTCCTAAACCAGATCTCTTTATTGTTTTCAAAAATTGTTTTGGAATAATCATATCGGTATCGACATTAATCATTGGTAGTGGTGCAGGGATACCAATTATTGTTTTAAATGATTCCATTTATAAATCCTCTGCTGTTGCAAAAGAACCTTTGATTGCAGAGGCAGCAGCTATTGCAGGACTAACAAGATGTGTTCTACCTTCTCTACCTTGTCTACCTTCAAAATTTCTATTTGATGTTGATGCACATCTTTCTTGTGGTTTTAATTGATCTGGATTCATAGCTAAACACATGGAGCATCCTGGCTCTCTCCAATCAAATCCTGCTTCAATAAAAATTTTATCTAAACCTTCTTCTTCAGCTTGTTTTTTAACTAGACCTGAACCAGGAACGATCATTGAGTCTACAGAAACTTTTTTGCCCTCTACAACTTTAGCAACTTCTCTTAAATCCTCAATTCTTCCATTAGTGCAGGAGCCAATAAATACTTTATCAATTTTAATTTTTTGTATTTCTTGTTTGGGTTCTAAACCCATATATTCAAGAGAACGTTCCATAGCCCTCTTTCTATTAGGATTACTCTCTTCTTGTGGGTTTGGTACTATACCATCTATAGCAACAACGTCTTGTGGGCTTGTGCCCCAAGTAATTTGTGGTGAAATATCTTCAGCATTAATTAAAATTTCTTCATCATATTTTGCACCCTCATCAGATGGAAGAGATTTCCAAAATTCTACCGCTTTATTCCAATTATCTCCTGATGGAGCGTACGGTCTACCTTTAATATATTCGAAAGTTTTTTCGTCAGGAGCGATTAAACCAGCTCTAGCACCTGCTTCAATACTCATATTGCAGATTGTCATTCTTCCTTCCATAGAAAGAGAGGAAATTGCTTTACCAGCATATTCAATAACATAACCAGTTCCACCAGCGGTTCCTATTTTACCTATTATATGAAGAATAATATCTTTTGCTGTAACACCTAAGTTTAAATTACCTTCAACAGAAATTCGCATATTCTTTGCAGGTTTTTGAATTAAGGTCTGAGTGGCTAATACATGCTCAACTTCACTTGTGCCGATACCAAAAGCTAATGCACCAAATGCTCCGTGTGTTGCTGTATGACTATCACCACAAACTATTGTCATACCTGGCTGAGTAATGCCTTGTTCTGGTCCAACTATATGAACTATACCTTGTCTGCTATCTAATAATGGAAAAAGTGTAATATCAAAATCTTTGCAATTCTTTTCTAGTGTTTCAACTTGAATTCTACTTTCTTTATTTTCTATACCTTTAGATCTATCTGAGGTTGGAACATTGTGATCGGCTACAGCAAAAGTACTTTCGGGTCTTCTAACTTTACGATTATTATTTCTTAAACCTTCAAATGCTTGAGGGCTTGTAACTTCATGAACAAGGTGTCTATCAATATATATAAGACAAGTTCCATCTTCTTGTCTATCAACAAGATGATGTTCCCAAATTTTATCAAAAAGAGTTTTAGGATTATTTATTGTCATCCGATTTATTTTCGGCTGCTTTTTCCTCTTCTTTACTAGATTCCTCTGCAGCTTCTGCTTTAGATTCTTCTGCTGGTTTGGCTTCTGCTTCTTTTGCTTTTGTCTCTGCTTGTTTTGCTTCTACCTCTTCAGCTTTTGGTTCCTCTGCAGCATTTGTATCTGTATCTGCAGTTTTTGTTTCTTCTACCGGAGGAGCTTCCTCTACATATTCATATTGATCAGCTTCATCGCCCCTATCTTTATCTGCGATCCTTGCTTTCTTTCCAGATAATTCTCTTAGATAATATAGCTTAGCTCTTCTTACATCGCCTTTTCTAACAACTTCAATTTTTTCTACTAATGGACTGAATAAAGGGAATACTCTTTCAACACCCTCTCCATGAGATATTTTTCTCACAGTAAAGTTAGAGTTTACTGAATTATTTTTTCTTGCAATACAAATACCTTCAAATGCTTGAAGTCTTGACTTACTTCCCTCTGTAATTCTTACGGTAACTTTTAGAGTATCACCTGGACGAAAAGCAGGAACTCTTTTTTTTGAAGTTAACTTTTCAATCTGTTGTTTTTCAAATGTCTCTAATAAATTACTCATTTTATTTTTCCTTTTTATAAAGATCTGGTCTTAATTTTTTAGTTTTTTCAACCGATTTTTCTTTTCTCCATTTATCAATTTTTTCATGATGACCTGATGTTAAAACATCTGGAACTTCATGTGTATTTCCCTGAATATCTTCCCAGGTTTGTGGTCTGGTATAATGAGGATATTCAAGAAGATTATTAGAAAAAGATTCTTCTAATAAACTTTGTGGCTGCCCTAATACTCCAGGAATGAGACGAATACAACCTTCAACTAACACCTGGGCAGCAATCTCACCGCCAGATAGGACGTAATCACCGATACTTATTTCCTGAAAATCAAGAATTTCTATAGCTCTTTGGTCAACCCCTTCAAATCTACCGCATAAAATAAGCATTTCATCATATTTTGATAGATTATTAAGTTTGGCTTGAGATAATTTCTGACCTGACGGTGTTAGAAAAATTTTGCAGTAATTATCGGTTTTGAAAGTGATTGAATTTAATGCTTTTTCAATCACATCTGGACGAATAACCATTCCAGGGCCTCCCCCAAAAGGTTCATCATCAACACTTCCTCTTTTATCAATTCCAAAATCATGTAGATTTACTATCTCGAGAGAAAATTTTTTATTGTTTAATGCATTTCCGATTACAGAATATCCTAGTGAACCAGGGAACATCTCAGGATAACAAGTTAAAATTACTACTCTCATTTTAATCAAGAATACCAGATATTGGATCAGCTATTATTTCTTTTTTATTAATATTAACTGATAAAATATTTGTTTTATCAAAAGGTATAAGAATAAGTTTGGTATTATATTTGACTTCTAATAAATCACCTGCCCCAAAATTTTGAACACTTAAAACTTTTCCAATACTAGTATTGTCTTTCAAGAAAATCATGCATTCGATTAGATCGTTTATGTAAAACTCATTATCTTTTGTTTTTGGAAAAAATTTCTTATTTGAAAAAATTTTTTGACCTTTAAGCTCTAAAACATCTTCTCTAGAAAAGTATTTTTCAACTTGAACAACACACTTATTATTTTTGAATAAAATATTTTTAAAATTCCAAGCAACTGAACCATCAAAATTATAATAGTTTTTTAAATTTTTAAAAACTTCAAACGAGGTAGTCATCATATTAACTTTTATTTCACCTTTTAATCCTACAGGAGATCCAAACTGACCAACAAGAATAATATCTTTATTACTCAAAGCAAAAATTGATTTTATTCTTTTTTAACTTCTGCTTCTTCTGCTTTTGGTTCTTCAGCAGGTTGTGCATCTTCAGCTGGCTTAGCTTCTGCTTCTTCTGCTTTTGCTTTTGGTTCTTCAGCAGGTTGTGCATCTTCAGCTGGTTTAGCTTCTGGTTCTTCTGCTTTTGGTTCTTCAGCAGGTTGTGCATCTTCAGCTGGCTTAGCTTCTGCTTCTTCTGCTTTTGGTTCTTCTGCTGCAGCTTTCGCAGCTTCTTCTTTTTCTTTAGCAGCAGCCAAACGTTCCTGTGCTTTTTTCTTAGGTAGATGTTTTTTTGTTTTTTCAGTAATAACTGGTTTTTCCATCACACCAAGATTGCTAAGAAAAATAGAAATTCTATCTGATGGTTTTGCTCCTTTTGCAATCCATTCCTTAGCTTTGTCTAAATCCATTTTAACTCTATCAGCGCTATCCTTTGGAAGCATTGGGTTATAAGTTCCGATTTGATCTATAAATTTTCCATCTCTAGCTCTTCTAGAATCAGCAACTACTATTCTATAAAATGGTCTTTTCTTTGCACCACCTCTTGATAATCTTATTCTTACTGGCATTTTATTTCCTTTCTAATTCATGTTTGGAGGAAGATTTCCTTGTAATTTTTGCATTAAATCACTGGGAATTCCTCCTTTGCCCATTGATTTCATTCTCTTCATCATTTTTTGTGATTGGAGAAACTGTTTTAATAACCTGTTAACGTCTTGAACTTTTGTTCCAGATCCTTTTGAAATTCTAATTTTACGTGAAGCCTTTATAATATCTGGATCAGCCCTTTCTTTTTTTGTCATTGAACTGATTATAGCTATTTGTTTATCAATCATTGAATTAGAAATTTTATTTTCTGCCATTAACTTCTGTGCCTTTGAAACACCTGGCATCATAGAAAGTAAACCGGAGACTCCACCCATTTTACCCATTTGCTTTAATTGATTGGCAAAATCTTCAAGATCAAATTTTCCTTTAGCGATCTTTTTTGCCATATCTTCCATTTCTTCTTTATCAATATTTTCAGCAGCCTTTTCGACGAGAGATACAATATCTCCCATACCTAAAATTCTTTGTGCAATTCTTTCAGGATGGAAAGGTTCAAAATTTTCTACTTTTTCACCTAGTCCTATAAATTTTATAGGAGAGTTTGTTATCGATTTAATTGATAGTGCTGCACCACCTCTGCTATCACCATCTATTCGAGTTAAAATTGATCCAGTAATATTTATTGCATCACTAAAACTTTTAGCTACATTTGCAGCATCTTGTCCTGTTAGAGCATCTGCTACTAATAATGTTTCGTCAGGTTTAAACTTATTTTCAATTTCTATTAATTCACTCATTAACTTTTTATCTACAACTTGTCGTCCAGCAGTATCTAAAATAAGAATATCAAATAAATTTTTTTGAGCATAGTCTATGGAATCATCAACAATCTTACTGGCTGATGTTAGATTGTGATTAAAGAAATCTGAGCCGGTTTCTTTAGCTAATACTTTTAATTGTTCTTGTGCTGCTGGTCGATAAATGTCTGCTGATGCTAGTAAAATTTTTTTCTTTGAAGACTTCTGTAGCAAATAGGAAAGTTTGGCAATTGATGTTGTTTTCCCAGATCCCTGTAATCCACAAAACAATATTTTAGTTAATTGAGACGAAGATAAATTTAGAGATTTATTTTCTGATCCAAGAATTTTTACAAGCTCATCTTGCACAAGCTTTATGATCATTTGATCTGGCTTAACAGATTTGAGAATTTCTTTTCCTAAAATGTTTGACTTGATGGAATTTATAAATTCTTTTACTACAACTAATGAAACGTCTGCCTCTAACAGAGCAATTCTAATTTCACGTAATGTAACTTCAAGATCTGTTTCTGATATAACAGCTTTACCCCGAATACTTTGAACAATTTTTTCAAATTTTGTGTTCAGTGTATCAAACATAAATCTCCAATAGCCTTTTAACTCTAGGGCACGAAACTCGTGGGCTAGAGCACCTATCACAATTGTAACAAGCTCAATTCGTTTACAAATATAGGATTTGTTGGTGACCCTCTATTAGCTGAATAATTGAAAGTCAAGTATTCTTAAATTTCCCATATTTACTGAGATTTATCGATAAATTAGGTTATAAAACAAATATGCAAAAAATAGACTTTATAAAGATGCATGGACTTGGGAATGATTTTGTTATCATAGATAAAAGGTCTAACAATATCGAAATTACTGAAGATATTATTAAAATACTCAGTGACAGAAGAACTGGAGCAGGGTGTGATCAATTAATCACAATTAATAATACAAATAATCAAATTGCTGATGCTGAAATTGAAATTTTTAATCCTGGTGGTGATAGAGCCGAAGCTTGTGGTAATGGAACACGCTGCGTGGCAAAAATACTATTTGATGAAGATTCAAATAAAGAAATTTTAAAAATTCAATCTGATGCAGGCATATTAGAATCAAAAAAAATAGATAACAATATAAGTGTCAACATGGGTTCAATAAAAAATACTTGGGATAAAATTCCTTTAAGTAAAGAAGTCGATACAATGAATATACCAATTTCAATTGATGGATATAGTAATGGAGTTGCTGTTAATGTAGGTAATCCACATGTAGTTTTTTTTGGAAAATCGATCAAAGATACAGATCTTGAAAGTATAGGTCCTACAATAGAAAATCATGAGCTCTTTCCAAAAAAAACTAATGTTGAAATAGTTGAAGTTATTAATTCAAATTTAATTGAAATGAGAGTTTGGGAACGTGGAGTTGGAATCACTTTAGCTTGTGGTAGTGGTGCCTGTGCGGCTGTATATGCGGCATGGAAAAAAGGATTGATTGAAAATAACGCTGAAGTGAAACTTGAAAAAGGTTCACTGCACATAAATATAATTAATAATGAATCTATTATGATAGGACCTGCAGAAATAAGTTATCGGGGTAGTTTAGAAATATAATTTATGAAAAATAAAAACTACGTAGTCAATCTAGGTTGTAGATTGAATATTTATGAAGGTGAAATTATTAAAAACCATCTTAAAACAAATAATTTAAATAATGTTACAGTCATAAACTCATGTGCAGTAACTGAAGAAGCTGAGAAAAAAGTTTCTTATGAAATTAGAAAGGCAAAAAAAAATTTTCCTAATAATAAAATAGTAGTTACAGGATGTGCGGCTCAAATTAATCCATTAAAATATAAAGATTTAAAAGAAGTAGACTCAGTAATTGGGAACACAGAAAAATTAGAAAATTTAACATGGAAAAATATCGATCAGTCTAAAAATTTTAAAGTAGGAAATATATTAGAAGAAAGTAAAACAGTATCTAATTCAATTGAAAAATTTGAAGGAAAATCAAGAGCTTATATTGAAATACAACAAGGTTGTAACCATCGCTGTACTTTTTGTGTCATTCCATTTGGTAGAGGCAATAATAGAAGTGTACCTGCTGGAGAAATAGTAAATAAAATAAAAAAAATTGTTAGCAATGGATATAATGAAGTAGTCTTAACAGGAGTAGATATAACTGATTATGGAAAAGATCTTCCAGCAAAACCTACTTTTTCTAATTTAATTAAAAGAATTCTAAAATTAGTACCTGAATTAAGACAGCTGCGCTTGTCTTCAATTGACTGCGCTGAAATAGACGAAGATTTTTGGGATGTTTTAAAGGATGAAAGATTAATGCCTCATTTTCATATAAGTTTACAAGCCGGAAACAATTTAATTTTGAAAAGAATGAAAAGAAGACATTCAAGGGAAATGGCAATTAATTTTTGTAAGAAAGTTTTATCTATTAGGAGAGATGCAACATTTGGTGCTGATATAATTGCCGGTTTTCCAACAGAAACAGAAACGATGTTTCAAGATTCAATTAAACTTGTTGATGAGTGTAATTTAACCCATCTTCATATTTTTCCTTATTCACCAAGAGAAAACACTCCTGCATCTAGAATGCCTCAAGTTCAAAAAAAAATTATCAAAGATAGAGCAAGAAGACTTAGAGAAAAAGGTATTGAAAAATTAAAACAACATTTAAAAAAAAATATTGGAAAGAAGGAACAAATTTTAATTGAAAGTAGAAAAGAAAATTTTTCACTTGGAAAAGATCAGCATTTTTTAAAAGTAAAACTTGAAGAAGAGTTTAAAGAGGGAAATATAGTTTCCTGTATATACACAGGCATAGAAAATGATACGTTGTTAGCAAGAATAGCATGAGTTTGTTCTCAATATTTAAAGATAAGTTAAGTAAAACTTCAAATATACTTTCTTTTAATATTTTAGAGATTTTAAAAAACAAAAAAATAGATCATTTAACTTTAGAAGAATTAGAAAATGTTCTTATTTCATCTGATATTAGTTTGGATGTTGTAAATCAGCTAATAGATTCTATAAAAAAAATAAAAATTTCAAATGATGATGGAATAAAAAATGTACTAGAAATCTTAGCTAAAAATATAGAAAGTATATTACTTCCAAGAGAACATGTTCTGATAAATGAAAAAAATGATGAAAAAAAAATATTAATATTTGTTGGAGTAAACGGAAGCGGAAAGACAACCACTATTGGTAAAATTGCAAATAAAATTTTATCAAATAAAAAAATTCTGATTGCAGCTTGTGACACATTTAGGGCAGCAGCTGTTGAGCAGTTGGAAAATTGGGCGAAAAAAAATAATAATGGTTTTATCGCTGGAAAAAGTAGTCAAGATCCAGCAAGCGTAGCGTATCAGGCAACTGAAGAATTTGGAAAAGAAAATTACGATTTTTTACTTATAGATACTGCTGGAAGATTATCAAATAATACTAACCTCATTAATCAACTAATTAAATTGAAGAATGTTATCTCAAAAGTTAATTCCTCTTTTAATATTGAAACTGTGTTAGTTTTAGATGGCACGAATGGTTCGAACATGATTAAGCAAGTGGAAATCTTTGGAAATGAACTTAATGTATCAAGTCTTATAATAACTAAATTGGATGGAACAGCAAAAGGTGGAGCATTAATTTCAATTGCAAATAAATTTGAAATCCCTATAAGTTATGTTGGTCTTGGAGAAAGTGTTGAGGACCTAGTAACCTTTAATTCTCAAAACTTTGCTAGATCTATTTTAAACCTAGAAGAACAAAAATGAATTCAGTTTTCAAATTATTAATTGATATAGGGCCGCTTGCAGTATTTTTTATTTTTTATACAAGAAGTGGTCTTCAAGAAGCAATACTTCCTCTTATGATTGCAACTGTAATTTCAGTAATCATTTCATATATACTTGAAAAAAAAATACCAATTATGCCAACTCTTGGGGCTGCGATTGTATTAATATTTGGAGGTCTAACAATTTATTTTGATAATGAAATTTTTATTAAAATGAAACCAACAATAATAAATATGGTCTTCGCATTAATTTTATATGGAGGAGTGATTGTTAAAAAACCTCTTTTAAAGTATCTTTTAGGTGCTGCACTTAAACTAGAAGAAGACGGATGGAGAATATTAACTCAAAGGTGGATTGCTTTTTTTGTTGCACTTGCTGTTTTAAATGAAATTGTTTGGAGAACACAAAGTACTGATGTTTGGGTAAATTTTAAAGTTTTTGGTATCTTGCCAATTACGTTTATTTTTACGATGACACAATTCCCTTTAATTAAAAAATATCAAATTGAAGATTAAGTTAAAAATTGTTTTCTCTTAGTGCTATAAATCCTGGTGATTTATTTCCCTCAAGCCACTCTAAAAATGCACCCCCAGCTGTAGATAAATATTTAAATGCATCATTGGCTTTAGCTTTTTTTATTGCTGCAAGTGTATCTCCTCCTCCTGCTAGCGCATCTAATTGAGATTTACTTGAATAATTTTGTATAATATTTGCAACTGAAATTGTACTTTTATCAAATGGACTATACTCAAATGCGCCTAAAGGCCCATTCCATAAAATTGATTTAGATTTTAATATTTCATCTGAAATTAGTTTTGTTGTTTGCTCACCAACATCTAATATCATTTGGTTATTTGGAATATTATTAATTGAATAAGTCTTAACATTTACTCTATCTTTTATTGTTTTTGAGCAAACACCATCAATTGGTAAAAGTATTTTGCAATTTTTTGATTCTGCTTTTTTTTGTATCTTTTTTGATAGTTCAATAAAATCATTTTCTACTAGAGAAGAACCAACGTTATAATTATTTGATAACAAAAAGGTATTAGCCATTGCACCACCAATCACTAAAGAGTCAAAAATTTCAACTATATTTTCTAAAACTTTTATTTTTGTTGAAACCTTTGAGCCGCCTATAATTGCTAAATTTGGTTTATTTGAATTTTCTAAAAATTTATCTAAATTTTCAATTTCTTTTGAGAAACTTAATCCAGCGTATGAAGGTATGTATTTAGTAATACCTACTATAGATGCATGATTGCGATGAGATGCAGAAAACGCGTCATTAATATATATGTCAAAACTAGAAGCTAATAATTTTGAAAAATTAAGATCATTTTTTTCTTCTTCAGCATTAAAACGAATATTTTCTAATAGACAAATCTCCCCTTTGTCCATTTCAGCAATTTTTGTCTCAATTATTTTTTTTTCACAGTTAGCTAAAAAATGAATTGTGTTTAAATTTAAAAATTTTTTTAATTCTGAACATAAAAACTCAATGGAATACGTTTTATTAACTTGACCTTTAGGTCGGCCAAAATGAGCAATTAAGAATATCTTATTTTTATTTTTAATTAGTTTTTCTAGTGTCGGTAAAATAGCATGAATTCTTGAATGATCTGTAATTGTCCCTTCCAAAACTGGTACGTTTAAATCAACTCGAACAATTATTTTTTTATTTTTACAGTCTAGATCTCTTAATTCTTTCATTTCTATTCACATGTATATAAAAAAAATGCTGGAAATCATTGATTTTTTTTAAAAATTTGCAGTTTTATCTTTTTTAATACATATATTTAGTATATTAAACCTTTTTTAGACTACTAAATGTAGTAATGGAGTTTGATTATGCCTTGGGATGATAATAATGTAGCAAAACTTAGAGATTTGTGGGACCAAGGTCTACCAACAGCTCAAATTGGAAAATTATTAGGTTTCACTAAAAATGCAGTGGTTGGAAAAGCTCATAGAATTGGACTAGAGAGAAGACCATCACCTATAAGAAGAACAGCTGTGAAGCCTGATCGAAAAAAAGCTAGATCTCCAGTAATGCCAAAATTAAATTTTGAAAGCACCAAAGAACCAGAGATTGTCGCTACAGAGCCTGCTGTTTTCCAACCGGTGGTTAAAAATATATTCACTGCAGCTCCAAAGAGAGGTTGTGAATGGCCTGAAGGTCATCCTGATGAAGCCGACTTTCGTTTTTGTGGTAAAGATAGATTTGAAGATAAGCCTTATTGTTTAGATCATTGTGCTGTTGCATATGTTGTTCCTGAAAAAGAAGAAAACGAAAAGACAGAATTAAATAATACGATTTAATAATAATAAAAATTCTAGAAATAAAAATTCTTCCTGTTATCTATTAAAATATGAAAGATGAGAGAGTTAATTCTGTATTTACTCCTATTCTGATTGGTGGAAGCGTAATTCTTCTAATAAGTTTTGCAATCCGTTCAACATTTGGTCTATTTCAAATTCCTATTGCTTCTGATTTTTTATGGAACCGATCAGAGTTCTCTCTTGCCATTGCTATTCAAAATTTAGCTTGGGGTATAGGCACTCCTTTATTTAGTGCTTTTGCTGAAAAGTATGGTGATAGAAAAGCAATTGCACTAGGTTTAATTCTTTATGCAATTGGAATTTTTATAAGTAGTACTGCCACAACTCCAGAGGCGCATCAAACCTTAAACCTATTAATTGGATTTGGAATAGCTGGTAGTGGTTTTGGTCCAATTTTGGCAGTAGTTGGAAGAGCTACATCTCCAGAAAAAAGATCTTTGGCACTAGGTATTACAACTGCTGCGGGATCAGCTGGACAAGTGGTTGGTCCACCACTTGCTTCTATTTTATTATCTTTTTTGCCTTGGTCTTCAGTGTTTGAAATCTTTTCAATTATATTATTAATAACACTGATTCTTGTTCCAATTTTAAAAACAGAATTATCAAATACTAATATTAATAATGAAAATGAAAAAATTACTGATGCTGTATTTGTTGCATTAAAAGACCCAACGTATTCAATGTTATTCTTTGGTTTTTTTTCTTGTGGCTTTCAGTTAGCATTTATCACTGCACATTTTCCTGCATTTATTGTTGAATCTAGTAGTCCAATTTTAGAAGGAAGTTTAATAAGTTTGGTTTGTAGTTCTGTGGAAGGTTTAGGGGCATTATCTATGGCTCTTATAGGATTATTTAATATAATTGGCTGTTTGATTGCCGGCGCTTTAGGAAAGGGGCATTATAAGAAATATCTTTTATCTTTAATTTATACGGGAAGGACTATTGCGGCAATTTTATTTATCTTACTACCTATTACACCAACATCTATTGCAATATTTTCAATAGTTATGGGTGCTTTATGGTTAGCAACAGTTCCTTTAACTTCAGGAATTATAGGTCATATTTATGGATTAAAATTTATGGGTACATTATATGGCATTGTATTTTTTTCTCATCAGCTAGGATCTTTTGTAGGTGTTTGGTTAGGTGGTCTATTTTATGATATCTATGGAAGTTATGATATTGTATGGTGGGTTGGTATAGGAGTAGGTGCTTTTTCTGCAATAATCCATTTACCAATTAGAGAAAAACCATTATCTAATAAAAATATACAAACTGCGTAATTTTATGGATGAAAAAAAGATTATACGAAACTTAATTATAGTAATTTTTTTCTTAGTTATTATTTATTCATTAGCAAGAGTTGGTGTAGGTCTAGATCTTAGCTTTGGACCTTATTTAAAACAATAGTAGAATTAATTACACCATTCTCCTTGTTTAAATATAGGCGTTACAACGCCATCCTTATCAACACCGTCGACATCAATTTTGCCTGAGCCAATCATCCAATCAATGTGTATCATACTTGAATTACCACCTCTTTGAGTAATTTCATCTTTCGATAAGTCTTTTTTGGATTTGAAACATTTTGAGTAACACTGTCCTAAAGCAATATGAGAAGCAGCATTTTCATCAAATAGAGTGTTATAGAAAGTTATTCCTAATTGCGAAATCGGTGAACTATTTGGAACTAAGGCTACTTCACCAAGTCTTCTTGAGCCTTCATCTGAATCAAGAACTTTTAATAAAACATCTTGTCCTGTAGAAGATTTTGCATCAACAATTTTACCATCTTCAAAACGAACGTTAATATCTTCAATTAGTGTTCCTTGATAAGATAGAGGTTTGGTTGAACAAACTTCACCATTTACACGACTAGCGTGAGGAGTTGTGAATACTTCTTCAGATGGGATATTTGGATTACAAATAATTCCATTTTGTGCTTCTGAAGCGCCGCCCATCCATTCATGATCATCAGCAAGACCTACTGTTAAAGATGTTCCAGGACCAGAGTATTTTAAAGAATGAAAATTTTTATCATTTAACCAATCTGTTTTATCTCTTAAATTTTTATTATGCTGGTCCCATTCAGATACAGGATCATCATTGCTAACTCTTGATGCATGAAATATTGCATCTCCTAATTTTTTAATTGCTTCACTATCATCAAGATCTGGGAAGACTCTTTTTGCCCATGCTTTTCCTGGCCATGAAATTATATTCCAGTTAATTTTAAATTCAGTAATTCTTTCTCTAGCTGGTTTGTATGCAACAGCATTAGCTTTATTTGCACGCGAAACTTTATCAGGATCAATTTCAGATAATAGCATGGGATCATCACCAGCAATGGCCATTCTAGCTGTATTGTTATCAAAAGCTTCACCCATACCATTATAAAGCCAATTTGCTGCAACATGGAAAGATTCATCATTTCCATACTTAAATCGAGATAATGTAATATCAGAATCATTGAAGAGTGGAGTCACAAGTCCAGCCCCTTCTTTGTAAGCATATTCAACTATTTTCCTAACTAAAGGTAAAGACTCTAACGGTGCTGTTATTAAGAGGTTTTGACCTTTTTGAAGTGCAACCCCTCTTTTAATGGATAGATATGCAAGTTTATCAATTTTTTTTGAATCTACATCGTAAAACATTAATGATATAATTAGTTTTTAAATTCTAAAAAGTCTAGAGATTTTAATTTTAAAATTTACCTAAAAAATCTTTCCACAAACTCTTGTTTTTTTGGAGATATAAAAATATCAAATCTAGGTAAAAATAGTAAACTAAATTATGGATTATGAGCTTTTAGATAAAATTAATTTTCCATCAGACTTAAGAGAATTTAAAAAGAAACATCTAAAGCAAATCTCAGAAGAATTAAGAGCTAAAACAATTGAGACTGTTTCCAAAACAGGTGGTCATCTAGGCGCTGGTTTAGGTGTTGTCGAATTAACTGTAGCAATCCACTATGTCTTTAACACTCCACATGATAAATTAATCTGGGATGTGGGACATCAAGCTTATCCTCATAAAATTATTACAGGTAGGAAAAAAAATATAGATACACTTAGAAAAAAAGATGGTGTTTATGGTTTTGTAAGAAGGTCAGAAAGTGAATATGATCCCTTTGGCACAGCCCATAGTTCAACAGCAGTATCAGCTGGGTTGGGAATTAAGGCTGCTAAAGATATAAATAAAGACAACTCAAAAGTTATATGCGTTGTTGGTGATGGTGCCTTAAGTGCAGGATTAGCATATGAAGGATTAAACAACGCAGGTGCACAAAAAAAAGGTTTAATTGTTATTTTAAATGATAACAAAATGTCAATAGACAAACCTGTTGGTGCTATGAGTACATATCTAACTAGATTGCTTTCATCTAAATCTTACTCAGGCTTAAGAAATATTATCAAAAAAATTTCTAAAACTTTACCATCAAATCTTTCAAATACTCTTTATAGAACAGAAGAATATTCTAAAGGACTTATCTCTGGAGGTACTTTATTTGAGGAATTAGGTTTTTATTATCTTGGCCCTATAGATGGTCACAATATAGACGATATGGTGTCAGTTCTTGAAAATATAAGAGATAACAAATTCGATAAACCAATTTTTCTTCACTGCATAACTAAAAAAGGCAAAGGATACAGTCCTGCAGAAAAATCGGAAGATAAATTTCACGGTGTAGAAAAGTTTGATATTGATACAGGTAATTCAGTTAAAAAAACAAATTTAAAAACTTATTCAAATGTCTTTGGAGAAAAATTAACAAAACTTGCTGAAAATGATGAAAAAATTGTTGCAATAACAGCTGCAATGATGTCTGGAACAGGATTGAAGTTATTTCAAAAAAAATTTGAAAAAAGATTTTTTGATGTGGGTATCGCAGAACAACATGCTGTTACAATGGCAGCTGGATTGGCAACAGAGGGTTTTAAACCATTTGTTGCAATCTATTCAACATTTTTACAAAGAGCTTATGATCAAATAGTGCATGATGTAGCTATTCAGAAATTGCCTGTTAGATTTGCAATTGATAGAGCGGGGCTAGTTGGTTCAGATGGTCCTACTCATGCAGGGTCATTTGATATTACCTATTTAGCTACACTACCAAATTTTATTGTTATGGCACCTAGCAATCAAGTAGAATTATCAAAAATGATAGAGTTGTCTTGTGAAATAAATGACACACCATCTGCTTTTAGATTTCCTAGAGGAACAGGTTCAGATGAGTTATTTAATAATCAGCCCTCAGATATAGAAATAGGTAAGGGGTATATTCTAATTGAAGGTGAAGATGTTGCTATCTTAAATTTAGGAACGAGACTAGAAAAATGTATTGAAGCTAGGAAGTTTCTTAATCAAAATAATATTTATCCTACTATTGCAGATGCAAGATTTGCAAAACCATTAGATACACGATTAATAGATAACTTATTAAATAACCATAAGTATATTTTAACTATAGAAGAAGGTTCTATAGGTGGATTTTCATCACACGTTTTACATTATGTTCATAATATTAGATCAAAAAAAAATAATATTTTGATAAAAAATTTAATTTTTCCAGATCGATTTATAGAACATATGACTCCAGATGAACAATATCACGATATTAAAATGGATACTGAGTCGATAATAAGAGAAATTAATAATTTTTATGAAAATAAAATTATTGATTTAAAGAATTTTAAATCAAAAGTTTAGTTCTTATTAAAAGTTAAATTGAAATTTAGAAATGAAGAAAATTAAAATTTTACACAAAAGTTTTTCTAAACCGATAAGCTGTTTGACAGCATACACTCCATCAATTGCAAATATTTTAGATGGAAAAATTGATTTAATACTAGTTGGAGATTCTCTTGGTTCAACACTCTATGGGATGAAGAATACTCAAGCAGTTACAATGGATATGATGAAAAATCATGGGACAGCTGTGAATAAAGAAATTAAGAGAAGTTTAAAAGTTTTAGATATGCCTTACAAAACATATGATAATAAAATTGATGCATATAAAAATGCTAAAATACTTTTAAATCACTGCAGGCCTGATTTATTAAAAATAGAAATTAGTGAAAAAAAACTATTTGTTTTAAAACACTTAGTAGATAAAAAAATAAATGTCATTTCTCATATAGGTGTAACACCACAGAGTTTTAAGAATTTTAATAAAATTAAAGTTTTAGGAAGATCTAATAAAGAAAAACAAAATTTATTAAGGTTGGCAAAAGAATCCGAAAAACTTGGAGCTAAAGCTGTATTGTTGGAATGTATAACAGCCGATACAGCTAAACTAATTACAGAAAATATTTCGATACCTACAATAGGTATAGGTGCTTCAAAACATTGTGATGGTCAAGTTTTAGTATTTGATGATTTAATAAATCTAGGTACAAATGATAAAAAACCAAAGTTTGTAAAAAAATATTATAATTTTAACAAAATTGCAGGCAATATAGTTAAGAAATACAATCGAGAAGTAAAGCTTAAAAAATTTCCTAGTACTAAATTCAGTTATAATTAATCTAAATCTATAAAGCTATTATTCTCTAAATACTTTATTAAACCAGAACTTATTTGATACCACAAACCAACTACATTCAGTTTATTTTCATTAATTAATTTATTTATAAAATCATATTCACGTAAATTTTTAATTGATTGTTTTATATTTTCCTGCTCAAAAAAAGTTATTCGTTCAATTTCTGAAAAATCATTAGGGATATTGTTGTAAGAATTTTGTAAACAACTTAACCATTGATTTATGTATTCAAAATTATTTATATTTTTTTTATCTGATAATGTTTTGTAAAAATGCTCAACTCCACCACAATTTGAATGACCTAAAATAATTAAGTTAGGAATTTTTAAAACTTTTAAAGCATATTCTATAGCAGATAATGTTTGAATATTTTGATCCTTATCATTTTTGGAAGGTACTATATTAGCGATATTTCTATGTATAAAATAATCTCCAACACTTCCACCAAATATTGTATTTTCAATAATTCTAGAATCACAACAAGTAATAATCATAGCAATTGGTTTTTGTGGAGTTTTAGAAGCTTGCTGGTATATATCTTTATAATCTTCAAAGGTATTCGTTTTCCAGAATTTATATCTTTCAATTAAAAATTTTGGTATTTCCATAATATTATTATTTAAAAATTATTTATATAGCAAAATTAAATGAAAAAGGAAATTAGTAGAAAATTCTGCGTAGCTCCAATGATGGGTTATACCACACCATATGCGAGGAAACTTTATAGGATTTTATCAAACAATAGTTTTTTATTTAGTGAAATGATTGCAACAAAATCGCTGATTTATTCAAAGAGTAGAGAAAATATTATAGATAATGACTCTAATAACCCTGTTGCTCTTCAGGTAGGTGGTTCTGAAATAGAGGATCTAACAAAAGCTTCAAAAATAGCAATGGATTACAATTATGATGAAATTAATTTAAATGTTGGTTGTCCAAGTAAAGCAGTACAGAAAGGAAGTTTTGGTGCATGTCTTATGCGGGATAAAATCCTTGTTAGAAATTGTATAGAAGCATTACAAAATGATAAGATTGAAGCTACTTTAAAATGTAGATTGGGTCTGGGTAAAGAGTTAAATTATGAATTCTTTGAAGAATTTATTGATGAAATATCAGAAACTGGAATTAAATTTATTTATGTTCATGCAAGAAATGCAATCCTCAGTGGTATTAGTCCACAAGGTAATAGAACAATACCTCCTCTTAGTTATAATTTTGTAAAAAAAATCAAAAATAAATATCCCAATATAACATTTATCCTCAACGGAGGTATAAATAATCTTGATAAAGCAGAGAGTCTATTAAAGGAATTTGATGGTGTTATGGTAGGAAGATTAATTAAAAATAATCCTTTTATATTAAAAGAGGTTGATAAAAGAATTTTTAATGGACAAAATAAACAAATTGATGAATCAATAGTTAATGATTATTTTGAATATATAAAACCAAAATTAGGTTTTGAGTCAATATTTAGATTATTAAGCCCTCTACTAAGTATCTTTTTTTCAGTTCCACATAGTAAAAATTATAAATCTAAAATCAATGATTATATGAAAAGTCAAAAGATTAATTTAATTGAGGATTTATTAATAAAATTTGTTAGTGAAAAAAATCTAAGTTAAATTTAGTAAGATATTTGATATGACAAACTTAGAATTTCAACGCCTGGATTTTTGTCACCTAAATTAGCGTTTGAAATGTGGCTAAATGAAATACCTATTCTATTTTTATTTTCTAATTCATAACTTACTTCAAGTGAGGTTCTAAACTGAAGGTCATTTCCTAATTTTTTTCCAGAACCATCATCATAAATACCAGCTCCAAAGCTTGGTGTAAAAAAAAATTTACTTTTATCACCTTCAAATAATTCACCAAGATTGTCTTCGAAGTAGATACCTGTTAAAAAGTAGGAAGCAGAGTCATTAGTAAGTTCAAACCCAAAGAAAGGTTTTAAGAAGAAAAAGTTATCCTCTTTAGGGCCTATATTGAATAATGATTTATCACTTCTAAACTCGTATCTAAAATCTGCTGCTTGATTTTTTTCAGATCCATCAAATTTTATGTCATATAAACCCAATCCAAAAATATTTGTTCCTTTACTATTAGCCAGATTTGAGAACAGGATTATTACAGTTATTAAAAGTACTCTGAACATAAGAATATCTTATAATTATTTGAATTAGCTATCAAATAAAAAATTCTTTATTTTGTTCAGAAATATCTAATAAAGATTTTTTTAATTTTTCTAATGCTTTAGTTTCTATTTGTCTAACTCTCTCTTTGCTTATTTTTAATTTTTGACCTAATTCATCAAGTGTAATACTTTTTTCTCTATATTTTCTTAGACTTATAATTATTTTTTCTCTTTCATTAAGTGTGTCTATAGCTTTTTGAATAAAATCTTTTTTTATACTTTTATCGTTGAATTCCTCAAATGACTCTTCTGGATTTTGTCGCTCATCAGCTAGTAAACTCATAAGATCATTCTCAGTTTCATTGTCGACTTTTTGATTTAAATGCAAGTCTCCCCCGGTTAGTCTTGACTCCATATTTTGAACTTCTAAGGATTTTACGTTAAGCATGTTAGATACTTTATTAATTTCATCCTGACCCATAAATTCTCTCGAAACATCATTAATCTGTTGTTTAATTTTTTTTAAGTTAAAAAAAAGAGCCTTTTGTGAGGCTGTGGAACCGGTTCTTACAACAGACCAGTTTTTTAAAATGTAATCCTGTATTGATGCTCTTATCCACCAAGAAGCATACGTCGAAAGTCTGAAATCTTTTGAAGTATCAAATTTTTCTAATGCGTGCATAATACCTAAAACGCCCTCATGTATCAGATCATCTAATGGTAATCCATAGCTTGAATATTTTCTAGCATACGAAACAGCTAAACGAAGATATGAATTTAGAATTTTTTGAAGTGATCTTGGAGTTTTGTTATCTCTCCAATCATTAATTAATTCGAATTCCTCATCTTTTTCAAGTATTGCGGCTTTTTTTGAAAGCTCAATAAGATTGTTAGAAAAATAAAAATTTTTTGCAACCATATATTAATATACGTAAAAATTGTGGGTTGGATCAATTATTTTCAAATAAATCTAAAATTTCCCCATTTTCTGTAAAAATTCCACATAAAATATTTTTGTTAGATAGTGGTTGTTTGAATAGAGTACAAACAACATTATTTTTTGAGATTTCTATATTTTGTAAATGTTCGGATTCATATCCTCTTACAATTCTCAAAAAAGTTTTATAAGGTTGCTGTATTGTTGAAAAATTTTGGAAACCCCACCAAAAACAATCATTTTGTGCTGATAAAGGTCTAGTTATATCAACCCCTCTGTTAACAAATAAAATTTTTTTTGTGTGTGAATATGCAGCATGTTTTAAATTTAGAAAATATTCTGTATGTCCAGGATTTTTTTGAAGAGTTTTATTAAGATTCGATGTCCATTTGGAAATATTAATAGTTCCTGAAGTAGCAATATTTTTAACATCAATCTCAGAAAAGCCATATGAGTTTATTGTTTTATTTACACCATGATCAAACATCCAATCAACTATTTCTGAAGGATTGGGTGCAAGTTGAAGTTGTAATAATTTACTAAACATTTCTTCTTGAGCTCCTCTCAAAAATATAATTGATTCTGGTTTAAGTTTAAATTTTGACATTAAAATAAATCTTAAATCAATAACACTGCTTAAGGTTTCTTTTGAACTTTCTCCAAGACCAATAACGTTGCCAAGAAAAATTAATTTATCATTTGCCTCAAAATTTTTTAAAATATATTCTTTTATTGATTTAAATGATTTCAAGTTTGAATGAATTGACCCTATTGCCCATATCTTGTTTGATTTCTTTAATTCTACAAAATTACTAACTTTATCCAAGATATTATTTTTTGTTCAAAATTTGTTCAATTTTTTCTGTAGATTGAAAATAATCAGTTTTTTCAACTGCCGCAACTTCTCTAGCTAGACGTTCAATAGCAACTTGAAACATTTGTCTTTCACTATATGATTGTTCTGCTTGGCTACTTTTTCTAAACAAATCTCTAACTACTTCAGAAATTCTTATTGGATCACCAGAAAAAATTTTGGTTTCATATTCTTGAGCTCTTCTACTCCACATTATTCTTCTTATTTTTGGTTTAAGTTTTAAAGTTGTATAAACCTCTTCAATAATTTTTTTTGAAGAAATTTTTCTTAAACCGACTTCATCTTTTTTATCAAGAGGCACTCTAATAATTAATTTTGATTGCTCCATTTTAACAACATAAAATTTTGTCTTTATGTTAGAAATTTCCATATTTTCTATATTTGTGATCTCTCCTACACCATGTTTAGGATAAACGACAATTTCACCTATTTTAAATTCATTATTTTTTTTTGATTTCATTTATCTTCCTGGTTTTTCACTAAAATGTTTATTAAATTTATCTTCAACATTTTGCCAGTCTTCTGCATCTGCTGGAGGTTCTTTTTTAACACTAATATTTGGCCAGATTTCTGAATACTTTCTATTAATTTCTGCCCATTTTTCTATTTCATCCTCTGTGTCTGACAAAATTGCTTCAACTGGGCACTCAGGTTCACAAACTCCACAATCTATACATTCATCTGGATGTATAACAAGCATATTTTCACCCTCATAAAAGCAATCGACGGGGCATACTTCAACACAATCCATATGTTTACATTTAATACATTTTTCATCAACAACATAAGTCATATTATTTTTGATTTTTATTTAGAGCTCTTTTTCTAGCATTTCCAGAATTAACATCAGAAATATATAATAATCCAGAAAGTCTTCGAATTAGATTTGATTCAAAATCATGTATCTCTCCATCAGATAATACAATTTCCCATAAAGCCTCAATAAGAAGAAGCTTTTTATTATTATCAAAATTTTTATTAATAAAAGATGTATAATGATGAAGGGACTTAGTATTGTTTTTGTTGTTAAGAGCTTTTTCGAGAACTAATTCAACTTCTGTAGGGTTTTCCTCAAAAATATTAATTAAACTTAACTTTATTTTATTTAACTCACTATCATCAATTTGACCATCTGTATAAGCTGCCTCAATCATTAATCCACAAAGCAACTCTAAACTTTCATTATCGTTTTTTTCCTCAACGGATTTCTGATTATTTAAGATATTTTTTAATAAATTTATCAATTTTTACCTATAAGCTTTCATTTAAAGAAGTTTTTCTAAAACTGCAAAGGGAGAATTAGGATCTCTTTTGATTTTATCTTTATCATTTTTTTTATATACTTTTTTGTTGGGAATGTTGGTTTTATTTTTTTTTATTTCGTTTTTCTTATTACTAAGAAAAAATAATTTTTTATCATCCGAAATAATTAAGGATTCATAACCACAAAAACTCATTATATCTTTTAATTGATTACTATTACATCCAATTGGATTCATTAAATCAGACGATTCTAAAAAAGGGCCCATTTTAATTTTCTTTCTAGCAAGGAAAAAAATTTTTTCAAATATATCAATCCTGAACACAAAATTTTTAATATTAATATAACCAATAGATTGCCAATAATTATTTGGCATTTCAATTTGAGATTCAAATGAGACTCTACCATTTAATGGTAATGGTAAAAAATTATTTATGTTGTTTTGATAAAATGTTTTCCACAAAATAGCACATAACTCCAAAGGTTTTTTTTTAAATAGACTGGGTATAAAAAAATATTTAGCACCAATCCTAATTCCTAATTTAGATAATTTAATTTTATTTTCTTGTGAAATATTCTTTAGAGTTTCTTTAAATTTTTCAATTGGGTAATTTCCAAAATTTTCAATACAGTTAAATGCAATTGCTCTAATCTCTGCGCTTAAACCTTCATCCAAATTTTTGCCCAGAGGGTAAAGTGTATTAGCAATTTCATTATCTATCCATTTTTGAAGTTTTGCAGAAATTAATAATTTATTTTCTGAAGACAGATATTCTGAATTTAAAGCTTCAGCTTTTGGTTTATAGATTGATTTACCTTTCTTTAGTTTACCAACTGATTCGTCTCCCCAGTAAATAAATGTATCATCATTGATTTTAGATTTACTAATATCACCTAAATTAATTGAATCTATTGGGGCATTTATAAAATTCTCTACTTTTTCATTAATCATATTTCTAACTGATTTTTTTATATTACTAATTGAAAAAAGAGATTGTGAAAATATTTTTTTATCCTCAATAAGATCAAAACCTTTAATAATTCCATACTTATTTTTATCAAGAAATATTTCATTCTTATTTTTTTTAAGAATATCCTTATTATTTTGGGATTTTTGTAATCCAATAAAAAACTTAGAAGAATAATCTATAAATTTTTTTGTAAGACTATTATGTAATTGATCAGATAATTCATTTTCTATTTGCTGAGTTTTTTCTTTCCAATAATAGGTATTTTTTAGCCATTTATGATTATTTGATATATATGTCCACGTTCTTATTTGGGATATTTTTATAGATAACTCGGGAATGCCTCCACCAAAATTAATAAGTTTACTTACTTTCTTATCAATCCATTCTTCAGGAATTTTATAATTATTTTCGATTAAAATTAAGTATATATCCTTTAAAAGTAATAGATAAGTATCATTAAATAGTTTTTCAAAATCCGGTATTTGACAAATGTCCCACAATAATTTTAAATTTTTTTTTGACGTAAGAAATTTTTTTATTTCATAATCATTAATTAAATTACGAAAGTTTACCTCATCCAAAGCATTTTTTTTATGTATAAAATAATTGTGAATAGGAAACTTTTTTAAGGAAGATAAAAGTGACTCAGTCGAATCAAAGTCCAGAGCACTATTTCTCCAATAAATTTTTTGAATATTATCAAAATTGTGTGCTTCTATTTGTTGAATAATTAGTGGATCTAAATTACCTGCTTCTTTGGTATAACTGAAGGTACCGTCTCTTTTATATCTTCCTGCTCTTCCTGCAATTTGGCCTAATTCGTTAGGAGTTAGATTACGATTATATCTGCCATCAAATTTTTCTAACGATGAAAAACTTACATGATTAATATTAAGGTTTAAACCCATGCCAATAGCATCTGTAGCAACTAGATAATCAACATTTTGATTTTCATAAACTTCTACTTGAGAATTTCTAGTTCTTGGACTAAGTGATCCAAGAACTACAGCAGTTCCTCCTTTATGTGCTCTTATATTTTCTGCAATCTCATAAACTTTATTAATATTGAATGCAATTATTGCAGACCTTGGTTCAAGTTTAGAAAAATTTTGTTTTCTTAGAAATGTTAGTTGAGAAAATCTATTTTTTTTCTCGACAATAATATTTGGATAGATTTTTTTAATAATTTTTTCTATATTTAATGAACCTAAAAAAATTGTCTGGTAAATGCCTCTTAAATTCAAAATTCTATCAGTAAAAATATGACCTCTTTCATAGTCAGCAGCTAGTTGAATTTCATCGATTATCACACAATCTACAGAAATATTATTAGGCATTGATTCAACAGTACAAAAAAAATATTTTGCTTCTTTTGGTAAAATTTTTTCTTCACCAGTTATTAAAGCTACATTGTTGAGTCCAATCCTTTTTACTGCTTTGTCATAATTTTCCCTAGCTAGCAACCTTAATGGAAAACCAAAAATGCCTGATGAATAAGAGAATAATTTTTCAAACGCTGTGTATGTTTTCCCTGTATTTGTAGGCCCAAGTATAGCTAATAAATTTTCATCTTCATTAGACATTAAACTAAGCTGCTTCGGATATTATTTCATTTAAAACGTAGTTTAAAATCCCTCCAGCTTTGTAGTACTCGAGTTCTTTAATTGTATCTATTCTACACTTTAAATTTATAGACTTACTTTCTGAAGAATTAATCTTACAAGTAAGAATTATTCCAGGTCTCAGTGCAGCTAAACCAGAGATAGTTATAATTTCTTCACCCAAGATATTTAGTTTTTCTTTGTTTTCATTTTTAGTAAATTCAAGAGGTAAAACTCCCATTCCAATTAAATTAGATCTATGAATTCTCTCAAAGCTTTCAGCAATTACTGCTCTTACTCCTAATAGTCTTGTGCCCTTAGCTGCCCAATCCCTAGATGATCCAGTACCATACTCTTTACCTGCAATTATCACTGTATCAATATTGCTTTTTATATACTCTTGAGCTGCATCATAAATTGACATTTGTTTATTTGATATAAAAGATTTTGTATATCCTCCTTCGACATTGTCCAAAATCTGGTTCTTGATTCTTATGTTTGCGAATGTTCCTCTCATCATAATTTCATGATTACCACGTCTTGAACCATAGGAATTGAAATTTTTAGAGCTAATTTGTCTATCTGTTAAATAAAGGCCGGCTGGACTATCTTCCTTTATGCTTCCTGCAGGAGAAATATGATCTGTTGTTACACTATCACCAAGTAATGCTAATATCCTTGCATTTTTTATATCTTTTAAATCAAATTTATTTTTCATGTCAAAGAAAGGGGGGTGTTTTATATATGTGCTGGTATCGTTCCAATCGTAGGTAGTATTTCTGGATTTGATAATTGATTTCCAATTATCATCACCTTTATAAATTTCTTTATATCTTTCTTTAAACATTTCTGGATTTAAACACATACTAAGTGTTTGGTTGATTTCAGTATTTGATGGCCATAAGTCTTTTAAAAATATTTCTTTACCAGCTTTAGATTTGCCTAAAGAGTCGATTGTAAGGTTAATGTTAATATTACCTGCAATAGCATATGCCACAACTAAAGGAGGGGAAGCAAGAAAATTTGCTTTCACTTCTTGATGAACCCTACCTTCAAAGTTTCTATTTCCAGATAAAACTGAACAAACAGTTAAATTGTTTTTTTTAACTTCATTAGACACCCATTCATCTAGGGGTCCAGAATTACCAATACAAGTAGTGCATCCATAACCGACCGTATTGAAACCTAAAGTATCTAGATATTCTGTTAGTCCAGCTTTATTTAAATAGTCACTAACAACTTTACTTCCTGGAGCTAAACTTGTCTTGACCCAAGGCTTAACATCTAATCCAAAATCAATTGCTTTTTTAGCAACTAGCCCTGCTGCAATCATAACATTAGGATTAGATGTATTTGTACAGCTTGTAATTGCTGCTATTACAATATCACCTGTGTTTAATTTATTATTATTTATAGTTTTTTTGTTGTCTATCTTACTAAATTCATTTGGAACTTCTTTCAAAAGAATTTTATCTTGAGGTCTTTTTGGACCAGCAAGAGTAGGTTGAATTGTATCTAAATCTAATAATATTTTATCAGAGAAATCAGGTGCATAATTTTCATCCGCCCAAAGAGTTTGTTGTTTTGAATATTTTTCAACAATATTTAGATGATCATTTTCTTTTCCAGTTAATTTAAGATAATTAATTGTTTCTTCATCTGTTGGGAAAAATCCACAAGTGGCTCCATACTCTGGTGCCATATTAGATATAGTTGCTCTGTCAGCTAATGATAAATTTTTTAAACCTTTTCCATAGAATTCTACAAACTTTCCAACAACACCTTTTTCTCTAAGAATTTTAGTTATAGATAAAACTAAATCTGTTGCTGTAATCCCTTCCTTTAATGATCCTTTAAGCTCAAAACCAATTACATCTGGAATATTCATTGAAATTGCTTGACCTAGCATAGCGGCCTCTGCTTCTATTCCTCCAACTCCCCATCCTAAAACAGAAAGTGAGTTTACCATTGTTGTATGGCTGTCTGTTCCTACTACAGAGTCAGGGAATAAATAGTTTTGATTATTAACTTTCTTCAACCATATGGTCTTGGCTATATTTTCTAAATTGACTTGATGACAAATTCCTGCCCCTGGCGGTACAAGATAGAAATTATCGAATGAGCTTTGTCCCCATTTTAGAAATTCATATCTTTCTTTGTTTCTATCGAATTCTTTTCTAACATTTTCTTTTAAGGCATTTTTATCTTTATAGCTATCTACCATAACAGAGTGATCAATAACGAGATCTACTCTAGTTAATGGATTTATTTTTTTTGGTTCAATTCCTCTTGATTTTAATGCATTTCGCATTGCAGCAAGGTCAGCAACAGCAGGTACACCAGTAAAATCTTGCATTAGAACACGAGTTGGGAAAAAAGCTATTTCAATTTTTTCCTCTTTGCTATTAGTTTGTTTTAATGAAGAGAAAACTTTAGAAATCATATCTTTTGTAATATTCTCCCCATCCTCGTTTCTAAGAAGATTTTCAATTATTATTTTAATTGAAATTGGAGTTTTGCTAAGATCTATTGCGAAATGCTTCGCAACTTTATTTAAATCAAAATATTTGAATTCTTGGTCGTTTATTTCAATTATATTTTCTGAGTTAAAAGAATTTGTATTTTTCATGCTAAAATTGATAAATAATCATATTAATTAAATAGTATGAAGATAAATTTTTGTATAGCAAAATGTTTATTTATTATAAGATTTCTGCCAAAAAATATAAAACTAAGTTTATAGTTTTTTTTTGATATTGAGTTTTTTTAAAAATAATTATTTAAACATAAAATCAGATTAATTTTAAAATATTGGTATATTGTTGACTTTAATCGTAAGTTTTGGGAATAAATGCTTAGCCTTTTATAATTATCACTTAAGTGATAATGGAGGGGGGTTCCTCCGGGGTAACAAAATACAAGGAGTATTTTATGGCTAAGAAGAAAAAGAAAGCTGCTCCAAAGAAAAAGAAAAAAGCAGCTCCTAAGAAAAAGAAAAAAGCAGCTCCTAAAAAGAAAAAGAAAAAAGCTGCTCCTAAGAAAAAGAAAAAAGCAGCTCCTAAAAAGAAAAAGAAAAAAGCTGCTAAAAAGAAGAAAAAGAGAAGATAGATATACTTCTTTTTTTCAAGAAAACTTTAATTTAAAGTTTTCTTTTTCTTATCTTTTTCATAAAGACAAAACGGGGTTCTGCCCCGTTTTTTTATTGTTTTAAATTAAAAAGTAATTAAATCTTAGTGATGATAATTGTTAAAGATTTGTCGGTAGATAGATTAGACAAAAAAATTTTTGAAAAAGTTAATCTGTCCCTTACATCTGGGAATATTACTATCTTAAAAGGAAAAAACGGTTCTGGCAAAACTACCTTACTAAAAGCAATATTAAATATAATAGAACCATCTTTTGGATCTATATATTGGAAAGGAAAATTATTGAAAAAAAATTTATATGATTTCTATAATCATGTTACATATATTTCCGATAAAACCTCGAGTCTAAAAAAATTAACTTTAAAAGATAATATAAATATTTGGAAAAGATTTTTTTGTTCAAATATTAATAATTCTCAAATTGAAACTGCATTAAAGACTTTAAAGTTAGAAAACTATTTAAATCAAAAAGTTGGAACATTATCTCTAGGAGAAACTAAAAAATTAGAATTTTTAAGATTAATCATAGAAAATAAAAGTGTCTGGATTTTAGACGAGCCTCTTTCAAACTTAGATGAAAGTTCAATTGAATTAATGAAACAAACCTTTGAAGACCATTGTGCTCAAGAAGGATCAATAATTTTTAGCTCACATCAAAATCCAGGAATTTATGTTACAGAAGAAGTTAATTTATAAATATTATGAAATTTTTTAATAAAATTTTATTCTTTTATTACAGAGAATACAAATTAAACATAAGTGGTTTTCAAGATATTTTAACTAATATTATTTTCTTTTTTGTATCTATATTTATATTTATTTTCTCTGTTGGTCCAAATAAGGAAACAATTTCTGTTATAGGAGTAGCTATAGTGTGGACGTTATTGTTACTAAGTTCTACATTATCCCTAAAGAAATTTTATCAAGATGACTTTGAGAATGGTAATCTATTGATTATACATTTAAACGGGTTCAGTTATGGTTTTATTGCTATCTTAAAAACTTTTTCACACTTTTTATTTGTACAGATACCTTTTTTATTATCAATACCAATTGCTTGTATTTTACTAAATATTGAGAGTGATAAACTCATGTACTTATTAGTAAGTTTTGGCATAGGGTCACTTACTCTATCCTGTTTAGGCTCAATTTCATCTTCCATGAACCTAATGAATCAAAGGAACTTTCTTCTGGGTAGTGTGATAGTTATGATATTTAGTGTTCCAATAATTATTTTTTCAGTAGGTATTATTAATATGGAAGAGAACTTTAATTCTCTTATAAATATATTATTTGGAATTTTATTAATAGTTTTTGCCATAAATCCCTGGGCAAGTGGATTGTGTCTTAAACTTTCATTAGAAAATAATTAAATATGAAGTTCTTAGTTAATCCTAGCAAATTTAATAAGATAGCTGATTATGTATTTAAACCATTACTGATCTTATCAATCATATTGTTTGCTTTAGGATTATTGTTTTCTTTTTATTTATCGCCAGATGATTATCAACAAGGATCAACTGTACGGATAATGTATGTTCATGTGCCTAGTGCTTGGTTAGCATTACTTACCTATGCTATAATGACATTATATAGTATTGCTGGATTAGCCTTTAGAATACCGTTTGGATTTATTATTAACACGGCAGTAGCTCCCATTGGAGCAGTCTTTACTCTAATATGTATAATAAGCGGATCTTTGTGGGGTAAACCAATGTGGGGTACTTGGTGGGTATGGGATGCACGTCTAACCTCAGTGGCAATACTTTTTATTATTTATCTTATTATTATTTTTATGAATTTATCTTTTGAAAATAGAATTGTAAGAGAAAAAGTTGTAGCAATATTTGTTCTTGTTGGATCGATAAACCTACCCATAGTTAAATTTTCTGTAGATTGGTGGAATACCTTACATCAACCGGCAACAATAAGTAAGTTATCAAAACCCAGCATTGATCCTTCAATGATGATACCTTTAATTATAATGACTTTTGCATTTATTATGGTTGGGTTAGCAATAGCTATTTTAAGAATTAAAATAGAGATAATTTCAAGAAAATCTAATCTAATTTAATTTGTGACTTTTAGTCCTTTTGATTAAGTATCTTTCCTAAATATTTTTGCTAATAAGGATTATGTATTTCTGGTATATATTTGGATCATACTTTCTAGCCTTTCTTTTAATTATTTTGTTGTTACTTCATAGTTACCTAAAATTTAGAAGAATAAAAAAGTAAATGAGTTTACGATTTCAAAGATTGTTGCTTATATTGCTTACCTTGGTAATTATACTAAGTGCAGTTTTACTTATTTTATATAATACAAGAGAAAATGTGTCGTATTTTTACACGCCATCTGAGATTGATAAGCTAGATATCGTAATAAATGAAACGATAAGAATAGGCGGTTTTGTAGAAAATGATAGTTTTAATAAAATTTCTTCAAATTCATTTAAATTTAAAATTACTGATGAAAAAGCATCTATACTTGTTACTTTCAATGGAATTCTTCCTGATTTATTTAGAGAAGGCCAAGGTGCCGTTATAGAGGGTGCTTTTGTTAATAAAGATATTTTTAATGCAACTAATGTATTTGCAAAACATGATGAAAATTATATGCCAGCATCAATCAAAGAAGATCTGAAAAATACAGGTTATTGGAATAAAAAATATAAATGAGTTCATTAGTTGGTTTTTTTAGCTTAGTTTTTGCTATTGGTATTAATTTTTACTTATTTTTATCTAGATACATCTTTAAATTTCAAAAACAGAAATTTAACTTATTCATCCGTTTGTCATCATTATTAACTTTGTTATCTTTTTTTTCATTAATGTATGCCTATGTGGTATCTGATTTCTCAAATTATAATGTCTTTCAAAACTCTCACTCAAATAAACCATTAATATATAAAATTTCAGGTACTTGGGGAAATCATGAAGGTTCGATGCTTTTGTGGTTAAGTATATTATCTATTTTTAGTTTCTTTTTTTCTTTTACAAAAAATATTGATGCAGGATTTCAAAGATTAACTTTAATTATCCAATCTTTACTTCATATTTTATTTGGTCTCTTTATCATCTTTACGTCTAATCCATTTTTAGTTAATTCAATTTTAATAAACGAAGGTTTGGGTTTAAATCCAATTTTACAAGATCCAGGTTTAGCTGTTCACCCTCCAATTTTATATGCAGGCTACGTTGGTTATTCCATAGTTTTCAGTATTGCTATTGCAGGTTTATTTCAAAATACAGATGATGAATGGCTTTATGTTGCAAAAAAATGGTCAATGATTAGTTGGACTTTTTTAACTGGTGGGATAGCTCTAGGTTCATATTGGGCATACTACGAATTAGGATGGGGTGGTTGGTGGTTTTGGGATCCAGTCGAAAATATTTCACTAATGCCTTGGATTGCTGGACTTGCATTAGTTCATTCTCTCATGATGGTAAGAGGTGAACAAGCTATTAAAAAGTGGATAGTTTTTTTATCAATTCTATGCTTTTCATTAAGTGTTTTTGGAACATTTTTGGTAAGATCTGGAATCTTAACAAGTGTACATTCATTTGCAGCAGATGCATCTAGAGGCATATTTATATTATTGATTTTTTTTATTGTAACTGGATTTGGTTTCTTAGTTTTCTTGTTAAAAGAACCAAATAAATCAAATCCTTTAAACTTGTTATTTATCAATAAGGTTTCAGCACTTGTAATAAATAATATTCTAATGATTATAGCAACATTAACTATTCTTTTAGGAACTATATACCCAATTATAATTGAAGTTTTGTATAATAAGAGAATATCGGTAGGAGGTCCTTATTTTAATGCAACTGTAATTCCTATAATGATCCCTGGTTTTTTATTAATGAGTATTGCACCAATTTTATCCTGGCAAACAAATAAGATAAATAATTCAAAAAAATATGTTCTAGCTTTTATTATCTTAAGTGTTTTAGTTCTAATTCAATCATATTTTTTGGATTTTAATACATGGGGTTTTGTTGGGTTACTTTTAGGTTTTTGGATAATATTAGCTTCAATAATTGCTATATTTTCTTCGTATAAAATTAAAATTAACATTAAGTTTTTTAAAATAATTAATCCTCATGTAGCGCATATTGGTGTTGGTATTGCTATAGTTGGTATCACTTGTTCTAGTGTTTTTCAAAATGAGCTAGATTTTAACCTTAGTGAAGGAGATAAGTTTAATATAAATGGAAAGACAGTTTTGTTTGAAAAAATAGAAACAACTAATCAAACTAATTTTCAATCTTTAAGAGGAAAATTCTTGTTTGATATTGAAAAAAATCAATCAAAAGAAATAGAGGCTGGAAAAAATTATTATCCAGTGTCAAAGATGATTACATCTGAAGCCGGTATTTTACATCAGTGGAATAAGGATATATATTTTATCCTTGGTGATCAAAAAGATAATGAATGGTTTGTAAAAGTTTTAATAAATCCATTTGTTAGCTTTATATGGCTTGGAGTGATAATAATGATTTATTCTGGGTTAATAGCAGTTACAAGAAGATGAATAGAATAATAATTTTAACACCTTTAATCATACTTTTAATAATATGTTTTTTTTCACTTACTTATTTATTAAGTGGTAAAGATCCAAATAAGCCGCCTAGTGCACTCTTAAATAAAAATGTACCTAGTTTTGAAAGTACTTCTTTGTACGATACAAAGGAAATAATTAGAACAACAGACATAAAAAATAGAAAGACTTTAATTAATTTTTTTGCTTCTTGGTGTAGTCCTTGTAAAATAGAGCATCCACTTTTTTTTGAAATAGGTAAAAAATATCCTGAACTATATTTGTTGGGATTTAATCATAAAGATCCAACTTCAGACGCAAAAAAATATTTAGAAGATGATGGAAATCCATATGATTTTGTTGGTGTAGATGCTGATGGATTAATTGCTTTAGAGTTTGGTGTTTTTGGATTGCCAGAAACATACTTAATTAATGAAGAAGGTAAGATTATATTTAAATTTATGGGCCCAATAACGAAGGATGTTTTAAAAAATGAAATCGAGCCACTTCTTTAGAATTTTACATATAACAATTTTAGGTTTTATGTTTTTTACTTTCAAAATATATGCACTAGAAACTATCGATGAAAGAGTAAAAAAATTAACTCTAGAGTTACGATGTATGACTTGTCAAAACCAAAGTATTTATGACTCGGATGCTGAATTCTCAAATGATATCAAAAAAATAGTTAAACAAAAATTACAGGAAGGTAAAAGTGAGAAAGATATAAAGAAATTTTTAGCTGAAAGATATGGTGAATACATTCTTTTTAGACCACTTATGAATTATAATAATATTTTTCTTTGGAGTTTTCCTTTTATATTACTAATAATTGGCTTATTTTTTGTATTAATTAAGACCAAAACAAAAAAGGTTTGAACAATTTATTTTGTTTTTTTTTATTTAGCTTATATGGTTTCCTTATAATTTAGAAATACTTCTTCAAGGAGGAAACGTGAAAAAATTTATAATATACTTATTATCAATTGGTATTTTTGGAGTTGCATCAATTGCAAATTCGCAGACAATAAGAATTGGTACAGAAGGTGCTTATCCACCATGGAATAATTTAAACTCTGCTGGTGAACTAGAAGGTGCTGAAATAGACTTTGGTAACGAAGCTTGTGAACGAATGGGTGTTACATGCGAATGGGTAACTCAAGATTGGGATGGTATAATACCTGCCCTTCTTCAAGGCAAATATGACATTATTATTGCTGGAATGTCTATTACCGAAGAAAGAAAAGAAAAAGTTAATTTTACAACTGGATATATGACTGATGGTGCAAGATTTGCTGTTTTAAAAAACAGTGGTTTAGCTAATTTAAATATTGCTGGTATGGCTAAAGTTAATCTTAATAACGCAGGAGGAAAAGAACAAGCTGCGATAGGTCAATTAATTGCTGCAATGGATGGTAAAACTGTCTGTGTTCAATCTTCAACAATTCACCAAAATTTTTTAGAAAAACACATGTCTGGCGCAGTAGATGTAAAACTATATCAAGCAGTTGATGATCATAATTTAGATTTGGCAGCTGGAAGATGTGATGCAGTTCTAGCTGATGTAGGATCAATTATTGATTTTATGGAATCTGATGGAGGTGTTGACGTTGCATTTACTGGTCCAACTTTTTCTGGTGGAGTCTTCGGTGATGGTGTTGGTGGAGCAGTTAGAAAAGAGGATACAGATATCTTAGAGATGTGGAATGCTGCCATTGCAGAAATGTCTAAAGATGGAACTACTGCTGAAATAACTAAAGAGTGGTTTGGCAGAGATATCTCAATGTAAATCAAATTTTATTTTAATAAAAGCGGTCTTAAAGACCGCTTTTTTTTTGATTAAATTACAGTCATAATGCATAATAGATATTAAATAAAAATTTATAATGAACTCACTTTTGTATTTAATTATTCAAATTATAAACTTATTTCAGTTTGTTCTCATAATTTATATAATTCTAACTTGGTTAGTAAACTTTAATATAATTAATACTGGCAATCGATTTGTTTATAGTATTCTTGATGCTTTATATCGATTATGTGAGCCAAGTTTAAATTTTGTTAGAAGATACTTGCCTACTTTTGGCGCAATAGATTTATCTCCAATAGTCGTTTATCTTGGTTTGTGGTTTATAAAAAGTTTATTAATTGAATATTGGCCTAGATAATTATGCCTCGTATATTAGATGGAAAAAAAATAGCACAAAATTTAAAAGATCGATTAAAAATTGAGATTGAAAACATAAAAATAAAATCTAATCGTGTACCTGGACTTGCAGTTATACAAGTAGGAAATGTTGCTGCAAGTAGTGTATATGTAAAAGCTAAAACAAAAGCTGCAAAAGAAGTTGGGATTGATGTAATTGATCATCACTTAGTAGAATCCGTAAATCAAGATGATTTAATCAATTTGATTAATCAATTAAACAATAATGAAGATGTAAATGGTATTCTTGTTCAACTTCCTTTACCCAAAACTATAAATGAAGAAGTGGTCTTAAATTGTATAGCGCCTGAAAAAGATGCTGATGGGTTTCATCCTTTAAATGTTGGCAAACTCTCAATAAGCCAAAAGAATGATGAAAGTCTAATGATACCATGCACTCCTTATGGCTGTCTGTTACTTCTTAGAGAACTTAACATTAATTTAGCTGGTAAAAATGCTGTCGTAATTGGAAGATCAAATATAGTTGGAAAACCTATGGCACAATTATTATTAAAAGAGTCTTGTACTGTTACGACGGTTCATTCAAAAACTATAAATATTGAAAGTATTTGCAACAAAGCCGATATTTTAATAGCAGCAATTGGTAAGCCTGAGTTTGTAAATAAGGATTGGGTTAAGGAAGGTGCTATTATTATCGATGTGGGTATTAATAGAATAAAGATAAATGAGGAGAAATCAAAATTGGTAGGTGATGTTTTATTTAGTGAGGTAGAACATAAAGTAAGTGCAATTTCTCCAGTGCCTGGAGGGGTGGGGCCAATGACAATTGCATGCCTTTTAAGAAATACAACCACAGCATTCAAATTAAAATTTATAGACTAGGAAGAGCTAATTTTATAAATATATTCTAAGAAAAGATTAGCTGTTATCACTTCTCTTGCT
>CACGJH010000001.1 GCA_902573325.1 uncultured Alphaproteobacteria bacterium | reverse complement strand
GAGAAAATTATATTCACTATCATTGTAGATATTTAGAAGGAATTGATTTTGCAAATCTCACAGAAAAAGTTGCTAGGACAGGGAACTATAAATGCTGGTTACCAACAATAACTTCAAAAGTTAAAGCAAAAGAATCTTTTTTAGTTGAAGAGTGGAAAAAAAATCAGAGTTTAACCAATAAAGATTTAAAAATTACTATTCCTGGACCAATGACTATAACAGACACCATAGCAAATACTTTTTATGATTCAGATAAATATATGGGTGAAGACTTAGCTGATGCTATTAATGTAGAAATTAAAAGATTGGTTGATGCAGGATGTAAATATATTCAAGTCGATGAACCGTTGTTTGCTAGAAAACCAGAAAATGCTCTTAATTTTGGAATCAAAAACCTAGAAAGATGTTTTAAAGATATTAATAATCAAAGTATAGAAAAAATTACTCATATTTGTTGCGGCTATCCTGATAAATTAGATGCAGTAGATTATCCAAAAGCCCCTTTAGATTCTTACAGTAAAATTAGTAAAGCTTTAGATAAGTCAATTATAGATACAGTTTCTATTGAAGATGCTCATCGATATAATGATTTAAATTTTTTAAAAGATTTTAAACAAACAAAAGTTATTTTTGGTTTAGTAAAAATAGCAAGCTCTCAAGTTGAGACTAAAGAAGAAATTGTCTCAAGAATAAATGATGCATTAAGGTTTATTGATAAGGAACAATTAATTGTTGCTCCTGATTGCGGTCTTGGTCATTTACCTAGAGATTTGGCAAAAATAAAATTAAAGATAATGGTAGAAGCTTCTAATAGTTATTAATGTACTAAAGTTTCTGGATTAGCATAATCATAATTTAAATCATCAGCAATAGCTTTATATGTAACGGCACCTTTAAAAATATTTAAACCATTCATAAAATTTTTATCATTTTTTAAAGCATCTTTAAAACCATTAGAAGCTAAGTTTTGAATAAATGGCAAAGTGACCGCATTTAAAGCAAGAGTGGAAGTTCTAGGAACTCCCCCAGGCATATTTGCAACGCAATAATGAACAACATCATCAACAACATATGTAGGGTTTGCATGAGTTGTTGGTTTACTAGTTTCAACACAACCACCTTGATCAATTGCAACATCAACAATTACAGATCCACTTTTCATCTCTTTTATCATGTCCTTAGTTATAATCTTTGGAGCATTAGAGCCTGGAACAAGTACACCACCAATTAGTAAATCACATTCAGAAATATAATCTTTTAGATTTATTTTATCGCTGTGTAGTGGTTCTATTTTATCACCAAATTTTTCTTGTAATTCTTCTAATCTTTTTTCTGATTTATCAACAATGAAAACTTTTGCTTGCATTCCAGTAGCAATTATTGCTGCATTTTCACCTACAACACCTCCACCTAAAATTAAGACATTTCCAGGTTGAACCCCAGGCGCACCCCCTAAGAGTAAACCACTTCCACCCTTATGTTTTTCAAGTGAATACGCACCAGCTTGAATCGACATTCTACCGGCTACAGCACTCATAGGTGCAAGAAGTGGTAATTTATTATTATGATCACTTACTGTTTCATAAGCTATACAAATCGAATTTGAATCAATTAAACCCTTTGTCAATTCTGGAGCTGCTGAAAGATGTAAATAAGTAAATAAAATTTGGTTTTCTCTTATCATTGAAACTTCATTCATTAGAGGTTCTTTTACTTTTACAATCATTTCAGAATCATTGAAAATATCCTCAGCTGAATTTACAATTTTTGCACCTGATAATTCATAATCACTATTTGAAAATCCAGCACCAATACCGGCATCTTTTTGAATTAGTACTGTATGTTTATTCTTTACTAATTCTTTAACACTTTGCGGAGTAAGCCCAACCCTAGACTCCTGAGCTTTAATCTCAGAGGGAACACCTATTTTCATTATCTGTCATGCATATAGTTTGAGATACCTGTTCTTAATTTTTCAATTATCTCATCAATATGTTTTTTTTCACAAGTAAATGGAGGTGCAACAATTAAACAATCACCTGTTGCTTTCAAGCTTAAACCTGCTTCAAATAATTTTTTAAAACAAGCATATCCAGCTTTGCCTAAACGCTCATCCATTTTAATATCAATTCCTCCCATCATTCCATACCCTCTTATATCAGTAATAATATCTAAATCTTTCAAAGAAAATAAACCATCTAAGAAATATGGAGACATATCTTTTGCTCTATTAAATAAATCTTCTTTCTCGATTATATCTTGCATTGCTAAACCTGCTGCCATTGAAACAGGTATAGCAGAATAAGTATAACCATGAAAAAATTCTATAGCTCCTGTAGGTGAAGCATCAACAATAGTATCATAGATATGATCACGTGAAGCTACTGCTCCTAAAGGTACAACACCATTAGTAATTGCTTTAGCCATTGTCATGATATCAGGACAAACATCAAAAGCTTGGGCTGCAAATGGAGCGCCCATTCTTCCCCAACCAGTAATAACTTCATCAAAAATTAAAAGAATTCCGTGTTTATCACAAATTTCTCTTAGTCTTTTTAAATATCCTTTTGGCGGAACTAAAGTTCCTGTTGATCCTGCTACTGGCTCAACAATACATGCCGCAATATTTTCAGCACCTATGTTACCGGCAATTCTTTCAAGATCATCTGCTAAATCAGCGCCTGTTTCAGGTTCGCCTTTTACAAATAAATTTTCAGGTAAATGAGTATGTCTTAGATGATGTACATTTGGCATGAGAATATTTGAGAAAGTCTTTCTATTAGCAATCATTCCTCCAACAGAAATTCCTCCAATATTCATTCCATGATAACCTCTTTCTCTTCCTACTATGTGAGATCTATGACCTTCTCCTTTTGCTTTAAAATATGCTATGGCTGTTTTTATTGCTGTTTCAACAGCTGATGAACCACAAATAGTAAAAAATATTTTATTTAAATCTTCGGGTGTATGTTTTGAAACTTTTCTAGCTAAATCAAATGAACCGCCAAAACCTTGTTGAAATGGTTGAACATAATCTAATTGCTCTAATTGTTTTGATACTGCTTCTCTTATTTCTGGTCTCGAATGACCCGCTGGACTACAAAATAATCCTGAGCTAGCATCAATTAATTTATTTCCATAATGATCAGTATAATAAACACCTTCTGCCTTAACCATTAATCTTGGACTATTTTTATAGTCTCTATTGGATGTAAATGGCATCCAATGTTCTTCTAATGAATTAGGTATTTCAGTTCTTTTTTCTAAGTCCATTTTTTCCTTATTAAAGATTGAGTATATGAAATTATCGATAAATCAAAGAATATTTCTTACACAACAAAGAAATATCATAGGAAAAATTGTAGCAGTGGTATAGAGAGAATACCAAATATGAGCACATTACCAGCAGATCTTAAAAGTAAAGCTTTAGAGACTCCTAACATACCAGCAGCTGTTGTGTGCCCCAATCAAGAAAGCATATTATCAGCTGTAATTGAAGGTAAAAATATGAACCTCATCGATCCGACTTTAATTGGAAATAAAAGTTTAATTGCTGAAACAGCAAAAAATTTAAGTTTGGATATATCAAATTTTAATATTGTAGAGGCTAAAGATGAAGAGGATAGTACTTCAATAGCTTGTCAAATTTCTAATGAAAATAAAAGTAAAATTATAATTAAAGGGAATCTTCATACTGACATTTTAATGCGCTCTTATTTAAAAAAAGAATTTAATTTACTTGATGGTAGAAGATTAAGTCATATCTGGCATATGACTACACCACAACTTAAAAAACCCCTTTTTATTACTGATGGCGCTTTGAATGTTTTACCAAGAGTTGATATTAAATTACAGATTCTCAAAAATGCTGTTCAGTTTTATAACAAATTAAATAGCAACAAACCAAAAGTGGCAATTTTATCAGGTACAGAAGATCCAATTGACAGTATGCCAAGTTCAGTTGATGCCAAAAAAGTTATGGAACTTGCGTTAGAAGAAAAAATTAATGCTTTTATTCATGGACCGCTTGCTTTTGATAATGCTGTTTCTGAGGAAGCGGCTACAATAAAAGGAATCAAAAATGATGTTGCTGGTGATGCTGATATACTATTAGTGCCTAATTTAGAAACTGGAAATTCTTTATCTAAAATAATGGTTTATTTTATGAACGCATGTGCTGCAGGAATAGTAATTGGTGGTAAAGTACCAGTTGTAGTTCCCAGTAGAGCAGATAGTAAATATTCTAAACTTGCATCAATTATGGCAGCTGTTGTTGCTGCAAATAATTAATTAACAAATAAATTTTAAGTCGAATGCTTTTAAGACATTATTTTTTAATTTTAATAATCACTTTTTTATTTGGAAGTGCCTATCCAGTTCAGAAAGTTATTTTTAATGAAAATGTACCCCCATTATTAATGGGAAGTTTAAGAATGTTAGTGGTTTTTATATGCCTTTCACCCTTTTGGAGATTTAGAATTCCTGAAAAAAAATACTGGCTACCACTGCTCTTTTTTTCAATCTCTATGGGTTTTTTAGCAAATGTCTTTATGACATTATCATTAAATGAAGCAAACATAGTTTCTCCAATAATAATTGGTTCTCAACTGGCTGTACCATTTGCAATATTATTAAGCTCATTTTTTTTAAAAGAGAAAGTAAGTATTAAAAAATGGGTACTAATATTTATTTCTTTTTTTGGCATCATTTTATTGGGCTTTGATCCATTAATAAGAAATGAAATTTTTGCATTATTCTTAATTACGTTAATGGCTTTCTTCTATGCTAGTGCACAAGTATTTTCCAGGTATCTAAAAGATTTAGAAGTTACTCTCACAAATGCGGTAATGGGACTAGTTGGATTTGTATTACTAATTATTTCATCATCAATTTATGAAGGACAAACAATAAACGAAATAAAAAATATTAGTTTTCAGTCATGGTTATTAATATTGCATTCAGGTATCTTTGTTTCAATTGCTGCACACATGTCGATGTTTTATTTGTATAGGATGTATCCTGTTAATAGAGTATTTCCATTTTACGCTTTATTTCCTGTATTTGGTGTGCTGTTAACATTTATGATTTTTTATGAGATACCAACTTTAATTACTTTTATTGGTGGTGTAATCGTAATCGTAGCAACTTATTTTATAAATAAAGAAAATTAAATTTTGATTATTTAGCTGTCCATCCTCCATCAATTACTAGTGATGAACCTGTCATCATTGATGCAGCATCTGAAGCAAGATACACTACAGCACTAGCAATATCACTTTCTGTTGCTACTTTTCCTAAAGGTATGTTTTCAATTACAGATTTTTTAAAAGTTTTATCTTTAAAAAATTTTTTGACCATTGGGGTTTCCACAAATGTAGGACAAACGGAATTAACTCTAATGTTGTGCTTAGCCAAATCAATAGCTATCCCTTTAGTAAGACCTTCAACACCAAACTTAGTCATATTATAAACACTTCTAAGAGGAGCTCCTACTTTACCTAACTGAGAAGAGATATTTATTATTGATCCACCAATTTTTTTTCTATTTTTTGATTTAAGCATAACTTTTGTAGCTAATTGAGCAATATCGAATGATGCTTTAATATTAAGATCAACCACTTCACTCATATCTTTTCTTTTAATTTTGGTGAAATATTCAGGTCTATTTGTGCCAGCATTATTTACTAATATGTCTAATTTATTGATTTTAGAAAATATTTTTTTTATTTCTTTCAAATTAGTTACATCACACACATAATAACTACATTTCTTTTTGAGTTTTTTAATTTTATTTTGAACAATTAAAAGATCTTTCTCTGTACGACTAAGAATTATTACATTTGCACCTGCTTCTGCTAACGCTATAGCACATGCTTTACCTATGCCTTTGCCTGACCCTGTCACAAGAGCAGTCTTATTTTTTACATTAAAATTTTTTAGAAACATTTGATCTGATTATTTACAATGAAAAAATAGATTGATCTAATAAATTTATTTTTTTAATACACATTTGAAAACTATCTTCTAAATGGTAATCACCTGGAAACCCAATACATTTAATTCCAGCATTTACGGCAGAATTACTACTTTCTTCAGTATCCTCTATTGCAAGACAATCTTCTGGCTGTAAATTTAATTTATCTAATGTAACTTTATAAATTTCTGGATGTGGTTTTTCATTTTTAACAAATGATTTATTACCAATGAATTCAAATTCTTCTTTTGAAATTTGACCTGAAAGACTTTCAAATACTGCATTGACATTATTTAAAGTTGTAGAAGTTGAGAAAGCAAGTTTAATATTATTATCTTTTGTATACTTAATTATTTCATAAACGCTCTTTCTTAATTTTTGTTTATTCTGAATAATGAACGAGCTAAAAATTTCTGTTTTTCTATTTCTAATTTGTGAAGCATTTACGTTAACATTATTTTTTTCAGCAAAATCTTCTACCCTTTTTGTCCCCCCAGATTTTTTTAACAAAATTTTATAGTCTTGCTCATCCCAATACCAATCAAGTCCAGCTTCTTTAAAAGCTTCATTAAATGAGTTACGTTGAATGTTAGAAGATTCAATAAGTGTTCCAATAGATCCGAACAGTATTGCTTTATATTTCATAAGGTAAAAATTTTATGTTTTATTATCCCTTTACCGCACCAGCAGTTAAACCGCTTATTAATTGTCTTTGGAAGAACATAATTATCATAAATAGTGGTGCAGTTGCAGAAACAACACTTGAGACTGCCCACATATAATTTCCACTATGTTCAATTGTGCCTAAATAAGCATTAATTTTAGGAACCATTGTATAATTCTGCTGATTTAATAGAAGTGAGGTAACTGTAAAATCATTATAGGCTAACATCATACTAAATAAACCTGCTGTAACAACACCTGGCCACATAACGGGCATTATAACAAATCTAAATGCTTGAAAATATGAGCAGCCATCAATTAGTGCACTTTCATCTAATTCTTTAGGAACTGTTTTAAAGAAAGAGTAAAGTAACCATAATGTAAAAGGCTGATTAATAGCAACTAAAACAATTATTGTAGTTGGAAGTATGCCCCAGACGTTCAATTGGAAGAAGGGGAATAGATAACCTGAAACTAATGTAATGTGTGGCATCGCTCTAAAAATCAGAGCAGCTATTAAAATCCAAAAAGTATATTTATATGTTGATCTAGACAATGCGTAAGCACCTAATGTTCCTAAAAATAAAGAGATCGTAACAACAGAAACAGTAATAATTACTGTATTCATAGTTGCTTTCCAAAATTCACCTTCAGTCCAAGATTCTACATAAGCCTTAACTGTAGAAGTATCTCCTGTTTCTATCAAAGTATTAACTCCTGTTACTGCGAACATCCAATCAGCTCTTGAGAAAAAATCAGCTTTTACTTTAAAAGATCCCCAAAAAGTCCATATAAAAGGAAATACAGAAACAACTAACCAAGCTAGAATAAAAAAACTATTTATTAAAATTAGTTGTTTTGAATATCTATTAATTTTTGATTCCATATTATCTTTCTGTCCTAAACTCTCTCCATGTTCTTATAAGGACTGGTGTTAACAGAATTGCTACACCAATGATAGTTAACATAGATGTTGCTCCTGCAGACCCAAATAACATTTTGTTTTCACTTCTTAAGTCGTTATAAATCATCCAAGAAAGTGATTGAGCAACTCCTTCAGCAGCAAACCCAATTATTGGCTCAAGAACTCTAAAATTATCCATTAGACAAATTAATATAATAAATGTTGCTACTGGATAAAGATGTGGAATTACAATATGTCTTACTCGTTCATATCTGGAAGCTCCATCAATGATTGCAGCTTCTATGGGATCTTGAGGTACAGTCTGTAAAGCAGCATAAAACACAACAAAAGCAAATGGTGTGTTGTGCCAGATCCCATAAATAATTAGAGTAATCCAAGTCAATTGACTTGAAGACTTAAGTGATAGGTTTGGATCATCAAATAAGAATTGAATAAATGAGCCTAGTATTCCTTTAGCATCTATCATCCAAAATAAAACAAGAGATCCAATTAGCGGTGTTACAATCATAGGTAGTATAACACCAAAAATGGTTGGACCTTTTAAACTTTTTGTAATTGTATTTACACTTAAAGCAACGATGAAACCTAAAACTACAACTGGTGGCGTAACTGCAAAACAAAATGTAAGTGTAAATAAAAGTGCTTTGTAAAAAGGTAAATTTAGCAAGATATCTGTAAACTCAGCTATAGATGAGGAATTAGTCCAAGCCTCTTTAATTTCATTTAAAGCCAAATGATTTCTATCGCCGTATGTTCCTAAACCATTAAATCTTCCAAGAGGTTGTTCTTCTTGTAATTTTGTAGTGGCCTCAATATCTACTTTAGTTTCAGTTTTACATCCAAATGGATCGCATTTTTCTACTTCCATTAAGATTTGTTCAGGTTCAATATGAAGAGATTGAAAAAAACTAGAAATAATTGGAAGGCCAATAAATAATAGCATTGCCAATCCACTTGGAAAGAAGAACCAAAAAAATGTTCTGTGGGGCATCTATTTCTTACTAAAAAAAAAGTGGAACATAATAATGTTCCACTTTATCATAAATAATTATACGGTTTATAGAAAACCTTGCTCAGTAGCTTTTGCTACATAAGCAGCTTCTACATCCGCTAATGCTTTTTCAGCAGACTCATTTCCTTGAAGGAATTCAACAAGTTCTGTACTCAAAGCACCATGTAATAGACTCATGTATGGTAAGCTTGGGTAAGGTGTTGCACCTCTGTTAGCAGCATCAACAACTGGTCCTGCTGTATCTCCAGGCGAATAACCATCAATCAACCAAATTGTTGCATTTGGATTAGCATTTGCCATTTCTGTTGAAGTTGCTGCACCTAAAAGAGCTCTAAAAGATGCTTCTGCATTTTCATCAGAAGTATTTGTTGCAATACCAAATCCATCCCACCAAAGAGTAGTAGCAGGTTTACTTCCACCACCGACTGTTGGAGAATTAGCAAGTCTAGTATCAGCTTTTATTGCTTGATCACCTTCGTCATCTAGCAATGATGCTGCACCAGAGTTCCAAACATGCATTAATGCTACATTGCCCGACTCCCATTCTTCTTTAACTGCATTTGTATCTTGAGTTAAGAAATCTGGGTTACTAACTTCTGTTAACCTTTTAAGCATGTTAAGAGCAGCTACACCTTTAGCGTTGTTTACACTAACTTCAGCTGTTCCAGCTTTAAAGAAATCACCTCCGTGACCAAGGTACATGTTTACAAACTCTTGACCTAGGTTCCATCCAGATTTGAAAGCACCAGCATATGGGTTAGCCATTTTACCAGAAGCCTTAATTTTTTCTGCAGCTGCAATTACTTCTTCGTAAGTTGAAGGAACAGCAATACCTAAATCATTAAGAATGCTTTCTCTGTACCAAAGATGCTGTGCATTAGCCATAAACGCAATTGCATAGATCTTACCATCGATGACGATCTTTTGATTATCTTGTAATGCACTTCCGTATTTAGCAACTAAATCATCAAGTGGACGAATTAAGTTATCATTCATTAAAGTTGTAATTGAACCATTAGTTACAAGTTTAGCAGAGAATTCAGCTGGGTTAGCTGATAGGGCTGCAACTTGTAATTTATTATGATCAACGGAATGAGTTACAGAAAAATCTGCACTAGGTCCTGCACAACTTTTTACTTCATCCATGAAAATTCTGTATGTTGTAAATTCGTTTGCTAGAATCTTTATTGATCCATCTGTTACTCCACAAGGTGAATGCCCACCGGCATATGCACTTGTGCTAACAAATGTGAACAATAGAGCTATTAATAGTTTTTTCATATATTTCCCCTTATTAATAAAGTGTGAAATTCACATTTAAGTATAAATCCTTTATATTGGTATTAGAAAATAATGCAATAATATGAATTGATATTCAAGATTTTGAATATTGAAATGGGGGGATAATTCATGAGTTTTAAAAAGACTGCGACATCACAGGACGTAGCAAAATTAGCAGGAGTATCCCAATCAGCAGTTTCCAGATGTTTTACTAAAGGTGCAAGCATTTCTAGCAGGACAAAGTTGAGAGTCTTGGAAGCAGCTAGAAAATTAAAATATAAAGCACCTAATGTATCTTCTAATTCAGTATCTAATGATGATAGCGGATTAGTGGCTGTCATTTTACCTTACGTTACAAGCAGATATTATCCAGAAGTTTTAATTGAGTTACATGAAGCACTTAGGAATGGAGGCTTTAGAATTTTATTAATTACGACTGACGATGGTGAAGAATTAGATGAAAAATTAATACAGCCATACTTAAAAGAAAAACTTATTGCAATAATATCAGCCACAAAACCTACTGAAAAATTTGTTGAAGACTGCAATCAAAAAAGAATACAGTTTATTGCCTATAATAGAAGTTGGAATATACCAACAATAAGTTCCGTTGCGTGTGATCATCGTAATGGAGGAGAAATAGTTGCAGAATATTTTACAAAGAAAAACCATAAAAATATTGGCCTCATTGAAGGGCCAAAAGGATCTTTTGTTAGCGATGAGCGATGCAAAGGTTTTAAAAATTATCTTAAAAAAAATAAAAAAATTAAATTAAATATTGAAAAAGGTTTTTTTACCTATGAAGGTGGATATCAAGCAACTGAAAAAATTTTTAATAAAAACATTAGTGCAATATTTTGTGCTGATGACACAATGGCATTTGGGTGTTTAGATTATATTAAAAAAAATACTTCATTAAAAACACCTTCTCAATTAGAAATTATTGGTTATGACGATATATCTATGTCATCTTGGGAATCATATAACCTGACAACTGTGAGACAGCCTATTAGACAAATGTCAAAACTAGCAACTCAATTAATAAATGAATTTATTAAGGATCCAGATTTTGAGCCTATAAATCATATTGTACAGGGAAGACTTATAAAAAGAAAAACGACAAAATAATTTACTTAAATTTTAATCCCATCTGTTCGAAAACACCATGATTATCTACCATAACGTAATTATCTAAAAACTTTCCGTCTTTAATGGTCCAAAAATCTGAAAATTGCATTTTGATAGATTTGCCTGTTGGCTCTACTCCAAGATATGTTCCACTATGTGTGCCTGTTAGAAATCCCGTTGCACTAATCCACTCACCTTCAGCAACCACGATATCATTTTTTACATGATAATCTGGAAATGCTTCATAAAAAGGTTTTAGAACTTTATATTTAAAATTATCTATACCATGGATATCACCAAAACCTGGAGGACCATGCCAGACCATATCATCATGCCAGTATTTGTGTTGTGCTTCTAGATCTTGAGCATTAAGTGCATCATACATATCAGCTAATAATTTTTTACTTTCATCTAAAGTCATTTTTTATCTCCTAAAATTTGCATTAGAATTGCAAGCTCATTAAAACCAGTCCACTCTTTAATAATTTTATTATTTTTAATTTCCCATTGAGTGATTCCCCACAAATACACTTCTCTATTAGATGGTTGGCCATATGAACCATTCCCTTTATGCGTTCCTACTGCGCCCCAACGAACCGATACTAAATAGCCGTCTTTTGTATTTCCCATCCAGTATAAATCTTCAATACTAAGTGCAAGATCAGGAAACGAAGCTAAAATTGAAATTATAAATTTTCTTAATTGCAAAACTCCTTTAAATTTACGACCAGTTGAACCTTCAAATTCTACCTTACTCGAGTATGCTTTATTTATTGCAGAAAAGTTTCGTCTATTCCAAATTGTATCATAAACTGCATGAACAAACTCTCTTACATTTGTAATTTTATCTGGAATATCAAAACTAATTGGTTTTAATTTAAAAATATTTCTTGTTGGTTTTGAGTTTTTAAAATGAGGGGCATAGGGTCCTGCAATTCCCTCATCAACAAGTTGCTTGGCAACCTGATTTAAATTTAATCCGAGTTGTTTAATTAAACCTGCTGTATCGTAAACAACATTTTCGTAATAAATTTCATTATTTTTGGCTACACAATTAGCAATACAAAATAATCTTACTTTTTTACCAGTTGGTTTGGAAAATTTGCTAAATCCCGTATTTGTTCCAGTAATAATTGTTCTATGCGAAGTATGAAAACTTGCATTTTCATCCCCTGCCCAAATAACTTCATCTGCAAATAATCGAATATCTGGAAAGGCGTTGTTTGTGTGTACAGTATCAGCTACTATTTTTTCAGATCCAGATTGTAAACCAAATTCATCCCAAACTCTGCAATCTTTACTGTAGGTGTCATAGATGTAGCCAATATTTTTTTCTTCCCAGATTTGATATGTAATCCTTACAATATAATCGATTATATTTTTATACTGATCCTCAAACCCCTTCATTGATTGATGTTTAAGTTTTTTTGGTTTTGGATTTAATGACTTAGCTGTTCCTCCACCACCGTATGCTTTTAATGAAATATCATAACTCTTAGGCATATGATGATCTTGAAGGGCTTCTGGTCTTTTATCTGTAATTTTATTAAATTTCATAATTTGTATTTGTAATGAGATACATTTAAAAATATTTCAAAGCAATGAAATTTTATTCAAAAAAATGAATATTGTCTTTTTTAGTTTATTAATATAATCGAAATGGAATGACTGATCTCCAAGCAGAAAAAAAATTAGTATTAGATTATTTCAATGAAATAGATAGTTGCAACATTGATTCATTATCTGAAGTTATATCCAAATACGCATCAGAAGATTTTAGTATGAAATGTACCCACCCATTCAACGAACTAGGTAGTATAGATCTTGTTGCTAATAATCTTTGGAAACCAATTAAAGATTCATTTTCACCTATACAACGTCGATTGGATATATTTTATGCTGGGATAAATTCATTAGATAAAAATAAAGGGAAATGGATCTCCAGCATGGGTCATTTCATGGGTGTTTTCAATAAACCGTTTGTAGGCCTTAAACCAAATTATAAATCTACTTTATTAAGATTTGCTGAATTTTATAAAGTGGAGAATAATAAAATTACTGAAGGAGCATTGTTTTTAGATGTAATGAATTTAATGCAGCAACTAGGTCTTTCAATAATTCCTGAATCTACAGGTCTCGTTTGTGTAACTCCAGGGCCAATGAATCATAAAGGTTTAAAATTTGATATTTCTAATGAAAGTGAAAGTCAAAAAACATTGGATTTAATTCATAGAATGCGCGATCGACTTGTTAAAGGATCCAAAATGCAATCTTATAAAGAAGAATTAGAATTAGATTGGCATAATGACATGATTTGGTGGGGACCAGGAGGTATAGGGGCTTCATATACTATTGATGGTTATCAAAAAGGTCACACAAAACCATTTCAAGATGGTTTAGAATTTGTTCGTTTCAATGGACACATACTTAGTAGCTCTGAAGATGATCTTGGAGGTTGGTTTGGTTGGCCAAATTTAATTATGAAACCTAAAGGAGAATATTTAGGATTAACAAATGCAAGTGATATTGAATCAGAAATGAGAGTTGTAGATTTATATCGAAGAGATGGAGATAAACTAGCTGAAAACTGGATCTTTATTGATCATTTACATTTTTTAAAAAAACTAGGAGTGGATCTTTTAGAAAGAGCAAAATTTTTAAATCAGTAATTAGATAACTTTTGAAGCAAGTTTAGTACCCTCAACTAATGCATGAAGCTTTTCATAACAAATTTTTTCATCAATTTTTCCAAAACCAGCAAATGTACTAAAACCACAATCTGTCCCTGCCATTAATTGATCTTTTGGAATGACTGTAGAAAACTGAATCAATCTATCTGCAACAACTTCTGGATGTTCAACAAAATTAGAGGTTGAGTCGATTACACCTGGTACTAAGACTTTATCTTTTGGTAACTTTATATCTTGAAAAACTTTCCATTCATGTGCGTGCCTAGGATTAGAAGATTCAATGAGAAAGTATTTTACCTTTGATTTCAAAATTATAGGTAATATTTTATCTAGAGCAATATCGTGTGTGTGGGGTCCTTCATAATTGCCCCAACATATATGCATTCTAGTTTGCTCAACATCTACATTAGATAATGCTGAGTTTAGGCATTCAATTTGTAGTTCTGCACGTTTTATAAACTCATCTTCAGATAAATTTTTAAAATTCATATGTCTTGCTAAAGCAAGGTCTGGGCAATCTAATTGAACTTGGATATCTGATTTTGTTATTAGCTCATATTCTTTAGCCATAATATTAGATAATTTATCTAAATATTCATCTTCGGTACTATAAAATTTATTTGGCATAAAAACATTTATGACGCCAGGTGATGCTGAGTTCATAAATGCATGTCGGTGATTAAGTTTATCAAGTGAATTTTTAAAATTATTTATATCCTGTAGAAGAGACGTTTCATCTTTTACTTTTAATTCGTTTGTACAACATGGTCTGGTATAAGTTGGCGTGCCACCACTTTTAGCAATCTTTTCTTTGTATTCTGGAAAATCATCAAGATCAGCAGGTGCTCTTCTTTCACTTTCACCTGAGAAGCCATCAATTCTGTCTTTAATATATGTAGCGTAGCTAATTTTACTCATCTCCCCATCACTGACAAAATCAATTCCAACATCAAGTTGGCTCTTAACAACACTTTCCACGTTATTTTTTAATACTTCATCAAAAGTACTTTGACTAAATTTCTCTCCTTTATCTTTTGCAAATAAAAATTCTGAAAGTTCTTTTGATCTAGGAAGGCTTCCAACATGCGTTGTTAAAATATTAGACATTAAATTAACCTGTTTTTAATAAAATCTGTTTCCAGATCATAGTTTCATCATAGAGAACCCATTCATTTTTAATACCTCTTTCTCCAAATTCAACATGATTAATGCCCATTATATAAATTTTCGAATTAGAGGCTTTCCCAAAAAGACCATCTCCTTCATGTTTGCCTACCATAGACCATCGAACTGAAGCTTTTTTAGGTTCATATTTTTCTTCTGTAAAAGCAATGTGCTCAACTGAGAACAATGCGTTAGGAAAAGCATGTCTTAATTGTTTCCAAAATTTTATTACCTCATCTCTACCATAGTGAGTATTTCCCCCTGGTTGAAATTGCTGTATGGCTCTGTCATAACTATCATTTATTGTTTTCTCTAAATTGATATTCATAATAGAGGTTAAGATATTTGCATATAATTCTCCAATGTTACCAGATGCTAATATAGGAGATTTATAAATTGATTTAACAGGTGTATTTTCATCAAAGGGTTTACTAGCTTTTTCAGGACCACCCTCATCTTTAATAAGATTGCTTGCAAATTTCTTGGGGTCAATTCCAATTTGTCTCACAATTGCTCCTTGATCCCTGACAAGCCACTCATCATAAACTTGATTATTAATGCATGCACAATCAGCGATAGTTCGGTAATATAGTTTTTTTCCTGTTGCTTTCCCATACATCCCATCAACAGAATGAGTAGAGGTTGATAAAATACGATGCGATGAAAAATATCCTTCATCATCATTTCCTGTCCAAATTACATCTTCACCTAAAAGTGTTCTATCGGGAAATAGTTTTTTACTAGCATAGGTACTTTCAATTACTGGGTCTGCACCATAAATTACCCCAGATGGAGATCTTGTAGGTGTGGGGAGACTTACATTTGGAGTATCAGCATAATAATCTCTTATTGCCTCAACATCGTTTTTTTCCCAAATTTGATATGTGATCTTTAAAATATAATCAGGAAAATCTTTGAATTGGGCATCAAATCCTTTCATATAATTAATATTTAATTAGTTTGTCGTATTATAAATAAATTACCATCATGATCACTTATCTGTCTTATTGAACGAAGTGAATTTTTTGGAACAGAAAAAGTATCTTTTTCTTTAATTACAACTCTGTTTCCATCACAATCTATTTCCCATGCACCAGATAAACAATGATACACTTCTGATTTCTCCAGTTTGTATTCATGTATATGAGCACTCTTGCCGTTGAGAAGTGAAAGGCTAAAACCTGTTGCATGCGGTATATTAGGGGTAAAAGATTTATCATGAATTTGAAACTGATCAATGTAGTTAATAATTTTATTAGATTGATAGTGATCATCATCGACAAAATATTTATCTTTATCATTAAATCTAATAACAAACTTTTCTATGTCTTCTGAAGAGTAATGATCGAAACTCTCTAATTCATTATCTTCTAGTGGCTGAATAATTTTAGTTTCATCTGTTATTTTCTGTTTCTCTGTGTCGATTAAAGAATTATCATTCATTAATACCATGCCAGATTCTTTTGCATCTTTTAAAAGTTTTGGTGTCCAAGTAATAACACCTGGATCATTTTCTCCTAACACAACAAACATTAAAGCTTCTTCATCACTTACATTTTGAAAACCTCTGAACATGTTTGTGGGAAAGGAAGCGATGTCACCTTTTTTTAGTATTACTTCTCCTTCTGTGCCATCAACACCCCAATAAAAACGCCATGCTCCTGAATGAATGATAAAAACCTCAGCAGTTGTGTGACTATGTAATCCAGAGCCATTCATCGGCGCAGCGCTTACCGCACCAATATTAAAGCCATGTTCTTCAGCTATTTTAACATTTTGTTTAGCATCTTCGCTTACGCCAGGACCTATAACTGAATAATTTTTTCTATCTTGATGACCTTTTAGTTTTCCCTCAACAAATGGTATATTACTAGGAATAAGTTCATCGAATTTAGCTAATCTAGATGTAATATTAATTGACATATTGTAATGATCTTTTATTCATTTTTTTTGAATATTATTCAAAATAATGAATAAATCAATTATTATTTAACAATAGTGTTATTAAATTATTATGGCAAATAAAATACAAAACTTTGATACAGGTGAGAAAGATAACTCAAATATAATTCATTTAGATCTTGATCCAAAGATAAATATTGAAAACAAAATATATTTCAAAAATTTATTAAAAAAAATTGCCGAGTGCTCTTTAGATGATTTAGATAAAAATCTTGAAAATCTATATCACGTAGATGCTGAGTTTAATGGCTTTCATCCAATTAATGAAATTAATGGAATTGAAGAAATAAAAAATAAATATTTAATACCTCTAAAAAAGGCATTCCCCGATCTTGAAAGAAGAAATAATCTAGTAATTGGTGGTTCATTTAGAGATAAAGTTTTTGTTTCATTTATTAGTCATTTAACTGGAACTTTTAAAAATGAGTGGTTAGGTGTAAAGCCGACTAATAAAACAATTTATCTTCGAACATGTGAAGCGCATCAAATTACAAACAATAAAATAATAAAATCTTACACATTAATTGATACTGTAGACTTTATTCGTCAGGCTGGTCATTGGCCCATTAATAAATCTCTTGGTGTAGAAGGGATGTGGCCTAGTCCCATCACAGGTGATGGAGAAAATAATCAAAATTTAGATAAGGAACTGTCTCTTCAATCTTTGAATCAAGATTTAACCATGCAAAGAAGTTTAAATATTAAACCTGAGACTGAGCCAGGTCTTACAAAAGATCAGATAAGAGAAAAATTAATTAATCATCCTCAACAAGATTATTGGCACCCAAAAATGATGTGGTATGGGCCAAGTGGTATAGGTACAGCTAGAGGTTTAGATGGTTTTGTTGATCATCACCAACTCCCATTTAGACTTACGTTCAAGGATAGAGATTATTGGAAAATCGGTCATTATATTGAAATTGGAGATGGAAATTATTCTATGACTGGTGGTTGGCATAGTATTCAGTGTGTTCATGGATCAAATGATTGGCTAGGATATGAACCAACTCAAAAAAAAATAACAATGAGAGTCATGGATTTTTATTTACATCATGAAGGGTTAATTAGAGAAAATTGGGTACCAATCGATATAGCACACATATTAGATCAAATAGGCATTGATATCTTTAAATTAATTCATAAAAAATAATTATGGCAATAGAATATTTAAAAAAAGGTTTAGACGAAAAACAAAGAATTGAAGATAATGATAAAGTAAAAAAAATTGTTGAGGAAACGTTAAGTAAAATTGAATCAGAAGGCGATAAACATATTAGAGAGTTATCTCAAAAATTTGATAACTATTCTCCAGATAGTTTTAGATTAAGTGAAGATCAAATTAATAAATTAATGAGTGAAGTCTCTGATGATGACAAAGAAGATATTAAATTTGCTCAAAAACAAGTGCGATCATTTGCGGAAGCACAACTTAAAACTTTAAGTGAGTTAGAAGTAGAAACGCATCCAGGTGTGATTCTTGGTCATAAAAATATACCAGTACAAGCAGTTGGATGTTATGTGCCTGCTGGAAAATTCCCAATGGTAGCTTCTGCGCATATGTCAGTTGTGACTGCCTCTGTTGCCGGGGTTCCAAGAATTGTTGCCACTACCCCACCTTTTAAAGGTAAGCCAAATCCAGCTGTCGTTACGGCAATGAAAATGGGCGGTGCTCACGAAATTTATGTTTTGGGAGGAATGCAAGGAGTTGGTGCTATGGCTATTGGTACAGAAACAATTAAACCTGTAGATATGCTTGTTGGACCTGGTAATGCATTTGTTGCTGAAGCAAAAAGACAATTGTATGGCAAAGTTGGTATCGATTTATTTGCTGGTCCAACTGAAACAATGGTTATTGCAGATGAAACTGTTGACGGTGAAATATGTGCAACAGACTTATTAGGACAAGCAGAACATGGATATAATTCTCCTGCTGTCATGATAACAAACTCACGAAAACTTGCAGAAGAAACATTTAAAGAAATTGATAGAATTTTAGAAATCTTACCTACTAAAGAAACAGCAAGCACTAGCTGGAGAGATTATGGAGAAATAATTTTATGTAATACCTATGAGGAGATGTTATCTAAAGCAAATGAAATAGCTTCAGAGCACGTTCAGGTTATGACAAAAAAAGATGATTGGTTTTTAGAAAATATGACATCTTATGGAGCTTTATTTTTGGGTGCTAGAACTAATGTTGCTAATGGGGATAAAGTCATAGGCACTAATCATACTCTTCCTACTAAAAAAGCTGGTAGATATACTGGTGGTTTGTGGGTTGGTAAGTTTATTAAAACCCATACTTATCAAAAGATTATGACCGATGAAGCAGCTACACTTATTGGAGAATATGGATCTAGACTCTCACACCTTGAAGGATTTATTGGTCATGCTGAACAATGCAATGTTAGAGTGAGAAGATATGGTGGTCTTAATATTGAGTATGGAAAACCAGCTTCAAAATTAAAAAATTAAATTTTATTATATTGTTTTAAATAAAGGATCACCTCATCTGCTAATTCTTCTGCAGATTTTATTTTTGTTTCCAAAATAATTTCTGGTGATGACGGTATTTCATAATTAGAGTCAATCCCTGTAAAATTTTTTAATTTGCCAGATCTAGCTTTTTTATACAAACCTTTTGGATCTCTTTTTTCACACTCCTCAATTGAGGTATCAACATATATTTCTATAAATTCATCAATCTCTACTAATCCACGAGCCATTTTTCTTTCAGATTTAAAAGGTGAAATAAAAGAAACAATTGTTATTAGTCCAGCATCAACCATTAATCTGGATACTTCTGAAATTCTCCTTATATTTTCAACACGATCTACATCAGTAAACCCTAAATCTTTATTTAATCCATGTCTAACATTGTCACCGTCTAATAAGTAAGTATGCTTTCCTAGTTTGTGCAACTTTTGCTCGATTATATTAGCTATAGTAGATTTGCCTGACCCTGATAATCCTGTAAACCATAAAATACATGGCTTTTGTCCGTTAATAGAGGATCGTAAATTTTTATTTATTGACATTTGATGCCATGAAATATTTGATGCTCTTCTCAGCTCATGCTCAATAACACCTGCACCTACAGTTTGATTATTGAATTGGTCAATTATTACGAAACTTCCTAATTTTTTGTTATTTTTATAGGCATTAAAAATTGTATTTTTATTTAAAGCAACTTTGGCATATCCAATTTCATTCAGGTTTAAAAATTTTGAAGCAATTTTTTCGAATGAATTAATATTTATTTTATGAACTAAATCTGTAATTTTTCCTATTGTTTGAAAGTTTATAAATTTAAAAATATAATTTCTTTCAGGTATCATTTGTTCTTTATTCATCCAAATAATATGGGATGCAAATTGATCAGATAAAAAATAATTATGATTTTTAACAGAGCATAATAAATCACCTCTAGAAATATCAACTTCTTTATCTAATGTTAGTGTTACCGCTTGCCCTTTAATGGCAAAGTCACTCTCTCCTTTTGGAGTTAATATTTTAATAATTTTAATTTTCTCTTTGCTTGAAAAAACCTGCACCTCATCATTAACTTTTATTTTTCCTGAAGTGATTGTACCGCTATATCCTCTAAAGTCAGAGCTTGATCTATTAACAAATTGAACCGGTAATGAAAAAATTTCTTCTTCTATAGGTTCATTTAGACTAATTTCTTCAAGTTCATCTATTAAAGATTTTTCATTATACCAAGTTATGTTTGAATTTTTTTGAAATACATTATCACCAACTAATGCAGATATTGGAATAAACTTTTGTAAATTAAAATTAAATTCACTGGAAAATTTTTTAAAAGAAGAAATTATATCTTTAAATTTTTTTTCATCATAATTGATTAAATCCATTTTATTTACTGCAACTATAATATTTTCAATTCCAAGAAGAGATAAAATGAATGTGTGTCTTTTAGTTTGATCAAGAATACCTTTAGTTGCGTCAACTAATATAATTCCAACATCTGAGTTCGATGCTCCTGTAACCATATTGCGTGTGTATTCCTCATGGCCAGGAGTATCAGCAATAATAAATTTACATTTTTTAGTCTCAAAATAACGATAAGCAACATCTATAGTTATTCCCTGCTCTCTTTCAGCTTGTAAGCCATCAATTAATAATGCTAAATCAATTTGCTTACCTTGTGTGCCATACTTTTCACTTTCAATCTTAGTTTGACTTAACTGATCACTATAAATATTTTTTGAATCAAATAATAGTCTGCCAATAAGTGTTGATTTACCATCATCTACAGAACCACAAGTTAAAATTTTTAATTGTTTTTTATTATTTTGATTTTGAAAAAAAGTTTCTATGTCCATTAAAAATAACCTTCTTGTTTTTTTTTCTCCATAGATCCAATTTGATCATTATCAATTAGTCTTCCTTGTCTTTCTGAATATTTTGACTCTAGTAATTCAATGATGATTTCTTCAACAGTAGTTGCATCAGACTCCACAGCGGCAGTTAATGGATAACAACCCAATGTTCTAAATCTTACTTTTTTTTGTTCTATTTTTTCATTTTCTTTAATTTTTAAACGATCATCATCAACCATAATCATCATATCATTTCTTCTAATAATTGATCTTATTTTGGAAAAATATAACGGGACAAGTTGAATGTTTTCCTGATAAATGTATTGCCAAATATCTATTTCTGTCCAATTGGATAATGGAAAAACTCTAACACTTTCACCTTTATCTATATTAGTATTGAACAAATTCCAAAGCTCTGGTTTTTGATTTTTTGGATCCCAACGATGTTTTTTATCTCTGAATGAAAAAATTCTTTCTTTAGCTCGTGATTTTTCTTCGTCCCTTCTCGCACCGCCAAATGCAGCATCAAATTTATATTTATCTAATGCTTGAATTAATGACTGTGTTTTCATTACATCTGTATGGATTTTTGAGCCACTAGAAATAGGATTTATATTGTTTGCAACTCCTTCTTTGTTAATATGAACTAATAAGTCTAAATTATACTTCTTAGCAGTTTCATCTCTAAAGTTTATCATTTCCTTAAATTTCCAAGTTGTGTCAATATGCATTAACTTGAAAGGAATTTTGCTTGGATAAAATGCTTTTTGGGCCAAATGAAGCATTACTGATGAGTCTTTACCAATTGAATAGAGCATTACAGGATTGTCAAATGCCGACGCAACCTCTCTTATTATATGTATACTTTCAGACTCTAGTTTATCTATATGTGATAGTTTCATATTAATTTAGTTTAGAAACATTCCCGTAAGCTAAAAAATTTGGATTAATTATATTCTCCTTAGTATTGTACAAAATGTCTGTATTATCAAATGATTTTAATTTACCACCAGCTTCCTCTAAAATAATATGGCCTGCTGCAATATCCCATTCAGAGGTTGGGCCTAATCTAGGATAAATATCTGCAGTTCCTTCTGCTAATAAACAAAGCTTTAATGAGCTCCCAATTGAAATAACCTCATATTGTGAAAAATTTTTCTCAATCCAAATTTGAAAATCTTTATTTGAATGTGAACGGCTTCCAATAATTTTAATATTTGAAGTGGTATTATTATTAATATTGATTTTTTTAAATTCGCTAAGTGTATTTATATTATCTTGAGTAATCAATTTGTAGGAACCATTATTTTTTATTCCATAATACAATAAAGATTTCTCTGGCGCATAGATAACTCCAAAAATGGGTAAATTATTTTCAATTAATGAAATATTTACAGTAAATTCACCATTTCTATTTACAAATTCTTTAGTTCCATCAAGTGGATCAATAAGCCAATATTTTTTCCATACTTTTCTTGTATCCCAATTGACTAAACTTTCTTCAGTTAGAATGGGAATATTTTTTTCTATTTCTATCAATCTTTTTTTAATGAGATTATTAGAATTAATGTCTGCTTCTGTGATTGGTGAATTATCTTCTTTTAAATCTACGTTAAAATTTTTTTTGTATACTTTTAATATTTCTTTACCTGCATCTATGGCAATATTTAAAATATCTAAAACAACTTCTGTGTTATTTAAATTCATATTTTGTTAGATAAAAATATAATAAATATAGCCTAAATATAACATTAGACCCACACTTCCATATAACCTACCAAGCTTTTTAAAAATGAACATAAAAATTAAAATAACAAAGGTAATCAAAAGCATAAAATATAAATCCTGTGTTGCTAAAATTTCTGGCATTCCAAAATTTCCAAAAAACGAACTTATACCTAAAACACCGAGAACATTATAAATGTTTGAACCTAAAATATTTCCTAATGCAAAATCTACTTTTCTTTTTAATGCTGACATTATGCCAATAACCAACTCAGGTAGAGAAGTTCCAAAAGCTATTAACGAAAGTCCTATCGCTGCTTCTGAAACTTGTAATTTTTTAGCCAAAATGATTGCAGAATTTACAAATAAATCTGAACCATAAATTAAAAATATAATTCCAAAAATTATTAATATTAATGAAATAAATATTGAATATTCATCCTTATCTATATCATCAACAAGTATAGATCCTTTTTTAATTTGAAAGTACATTATCAAAGTCAAGGCTATTAGAGATATAATTCCAAATAAATAATTAAAATAAAAATAACTCATAATTATCAAACAAATACCTAGAGCTATATTGATCCATGCCTGATTAATTTGGTTATTGGTAATGTTTGTTATAGGTACAATAATCGTTGTTGCTGCCATGACTAAGATTAGATTTGCTATATTACTTCCTACAACAGCACCTAAGGCTAAATCTGAGTGATTATTTAAGACTGCGTTAATACTACTTGCAAGTTCGGGAAGAGAAGTACCTGCTGCAACTATTACAACACCTATGGCAAAAAGAGAAATATTTAGTTTTTTTCCAAAACTAACCGATCCTCTTATTAAAATTTCAGCTCCAACAACTAGAATTGCTAAGCCAAGTATTAAAATTAATATATCCACTAATGAAATTATAATTGTTTAAAGTTAGTTACATAATAATTTAACAAATATATACTTAATAATTAAAATTTCTTGCAAACTATGAATGAAAGCTTTGATTATATTATTATTGGTGCTGGAACAGCTGGTTGTATATTAGCAAATAGACTTACTGAAAATGAAAACATTAAAGTACTTTTAATTGAAGCTGGAGGAAAAGACACTAATCCTTGGATACATATTCCAGGTGGTTATTTTAAAACAATGCATAATCCAAAAACTGATTGGTGCTTCACAACTGAAGAGGAAGAATTTTGTAATAATAGAAAAATGCTTATTCCAAGAGGAAAAACATTGGGAGGTAGTTCATCAATTAACGGAATGCTATATATAAGAGGACATGCAAATGACTACAATTACTGGAGACAATTAGGTAACATTGGTTGGTCATGGGAGGACGTATTACCATATTTCAAAAAATCTGAAGATTACAGAATCTCTAAGAGTGAATTTCATGGTACTGACGGACCTATCAAAGTAGAAAAAATAAGATCAAATTTTAAATTATTAGATTTATTTTTGGAAGCGTCTCAAGAGTTTGGTTATAAAAAAAATAATGACTTCAATGATGGTGATAACGAAGGAATGGGTTATTTTCCTATGACAATTGATAAAGGGTATAGATGTAGTGCTGCAGTTGCTTTCTTAAATCCTATCAAAAATAGAAAAAATTTAAAAATTATAACTAAGGCACATGTTAAAAATTTAACCTTTGAAAACTTCAAAGTTAAAAATGTAAATGTATGGACAGGAAACCAAGAATTTTCATATTCTGTAAATAAAGAAGTTTTATTGTCTGCAGGAACAATTGGATCTCCTCACATTTTACAAGCCTCGGGTATTGGTCCAGGTAAACTGTTAAATGAACATAATATTAGTATTGTAAAAGAAATTAATTGTGTTGGGGAAAATTTAACTGATCATTTAATGTTAAGACCGGTGTACAAAATTAAAAACTTAGAAACATTAAATGACATATATCATAGTTTTACAAAAAAATTTTTAACAGGTTTAAATTATTTAATTTATAAAAAAGGACCCTTAACAGTTGGAGCAAGTTATTTGTGTGGGTTTGTTAAAAGTGATTCGTATTTAGAAAACCCTAATCTACAATTTCATATCTCGCCAGCTAGTACTGATTTATTAGGAAAAGCAAGCCTACATAAATTTCCAGCATTCACTCCTACAATAACAAATATTCGTCCGACAAGTAGAGGTTCAATAGAAATTAAATCTTCAGATACAAGAATTTATCCTCAAATAAAAATGAACTACTTATCTACTGATGAAGATAGGGAAATTGCAGGAAAATCAATTAAAATTGTAAGAAGAGTTGTCTTAGAATCAAAGGCATTTAAAAATTATGCACCTGAAGAATATAGACCGGGGATACAATTTAAAGATAATGAATCTCTGGCTAGGGAAGCTGGTAAATTTGCAAATACTATTTTTCATCCAGTAAGTACATGCAAAATGGGCAATGATGAAAATTCAGTTGTAAGTGATAATCTTAAAGTAAAAGGAATAAAAAACTTAAGAGTTGTTGATGCATCTGTGATGCCAACTATAACATCTGGTAATACGAATGCCCCTACTATGATGATTGCTGAGAAAGCATCAGACTTAATTATTAAAGATCAGAAATAATTATTGAACTACTGTATCTTTAGGGTCAATTCCAGCAACTTCAACCGGTGCTTTCATAGCATCTCTTCTAAAAGGTTCTCCTAGTTCTTGATTTAACATTACTTCTATAAAAGTAGTTATACCTTCCATTTGATCCTTGCAAGATTGTTGTAAAGCTTCTGTTAGTTCCTCTTGAGTGTGAACTTTAATACCTTTAAATCCACACGCTTCTGCAATCTTTGCATAGCTTAATTTAGGATCAAGTTCTGTTCCAACAAAATTATTATTATACCAAAGTGTAGTGTTTCTTTTCTCCGCTCCCCATTGATAATTTCTAAAAATTATCATTGTAATATTTGGCCATCCATCTCTATTGCATGAAGTCATTTCACTCATACTAATTCCAAATGCACCATCACCTGCAAAGCCTACAACTGGTGTATTAGGACAACCTATTTTTGCTCCAATTACAGATGGAAAACCATAACCACATGGTCCAAATAAACCAGGTGCCAAATACTTTCTTCCATTCTCAAATGTTGGATAAGCATTACCGATTGCACAATTATTTCCTATATCACTTGATATAATTGCATCTTCGGGTAATCCTGCTTGAATAGCTCGCCATGCCATTCTTGGTGACATTTTCTCAGGTTCTCTATCTCGTGAATCTTTATTCCAAGATGTGCCAGGATCATCTTCTTCATGATCAAGGCCGGTTAATGTTTGTAGCCAAGCTGACTTTGTCTTATGAATTAACTCCTCACGTTCTTTTCTATCGTTATCGCCTGCATTTGTTGTAAGGTTTTCTAAAATTTGTTCTGCAACTAGTTTTGCGTCTCCACAAATACCAACACTAATTTTTTTGGTTAAACCAATACGATCAGAATTGATATCCACTTGAATGACATCTGCATTTTTTGGCCAATAATCTATTCCATAACCTGGTAAAGTTGAGAAAGGATTTAACCTTGTACCAAGTGCGAGAACTACATCTGCCTTTGATATTATTTCCATTGCTGCTTTAGATCCATTGTATCCTAAAGGACCTACAGCAAGAGGATGTTTGCCTGGAAAACTATCATTATGTTGATATCCGCATGCAACTGGAGCACTTAATTTTTCTGCAAGTTTCTTACAATCATCAATAGCGTCAGCTAAAATCACTCCAGCACCAGATAAAATAACTGGAAATTTTGCATTAGATAAAAGATTTGCGGCTTCCTTAATTGCTTCAATTCCACCAGAAGGTCTTTCAAATTTAATTATAGGTGGCAGATCAATATCAACAACTTGAGTCCAAAAATCTCTTGGTATATTTATTTGAGCAGGAGCAGATCCTTTAATAGCTTTTGAAATTACTCTATTTAAAACTTCTGCAACTCTGGTGGGATCTCTTACTTCTTCTTGATAGCACACCATATCTTTAAATAAGTTCATTTGTTCGACTTCTTGGAAACCTCCTTGACCAATAGTTTTATTAGCTGCTTGAGGAGTAACTAAGAGCATTGGAGTATGATTCCAAAAAGCAGTTTTTATAGGTGTAACCAAGCCAGTTATACCAGGTCCATTTTGCGCAATACACATTGCGATTTTACCAGTTGATCTTGTATAGCCATCAGCCATAATTCCACCGTTTGACTCATGAGCAACATCCCAAAATGTTATTCCAGCTTTTGGAAAAAGATCTGATATTGGCATAAATGCCGAACCAATTATTCCAAAAGCGTGTTTAATACCATGTTTTTGTAAAACTTTTACGAAAGCCTCTTCTGTTGTCATTTTTGTCATAATAAATCCTTAATATATTATTCTTACCTACATTAAATTAATTATTAAATGAACTACAATAATCTTGTTAGTTATTTATTAATTTTATAAGATTCCTATTTAATGAAAAAATAATTATTTACGATTGATAAAATGACGCTTCTTGGACAAGAAATTATTAAGGCTACATCTAAAACTCTGCCTAACCAACCTGGTGTATACCAAATGCAAGATGAAAAAGGTAATATTCTATATATTGGAAAAGCAAAAGTATTATCAAATAGAGTAAAGAATTATCTATCTTTAAATAATCTAACCAGAAGAATTCAAAGAATGGTTAGTCTAACTAAATCAATGAACTTTTTTGTAACCAATACAGAATTAGAAGCAATAATCCTTGAATGTAATTTAATTAAAAAACATAAACCTCGATTTAATGTTCTGTTAAGAGACGATAAATCATTCCCTTATATATTTATTTCATCAGAACATGATTTTCCTAGAATTGAAAAACACCGTGGTCCTCAAAAGAAAAAGGGTAGATATTATGGACCATTTGCAAGTCCAGATGCAGTAAATAGAACTATAAATACAATACAACGAATATTTCTTTTAAGGTCATGCACAGATAAAGAAGTAAATGCAGGAAATAAATTGTGCTTCAATTATTATCTTAAAAGATGTTCTGGTCCTTGTGGAGGAAAAATATCAAAAGAAGCTTATTCAAAATTAATAGAAGCAGCAGATGATTTTTTAAGCAGTGGCAATTCTAAAAAAATACAAAAAAATTTTACAGATCAAATGTATAAGGCATCAAAAAAAAATAATTTTGAATTAGCAGCATCTTTAAGAGATAGACTTAAAGCTTTAAGACATATTGAACAAAATAATTCAATTAAGATTAAGGATATAAAAAATGCTGATATTTTTGCAATAACTTCAAATGAAGGAAAGACATGTATTTATGGAAGTTTTTTTAGAAATAATACTTCTTATGGTGGCAAAGCATTCTATCCAGATCATGACAACTTACTGGATCACGAAGAAATAATGTTAGGTTTCCTAAATATATTTTATGCAGAAAAAGATATCCCTGAAACAATTATTACCAATATAGTTATTGATAAAGATAATAATTCACAAATTTTAGGAAAAAATTTTGATAAAACAAAATTCATTAAACCATTAAAAGGGCCTAAAAAAAATTTACTTAAATTTGCAGAAAAAAATTCTAAAATAAATTTAGATATCAAATTAAATAAACTTAAATCTTTTGATAATTTTAATGCAGAAATAAAAAAAATATTCAAACTCAAAGATGAAATTATAAAAATAGAAGCTTATGATAATAGCCATACATTTGGAAAACATCCAATAGGTGTAATGGTTGCCTATAATCAAAATGGATTTGTAAAATCAAATTATAGAAAATTTAATATTCGATTTGATCTTGAAGAAAACAAAAATAAAGTTGATGATTATTATATGATGAAAGAAATGCTTACTAGGAGATTTAATAATTTAAAATTTCAAGATGAATTAGATATGCCAAGTTTATTACTTGTAGATGGAGGCAAAGGACAATATAATTCTGCAAAAAAAGTTTTAGATAGTTTAAAAATAAATATACCAATTATCTCTATGGCAAAAGGCGAGGAAAGAGATGCGGGTAGAGAAATTCTAATACATGATAAATTTACGCATAGATTAAATGAAAATAATCCACTACTTCACTTTTTACAAAATATTAGAGATGAAGTGCACAGATTTGCAATAACGACTCATCGATCAAAAAGAGCAAAGATGAGCGTCAGATCCGTGTTTGATGATATAGAAGGAGTAGGTCCTGAAAGAAAGAAAATTTTAAAAAAACACTTTGGTACAGTGGAAAATTTAAAATTAGCTAGTTTAGATGAATTAAAAAAGGTTAAATCTATACCTGAGTCAATTCTAACAAAAATTTATGAATATTTTCATAGCGTTTAAAAAATTCTTAATCTACAAAGAATAGAAATGAATATATCAAATATTCTAACTATAATTAGAATAGCTATAATCCCAATTATAGTTCTTTGTATATATCTTACGAATCCATATTTTGGCTGGATTGCCTTTATATTATTTTGTTTAGCTGGAATAACAGATTACTTTGACGGTTATTTAGCGAGACTAAGAAATGAAGTAACTAATTTTGGGACATTTTTAGATCCAATTGCAGATAAATTATTAGTAGCAGCAGTTATTCTTATTTTAACTTCTAAGGGTGTAATTAAAGACTGGGATACTATTCCAGCTCTAATAATATTATTAAGAGAAATAACAGTATCAGGTTTAAGGGAATACTTAGCTGGGATAAAAATTAGTATACCAGTTTCAAGAATTGCAAAAGCAAAAACCTTCCTTCAGCTAGCAGCGCTTGGATTACTTATATTATCTGAGAGTAATCTAAATTTATTATTTATTATTTATTTAGGAAAAACTTTTCTATGGATTGCTGGAATTCTAACTCTCTATACAGCTTATGATTATATTAAAGGATCAATAAAACATTTTTAAAATGAGAATTCGATATTTTGCTTGGATTAAGGATATAACAAATAAAGATGACGACATAATTGATATAAATCACCCTAAAACCATACAAGAATTAAAAAACTATTTAGAAAATTTATATCCTGAACTAAAAAAACATTTTTTACAAGATGTTTTAAGATTTGCAGTTAATCAAGAATATGTTTCAGAAAATTTGAATTTAAAACCAGTTGATGAAATTGCAATCTTTCCACCAGTTAGTGGTGGGTAATGATAAAAATACAAAAAAAAAATTTTAATTTAGAAGAAGAAATTGAAAAAATTAAAAATAAACATTCAGGCATAGGGGCACTAACTTCTTTTGTTGGATATGTTAGAAATTTAAATAATAATAAAGATGTTAAATATTTAAATTTAGAAGTTTATGAAGAAATGGCATTTAAAGAATTATCAAAAATTGAACATAATGCGAATAAAAAATGGAGTTTAATTGATACTTTGATAATTCATAGATATGGAAAATTAATAGTTAATGAAAAAATTGTTTTAGTTTGCTGTTTTTCACACCATAGAAAAAATAGTTTTGAAGCTTGTGAGTTTATTATGGATTACTTAAAAAAAGACGCTCCATTCTGGAAAAATGAATTTTATTATAAAGATGATGAATGGTTAGAAAATTCTAACTAGCGTTTTTAACCATATCGCTAAAATCATTCATAAATTTAAAAGTAGTGGTATTATCACCTGTATTATATTTAAAATCATCGATAGATTTAATAGGAGTAATTTCTGCTGCAGTTCCTGTTAAAAAAGCTTCATCATAATTTCCAATTTCGTCAGGCATTAAATGCTTTTCTGTTATTTCAAAACCTTGATTAGTTGCCATTTCAATAACTGTTTGACGCGTAATCCCATTAAGAAAACAATCTGGAATAGGAGTATGGATATTGTTATCTTTAATAAAAAAAATGTTTGCTCCTGTTCCTTCAGCAACATAACCTCTGTAATCTAGCATCAATGCATCGTGATAGCCTTTTTTTTCTGCAAATTCTTTTGACAGAGTACAAATAATGTAGGGTCCAGAGGCTTTTGCTTCATATGGAGCAGTATCTGGTGCAGGTCTTTTCCAAGGAGATGTAATTAATCTCAAACCTGCTTTTTGATCTTCAATTTTAAAATAAGTTGCCCAATCATCCCAAACAGCAATAGCTACATTTATATTTGATTTACCTGTTGATAAACCCATTTGATCTCCACCTCTCCAAGCAAGTGGTCTTACATAACAATTTTTATAATTCATTTTATCAATAAGTTGGTATTTTGCTTTATTAATTTGATCATGGGTGAAAGGAATTTCCATTCCAATTATTTCAGCGGATTTAAAAAACCTTTTAGTATGCTCTTCTGATTTAAAAATCTTTCCATTGTATGCTCTTTCTCCTTCAAATACTGCACTTGCATAATGAAGACCTTGAGAAATTATATGGGAATTTGCATCTTGCCATGGAATTATTTTACCATTCATCCAAATCCATCCGTCCCTATTTTCAAATGATTTAAACATATTCTTTATTATCTTTTTTTAATGACAATTGACTATCAGTGATGCATAATTAAGTCAATATGGCTGACCTAAATAAGTTGTTAACACCTCTCTTCTTAAATGAGATGGAAATTAGAAAGATTATAGAGCTATTATTTTTCTCATATAGAGATTTTACAGAAGGTCCTGATAAAATTTTGGAAAAAATAAATTTTGGTAGAGCACATCATAGAGTGATATATTTTGTTGGAAAACAAAAGAATCTTACTATCAAAGAACTTCTATCAATATTGAAAATAACTAAACAAAGTTTGTCTAGAGTATTGAACCAACTTGTAAACGAAAAATATATTATATTATCTGTGGGAGAAGATAAACGTACTAAGAAATTAATACTTTCAAAAAAAGGTCAAGAATTAGAAAAAAGATTGTCTGAAATTCAAATAAAAAAAATACGTAATGTTTTATTAAAATTTAGTGAAATGGATATAAATGGTTTTAAAAAAATACTGTATGAAATGGTCGATGATAAAAATAAAGAAAAGTTTGATGAAATAAATAGATAATAATGAATAAAAATATCTTGATTGTTGATGATGATAAAAGATTAAGAGAACTGCTAAAAGATTATTTAACTGAAAAAAATTTACAAGTTTATCAAAGTGAGGATTACAATGAAGCAAAAGAAATTTTATCTCTTGTTTTGTTTGATTTGATTATCCTTGATAGAATGATGCCAAGTGGTGATGGCATAGAGCTTATTGAGCATATAAAAAAATTTTCTAATACGCCAATAATCATGCTTACAGCAATGGGAGATGACAAAGATAAAATTGATGGGTTAAAAATTGGTGCTGATGATTATTTATCTAAACCATTTGAACCGGAAGAATTATTTCTAAGGATTAATAATTTACTAGATTTATTTGAAAACCTTAAAAACAAAAAAATTAAGATTTCGTTTGGAGAATTTACCTTTGATACATCTAATTTTAAATTACAAAAAAATGATAGATTAATTTATTTAACGGAGGGAGAAAATAATTTACTTGTAAAATTAATAAATAAAAGGAATGATATTGTTTTAAGAGAGGAACTAGCAGACCAGGAATTCGATGAAACTGAACTTAGAAAAGTTGATGTACAAGTTACGCGGTTAAGACAAAAAATTGAAACAAACGCAAAACAACCTCAATTTATTAAAACTATTAGAGGTAAAGGATATAAATTAATTTGTAATGAAATTTAATGATTAAGAAAATAATACCATCTACACTAATAGGAAGGTCAATAATTATCATCTTTGTGCCTATAATTATTATAGTCCTACTTACTTCTTTTGTTTTCTACCAAACCTCATGGAGTATTATTTCTAAAAGACTAACTGAATCTGTAGCTGCTGATATTAATGTTTTAGTAAAATTAATTAATAGTGATCTTACAAATAATGCAATTAATATAGCAAATCAGGATTTTAAAATGAAAATCAATATTATTAGTAATAAACAATTATTGTCTTCAAAATTTAGTTTAAATTCAGGAATATTATCTAATAGATTAAATCAATCCTTAAGTAATTTGAAAAAAAAGTTTGATTATGATTTGTCTAATCTTGAAGAAGGCATTCTAATATATATTCAAATTGATGAAGATATTCTAGAAATTAATGTTGATAAAGATAGACTATATAGTGAATCTGCTTTTGTCTTCCTACTTTGGATGATTTTTGCTTCAATTATTCTTTTTTTTATGTCTTACTTTTTAATGAGTAGACAATTAAGACCTCTTAAAAGACTAGCAATAATTGCTGAGACATTTGGAAGAGGTTTAGATGCTCCAGATATCAAGACTGCTGGCGCATATGAAATAAGGCAAACAGCCAATGCTTTTAATCAGATGAGGACAAGAATTAAAAGATTTTTAAAGCAAAGAACAGAAATGCTAGCTGGTGTTAGCCATGACCTTAGAACTCCTTTAACAAGAATGAAATTGCAAATTTCATTGATGAAAGATGAGAAAGCAAAATCTGAACTTGAAGTAGATGTTAATGAAATGACTTCAATGTTAGATAGTTATGTCAGTTTTGTAAAAACAGAATCACCTGAACCAATAGAAACAATTATAATAAATGAATTAATTGTTGATATTGTAAAAACTGTTGAAAAAAATGGTGTTGAGTTAACTATAAATGAAAAAAACACTGTTAAAACTTCAGGAAGACAGATCCAACTTAAAAGAGCTTTCAATAACATAATTGATAATTCTAAAAGATATGCAAAAAAAATTGAAATAATTCTTTATACAAATGAAAAAGATTGTGTCATTGAATTTAATGATGATGGTGAGGGTATACCAAAAGATAAATATGAAGATGTATTTAAACCTTTTTTTACTTTAGATCCCTCCAGGAATAAACTTAAAGGAGAAAGTGGTTTAGGATTAACTATTACAAGGGATATTATTAGATCGCATGGAGGTGATGTTAAATTATCTAACTCAAATCTAGGAGGTCTTCAGCTTAAAGTTTTACTTCCTCTTTGATTTTAAAATAATTTACCCCCATTATTTACCAGTTTATCTGGAGACAATAAAACTGGTTCATTTTCTAAATCTGGCACACCAAGAACTAATACTTCTGAAATAATTTTACCAATTTGTTTAGGTTCAAAATTTACGACAGCAATAACTTGCTTATTAATCAATTCATCACTTTTATAATATTTTTGTAATTGTGCAGAAGTCTTTTTTATACCAATTTTTTCACCAAAATCTATTTTCAAAATTATGGATGGTTTTTTAAGTTCATTATATTCATATGCTTCAATTACTGTTCCTATTCTTATATCTACATTTTCAAATTCTTTGTAATTTATAATATTGTGAGAGCTCATGAAAATTTAATAACTTTTTCAATAGTGTTTAAATATTTATCTAAAGCACTCATTGTTTTTTCTAAACTTTCATTTTCATCATTAAACCAAGTAAATAGGGTTATGTAATAAAGAGCAAAAATAATTTTTATTTTTATAAGACCCTGAATACCACTAGGATTAATATTTGCAAAAGTTGCAATTAAAATTTTGCTCTCAATTAATTTGGGAATAAGTTTTAATACTCCTTGTGGTCTAGACATAAAATGATTGATTATATTTTTAACAGAAGTTCTATATTTATTTAAAATATCATAACGTGCCATCATAATTTCAAATAACATATCTCTTTGTGATGACTTTTCTATATTAACAAGATTTTTTTTTAATTGAAAATCAAAGAAGTCATTAATATTTATGATTAAATCAATTTTATTATTCATATTTGGCACTTTAGTATTAGATAAAAAATTTTTAAGATTAATGTCTCTTAATTTTTTTTTCCCTAAATATTGTAAAGTTTTTTTTGCTAGAGATATTTTATTTTGATTCACTTACTTTCACCTTGTTGTTTTGCTCTTATGTATGCTGCCTTAAAAACTTGATTAAAAATATTATCAACCTTATTTATTTTCATTTTCTTGATCCCTGCTTCGGTTGTACCTCCTCTAGTTGCTACAGTTTTAACCATTTTTTCAGCAGAAATATTATTCGAGTTTAATAGATTTAAAGAACCTCTAAAAGTTTCATTAATTAAAATTTTAGCTGTGTTTTTAGAAAAACCTAAATTAATTGCAGATTTTTCCATAATATCAATTAACTGAAATATAAAACCCGGACCACTCCCTGATACAGCGGTTGCTTTGTCAATAAAAGTTTCACTATTAAAAAAAAGAGTTTTGCCACTTAGAGAGAACAATTTATCAATTTCTTTAATTTCTTTTTTATTAATAGATTTATTCGTATAAATGCAATGAACACCCTCTCCTATTAAAGCAGGCATATTTGGCATTACTCTTACAATTTTCTTAATATTTAATAAATTTTTTATAAAAATCTCTGTTTTTTTGCCAGCTATTACACTTATTGCTATAGATTTTTTATGAAAATTTGCATTTTTTAATTCTTTAAAGACATTTGTTAATTCAAGAGGTCGAGTTGCAAATATTATATAATCAAGATTATTTTGATTATTTATATCATCAATTGATTTAAAAAATTTTATTTTCTTATTTCTATTTCTTTTTTTAAGAATTGCGTATTTTTTTTTATCTATAACACTGATGGTGTAATTCTTAGAGTTCGACCATCCAGACATTAAAGATCCCCCCATATGACCACATCCAATTAATAAAATATTTTTCATCTAGCTATAATATAGCAGTTTTATAATAAAAATTAAGCTCTACCAATAACTTCAAAATTAGAAAATTTTACAGCTTCTTTAGGAGGAATATTGTCAAAGAGAACTTGCTGAAAACTTGGATAAAATTTTTCACATTCATAAATTCCAATATCAACGAGATCTTCAAATTTTTTATGCAAAGTTTCTGTCGAATTATTTGATAATAAAGTGTGTCTAAAAGCTGGAATACCATTTTTACTTGTTATATCAAAATGCCCAATCCATAAGTTCTCATTTATAAGTCCTAGTAATTCATACGCTTTATTAAGTTTAGTTTCAGGAAACTTAATATCAAAAGTTATTGAAAAACTTAGCGCATTAATATTTTCAGACCATGTAAAATATAATCTGTAAGCGCACCAATGGGATGCTATCTCAGCAACCAATTCATGATCGGCGGCTCTACTAAAATTCCATTTTTTTTGATGAATAACATCTTCAATTATATCTATTGGATTTAACATTATATTCTCATTTTCCATACACTATATAGTCATGGCACATATAATTAGTACTATATATTGATTACTAGATTGGACTCGTATTTTGCAAGGCAAAATCTATAAAAATTGTGAATTAGTTGAGGATTCCTACCTTTTTGATTTCTTTTTAATAGTTTTTTTCTTTTTAACTGTTTTTTTCTTAGCTTTTACTGATCTTGAGGATGTTTTTTTTAATTTTTCATTTTCCATCATTACTTTTTGCACCATTTTTTTTAGAGCATCAAATTCATCTTTTTTAACAATATTCATTTTTTTTATTATTTTGTTAACTCGTAAAGATACAATTGTTTCAATCTCTTCTTTAACACCTGAAAAAGTGCTCATAGCATCAACTGCAAATTTTGATAAATCAGAAAGTATTTTGTTTCTATCAACCATGTTATAATATTAAATATAGATAAATGAATTTTATTCAACCATCAATAGATCCTATTATCTTATCAATCGGTTTCATTGAGATAAGATGGTACAGTTTAGCATATATCTTGGGATTTCTATTAGGGATTTATATTATTAAAAAATTAAACAAAATTTATGGAAAACAATACAGTAATAAAAATATAGATAGCTTTCTTATTTGGGCAGTATTAGGCGTAATTATCGGAGGACGAACAGGTTATGTTATTTTTTATCAACTTAATGAATTTTTAACTAATCCTTTTTATCTATTTGAAATTTGGAATGGAGGTATGTCATTTCATGGCGGGTTGATGGGTATAATAATAAGTACTTTAATATTTGCAAAAATTAATGGAAAAAGTTTTTTCTACCTATCTGATTTAGTTTCCATCGTTGCTCCTATTGGATTGTTCTTTGGAAGAATTGCAAACTTTATTAATACAGAACTAATAGGTAAACCAACCGATTTTTATATATCAGTTATTTATCCATCAATAGATAATATACCGAGACATCCTTCTCAAATATACGAAGCTTTTCTTGAAGGAATTATTTTATTTATCATATTATTAATCTATTTTTATAAGATAAAAAAATACAAAATTTATGGAGTAATTAGTGGTCTATTTTTGATAATTTATTCCATATTTAGATTTTTAATTGAATACGTCAGAGAACCAGATTTGCACCTAGGATTATTTTTTAATTTTATTTCAATGGGTCAAATACTATGTATACCTTTTTTTGTTTTTGGAATATTGATAATTAAAAATGTTAAGCAAAAGAAAAATTAATAAAATAAAACCTCTTAATAATAAAAAAAATTTGCGTTTAGACAAATTTATTAAATTGGCTCTATATGAAAGAAATGGTTATTACTTAAGCAAAAAACCCATAGGAAAAAAATTTGACTTTATTACATCTCCAGAAATTTCACAAATGTTTGGAGAAATTATTGGTGTGTATTTAGTTTATAATTGGAAAGAAAAAATAAACTCAAAATTTAATTTAATTGAATTGGGTCCAGGAAATGGCACATTATTTAAAGATATTGAACGTACTGCAAAGATACTTCCTAACTTTTTCAAAAATGCTAATGTTAATTTAATAGAAATAAATAAAGAATTAAGAAAAATACAAGAAAAAAATTTAAATTATTTTAAGCAATCAAAAATTAGATGGTCAAAAGTTTTAAATTTCAGATCTAAACTGCCTTCAATAATATATTCAAATGAATTTTTTGACTGCTTTCCTGTAAGGCAATTTTTAAATGATAATAATCATTGGTTTGAAAGATATGTAAAATTCAATGAAAAGGAAAAAAAATATTATTCTATAAATAAACGAGTAATTAGTAAAAAAATATTAGATTATTTAAGTAAATACAAAAGACAAAAAATTTATGAAGTTTCCTTTTCAAGAAATAAATATTTTGAGCAAACTTGTAAATTTATTAAAAAAAATAGAGGTATATGTATTTTATTCGATTATGGATATAATAAAAAATTAAAAAACTTTACGTTACAAGCAATATATAATCATAAAAAAACCAGTATATTTGAAAATATTGGACAACAAGACATTTCAAGTCATGTAAATTTCAATGAATTAATTGAAATAGCAAAGCAAAACAAATTAGAAATCAACGAATTTGTCACACAAAGAGATTTTTTAATAAAATATGGAATACTAGAACGGAAGAAAAAATTGCTAACTAAAAATTCAAATTTAGATAAAAATTTATTAGATGAAGCAGTGGATAGATTAATTAATGATGATAGGATGGGTAACTTATTTAAGTGTCTTGTTGTTTCTAACGTATGATTACTAAAAATTATTTTACACATGCAAAAATAAAGTCTTTTGTTAGAGCTGGTTTTTTTACTAGAAATGGTGGAGTATCAAAAAAAGAAAACTATTCATTAAACTGTAGCTTAAACCGCAAAGATACTAAAGTAAATGTAAATAAAAATATTGATATCTGTCTAAAAAATTTAAAGGTCAAAAAAAAAATTAAATTTATTAGTCAAATACACTCCAACAAGATTGTAGAAATTAATAAAAAAAATATTGGTAATAAATATTCTGGAGATGGATTAATCACAAGCAATAAGCAAATAGCTTTAGGGGTTTTAACTGCAGATTGCTGTCCAATTTTTATTTTTGATAAAAATAAAAAATATATTTGCGCTCTTCATTCAGGTTGGAAAGGGGCATTAAAAAATATAGCTGCTAAAGGTATAGAATATTTTGTTATACAAAAAATAATTAAAAAAAATATTGTGGTTCTTATTGGTCCTTGTTTGAGCTTTAAAAACTTTGAAGTATCAAAAGATTTTAAAAGTAAATTTATAAGAAAAAATAAAAAATACTCTATTTTCTTCAAATACAAAAATAAAGACAAAGATTTATTTAATTTAAGAAGATTGATTAATTATCAATTTAAGGAATTGGGTATTAAAAATATATATAATATTAACAAAGACACCTTCTCAAATAACAAAGTTTTTTTTAGTCATCGAAGGGAATCACAAAAATTTCGAGATACTGGAAGAATGCTCAATATCATTGCATTTAATGATTAATTTTGGTTGATCTATTATTATTCTAATATAGTAAATAATATGATTATATGAAAATAATCGCCTGTAATAGTAGCAAATCCCTAGCAGAAAAAATTTCTAAACATATTGATGTGCCATTAGCAGATGCCTCTGTAAGAACTTTTAACGATAGAGAAATATTTGTCGAAATAAATGAAAATATTAGAGGTGAAGATGTTTTTATTATTCAATCTACATCACATCCAGCAAATGACCATTTAATGGAACTTTTAATTACAATAGATGCTGCAAGGAGGGGATCAGCAAAAAGGATTACTGCTGTTATCCCATATTATGGATATGCAAGACAAGATAGAAAGACTGGACCTAGAACACCAATCACTGCCAAACTTGTAGCAAATTTAATTACATCCGCGGGTGCTGATAGGGTATTAACAATGGATTTACATGCTGGTCAAATTCAAGGTTTTTTTGATATTCCTTTAGATAATATTTTTTCTGTAAGACCGATAATCGATGATGTTAAAGAAAAATTTAATGGAAACAAAGATTTAGTTGTTGCTTCACCTGATGTTGGTGGTGTTGTTAGAGCCAGAGCTTTTGCTAAAAGATTAGAGGCTGGACTGGCAATTGCCGATAAAAGAAGAGAAAAAGCTGGTGAGTCTGAAGTAATGAATATCATCGGAGATGTAAAAGATAAAACTTGTATCTTACTAGATGATATAGCTGACTCTGCAGGCACTTTATGTAATGCTGCTGAAGCTCTAAGTAAAAATGGGGCTAAAGAAATTTATTCTTATATTGTCCATGGAGTATTATCTGGAGATGCGCTTAAAAAGATTGAAAATTCAAGCATAAAGGAATTGGTTTTAACAGATACAATTGAGCCCTCTAAAGAGGTAAAAAGCACAAAAAACATTAGACATATTAGTATTGCTCCTTTAATGGGTGATGCGATTAAAAGGATTAACACTGATACTTCAGTGTCCGCCCTTTTCGATTAATTTTTTTATTTATGAGTGATTTTAAAGCGATAGAAAGAAATAAAGATATTGGTTCAAATCATAGTCTCTTAGTTAAGGGATTGGTACCTGGTATTATTTATGGCAAGGGAACTGAGCCTAAGAAAATTGCACTAGAAGATAAAATATTGAAAAAATTAATGGGTACTGGTTCTTTTTATTCAACAATTATCGATCTTGATGTTGATGGAAAGAAAGAAAAAATACTTCCCAAACAATTACAATATCATCCTGTAAGTGATCGACTTATACATTTTGATTTTTTAAGAGTTCAAGAAAATACTAAAGTAAACGTTGAAATTCCTGTAGAGTTTTTAAATCAAGATAAATGTCCTGGTTTGAAAAAAGGTGGAGTTTTAAATACTGTTAGAAGACTTGTTGAACTAACATGTAATGCAAATAATATACCTAGCAAACTAGAATTCGATTTAATTGAAAGCGAAATAGGTGATGCAGTTAAAATTAGTAATATTCAACTTCCTGAGGGAGTTGCTCCTACTATTTCAGATAGAGATTTCGTAATAGCTACTTTAGTTCCGCCAACTGTAGAAGTTGAAACTAAAACTGAAGAAACAACTGAAGAAGGTGCAGCAGAAGGTGGTGAAGAGAAATCAGAGGATAAGAAGGAAGAATCTTCTGATAATAAAGAAGAAAATAAAGAATCTAAGTAACTTTACTTTATATTTCATTATATGTTTTTAATTTGTGGACTTGGAAACCCAGGTGTAAATTATAATAATACTAGACATAATGTAGGTTTCCATTTAGCGGATAATATAATCTCACATTTTAATTTCGATAAAATCAAAGAAGATAAAAAAAAAGAATTATATTCAGGTCTAATAAATAATAAAAAAATCTTTGTGTTAAAACCTCTTACATTCATGAATTTATCTGGAAAAGCTGTTTCAGAAATTGTGAATTTTTATAAAATAAAATTAGACCATACTTTTGTTATACATGATGACCTTGATTTAGAATTATCGAAAGTAAAAATAAAACAAGGTGGTGGAAACGGAGGTCATAATGGATTGGAAAGTATTGACCAATTTATAGGGGAAAATTATTTTAGAATACGTATTGGAATTGATCATCCTGGACATAAAGATTTAGTTTCAAGTTATGTTTTAAATAAATTTTTAAAATCAGAAGAAGAAATAATAAATAAAAAAATTGATAAAATAGTAAAAAATATAGAATTAATATTTTCAGATATTCCTCTATTTTTAACAAAAATAAGTGAGCAAAATTAATTATGGGATTTAAGTGTGGAATAGTTGGATTACCAAATGTTGGTAAATCAACTTTATTTAATGCTCTTACCCAATCAAATAAAGCAGAGGCTGCAAATTATCCATTTGCAACTATAGAACCAAATATAGGAAGAGTTGCAGTGCCCGATGATAGATTAGATAAGCTAGCAATCATTGGAAAAAGTGAAAAAATAATTCCTTCTTTTATGGATTTTGTTGATATTGCAGGATTAGTAAAAGGAGCCTCACAAGGAGAAGGTTTAGGAAATAAATTTTTAGGACATGTTAGGGAAGTTGACGCAATAGCACATGTTGTTAGATGTTTTGAAGATAATAACATTACTCATGTATCATCAAAAATTGATCCACTAGATGATATTGAAACAATAAATTTAGAATTACAATTGGCTGATCTTGAAAGCTTAAATAATAAAAAAACTAGTTTAGAAAAAAAATTAAAAGCTAATGATAAAGAAGCTAAACATCAATTCGATATATTAGATAAAATCTTACAAATGCTAGATAGTAAAAGTATCTTAAAAATTGATGAATTTGCTAGTAATGAAATTGAGTTTGTAAATAGTCTTAACTTAATTAGTCTAAAGCCTACTATGTACATATGTAATGTAGATGAAGAATCTATTCATACTGGAAACGAGTTATCAAAAAAAGTCATCGAGTTTGCCAAAAAAAGTAATCATTCTGTAGTTTTAATCTCTGCATCAATAGAAGCACAAATAGCGGAATTAGATAATGAAGAAGAAAAACTTGAATTTCTAAAAGAACTTAATTTAGATCAAACAACTTTAAATAAGGTAATAAAATCAGGATATGAACTTTTAGGTTTAATTAACTATTTTACATGTGGACCAAAGGAAACAAGATCTTGGACAATAAAAAAAGAAACACTTGCACCACAAGCTGCTGGAAAAATTCACACTGATTTTGAAAAAGGATTTATTAGAGCAGAGACTGTCTCTTATGATGACTATATAGAAAATAATGGTGATGCTGGAAGTAGAGATTCAGGAAAGTTAAGACAAGAAGGTAAAGATTATATCGTTAAAGACGGTGATGTAATGAACTTTTTATTTAATGTCTAAGTAACGTCTCGCCAAAGTCTATTTTTTGCTAAGTACACAATTGTTCCAAGAATAATAAAGAATAATATTACTTTGATACCTAAATTTTTTCTTTCTTCCATTTCTGGTTCAGCAGCCCAGTGAAGAAAATGTGTTACATCAGCTGATAACTGTTCTGCATTATTATCAGTGCCATCATCATAATCTACACTTCCATCAGCTATAGGTGCTGGCATAGCTATTTGATTTCCGGCCATCCATTTATTGTACCACATTCCATTACCGACCTCCATTCCCTTTGGAGGTTCAACATAACCTAGAAGAAGGTTATAAATATAATCAACTCCATATTTTCTAGCTTTTGTAATTACACTCAAATCTGGAGGATAAGCTCCATTGTTATTTGCTCTTGCTTCATTATCATTGGCGTATGGATTAACAAACCTGTCTGCTGGTCTAGCCGGTCTTTCAAACATTTCACCATCATCGTTTGGACCGTCTAATACAGTATATTCAGAAGCAATTACTTTTACTTGAGCCTCGGAAAAACCAATATCAATAAGATCTCTGTAATACAGAAGTTTCATTGAATGACATCCTGCACATACTTCTCTATAAACTTTATAGCCCCTTTGAATTGCAGCTCTATCAAAAGTTCCCGTTACACCTTTAAAAGACCAATCATGTTTTGGCATTTTTTCAGTACTCATTTCTGCAGCAAATAGATTTGAAGAGAATAATAAAAAAATAATAAGTAATAGGCGCATTATAGATTTGTATCTTTTTGCATTGCTGGTGAAGGAATTCCTTTTTCTCCTCCACCAATATTAGGAGCTATATTTTTAGCATAAACATCACTAATACTGAGCGGTAGCTTACTTGGCTTCTCTATCCAACCAACAAAAGGTGTAATGATAAAGAAAAAACCAAAGTAGTAAAGTAAACCTACTCTAGCAATTAAAAGGTATAAACCTTCAGCAGGAAGCATACCAACGTAGCCTAATGCAAAGAAGTTAACAAAAAAGCCCATCATAAACCACTTATATATTGGTCTATAATTACAGCTTCTCACTTTTGATCTATCAAGCCAAGGTAGAACAAAGAGAATTACTATAGCACCAAACATTAGAAGAACTCCTCCTAATTTATCAGGTACTGCTCTTAAAATTGCATAAAAAGGTGCAAGATACCAGTTTGGAACAATGTGAGCTGGAGTAACAAGTGGATCTGCTGGAATATAATTATCAACTTCAGCCATAAGATTTGGTCCAAAGAATATTACTGCAGAAATAGCAACACCAAAAGCACACATAGCTACTGTATCTTTAATTAACATATATGGAAAAAAGTTTACTGAGTCATTGTTTGTTTTAATATCAATCCCATCAGGGTTATTTGAACCATGAACATGAACTGCAGCAACATGTAAACCTACAACACCGAAAATAACAAATGGTAAAACATAATGAAGAGCAAAGAAACGGTTTAAAGTAGCATTTCCAACATTGTAATCACCAAGAAGCCATGTCTTTAATCCCTCACCAATAAATGGAATTGCACTAAATAAATTTGTTATAACTGTAGCTCCCCAATAAGACATTTGTCCCCACGGTAATGTGTAACCAAGAAAAGATGTTGCCATCATTAATAAAAATATAAATACACCTAAAATCCAATTAAGCTCTCTTGGATATTTGTAAGAACCAAAATACATTGCTCTTACTATGTGAATGTAAACTATGATAAAGAAAAAGGCTGCACCATTTGAATGGATGTATCGCATTAACCAACCGTAATTGACATCTCGCATTATTCTTTCAACACTATCAAATGCCATATCAGTATGTGGTGTGTAATTCATCGCAAGAAAAATTCCACTTACTATCATTGTAACAAGTGTAATTGTTGCCAATGCACCAAAACTCCAAAAATAATTACAATTTTTAGGCATTGGATAATCGCCGTATTCTTTTTTGAAATAAGAAATAATTGGTAAACGAAACTCTATCCAATTAAGGACAGGATTTTTAAACTGATGTACTTTTCTATTCTTATCCATGTTATCCTATCTTTATAGTATTATCATTTAAAAAGGTATAGGGCGGAACGTCCAAGTTTTTGGGAGCTGGCCCTTTTCTTATTCTACCTGAAGTATCGTAATGTGAACCATGACATGGGCAGTACCAACCATCGTACTCACCTTTCATATCAGAAACTTTCTGACCAAGCGGAACACAACCTAAGTGTGTGCATACTCCCACTAAAACTAACCATTCTTCTTTTTGTACTCTATCTGCATCATCTTGTGGATCTCTTAAGTCAGAAGCTTGAACCATTTTTGCAGCATCTATCTCTTCTTTTGTTCTTTTCTTTATGAAGACTGGTTTTCCACGCCACTTTATTGTTATACTTTGACCTTCTTCAATAGCACTAATATCTACTTCAGTTGATCCTGCAGCTAATGTATCTTCTGCTGGACTCATACTTTTTAGAAAAGGCCATATAAAAGCAGCTGTTCCGACAGCACCAAGTGTTACGGTGCTAAGTTGTAGGAAATCTCTTCTCTTATTTTTGGGTTTTTTAGCCATTTATTATGAATTTCTTATATCTTAATTACTCAAAAAAATACTTTTTAAATATGTGCCAGCGTGACGCAAGTAATAAAATAATATAGTAAAAAAACATGAGAATTGCTCTATTTGAACCCGACATACCACAGAATGCAGGAAACATATTTAGACTAGGTGCCTGTCTTGGAATACCAGTAGATATAATAGAGCCAGCTGGTTTTGTGATTGATGATAAGAGACTAAAAAGAGCATCAATGGATTACTATGATTATCTAGAATTAAAAAAACATTTAAGTTGGGAAAAATTTTATGATTGGTCAAAAGATAATTCATATCGACTCGTTCTTCTAACAACAAAAACTAAAAAAAGTTATTTCGATTATAAATTTCAATCAAATGATATTATTTTATTTGGTAGAGAAAGTGCAGGAGCACCTGATTTTGTCCATAGCTCTGTCGATGAAAGATTAACAATACCAATGATAAAGGGGCCTAGATCGATTAATCTTAGTAGTTCAGTTGCTATTGTAGCTGGTGAAATGTTACGTCAATTAACTTAAGCTAAGCTTCCCATCTTTCCTTCTTGATAGTCCATCATTGCTTGTTTGATTTCTCCTTCAGAATTTGCCACAAAAGGACCATAACGAGCTACAGGTTCTTTAAGCGGCTTTCCGGCTAAAACTAAATAGGATCCTTTTTCTGATATTGATGTAAGTTGGATCTCATCACTTGATTGATCAAAATAAATCATATCACCTTTATTAGCAATTTTATCTTGCACATTAAATTGTAACTGACCATCAATAATATAGATCATAAGATTTTGTTCTTTATCAACATTAAACTTTGTCATATCAGGTTTTGAAAATTGAATATCAAATATTGATACAGGTGAATATGTTTGAACTTTGGATTTGGTTCCATTTATTTCACCCACAAGAACTTTAATTTCTATATTTGCATTTTCAGATACTGTTGGAATAGTGTTTCTTTTAATATGTTGATACCAAGGTTTCACTTTTTTATTTTTTTGTGGAAGGTTCACCCAAATTTGTAATCCTTGCATGATACCACCACTCTTCTTAAATTTTTCTGTTACTAATTCAGAGTGGATTAAACCTGATCCAGTTGTCATCCATTGTACATCACCAGTTTCAATTTCTGCTTGTCCGCCAAATGAGTCTCTGTGTTCTACCTCACCACCAAGCATGTAAGTAATTGCCTCAAATCCACAATGAGGATGCGCAGGTACGCCAGTTGCTCCTCCTGGCTCATAATTAATTGGGCCGAAATGATCAAAAAGAAGAAATGGATCATTTTCTCTCATACCAGGGACAGGGAAAGCTCTCGTTACAGGTATCCCGTCACCCTCGAAAGTCTTCATACATTGTTTAATTTCTAATGCTTTTCTCATTTGTATTTTAAATTATTATAAAAAATATATAGGTATGATTATGAAAAATCAAAATCCAAACCCGCCAAAGTGTGGTTGCAGCTGCAGCTGTTGTTGCACTTGTGAAGGTGGAGATTGCTGTTAATACATTATTTTAAATTTAATAACTTAATGAGTGTGATTTGTTAGATTATTAATATCTGACTCCTCTATTTCTTCTATTGATTTTGCGACTCGCCAATTTTTCATTGATCCGTCTTCATTTCTTGCAGTAATTACAGTTTCAATTGGTGGACAATCAGGTTCATGACAACTGAGCTCAGCAATACTTATTATAGTATTTTCTGGTAATTTATATTTCTTGGAAATTAAATGTTTGAGATTTCTTATTTTTTCAACATTTTGAGTTTTACGATTAAACATATTTTCTCTCTTAATTGTCTGCCCATAAGGATGATAAAAGAATAGAACCTTTCATATCGCCAATTAATATTTGTGAGTTATCACTAGATATAGCTATTGTTGAAACTTCTGCACCTGTTGAACTTCTAATCATAATTGGTTTTTTACTTTCATCAATTTCTGCTAATAAAACTGACCCATCTGTAAAACCGGTGAAAACAGCTTTTTCTCCATTAAGTGCTTTAACAAATGTTGCAAGTTCTTTACCACCGTTTGCAACAACAATTGGCTTTCTCCCCATTGGTCCTTCTTTACCATCAAATGGCCAGCAAACTGCATCACTTGATCCAGATGTTACCAAATATGGTGTATCACCAACCCAAGTAAAACTTTTAATTTTTGATGGATAACCTCTCATTGCTAAATCCGCTTTGTCGTTTATGCGCCAACCATGAATTTGATTTTCTTGCATTGCAGTTACAATATATTTTGTATCTGGGCTAAACGTTACAGTTCCATGCGATCCTTTCCAGGTATAATTTGAGGCTGTCCATTTATTATTATTAAGTTTCCACACTGTTACTCCACCGTATCTTGAGACCGCAAGACGCTTACCTTTATTATCAAATGCTAATCCAGCAACAGTACTTTGATGCTCTAAAGTTTGTGGTTTATCTTTGTTTTTTGTCCAAATATAAACAGTCTTTCCTGATGAACAAACTTTAGTATCTTTGTGGGAAGCTACACAGTCAACCCACTTTGAACCAAAATTAAAAATTTCTTCAATATTTCCATCAGATGATATTTTTAGAAAACGTCCATCGTCTCCTCCCGTTAACACATGATCTTCATAATTTGTCATACTCAACACTACACCCTTATGTGCTTTAACAGTTTTAGGATCAGATCCAGATTGAAAAAATCTTACAGTGCCGTCTCCAAATCCTACCGCTATTTGATCACGAGTTGTAACCGCTTCTGTAGCTGGGGCTCCAATATTAAAAATTGAACCTCTTCTTTCAAGTTCAGTTTTATTTGTTTCCTGAAGTTTTTCTAAATCAGCGTTCATGCTGATTTACAATTTTCAAAGCCTTCCTTAAGATTCATATTATCAAGATCACGACCAATAAATACTACTCGAGAACTTCTATTTTTTCCTTTGGGCCAAGGTCCCATTGGTGAGGCATCCATAAGCATATGCACTCCTTGAAATACATATCGCTCTTCTTCACCTTTAAAGTTCAAAATTCCTTTTGATCGAAGAATATCCTGACCCTTAGTCCTCAGTAAATTTCCAAACCAATCTTGAAACTTATCCATGTCTAATGGTGAATCAGATACAAAGGATAGACTAGTAACATCATCATCATGTTCATGATCATGATCTGATTCAAGAAAGTCAGGTTCAATATCTAATACTCTATCTAGACTAAATGCATTTAAGCCTACGATTTCATCAAGAGGTGCATCACAACGTGTTGTTTTAATAATCTTTGCAAAAGGGTTAATTTTTCTAATACGATCATTAACTTTCACAATGTCATTATCTTCAACAAGTTCAACTTTATTTAGTAAAATTACATCAGCAAAAGCAATTTGTTCTTCTGCTTCATGATGATCGACTAATTGAGAACTTAGATGAACAGCATCGGCAACTGTAACAATTGCATCTAATTTTGTACGATCAGCAACATCTTGATCAACAAAAAATGTCTGAGCAACTGGGGCTGGATCAGCTAAACCAGTTGTTTCAACTATAATTGCATCTAGTTTATCAGCACGTTTCATTAAACCACTTAGAATTCTAATTAAATCACCTCTAACAGTGCAACAAATGCACCCGTTATTCATTTCAAATACTTCTTCATCAGCATCAACAACAAGGTCATTATCAATTCCCTGCTCACCAAATTCATTAACAATGACAGCGTATTTCCGTCCATGTTGTTCAGTTAAAATTCGATTTAAAAGTGTTGTTTTTCCAGCTCCAAGAAAACCTGTTAAAACCGTAACTGGAACCTGAGAAGTATTTTCCATATCAATTTCCTTATAATTAGTTCTATAAATTCCACCTTCATACAAGGTGGAATTTATTTAAATATTAAAAATTAACAGCCTTTAAGCTCGTCCCCAAGATTACTAATCAACGTAAAGTAAAGTGACTTACCAGCATCAATGTTAGCACCTAAAGGATCAAAAACTCCTGTTTTGATATTCATATCCTCAGCTATTGTTGTAATAATCTTTGGATTAAATTGAGGTTCAGAGAAAATACATTTTATTCCCTTATCCTTAATAACATCCTGAATATCAGCTATTTGCTTTGCACCAGGTAAAACATCAGTATTCAATGTTAAAGCTCCTGCAGCTCTTACACCAAATCTTTCTTCAAAGTATTGGTAGGCGTCATGGAAAACGACAAATTTTGCATCGGAATTAATATCCTTGCTAACGTCATTTATCAATTGGTCTAAAGCTTTGATTGTTGCATCAGCATTTGCTTCATATTTCTCTTTATTGGCAGGATCTAAATCACCTAACTCATGAGCAATCTCATGAACCATTTCTTTGGCATTCATTGGATCTAACCAAATGTGAGCATCAAATTCACCATGTGCATGACCGTGGTGATCGTGTCCACTATGATCGTCATGATCATCATGGTCATCATGATCGTCGTGATCGTCGTGATCGTCATGGTCGTCATGGTCGTCGTGGTCATCATGATCGTCGTGATCGTCGTGATCGTCGTGATCGTCATGGTCGTCATGATCATCGTGGTCGTCGTGGTCATCATGATCGTCGTGATCGTCATGATCATCGTGGTCGTCGTGGTCATCATGGTCATCGTGATCATCGTGGTCATCATGGTCGTCATGGTCGTCGTGGTCATCAAATATAGATTCTTCTCTAAATTTTAATTTAGCAATTGTTTCAACTTCCATAAACTCAACGACTTCTGCACTTTTTGCTATTGACTCCAGGGGTTCTTCCAATGATGTCTCAATACTCTCCCCAATCCAAAATACTATATCTGCTTCTTCAAGCATTTTTGCATGAGATGGTTTCATTGTAAAACTATGTGGAGATATGCTTCCTTCAATTATAAGTCCAGGTTCACCAATTCCATCCATAACATTAGAAATCAATGAATGAAGTGGTTTAATAGTCGTTACAACTTTTAGTTCTGCTCTAGCAGATGCAGTTGCAACAAGAATTCCTGAAAACAATATAATTTTAAAAACATGTAGAAAAATATTCATTTGTTTCATAAAAGTATTCCTATTAGAATTAAGTGTGTTAAAGTAATGTAATGTTATAATATAACATTTTAAGTTGTAAATAATAAAATGGCAGAAAATAATAATTTATTGGTCAAATTAGATAACTGTGGTGTGTACAAGTCATCCAAGTGGATTGTACGAGGAATAAGCTTGGAAATTCACAAGGGGAAAATTGTTACTTTAATAGGACCTAATGGTTCTGGAAAAACAACTTCAGCTAAAATGATACTTAAAATACTTAAGTCTGATGAAGGACAAATAAAAAACTTTGCTTCTAAAATGGCTTACGTACCACAAAAAATTAATATTGATTGGACAATGCCTCTTCGTGTCGTTGATTTTATGAAATTAACAAGTCATATAAATAATCTTGAAATTGTTGATGCTTTAAAATTAACTGGAGTAGATAACCTTCTCTATAACGATATTCATAATTTATCTGGCGGAGAATTTCAAAGAGTCTTAATCGCCAGAGCAATCGCAAAAAAACCAGACTTACTTGTTTTGGATGAACCAGTTCAAGGTGTAGATTTTAATGGAGAAATTGCACTTTATAATCTTATTAAAAAAATTTGTTCAACACTTAATTGTGGAATATTATTGATATCACATGATCTTCATTTTGTAATGTCAGCTACAGATCATGTAATTTGCTTAAATGGTCATATATGTTGTTCTGGAACGCCAAGATCAATTGTAAAGAATTCGGCATACATAGATTTATTTGGTGAACATAACGCCACAACTCTATCACTTTATCAACATGATCATGATCATTCTCATGGAACAGATGGGAGAGTTACAAATAATGTTTGATGATTTTTTTACTAGAGCTCTCATAGCTGGTATTGGTATTGCAATAATTGCAGGACCTCTCGGATGTCTTGTAATTTGGAGAAGGTTATCCTATTTTGGAGATACGCTGTCTCACTCGGCATTGTTGGGTGTAACTTTAGCTTATTCTTTTAGCTTTAATATTACATTTTCAGTTTTTATAATTTCAGCTGTTGTTGCTTTACTATTAATTAATTTACAAAAAAGAACAAAACTCGCAGGAGACTCATTACTCGGTCTACTTGCTCACTCTACACTTGCTATAGGTTTGGTATTAATTGGGTTTCTTACATCAATTAGATTTGACCTTATGGGTTTATTATTTGGAGATATACTTGCAGTTGATGTAGAAGATATAACTATAGTTTATTTAGGTGGTGCTGCAATATTATTGATTTTGTACTTTATTTGGAAATCTTTATTTTCAGCAACGGTAAATTATGATTTGTCAGCAGCAGAAGGAATGCGACCAGAAATTTCTAATTTTATATTCACACTCTTATTGGCAGGAGTAATTGCTTTATCTATTAAAATGATTGGCGCTTTATTGATAACTGGTTTACTTTTAATACCTGCAGCAATTGCAAGAAATATTAGCAGCAGTCCTCGTCAAATGGTTATAATTGCAACTTTAGCTGGTGTCGTATCAGTAATTGCAGGATTGTTTGTTTCACTTGAGATTAATACTTCTTCAGGGCCTTCTATAATTGTAGTTGCACTATTATTATTTATTATTTCACTTATTCCTCTGGAGATAAAGGGTCAGTTGCAAAAATGAAAACTATTTGTTAATTAAAATTATGGCAATAGCATCAGAAAATTTAACCAAAAACCAGAAAACAGTTCTTGATATTTTAGAAAGCGCATCAGAACCTCTTAAGGCATATACAATCCTTTTTGATATTCAAAAAAAAGGAATTAAATCTCCTCTTCAAGTTTATAGAGCTTTAGATAAGCTTATAGAAATTGGCAAAGTACATAAAATAGAAAGTAGAAATTCATATGTTGCTTGTAAGCATGAAGGCTGTAATGCAAAAACTTCTACATCTTTTTTGATATGTGAAAACTGTGATAGTGTTACTGAGCTAACTGGAAATAATTTGTTTTCTTATTTTTCAAAACAAGCAGAAAAAAATAACTTCAATTATAAAAAACATAATTTAGAAATATTTGGTTTGTGCGAAAATTGTAAACTAAAAAACTAATTTATTAAATTATCAATCTTATTCAGACATTTATTTAATCCAAGATCATATTTTGTTCGTATGAAATGCTCTTGTACTATTTCAACCCATTTAAATTTTTGTAATGTTTGATGAGATATGTAAAAACAATTTAAAGGAAAAGACATATTAAACATTTTTAATATTTCTTGCCTTATTACATCGTTGGTCAACACTCCCAAAGATTCGTGAATATATTTTTCTACAATCTTTTGATCACTTAAAGATGTTTTAGGTAAATTAAACAAACCTCTAAACCTAAAGTATCGATAGATTCTTAAGTAATCTTCTTTTATTCTATCCTCTATTTCACCAATAAAACAAATTTTACTTTCATTTAAATCTGATTGGCCATTGTAATAATCATGTAGTTTATTATTGTTTCCAACATATAAAGCATTGAAAGTAAAATCTCTTCTAGCTGAATCTTTTTTCCAGCTGTTGGTGTAAATTACATTTGTATGTCTTCCCATTTGATTAACATCTTCACGTAAAGTTGTAATTTGTATTTTTCGATTATGAGGATAAGCAATTATAGATCCATATTGAATAGCAAAATCATCATACTCAATATTGTTATCTTTTAGTAATGATAAAACATCTTCAGGCTCCAAAGTTGTCGCTGTATCAATATCTTTGATTTCTCTTTCAAGAAGAGCGTCTCGAATACATCCTCCTACTAATCGGATTTCAATATTATTTTCTTTAAAGATAGATATTAAAAACTTAACATGCTCCAGATTCAATAAATTCGTAATTTTATTTATTTCCATTATCTAGCTATTTCTTCAAAACAATTTATATTACAATAACAATGTCGACTTCTTCAAAAGAAAATGCTGCAGAAATATTTGAGGATATAAAGAAAAATTTAACTAGAGGAGTTAAAGATAGAAAACACGCATTTCATACGCCAGTCTTTAGTAATATTGATAGTGAAGGAGGAATAGATTCTAGAGTTGTAGTCTTAAGAAAATTTGATCCCAGTAGCATGATACTAAATTTTCACACAGACTTTAGATCTCCCAAAGTGCCTAATTTAAAAAAAAATAGTAGTTCTCAATTTGTTTTTTATGATCATAAATTAAAAATTCAAATGCGAATCAAAACAACGTCTTTGGTTAATAATCAAAATGATAAAGCTAAAGAAATGTGGGACAAAACAAGATTGTTTAGTAGAAAATGTTACTTAACATTAAAAGATCCAAGTTCAATCACTGAGTTTCCAGAAGATGGTATCCCTGAACACTTAACTGGCAAGGAGCCAAGTCATGAAGAAAGTGAAGAAGGATATAAAAATTTTACAGTAGTTGAAAATAAAATTAATGAAATTGATTGGCTTTATTTAGAAATTTCAGGTCATCGTAGATTAAAATTAATATTTAAAAATAGTGAACCAGAATATAATTGGTTAATACCTTAATATAACTTAAAATTGTCAATAATTCTTATATCACCAATATATAAAGCAATAAATAATCTAGCTTTAGAATAATTTTTTGTTATTTCTAAATTATTTTCATTTCTGATCTCTAAATAGTCAATTTTATTTATATTATTTTGAAGAAGCTCTATTTTTAATTGATCTAAATTATTAATTTCATTTTGTGTTAATAAATTAATATGTTCTTTAATTTTATTTCCTAACACATTGAAAATTTTTAATTGATCATTAGAAAATTTAGAATTCCGTGAAGATAAACTCATACCCATTTTATCTCGTACAGATAGACATTGAATTATTTTAATATTGTGATGATTAATTTTTACTAAATCTTGTATTATTTTTACTTGCTGAAAATCCTTCTCACCAAAATAACTATTCGTTGGTTTAATCATATTAAAAAAAAGATCCACAACAGTAGTAACTCCATCAAAATGGCCAGGTCGAAATTTATCACATAAAATATTTCTAAAATTTTTAACAATTTTTTTCTTTGCCAATCCTTTAGGGTATATCTCTTGAACATCAGGTAAGAAGAGTAAATTACAACCAATTTTTTCTAATTTAGAAATATCTTCATCAATTGTCTTTGGATAAGAATTGAAATCATTTTCATTATTAAATTGAGTAGGATTAATGAATATTGAACAGATCACAAATTCGTTATGTAATTGTGCTTCTCTAATGAGAGATAAATGTCCATCGTGTAAGTTTCCCATTGTTAAAACTAAACCAATAGACTGACCCTTGTCTTTGATTGAAACTAAATTTGGCTCTAATTCACTAGCTTTTCTAAAAATTTTCATCGATTACATAAGTAAATATTTGACTTATATATAATGAATTCGTATTAGGCCCAGAGATTTATTATGAAACGCACTTACCAACCTAGTAGAGTAATTAGAAAAAGAAGACACGGTTTTAGGGCTAGAATGGCAACTAAAGCAGGTCGTCAAATCATTAATAGAAGACGTGCAAAAGGAAGAGCTCAATTAAGCGCTTAAAAAGGCCAAATGGCCCAAACATTATTCACAATTAAGAAAAGATCGACTTTCGTTATGATACGAAACGAGGGAGAATTTATAAAAGGTAAAAATATGAATATCCAAATTTTACACAATCAAGATCTAGAAAATTCTATAGGTGTAGGATACACAGCTTCCAAAAAAATTGGCAACGCAGTAAAAAGAAATAGAGCAAAGAGAATAATGAGAGAATTAGCTAGAAAAATTATTATTAATGGTAAAATTAATTCATATTATGTGTTAATAGCTAAAACGTCATTGCTCGAAGAGAAATTTGATAAACTTTTATTAGAACTTAAGGGAAAGATAAATGGTTAGTAAATATATTTCATTACCTTTAATCATAATAATTAGATTATACCAGTTATTGATTTCCCCAATACTTGGGCAGAATTGTAGGTATTTACCAACCTGTTCTGAGTATTCTATTAAAGCATTAAAGGAACATGGGTTATTTAAAGGATCAATTTTATCGGTGAAAAGAATTTCAAAATGTCATCCCTGGGGTTCCCACGGATTTGATCCAGTACCAAAAAAATCTGAGTTAAATAAATGAACGAGCAAAGAAATTTATATTTGGCTATTGGTATTTCAATTGCGATAATTATTTTTTTTCAATTATTATTTCCAACTCAACCAATTCAAACAACATCCTTTGAAGAAGATGAAGTTTTAGAACCTGCAACATCCATTGATGGACAAAGCAGCCAAGCTGTTTCAGAAATACAAAGTAGAGATGAAGCTTTAATTCAAACCGACAGAGTTATTTTTGAAAATGCATTTATTGAAGGTTCTATAAATCTAAAAGGAGCAATTTTAGATGACCTCATATTATCAAAATATAAAACTAGCTTAGAACCTGACTCAAATAATATCCAGCTTTTGCTACCAGATGGGACTGCTAATCCATATTATATTGAAACAGGTTGGAAAGAGCTAAAAAATTCTAACATTGAATTACCTAATTTAGAAACAATTTGGAAAACTAACTCTACCACTCTAAACCCCTCAAACCCTGTTACACTTAGTTGGACGAATAATAAAAACATAACCTTCAAAATCATCTATCAAGTTGATGATGAGTATATGTTTACAATTACACAAGAAATAGAAAACAACAGTGGTGAAGATATTGAAGTTTTTCCATACAGATTAATCAAAAGAATAAACACACCAGATACAATTAATTTTTTTATACTTCATGAGGGTTTAATTAGTCTAATAAACGACGAATTATTGGAAAAAAATTATGATGATATTGCCGATGATTGTAATTCATCAATGCAAACAAAAAAAGAGTTTTGCGATAATAAAACACAAGGAGGTTGGTTAGGTTTTACAGACAAATATTGGATGTCTGCTTTAATTCCTGATGCTGACCAATCCATTAACGTCAATTATAGGTATGGTAATAATGGACGTGATAGCTATAGGGCAGGTTATGTTGGTCAGATATATAAAATTAACTCGGGTGAAAATATATCTTACGGCGGAAAATTATTTGTGGGTGCAAAAAAATTAAATGTCTTAAGTGCTTATGATGAAAATCTCTCTATACCAAGATTTACTGATGCAATTGACTGGGGTTGGTTTAGTTTTTTAACTAAACCTGTTTCATATGCCATTAATTGGTTTTTTGGTTATGCAGGTAATTTTGGTCTAGCAATAATTGCCTTTACCATTTTAATGCGTTTAATTTTATTCCCACTGGCACAAGCATCTTTTAAATCTATGGCAAAGATGAAAAAACTTCAGCCTGATATGCAAAGATTAAAAGAAACATATCCAAATGACAGACAAAAAATGCAGCAAGAACTAATGGCCTTGTATAAAAGAGAGGGAGCTAATCCTGTTGCGGGTTGTCTACCAATTTTAGTACAAATACCAATTTTCTTCTCTTTGTATAAAGTGTTGTTTGTTACGATAGAGATGTATCACGCTCCTTTTTATGGATGGATTCATGATCTATCTGCGCCAGACCCATTAGGCTTAATGACAATATTTGGATTAGTTCCTTGGGATGTGCCACCTATACTTTCAATAATTGATATTGGTATTCTCCCTATCATTATGGGCTTCACTATGTGGTTACAACAAAAACTAAATCCTGCTCCCGCTGATCCAACACAGGCTAGAATTTTTGCATTACTTCCATTTGTATTTACTTTTGTACTAGCTGGTTTTGCAGCTGGTTTAGTTTTATATTGGTCAGTGAACAATATTTTATCAATTGCACAGCAATGGTATATTCAAAGAAGAATTTTAGCCAAAAATGGCTAGCTTAAATAAAAATTTAAATAACTTTTTTAATAATAATAAGTTTTTAGGTTCCTTTCAGTCATTTAAAGATATTCCTTATTCAGATATAAAAAAAGAATGTTGTTTTATAGGTAGATCTAATGTTGGAAAATCTAGTTTAATAAATTCGTTAACTAAAACAAAAAAATTAGCAAAAACTAGTAAAACTCCAGGAAGAACGCAGGCTATAAATGTTTTTTTAATTAGTGAAAAAATAAATATGATTGATTTACCTGGTTATGGTTTTGCCAAAGTATCAAAAGTTGCACGAGAAAATTTAATGACCTTGATTGAAGAATATATAGAAAATAGAGATACACTTGATCATGTTTTTTTACTCATTGACTCAAAAGTTGGTATCAAAAATTCTGATATTGATATGTTGGATTTATTGAGTGATTGTTCAAGAAAATTTTCAATAATTTTAACTAAAATAGATAAAATATCTAATAACTATTTAGAATATCAAAAAAAATCAATTTTAAGTTTAATGCAAAATTATGAAAAATCATTTACGAAAATATATCAATCTGAGACCAAAAAAAATAATGGTATTACAGAGATTCAAAGATCTATATACGGGTTATCACAATAAATATGAAATTTGATTTTTTATCAGAGAGTGATCAGGCTTATTTTATTCATAAAGCCTCAACCTTAGTTGAAGCTCTTCCATACATTCGAGAACATAGTGGTGATACCATTGTAATAAAATACGGTGGACATGCAATGGGAGATAAAAAACTGTCAGAGAGTTTTTCAAGAGATATTGGGTTACTAAAAGAAGTAGGTGTGTCACCAATTATTATTCATGGTGGAGGACCTCAAATTGGTGAGAGACTTAAATCAAAAAATATATCAACACAATTTGTTGAAGGATTACGAGTTACTGATAAAGAAACAATTAAGGTAGTTGAGGAAGTTTTATCTAAGGATATCAATTCAGAAATAGTAGAATCTATAAGTGCCTCTGGAGGAAAAGCGATAGGAGTATCTGGTAATGATAACTTAGTCACTGCAACTAAATTGAATGTGGAAATTAAAGACAGTGATTCAAATATTGAAAAAATAGTTGATATTGGTTTTGTTGGACAACCAAAAAAATTAAACAAAGATATGCTAACTAGCTTTATAAAAAATGGTCAAATACCTGTCATATCTCCTTTAGGTAAGGATGAAAATAATTTTACATATAATATTAATGCTGACACTGTTGCGGGTTTTATAGCAGGTGAGTTACAGGCAAGTAAATTATTATTACTAACCGATGTACCTGGAATTTTAGACAAAGATGAAAAATTAATATCATCAATAACTTTAGAAGAAGCTAAAAATATTGCTAATAAAGAATATATTTCTGGAGGTATGAAGCCGAAAATTAATACATGTATTGATGCAATGAAAAAAGGTGTTAAAAAATCTACTATTTTAGATGGAAGAATTCCTCATTCAGTAATATTAGAGTTATTCACTGAACATGGAATTGGTACACAAATAACAAGTAATTAAATGAGCTTTAAAGATAACATCAATACCTGGATATTTGATCTAGATAACACACTGTACTCTGCAGACAGTGGAATTTTTCAGCAAGTACATAAGTTAATGGGTGAGTTTGTAGCTAAAAATTTAAATATGGAATTAGCTGAAGCAAAAAAACTACAAGCAAAATATTACAAGCAACATGGCACTACATTAAGAGGTATGATGGATAATCATGGTGTAGATCCTGATTATTTTTTAGAAGAAGTTCATAAGTTAGATTACTCAATTGTTGGTCCAAATCAAAATCTTAATGATGAATTATATAAACTTGAGGGAAGAAAAATTATTTATACAAATGCTAATAAGCAACATGTCTTAGATGTGTTAGAGAAAATAAATCTAACAAACTTTTTTGATGAAATATATGATATTAAAATGGCTAATTATATTCCTAAGCCAGAAATTTCTCCCTATGAAAAAATTATCGACTTATTTGATATCGAAGCAAATAAATCCGCAATGTTTGATGATATTGCAAAGAATTTAGTTCCAGCAAAAAAAGTTGGTTTTACACCTGTCTGGGTTGATGCTGGTTATGAAAATTTTTCCGATGATATTGAAGCATCTAAAGAATATTTAGATTTTCAAACAAGAGATTTGAGTTTATTTTTAAAAGATGTAAATGAGGGTAAAATATGAGTGATCTGGAAAGAATTATAAATGATGCCTTTGAGGAGAGAGATAATATTAATGTCAATACTGCAGGTGATATTAGAAATGCAGTAGATGAAACTTTAAACAAACTTGATAGTGGAAGCTTAAGGGTTTGTGAAAAAATTAATAATGAATGGCAAGTTAATCAATGGATTAAAAAGGCAATTCTTTTAAGTTTCAGATTAAATGATAATGAAATCATTAAAGCATCGCATGCTACTTGGTTTGACAAAGTAGAAAGTAAAACTGCAAATTGGACTAAAGATGATCATCTGAAAGCAGGATTTCGATATGTACCAGACGCTGTTGTAAGAAAATCTGCATTTATTGCTAAAGGTGTTGTTTTAATGCCTTCTTTTGTAAATCTTGGTGCATATGTTGACGAAGGAACAATGATTGATACTTGGGCAACAGTTGGATCATGTGCACAAATAGGTAAAAACTGTCATATTTCTGGAGGCGCTGGGATTGGTGGTGTACTTGAACCTCTTCAAGCAAATCCTGTGATTATTGAAGACAATTGTTTTATTGGAGCTAGAAGTGAAGTAGCTGAAGGTGTTATTGTTGGTGAAGGTGCGGTTTTATCAATGGGTGTATTTATTGGAGCATCTACAAAAATAGTCGATCGATCAACTGGGGAAATTCATATGGGAAAAGTTCCAGCGTATTCGGTTGTGGTACCAGGTACATTGCCAGGAAAAAAAGAAGGAGATATTAATCCTTCTTTATACTGTGCAGTTATTGTTAAAAGAGTTGATGAAAAAACTAGAAGCAAAACATCAATCAATGATCTTTTAAGAGATTAATGTCAGAAATTAATTTTGATCCAGTTACTCTTACACAATCCTTAGTTAAATGTGCAAGTGTAACTCCAAAAGATGAGGGCGCTTTAACAGTTGTTGAAAATCATCTAAGTGCTATAGGATGTGACTGTCATCCGTTAATTTTCTCTGGAAACAATTCTTATGAAGTAAAAAATTTATTTGCAACGATAGGAAATGAAGGAAAGCATTTTGCTTATGCTGGTCACACAGATGTAGTTCCAGTAGGAAATGAAAGTTCTTGGAAATATCCTCCTTTTTCAGCAAAAATAGATGATGGTAAACTTTATGGAAGAGGCAGTGAAGATATGAAAAGCAGTGTTGCTTGTTTCATTAGTGCCGCTAAAAGATTTGTAGATAAATATAAAAATATTCCAGGTAAGATTTCATTCATTATTACAGGAGATGAAGAAAGAGATTCTGTAAACGGCACACCAAGAATTCTAGAATGGGCAAGTAAACAAAATTATAAATTTGATCATTGTCTAGTTGGTGAACCGACTTCTAAAAATGAGGTCGGCGATAAAGTAAAAATTGGAAGAAGAGGATCAGTTAGTTTCTTTTTTCAGGTAAAAGGGATTCAAGGGCATACGGCGAATTCTCACTTAGCTGAAAATTCTTCACATCACTTAGTGAATTTATTAAATAGTATATTAGAAGAGCCGCTAGATGAAGGTAATGAAAATTTTTTACCAACATCAGTTCAAATTGCTACTATAGATATTGGCAATCCTGTTCAAAACGTAATTCCAGAATTAGCTAAAGCAACAGTTAATATTAGATTTAATGATATGCACTCATCTGACTCACTTATAAAATGGATCGATAATAAAATAGAAAAGATTTTCTCTAAACTAGAAAACGCTAGTTGCACTTATACCTATGATGCAACAGCTGAGTCATTTTTGAATAAAGCCGGTGATTTATATAATATTATTTCAAAATCAATTTCTGATGTTACAGGCAGAAATAGCCCACCTGAGCAAGCAACCGATGGTGGTACTTCTGATGCAAGATATATAAAGAACTATTGTGAAGTAGTAGAGTTAGGTCTTAGAAATCAAACTCTTCATAAAGTAGATGAATTTGTTTTTGTTGAAGATATTATTAAATTAGAAAATATTTATTTTAGAATTTTAGAAAATTATTTTGATGTTAATTAATATCCATCAGATGGATTAACATCTGATTTTATATTTTTATTTTTTTTTAGTTTTTTATATTTGGAGTACATATATTTAACAGATGGCTCTATAGCTGTTACACCAGCAACGTGGGGAGTAATAGTTACATTTGGCAGTTTCCAAAATTGACTACTTGATTTTAAAGGTTCATCTTTAAAGACATCTAAATAAGCATAAAAATTTTTGTTTTTCTTTAAATGATTTAGAAGATCTTTCTCTTCAATTGCATTTCCTCTGCCTATATTTATTAAACAAGAATTTTTTTTCATATTCTTTAAAAACTTTTTATCTATTATGTTATTTGTTTGAGCTGTTGATGGTAGAATAGAAATGATAACATCAGAGCTTTTGATAAAACTTATAATATTTTTACCCGTATATATTTTTATATTTTTTACTTTTGCTCGATTTTTTTTATATGCGATAACATTATAATTTAATTTATTTAGTAATTTTGCAATATGATTTCCAAGAAAGCCTAGACCTAAAATACCTACTGTTAAATTTTTATTATCAATTGGTGTCCTTTCTCCAGACCAGTATTTTTTGATTTGAGAATTTTGAAAAATTTTAAAATTTAATTGATAATTTAGTATTTGAGCTAAAGAATAATTGGCAATTCTCTCCCCCATTTCTTCATCTTTTATTCTGATTATGGGAATTTTTTTATTATAATTTTTAAGTTTTAGAATGTGATCTACTCCAGCTCCCATAGAGAAAATAACTTGGAGATTTTTTAGTCTTGAAAGAATATTATCAGGTAGATTCCAAATAATTGCACAATTTACATCATGAAAATTTTTATAATCTTTTAAAGAAATTATTTTTTCATTTTTAAAATATTTTTTTATTGTTTTTTTCCAAACATCAATTTTGTCAAAAGTTGTGTTATGAAATAAAATAGTCATTGAATATCATCTATTAACTTATTATATTTTACTACTTGTTTTTCCCAGATTAATTCATTTTCTGCTCTATTTTTTGCATTTTGTCCTAATTCAATTCTATTTTGTTTGTTCTCAACTAAATTCTTAATTGATTCATCTAATTCATTAAAATTATTAATAATTAAACCTGTTTTATTATGCAATACAGCTTCAGGAGTACCTCCAACATTTGAGGCAATTGAAGGAATTCCATATTGTGCTGCTTCAATGTAGGCAATTCCAAAACCTTCAATAGAATTTGCATGAGTTTCATCTATTGTTGGCATGATCATAATATCAGTCTTAGAAAAAATGAATTTTTTTTGATTTTCATTTATTGTTCCAACTAACTTCACATTTGATTCTAGATTATAATTTTTTATTTCTTTCTTTATATTCTCTAACTGATCACCTTCACCAGCAATTATATATTGAATATTTGGATAAATTTTTTTTAAATTAAAAATAGATTTAAGAATATACGAATGTCCTTTTCTTTTTTCTAGTCTGGCAAGAGTAAGCAACGTTGGATAACTATCGTCTAAATCTATTGCTTGTTCTATAATATCCTTAGTAGATTTTACACCTGGATAGATAACCTCAATTTTTTTTAAGTTTTCACTTATTTTTGAAAGTAAGTTTTTAGTATATGATGAATTGACCACTAATGCGTTTGCTAATTCTAAAACTTTCTTTATTCGTTTATGATGATTATCGTTTTTGATTATTATTTCGTTTCCATGTACAAGACTAATAATTGGGATTTTTTTTTCTTTTAAAAAATTAATTGGTAACTCAAGACTTTTCCAGCTATCAGTGATGACTGCTTTAATATTATTTGAAGAACAAATATTTTTAAGTTGATTAAATTTATTTCTTTTTCTTAAAAATTTTAAACCCTTAAATCTTAATATTGAAAAATTTTTATTGTTTTTATCAAATTCTAAATCTTTAGTACTGTCTTGTTGGTCAGCTAAAACCTTTACATTGTGTTTATGACTTAAATTTAATGCAATGTCATACATCAATGTTTCAATTCCCCCTACTCTAGACGGAAAACATTGTGTTAAAATTATTATCATTGAAAGTTATAATATTATAAAATCTATGAAGTATTAATGTACAAAGTCAATCAGGAACAATTAATTTTAATTATTATTAAATAATTTAAGTACATTTAAATTTTTAAAATATTTACATATGCATATTTTGCATATTAAAATTCATATTTTTATACTTTGATTGCATAGAATAATTACTATTTTATAATTGAAAGGAATAAATAATGATTAATGTTTTTAACTTTTTTAACAAAGTTTACGAGGATTTAAGCGACAAAAACTACAATAATGATGAGGATTTAGTTAAATATTTCAAATCTGAATACGGAAAAGAATGGAAAATTGAATTAGATAAGCATCTCCTAAGAACTGAATTTGATATCAATAAGAAAGCCGCATAATTGGCGGCTTTAACTAAACTTCAGAAGTTACCTTTTTAAGCCAATCTCTTTCTTGATTATCAAGGTGCGTGTGTAATTTTTCATACACCTTTCTATGATATTTATTTAGCCAATTTCTTTCAATTTGATCAAGCATGCTTCTTTCAATGAGATCCAGATCTATTGGACACCACGAGATGTTTTCAAAATATAATTTCTTATCATTATTCTCTTTTATCACGACTAAATTTTCTGTTCTTATACCATATTCATTTTCTTTATAGTATCCAGGTTCATTGGATAAAATCATTCCTGGAAGCAACTCAACGCTATCAAACATTGATTTTTTTGCAATACGTTGTGGGGCTTCATGGACACTCAAAAAACTTCCTATACCGTGACCGGTACCATGATCATAATCTAAATTAATTTCTTGTAGACTTTTTCTTGCTAGATAATCAATATCAGCTCCTTTTGTTCCCTTTTCAAAAACATGATTTGATAATGCAATATGACCTTTAAGAACTCTCGTAAATCTATCTTTTTGTTCTGTTGTTGCTTCACCTAAAATTATAGTTCTTGTTATATCGGTTGTTCCATCAAAATATTGCCCTCCTGAGTCAACAAGATAAATATTATTATCTGAGAAAGATGATTTTCCTTCTTCAGTAACACGGTAATGAGGAAGGGCTGCATTTTGATCAATTGCTGATATTGTATCAAATGATAGAGAATGAAATAATTCATTTTTTCTTCGTAGATTTTCTAAATGATTTGCAACACTTATTTCATCATTTGATTTAGGATCCATGATATTTTTTAACCAATAAATATATTTGGAAATACTAACACCATCTCTTATATGTGCTTTTTTTGCTCCATCAAGTTCAGTTTCATTTTTGATAGCTTTTAACAAGATACATGGATTTGCTAAATTTTTAGTATTTATTTTTTGTTTTCTTAAAAGATCTAAAAAATAAAAAGTGGTGGAATTAAAATCTAAACCAATTGATTCGGATGAATTAATGTTATTAAAAATTGATCCGATATTTTCAATATTATTAATATTTATTAATGTTTGGATTTCTTTTTTTAGAATTTCTGACATTGAAGACTCTTTAATATACAAAGAGTGTTTATTATTTTTTGAAATTAGAAGATAAGAATAAAGCAACGGTGTATATTGTATATCATCTGCTCTTAAATTTAAAAGCCAAGCAATATTATCAAGCCCAGAAACAAAGTAATGATCAATTTCATTTTGATCTAAAAATTTTTTTAAAATATCTAATTTCTCACTTCTGCTCTGACCAGCAAAACTTGTTGGATGATCAAATATATCTGTATACTGAGTTTTTGGTTGATTTTCCCATATTAAATCAACATAATTTTTATCTATTAGTTGGAGTTGAGATGTTGAATTCTCTAACATTTTAACCACTTTTTCAATTTCTATAATTGAATGAAGTGTTGGATCTAATGCAATTTTATATTCTTCTTCTAATAAAATTTTTTCTAAATCTGTCCAAAAGCTATTTAAGTGTTTTGCTTGAATCTCTTTGGCGTTAATTTGAGTATTTGCTTGAAAAGTATATCTTCCATCAACATACAAGAAGGCATCTGTTGGTGTTATAATTGCTCTTCCTGCTGAACCAGAAAAGTTTGTTATAAAATTTAATCTTTCTGCATTTGGGGAAATATACTCATTTAAATATTCATCACTTCTATTAATGACAAAAATATCGGTATCTTTTTCTTTTAATAGATTTTGTAATTTTTTTAAATTTGATTGATTCATTATAACTTATTAAATAAACTTAGATCGATATTACCACCAGAAATCATAACTATAATTTTTTTATTTTTAACATCAATTTTATTATTTAATGCTGCTGCAGCTGCAACTGCTCCTCCTGGCTCCACAACTATTTTAAGTTGTTCAGCTAATAAAATTATAGTTTTTGTTACTTCTTCATCAGAAACACTTAGTCCTCCTTCAAGATTATTAGAATTAATTTGAAAAGTTATATTACCAGGTTTTGGTGCCAATAGTGCATCACAAAAAGATTTAGCATTTTTTTTATTTTCTATAAGTTTACCAGCTTCTAAAGATCTTTTTGTGTCATCAAATTCTTCAGGCTCTACAGAATATGATTTTATATTTGGGTAAATATGTTTTAAGTATGTTGATGTTCCTGCAATAAGACCTCCACCTCCACAACAACATAAATACAGATCAGGTTCAATTGATTGCTCTTTCAAATCATTTACAATTTCGATAGCTGCAGTTCCCTGACCAGCAATTATATCTTTATCATCATAGGGTTTAATTAAAGCTCTATTATCCTTCTTTTGAATTTCATTTCCTATCTCTTCTCTACTTTGAAAGTAAGTGTCATATAATATTACCTCTGCTCCATATTTTTTTGTATTTTCAATTTTTATTTGAGGTGCAGTTTTAGGCATTATTATTTTTGCACTAATAGTATTAATCATAGATGCATAGGCAACTGCCTGTGCATGATTACCTGATGAATATGCTACTACACCTGAGTCTTTTACAGTTTCTATTAATTTTGTAATTTTATGTATAGCTCCACGTAATTTAAATGATCCAGTATTTTGTAAATTCTCAAGTTTAAAATAAATTTCAGCTTCTAAAAGATTGTTTATGTAATCATTAGTTACCAAAGGAGTTTTTGTTACCTTTTGGTTGATTAATTTATAAGCATTATCAACATTTAAATAGCTAAAATCAGTCATAATTTTAAAGTTTTACATCGTTTTAATGGAATAAACTAAAAAAAAATATATGTATATTATCATGGAACAGAACAAAGTAACTTCGCCTTGCATTAGCGTATGTAAAACTGACCCAATCTCAGGATATTGTTACGGTTGTGGAAGAACCAATGAAGAAAAAGATATTTGGAAAGATGAAAATACTTCTAATGAATGGAAACAAAATAATTTATCTGAACTAAAATCTAGATTTTCAGATTGGCAGTTAAAAGCATTTGAAGAATCATATAAATCAAAAGTTGAAACGGGTTTATCTCTTATCAAAAAAAAATTAGCAGAAAATCGTAAAAATTGAAAAGTTTAATAATATTTGTTTTTATTTTATTTTTTTCATCCAATCTTCAATCTCAGAATACAATGATACTAGATAACTTAGAAACACCCGGAGTTTCTTCTCAAGGTCAAAATTGGGCCTTTTTTACTGATGGAGTAATGGGTGGATTATCTCAGGGTAAAGCGATCATATCAAAAGTAAATGATGTTAATTGTTATCATATGACAGGAGATGTCACGACTGAAAATAACGGTGGCTTTATTCAAATAAGAAATCAATTAAAACCTTCAATATCAACAGAAGAGTTTGAGGGTGTTTATTTTAAAGTGTTTGGTAATAATGAAGAGTATTCAATTCATGTAAGAACCGCTTTGACGATGGCTCCATGGCAATATTATAAGTATAGTTTTAAAACTAATTCTGAGTGGACAGTAATAAAAGCACCCTTTAGTGAATTTAAAAAATCAAATGCTTATCAACCAAAAAAGTTAGTTGGTCAGAATATCAAAACATTAGGGCTAGTTGCTGGATTTAAAGATTTTCAAGCAGATATTTGTTTATCAGAAATTGGCTTTTATTAGTAATCTATTTTCAATAAATATAATCCTTCAGGTGGTGCAGTAACTCCTGCATATTCTCTTTTTTTGGATTGAATAATTTCTGAAATAGATTTTTCTATTTTACTAAGTCCTATATCAACCAGTGTACCGACCATGATTCTAACTTGAGAATGTAAAAAGGATTTAGCTGATATTAAAAAATTTATTTCATCATGATTAAAATTTATATCTAGTGAATTAATAGATTTAATTGGTGATTTGGATTGGCAATTTATTGACCTAAAAGCAGACAAATCAAATTTGCCTATAAATTGTTGTGATTGTTTTATTATTTTTTCAGCATCTATTTTTTTATGTACACACCAAACTTTGTTTTGCTCTAACGTAATTGGCGATCTTCTATTTAAGATCTTGTATTCATACCATCTCAATTTTGCTGAAAATCTTGAATTAAAATCTTTATCTACTTCTTCAGCATGTAAAATAGATATGGGTTGGGGTCTTAGATAATGATTAATGCCATCTCTAATAGTATCAGTATCAAAATGTTGCTCTAATTCAAAATTGGCCACTTGTCCTCTTGCATGAACGCCTGCATCTGTTCGACCAGCTCCAAAAAGTGTTATTTTTTGTTTTGATAGTTTTTCTATAGCCTCTTCAACCAATTGTTGTACGGAAGGACCATTTTCTTGACGTTGCCAACCAACATAATTAGTTCCATCATATTCTAATGTTATTTTGTAGTTAGGCATTTATTACTTCATTAACCTTAAAACTATATCCTCGAAGAAAATCATCTTTAGAAATAGCATTTTTGCCTTCTCTTTGTAAAATTAGTGGTTCAATACTTCCATTATTGCACCCAATATCAAATGTCTCGTTAAGAATTGTCGATGCATTACCGTTAGAGTTTGATTTTCTTGCTTTAATGATCTTAATTCTTTCATTTTGTATAGTAAACCAAGCACCAGGTTTGGGTGAATGTGCCCTTATAAGATTTAAAACTTCATTTACAGATTTATTAAAATTAATTTTTCTATTTAGTGAAGAAATTTTATTTGCATATGTTGCATAATTATCATCCTGATCAGAATAAGAAATTTTTTTATCAAATATAAGAGGAATAGTGTCTACTAATAATTTGATGCCAACCTCTGTTAATTTTTGACTTAATTCATTTTTATTACAATCATCTTCTATATCTACTTTTTTTTGATTAATAATTGGTCCAGCATCTAATTTTTCGATTAGCTGTATTATTGATATACCAGTCTCTTTATCGCCATTCATTAAAGAATGTTCTATTGGGGCTGCACCTCTCCATCTAGGCAACAAAGAGACATGGATATTGATACAACCAAATGTTGGTAAATCTAAAATATCTTTTGGCAATATTTTACCGTACGCCATGACAATAATTAAATCAGGATTTAATTTTTTCACTGTCCCAATAGTATCTTTATCAAACGTATTTGGACAAAAAACCTCAATTTTGTTCTTACTTGCAAGTTGATGGACTTCAGATTCAATTATTTTCATTCCTCTAGATTTCTTTTTTGGGGGTTGTGAAAATACTGCAGAAATTATGAAATTACTTTTAATTAAAGCCTCAAGATAGTCAGAAGCTATTTTAGGCGAACCCATAAAAATTATTTTTTTATCATTCATTATTTTTTGTTTTTTAAATATTTTTGGACTTTTTTGATCATTATATTCCTTTTTAATGAAGAAAGATAATCTACAAATAACTTTCCAGAAAGATGATCAATTTCATGTTGTAAAATTCTTGATTCAATTCCACCAACTTCTTTTTTTATTTGTTTGTTATTTTCATCTAAGTATTCAACTACTATATTTTGTGGTCTCTCAATTTCTGCAAATTGTTCAGGAAGTGATAAACAACCCTCTTCCATAACAATTTTCTCTTGAGAGTAAGAGACAATATTAGGGTTATATAATATATATTGAGTTTCTTTTTTAGTCTTTTGATCTACAAAAAATATAGTCACAATTTGTTTCAGAATTCCAATTTGATTTGCTGCTAAACCTACACCTGGTGCTTTTATCATTATTTGCATCATTTTTTTTGCAATTTCTTTTTCCTTAATTCCAACAGATTGAATTTTATCTGCTTTTTGGCGTAATAGTGGATTTGGGACGTAAAGCAATTTATCCATTATTATTTATGTAATTTTTTTTCTGGATTGGAATGCAGTATTTAATGTGTTTTCATCTAAGTAGTGTACTTCTCCACCCATAGGGATTCCTTGTGCAAGTCTTGTTACATTTAAATCTTTAAATTTTTCTAGTTTATCTGCAATTACAAAAGATGTTGTTTGTCCTTCCATAGTTGTACTTAAGGCAAGAATAATTTCTTTAACATTGTTTGTTTCAATTCTCTTTAGAAGATGTTCTATTTTCAATTCATCAGTTCCTATACCTTGAATCGCAGATAATGAACCACCTAAAACATTATATAGGCCACGATAAAATCCTACTTTTTCAAATGTCCACAAATCTGACACATCCTCAACAACACAAATTGTTGCTTTATCCCTTTTAGGATTCGCACAAACATTACATGGATTTACCATATCTATATTTCCACATTCTGAACACTCAATAATTTTATTATAAGATAAGTTTAAGCTCTCAATTAAAGGAGATAAATTTTTATCTTTATTTTTTAATAAAAAAAGAGCAATTCTTTGAGCTGATCTTCTTCCTAATCCTGGAAGTTTTGAAATATCATTTATTAATTTATCTATTGGGGATTGCTCCATTTTTAGAAAGGAAGTTTCATTCCTGGAGGTAATGGTAGGCCACCTGTAAGATTTTTCATTTCTTCTTGGGCTGCGGCTTCTCCTTTTTCTTTGGCATCATTTATTGCAGCGACGATCAGATCTTCAAGTATTTCTTTCTCATCTTGTTTAATTAAGCTATCGTCAATTGAAATTCTTTTAAATATACCTTTTGCTGTAGCTGTTACTTTAATAAGGCCTCCTCCAGAAGTACCCTCAACTTCAATATCATTTAGTTTATTCTGTGCTTCAGCCATTTTTTTTTGCAACTGTTGAGCTTGCTTCATCATATTACCTAAATTAACCATTATTTCTCCTTTTTTATCTTTGGTTGATTTATATCTGTGTCATCATCATTTATTTCACCTAGTTCTGTGATAGCGTGAATTTTACTTTCAGGAAATTGATTTAATATTTTTTTTACTTCTGGATGATTTTTCATTATTTCAATTTCTTTTTGTTGATTAATAATATCCTCTTCATGTAAACTTTTTCCAAGATTACTTGTAGATGAATGTATCTGCCATATTCTTCCTGTCCATTTAGAGATTAATTTTGCAACTGTTCTATTAAAGGCAGTATCATTAATTTTAAATGTATTTAAGATAACTTCTCCCTCTTTAAAAGATACTAATTTCACATCATTGTATAGCTTAGTATGAAGTAATCCTTCTCTATTTTTAAAAAACATATCGACAAAATGTCTGAAGTCTTGCACATGTTTTATATCTACATTTTCTTTTGGTAAAATTTCTTTTTTATTTTGATTAAAGTTTAGTACTTTGCTACTTTCATTAGATTCATTTTGTAGTTCAAGATTTTTTTCTAAGGGTTCTTTTTTTACTACTTCTTTGTTCATTTTTTTAATTAGATCTTCTGGACTTGGACCATCATGTAAATAAATAATTCTTAAAATAATCATTTCTCCATGTTGGTATAAATGAGAGCTATTTTGTAATTCTTGATAACCTTTGAATAAAATTTGCCAGATAATATTCAGATTATTTAATGTCATTTTTGATGACAATTCAGCTCCTTTATTTCTTTCAAATTCAGGAATATAAATGTCATCTTTTAAATCTGGTGCTATCTTTATTTGAACAAGAAAATGTACTACGTTTAATAGTTCATCAAATATCATTGCTATATCTGCCCCTAACTCATACAACTCCTTATACTTTTTAATTGCACCAAGAGCATCTCCTTCTAAAATAATTTCAATTAAGTTAAATATTTTTTCTCTATCAGCTAATCCCAGCATGCTTATTACAGTTTGCGAGTCAACTTTTTCATTTGGACTAGTTATTGCTTGATCTAATAGACTGAGACCATCTCTTACAGAGCCATCTGCTGATCTTACAATTAAAGAAATAGCATCTAAATCTATAGCAATATTTTCTAGTTTGGAAATTTTTAATAAATGATCTGATAAAATTTTATTTTCTATTCTATGTAGATCAAATCTCTGACACCTTGATAGAACAGTTATTGGTACTTTTTTTATTTCTGTTGTGGCAAAAATAAATTTAACATGTTCTGGTGGTTCTTCTAAAGTTTTTAGTAGAGCATTGAATGCACTTTTTGAAAGCATATGAACTTCATCAATTATAAATATTTTATAATCACCGATAACAGGTTTATATTTTACATTGTCAATTATTTCTCTAATGTCATCAACTCCAGTATTCGATGCTGCATCAATCTCAATAACATCAAGATTACTGTCAGAAGTTGTTGATTTGCACGAATCACAGTTTCCACATGGTTCACAATTTTTTTTATCTCTATTCTTACAATTAATACTCATCGCTATAAGTCTAGCAGTGGTAGTTTTTCCAACACCTCTGACACCTGTTAGAATATATGCGTGAGCTAGCCGGTCATTATTAATAGCGTTTGATAGAATTTTTACTAATAATTCTTGACCAATTAAATCTTCAAATTTTTGTGGTCTGTATTTTCTAGCTAAAACTTTATATTTTTTTTCTTCTGTCATTATAATTAATGGAAGGAGTTGAGACCCAAACAAGATTGTTACAGCTGCTTCTTTTCAGATCTGACTGGATTAGCAATTTATTTGCCCTCAATCCTCCCTGTAGCAATATAACATTAATGTAAATAAAATATAAATAGACTTTTTAAAAAATCTTATTTTTTCCTAAATGAAGATTTCTCATATACTCCAAGGATTTCTATCTTCTTACAAAAAAATTTCATCTCTTCTAATGCCAATTTTACAGATGTATTTTCAGGATGTCCTTCAAAATCTATATAAAATTGTGCAACATCAAAACCCTGTGGATGAATGTAACTCTCAAGCTTAGTTATATTAACACCATTACTAGCAAATCCACCAAGACATTTGTACAAAACTGCTGGAATACTTCTAACTGTAAATACTAATGTTGTAAGTATATCTTTTGTTTCTGGATTTATATCTAATAGATTTTTTTGCATAACAAGAAATCGAGTTACGTTATTTTGAGTATCTTGGAAATTTTTTTCCAATATATCAAGATCATATATATTAGCAGCAAGTTCAGATGCGATAGCTCCATCTTCAATATTATTTAATTCTGAAATTAATTTAGCAGATCCGGCTGTATCAGCTTCAACAATCATTTGCTTATCTAATTTTAAAATTTTGTTTCGACATTGAGCAATTCCCTGTTCATGACTTCTTATTCTTTTAATATCTGAGATTTTCGCACCTCTAATTCCAAGTAAGTTATGATTTACTTCATGAAAATATTCATAAGTTATTTTTAAATCAGAGTCAGGTATCAATCTTTGAGTATCCGCTACTCTTCCTGCAAGAGAGTTTTCTATTGGAACCATTGCTGCTTCAGATTTTCCTGATCTAACATGTTCAAACATATCTTCAAAAGTTGAACACGGTATACTTGTTGCATTTGGAAAAATATTTTTTCCAGCTTGTTCACTATAAGCACCATTCACACCTTGAAATGAAAAACTATCAACTTTTATCATTTTGCTCTCTTATATTAGTTTCAATATTTATTAAATCCTCTTTTGTATCTACACTCATTGGAACTTCAGGAACATACGTAACTCCAATTGGAATATTAGAATCCATAGCTCTCATTTGTTCTAAACTTAGATCTATTTCATTTGTTGATTTAGGTAGATTGATAAATGTATTTATTGAATCTGGAGTATAACTGTAGATGCCAACATGATGGTATAAGTTTTTATTTTCTATCGTAACTTCTCTATAAAAACATAATGCCTGAGCTGTTTCATTTTTTTTAAAATCAACTTCAACTTTCGTTACATTGGGATTATTTAATTCATTATCATTTAAGTTTGTTGCAAGTGTGCCAATAGTAAAATTTTTTTTTATTGGGTCAGTTACTTTAAGAATATGTTCTGGATCAATAAGAGGCATATCACCTTGTAGATTAATTATTATGTCAATATCTTGATTATTATTTATCTTTAAAAAAGCGGAGTGAACTCTATCAGTTCCAGAGGGGAGATTTGGATCTGTCATAATAGCTTTGCCACCATTACTTACGATTAAATCATGCACTTCAATTTCTGAGCAGGCAACAAACACTTCTCCAATATTTGACTCAATTGCTTGTTGCCATACTCGTTGTATCATTGGAATACCATCTATAGCCATTAATGGTTTACCGGGCAGTCTAGTGGAAGCCATTCGTGAAGGTATAATTACAACATTTTTCATAATTTATGCGACAATTAGGCAAGAGAATTTAAATTTCATACTTACGACAAATATATTCTTTCTTCTAAAAAATCTGTATATGTACTTATACATGTCTGGGCTTGAAGTTAATAAAATTTTAGCATCTATTATATTAGCAGTCTTAATTGTTACACTTATTGGGCATTTTGGAGATTTAGTCATTGATATTGATCATGATGAAAAAAAAGAAACAGCTTATAAAATAGATGTTCCTGAAGATTCTACTGGTGTAGGAGTAGTAGAAAAAAAAGAGGAAGTAATTGAACCAATTTCAATGTTACTAGCAAGTGCTTCTCTCGATAATGGGGAAAAATTATTCAAAAAATGTGCAACATGCCATAATTATGAGAAAGGTAGTGCAAATAAAGTAGGCCCTCACTTATGGAACATTATAAATAGACCAAAAGCAAATGTTGAAGGTTTTGCATACTCTAAAGCCTTAGCTGAATACGGTGGAGAGTGGGGATATGAAGAATTAGCAGAATTTTTATATAAACCAAAAAAATATATAAAAGGTACAAAAATGAACTTTGCAGGTTTAAAAAAAGTAAAAGATAGAGCAGACTTAGTTTATTTCCTAAGAGAACACTCAGATAATCCAGCACCCCTTCCTTAAACTAAAGTAATGATCTTAGATACAGAAGAGTTTTCAAAATTTGCAAACTCTTTAGCCGATGATGCATCTAAAACTTCGATGCATTATTTTAGAAACAAAATTGAAATAGAAATTAAAGATGATGAAAGTCCTGTAACTTTAGCAGATAAAGAAACAGAACAGGTATTAAGAGAGAAAATAAGAAAAGAATATCCTAATCATGGAATTTTAGGTGAAGAGTATGAAAATGAAAAAATAGACTCTGAATTTTTATGGGTATTAGATCCTATAGATGGGACAAGAAGTTATATAGCTGGACATAAAGATTTTGGTAATTTAATTGCATTACTTCATAACAAAAAACCAGTTTTAGGAATTATTAATTGTCCAGCACACAATGAGCGATGGATGGGAATAAAAAATCAAAACACAAAATGTAATGGAAAAGATGTTCAAACTTCCGCAATTAAACAAATCAAAGATGCCTATCTTTTTACATCTGGATTATATTTTGATGAGCCTCAAATTAAAAAAGGGTTAGAATTACTCAAAGAAAAATCAAGATACTATAGACTTGGTGGTGATTGTTATATGTATGGGATGTTAGCCTCAGGTTTAATTGATATTGTTTTAGAAGATACATTAAAAGTGCATGATTATATGGCTCTTGTAAATGTAATTGAAGGAGCTGGTGGAGTAATTACGGATAAGTTTGGACATGATATATCGCTAGACTCAGATGGCAGTTTAGTTGCCTCCAGTACAAGCTCTCTTCATGATGAAATAATTAAATTAATAAACTAAAATTTATTTTAATTTTTAATAAATAGACATATATTACAAATATGAAAATAATCACATTGATCTTTACTTTTACTCTAATTTTTCAATTAAAAGCACAAGCAAATACTAATATTTCACATGCAATTGCAATGCATGGTGAACCAAAATACTCAAAAGATTTTGAAAATGTTGAATACATTAATCCAAATTCAATTAAGGGTGGATCAATAGTAAGAAGTGCGATTGGAACCTATGACAGCTTCAATCCCTTTATTTTAAAAGGTACCTCGGCAGCTGGAATTGGAACATTGTATGAAACATTAACAACGGGATCTAGTGATGAAGCATTTACGGAATACGGATTATTGGCGGAAACGATTGAATGGCCAGATGATAGATCTTGGGTTTCATTTACATTGAGAAATGAAGCATATTGGCATGATGGAAAAAAAATTACAGCTGATGATGTTGTCTGGACATTTAATACCTTGATGGAAAAAGGTCACCCATTTTATAAATATTATTATGGTGATGTAAAAGAAGTTATTAAGGAAGAAGAAAATAAAGTAAGATTTAATTTTACAACAAATACGAATAAAGAATTAGTATTAATTGTTGGCCAATTACCTGTACTGCCAAAACATTATTGGGAAAATAAAAACTTTGAAGAAACATCTCTTGAAATACCAATTGGAAGTGGTCCATATAAAATTAAATCATTCGATAGTGGAAGATCAATTACTTACGAACTAGATCAAAATTATTGGGGTTTTGGTGCATCAATACCAATTAAAATTGGTAAAGATAACTTCGGCACAATTAGATATGATTATTACAAAGACAGAGGTATTGAAAGAGAAGCTTTTAAATCTGGTGAGATCGACTTCTTCTCAGAAAATTCATCAAAAGAATGGGCAACTGCGTATGATATAAATGCTGTAAATGAAGGCTTAATTAAAAAAGAATTAATAAGTCATGAAAATCCGCAAGGTATGCAGGGTTTTGCTTTTAATATTAGAAAAGATAAATTTAAAGATAGAAGAGTAAGAAAGGCTCTTTCATATGCTTTTGATTTTGAATGGTCTAATAAAAATTTATTCTTTGATGCATATAAAAGAACAGATAGCTTTTTTGAAAACTCAGAACTTGCTTCCTCTGGTCTTCCTTCAAAAGAAGAATTAAATTATTTAAATCCATATTTTGATGTACTGCCAAAGGAAATATTTACAGAAGTATATACAAATCCAGTTACAGATGGTTCCGGTTATATGAGAATGCAATTGCAAGAAGCTTCCAAACTTTTAGAAGAATCTGGATGGGAATTAGTTGATGGTAAACTTTATGATTCTAACACTAAAGAACCTTTTGAGTTTGAAATATTATTACGATCACCAGCATTTGAGAGAATAGTACTGCCTTTCAAGGATAACTTGGAAAAACTAGGTATAGATGTAACTGTAAGAACAATAGACAGTGCTGAGTACCAAAAAAAAATAGAAGTATTTGATTTTGATATGATTGTACAAACATTTTCCCAGTCACTTTCACCTGGCAATGAACAAAAAAATTTCTGGGGATCTGACGCTGCTGACACTAATGGATCAAGAAATGTAATTGGAATAAAAAATTATGCTGTTGATGGATTAATAGATAACCTAATCAATGCAAAGGATAGAGAAGACTTATTAATTATTACAAAAGCTTTAGATAGAGTTTTGCTATGGAATTATTATGTTATTCCTCAATGGCACATTTCATCATATCGAGTAGTTTATTGGGATTTCTTTGACCAACCTAAAATTAAACCCAAATATTCACTTGGTTTTGACACTTGGTGGATTAATCAAAATAAATATGATCAAATTCAGTCAAATAGGACTACAAACTAGTTATCAAACTTTAATCTAAATAATATAAAATAAATTAATTATGGGAGCATATCTTATAAAGAGACTCTTACTAATTATTCCAACACTTTTTGGAATAATGTTAATTAATTTTGCAATTGTGCAATTTGTTCCAGGTGGACCTGTAGAACAACTAATCGCTCAGATGACCGGTACAGCGGTAGAATCAACAGCAAGATTTTCAGGTTCTAATGAAGGAGAAGCATTAGAATTTGATACAAGCGATACTTCATCAACTAGCACTTATAGGGGCTCACAAGGTTTAGATCCAGATATTATAAAAGAAATAGAAAAAATGTATGGGATGGACAAACCAGCTCATGAACGATTTATTAAAATGCTTAAAGATTATCTAACGTTTGATTTTGGTGAAAGCTTTTTTAGAGATCAAAAGGTTACCTCTATTGTTTTAGATAAAATGCCAGTTTCAATATCACTTGGTTTATGGACAACTTTATTAGTATATTTAATATCTATACCTCTTGGTATAAGAAAGGCAATAAAAGATGGATCAAGATTTGATATAGTTACAAGTTCAATTGTAACTATTGGTTATGCAATACCAAATTTTTTATTTGCTGTAATACTAATTGTATTTTTTGCAGGAGGAAGGTTTTATGATATTTTTCCTCTAAGAGGTTTATTTTCTGAAAATTTTGATGAATTAACATTATTACAAAAAATAGTTGATTACTTCTGGCATTTAGCACTTCCTTTAACTGCGATGCTTGTAAGTGGGTTTGCCGGATTAACTTTTTTAACAAAAAATTCATTTCTTGATCAAGTAAATCAACAATATGTGATTACAGCACGTTCTAAAGGTTTGACTGAAAGAAAGATTCTTTATGGTCATGTATTTAGAAATGCAATGTTAATAGTAATTGCTGGTTTTCCTTCAGCATTTATTGGAATTCTTTTTTCAAGTTCTCTGTTTATTGAGGTTATTTTTTCTTTAGATGGACTAGGATTATTAGGATACGAAGCTGTAATTATGAGAGATTATCCTGTTATATTTGCAACCTTATATTTTTTTTCATTACTAGGATTAATTATGGGAATTATCAGTGATTTTATGTATTCCATAATTGATCCACGAATAGACTTTGAAGCTAGATAATATGAAATTATCAAAACTTAACCAAAGAAGACTTTATAATTTTAAAGCTAATAAAAGAGGATATTACTCCTTTTGGATATTTAGTATTTTATTCATTATCTCTTTGTTTGCAGATTTAATTGCTAATGAAAAACCACTTTTAATAAAACATAATGAAAGCTTTTATTATCCAATTTTTTCATATTATTCAGAAACAACATTTGGAGGTGATTTTGAAACAGAAGCTGATTATAGAGATCCTTATGTAAAAAACCTAATTAATGAAAATGGTTGGATGATTATGCCGATTATACCGTATTCTTATAATACTATAATAAGAGATTTATCCGCTCCAGCTCCTTCACCACCTTCAAATAAAAATTGGCTTGGTACTGATGATCAGGCAAGAGATGTACTTTCAAGAGTCATTTATGGTTTTAGAATATCGATTTTGTTTGGATTTACTCTTACATTTTTTTCAATGATTATTGGAGTGTCAGCTGGAGCTGTGCAAGGTTATTTTGGTGGAAAGACTGATTTATTCTTCCAAAGATTTATGGAAGTGTGGTCGGCAATACCAACATTATATGTCTTAATAATTTTAGCTAGTATAATTCAACCAAATTTTTGGTGGCTTCTAATTATTTTGTTACTTTTTGGTTGGATGGGCTATGTTGGTGTTGTTCGGGCAGAATTTTTACGAGCAAGGAATTTTGACTATATAAGAGCAGCAAGAGCTTTAGGAGTTTCTAATGCAAAAATTATGTTAAGACACATGTTACCTAATGCTACTATTGCTACTGTTACTTTTCTTCCATTCAGTTTAAGCGCATCTGTAACTGCATTATCAGGTCTTGATTTCTTAGGTTTTGGCTTACCGCCAGGGTCAGCATCATTAGGAGAAATGGTAAATCAAGGAAGGAATAATTTACAAGCTCCATGGCTTGGAATTACAAGTTTTTTAACCTTAGGTTTGATGTTAGGTCTGTTAGTTTTTGTAGGCGAAGCAATTAGAGACTCTTTAGATCCCAGAAAGACTTTTAATTAAAATGGATAAAATAATTTCAATACAAAATCTTACAATTGAATTTAATAGAAACATTGAGGTAGTAAAAAATATAAATCTAGATGTTATAAAAGGAAAAACTACTGCTATTGTTGGTGAGTCAGGTTCAGGCAAAACTTTATCTGCACTAAGTATTTTAAAGCTACTACCTAATGGTGCCGATATTAAAAATGGTAATATATTTTTTAATAATGTCAATTTATTGAAATTGAATGAAAGTGAAATACAAAAAATAAGGGGAAATAAAATTTCTACAATTTTTCAAGAACCTATGACTAGTTTAAACCCTTTGCATACTATTAACAAACAAATTGAGGAGATCATTATAACCCACAATGTAATTACCAAGAATGAAGCTAAGATAAAAACTATAAATTTATTAAAAGAAGTGGGTTTAGATAACATTGCAACAAGGCCAAAAATATATCCTTATGAATTATCAGGTGGGCAGAGACAAAGAGCTATGATCGCAATGAGTATTGCTAATAACCCGGAAGTTCTTATTGCTGATGAGCCAACAACAGCATTAGATGTTACGATTCAACTACAAATTTTAGAACTGCTAAAAAATATACAATCAAGACTGGGTATGTCTTTAGTTTTTATAAGTCATGATTTATCAGTAGTAAAAAAATTATCTGATTATATTTATGTAATGAAAAATGGTAAAATCGTAGAATTTGGTACAAATGATGAAATATTTAATAATCCAATAAATGAGTATACAAGAGAATTAGTTTCTTATCAGAGTAATATTAAAGAGAGCAAAAATTTTGATTCAGATTCTATCTTAAAAGTTGAGGGTTTAGATGTATGGTACCCAATTAAAAAAGGTCTTCTAAAAAAAACAGTTGACTATGTAAAAGCAATTAAAAATGTCAGTTTTGATTTAAAAATTGGTGAAAGTATTGGTATCGTTGGAGAGTCAGGTTCAGGAAAAACATCTCTTATTTTAGCAATTTTAAATTTAATAGAATCAAAAGGAAAAATAAAAATAAATAAAAAAGATCTTAATCAATTAAACAAAAAGGAAATGCTAAATTTAAGAAAGGAAATACAGATTGTCTTTCAAGATCCATTTTCATCATTAAGTCCAAGAATGAATATAGAGGATATTATTTCTGAAGGTTTGTTAATTCATTATCCAAGTATAAGTAAAAAGGAAAAAGAAGAAAAAATAAAAAATATATTAGATAAAGTTGGATTAGAGTATAAAAATACGATTGAAAAATACCCTCATGAATTTTCAGGAGGTCAACGTCAAAGAATTGCAATTGCAAGAGCTCTAATTTTAGAACCAAAAATTTTAATATTAGATGAACCTACTTCAGCTTTAGATGTAACAATACAAAATCAAATAATAAATCTTTTAAATAAACTACAAAAACAACTTCAGCTTAGCTACATATTTATTAGTCATGATATGACAGTCATCAAAGCAATATCAGATAGGATAATTGTATTAAAAGATGGTTTAATTGTAGAAGAAAATATTAGTAGTAATTTATTTAATACTCCTAAATCAGAGTATACTAAAAAACTTATTTCTTCTGTTTTATAAATGAATCCAATAGAGCCATCAGAAAATAAAATAAAAGAATTAATATCATTATTTAATAAAAAAAAATTTGATCAACTTTTGAAATTATCAAATGAACTAATAGATGAATTTCCTAACTCTATTCTTATTCAAAATATACAAGGCGTAGTACACACAGAACTTAAAAATTATAAATTAGCAAAAAATTTATTTATCAAAGTAGTCAATCTAAGCCCAAATTATACTGATGGTCATTATAACTTAGCTAATGTTTACAACAAATTAGATGAAAAAGAGAAAGCAATAGAAAGTTATAATAAGGTTATAGAACTAGACATTAATTATTTTAAAGCTCATAATAATCTAGGAAATATATATAGAAAGAAAGGTTTAAATAAGAGGGCTATTGAATGTTATTTATCGACTTTAGAAATCAATTCAAATTATAAAGTAGCATATTACAACTTAGCAGGGGTACTTCAGTTTTACATATTAGATGAAGAGAATAAAAATATTAATAAATATCTTTTATATCTTTTAAAAGAAAAAATTATTGTTAGACCAAATTCTATTGCTCCTAATATTTTAAATGGTTTATTTTTAAATACAGATCTGAAGAATAACTTATCTTTAATTAAGGATAAAATAACTAATGAAGATTTTAATTATGTTTTAGAAAATTTACAGAATAACTCTCTTCTAATGCAATTTATGAAAGTTTGTCCTATTCCTGATTATTATATCGAAAAAAATTTTGTTAAGATAAGAAAAGAAATTTTAAATCAAACATACAAATTAAATATTGATAAAAATCACATTAATTTTTTAATTTCTTTATCTATGCAATGTTTTCTTAATGAATACATTTATAACCAATCAAAAGATGAAATAAAAAAATTAAAAAAAATTGATGAAAGAATTAAGAATAATTTAAAAGAAAGTAAAAAAATCAATAAATTAGATATATTGTGCCTATCATGTTATGAGCCTTTAACTAATTTTAGTTGGTCAAATAAAATTAAATTTTCAGATAAATTAAAAGAAATATTTGAATTGCATGTAAATCAAAATAAAATTGAAAATCAAATATCTAGAACAATCAAGTCTATATCAAAAGTAGAAGATCAGGTTTCTATTAATGTAAAAAAGCAATATGAAGAAAACCCCTATCCAAGATGGGTAAACCTTGGATTAAGTATTGAGCCTAGAAATATTATAAATGTAATAAATGATAGCGATTTAAATTTAGATTCAAAAAAAATTACAAACTCTGAAAATCCTGAAATTCTAATTGCCGGTTGTGGTACTGGTCAGCATGCCATCACAACTGCCTCAAAATATAAAAAATCTAAAATACTTGCTCTGGATTTAAGTTTTAAAAGTTTATCTTACGCAAAAAGAAAGGCAAACGAGCTTGGAATTAATAATATTGATTTTATTCAAGGGGATATCCTGGATTTAGAATCAATAGATAGAAAGTTTGATATAATTGAATCAGTTGGGGTTCTGCATCATATGAATAATCCATTTAAAGGATGGAAAGTATTAACATCATGTTTGAATAATGATTCTTTAATGCTTATTGGATTGTATAGCGAAAGAGCGAGACAACATATAAAAGAAATTAAAAATAAAATTAATGAACTCAAGATTCAATCTAATTATAAAAGCATCATTAAATTTAGAAAAGATTTAATTGAGAATAATAATGATCAATGGAATAATATTAAATCAAGTCCAGATTTTTATACTGTAAGTGGCGTAAGAGATTTATTGTTTCATGTTCAGGAACATAGATTTACAATAAGTAAAATAAAAGAATATTTAGATAAATTAGGTTTAATTTTTCTAGGATTTGATGGTCAACTAGTCAAAGAGAAATTTAAAGAAAATTATAATAATAAAGATGATTTATTTAATCTTGATAAATGGGAAGAATACGAAAAATCTAATCCTAGAATCTTTGCAGGAATGTATCAGTTTTGGTGTAAAAAAATCTGATTTTAAATATAAGGTGGCGGAGAGAGAGGGATTCGAACCCTCGGTAGTATTGCTACTACACACGCTTTCCAAGCGTGCTGATTAAACCACTCTCACATCTCTCCTAACTTAATAAAATTATTTATTTAAATATATTTAATAGAATATATATGTATTTTTACCTATACTAAATTAATGAATCAACATACCCATAGCTTAAGTATTATTATACCAGTTTATAATGAAGAAAGCACTTTACTGGTTATATTAAAAAAGATTGAAATTATTAATAAGTTTTGTGATCTAGAAATAATAATAATAAATGATGGCTCAACTGACAATTCAAAAAAATTAATAGATGAAAATAAAAACTTATATACTAAGTCAATTCATCTAGTTAAAAATTCAGGTAAAGGTAAAGCTGTTATAGAGGGTATTAAAAACTGTACTAAAGATTATATTATAATTCAAGATGCAGACTTAGAATATGACCCAGAAGATATATTGGTTTTTTTAGAAGAAAATAAAAAATTTAATTATGATTTAATCATGGGAAGTAGATTTATTGGAAGACGAAGAACTGTACTTCACTTTTGGCATATGATTGGAAACAAGTTTATAACTTTTTTATTTAACTTACTTAATAATACTACTTTTACTGATATTTATTGCTGTTATTGTATGTTTAAAAAAAGTTTAATAAATGTTGATATGCTAAAATGTCATAATTGGGGTCAACAAGCTGAGATATTGACTTATATAGTAAGAAAAAACTCTAAAATATTTGAGATAGGTATTAATTATCATGGAAGGACTTATGATGAAGGAAAAAAAATTAAATATTATGATGTCTTTTCAGTAGTTTATTGGATTTTATATACTAGGATTAAAAAACTTTTTATATGAAATGTAAAGTATGCACTTCAAAAAAAATATATGAAGTCATTGATTTAGGCAGACAACCTTTAGCAAATAAATATCCTAAAAATAAATATGAAATAATTAAAGAAAAAAAATATAAATTAAAAGTATTTTTTTGTAAAAAATGCAAAGCTAGTCAAATAAAAAAAATTGTAAATAGAAATATTTTATTTGAAGATTATTATTATCTTTCATCAGTTAACAAAAAGCTAAAAGAACATTTTGAGAATTTGTCTTTAAAGTTAAAAAAATTTGATTTTGTTGTTGATATTGGATCAAATGATGGAATTTTACTCAGTCCTCTCAAAAAGTTAAATATTAATTCAATTGGTATAGATCCATCTAAAAATGTTGGTGAAATTGCAAACAAGAAAGGGTTGAAAACTTTTATAGGTTTTTTTGATAAACGTATGGTAGAAAAAATCTTAAAACAATATCAAAAACCTGATCTAATTGTGGCCTCTAGTGTTGTAACACACTTAGAGAATCCAATTCTTTTCTCAAAAAATATCAAAAAGTTTATTAAAAAAGATGGAACGTTAATTATTGAAATTGAATATCTTCAAAATTTTTTAAAAAATATTGAATACGAAAGATTTTACTTTGATAGACCATTCTATTATTCAGCTCACTCAATAAAGGAATTATTTAAGAATGTTGGAATGAAATTGTTTGATATTGAAAAAATAGATGTACATGGTGGTTCTTTGAGATTTTATATTAAAAATTCATTAAATTGTAAAATTACAAAAAGATGTGAAAAAATATTGAATAATGAAAAACAAAATTTAAACTTAAGTATATTTAATTTATTTAATAAAAAAATTTATAAACATTCAAAATATTTAAAAGATCAACTCATTAAATTTAAACAAAATAATCAAAATGTAATTGGTTATGGTTGTCCAGCACGGGTATCAACTATCACTAACTTTTCAAAAATCAGTTCAGATTTAATTAAATTTATCATTGATGACAGTCCTTTAAAACAAAATCGTTTTACGCCAGGGATGCATATAAAAATTCTACCAAGAAAAAATAATTTAAGTAATATCGATGTTGTTATAGTATTTGCATATGAATACTTTAAAGATATAAAAAAAATATTTAAAAATAAAAATGTAATTTTTTTTAAACCAATACCATTTAATAAATTATTGTGAATAAGTTTTTAATTACAGACATTGATCAAATCGTAAAAAATACTGATAATTTTTCAAAGTATTTTAATGGTAAAAGAATTTTAATTACTGGAGGAAATGGTTTTTTGGGTAACTATTTCGTTGAAACTTTTAAGTCTTTTAATAATTTTTTAAAAAATCCAATTAAGTTGTTTATAGTTGATAGGTCTAGTGTATTAAAAACAACTAAAGATCCTAATTTTACATTTATTAAAAAAGATGTATCCAAAAAGTTTAATTTTAATAAAAAAGTAGATATTGTAATTCATGCTGCAGGCATAGCTAGTCCATTTTATTATAGAAAAAAACCTATTGAAACTTTAGAAGTAGCTATTGAAGGAACAAGAAATTGTTTAGATATTGCTAGAAAAAATAAAGCTAGATTTATTTTTTTTAGCTCAAGTGAAATATACGGTGATCCTAATAATTCAAATGTACCTACTAAAGAAACTTATAGAGGTAATGTTAGTTCTTTGGGGCCAAGAGCTTGTTATGATGAAAGCAAAAGAGTAGGAGAAACTTTGTGTTACATTTACAATAATTATTATAATTTACATACTAATATAATCAGACCTTTTAATATTTATGGGCCAGGAATGAATCAAAAAGACTATAGAATATTTCCCAATTTTATTAGTAACATTATTAATGGAAAAAAAATTAACATCTACGGCTCTGGAAATCAAACAAGAACATATTGTTATATTACAGATGCTATGGAAGGATTTTTAAGAGTATTATATTTTGGTAAAACTGGTGAAGCTTATAATATCGGAAATAATATACCAGAAGTATCAGTTAAGAATATATATTATATTCTTCAAAAAATTAATGATGAAAAAATTAAAGCAAATTTTATTAAACATCCAAAATCATATCCAAATGATGAGCCCCAAAGAAGATGTCCAGATTTAAAAAAAGCTAAGCAACATTTATCATATTATCCAAAAGTAAAGCTTGAAAATGGGTTAAAAAAATTTCTAGACTGGGCAAAAGTAAATTACAAAAAATACTGATATGTTAAATGTTGGTATAGTTGGTTGCAGTTCTTGGTCAAAAATAATAATTAAAGAAATAAATGATAGTAAAAAATTTATACTAAGTTCAATTGTTTGTAGAAATAAAAAAAATCAACTAAAAAAAATAAAAAATTTTAATACAATTGAAAAAATGATTGATTCAAATATCAATGATTGTATTTATGTAGCTGCACTCCCGGATGTAAATTTAGAAATTGTTAAGTTAGTTAAAAAATTTAAAATTCCTTTAATTTTAGAAAAACCTATTAGTAATTCAAAAAATAATATTGAAAATTTAAAAAGAATTGTAAAAGATAATAATTTGATAGTATATCCAAATTTAACTAATTATTATTCTGGTATATTTAAACATTTAAAAAATTATTTAGACACAAATTACCTAGAAATTAATCGGGTTATTATATATGAAGGTAATCTTGGTCCTTTTAGAGAAAATGTTAACCCAGTATGGGATTGGGGTTTTCACCCAATTTCTCTTTTATATTTACTTTTTGAAAATAAACGATTCACTAATATTTCAAAAAAAGAAATAAAATCAAATAATATTAACGGTAAAGGAATTGTAACTAAATTCTCATTTATTATTGGTAAAAAAATTAAAGTTAATATTGTAACAGGAAATATATTTAAAAATAAATTAAGAAAGATAAAAATAATACTTAATAATAAAGATTATATAGAGGGTGATATGATAAAGCATGAAGTAAAAATAAATTCTAATCTTAGATATAAAGGTACTAAAACACCAGTTAGAAATCTTTTGGATAAATTTGCAAGTAGCATTTCTTTAAAAAAAAATCAGGAATCAAGAAAATTAATTGATGTTTCTTGTAAAACAGTTAATTTTTTAGAAAAATTTTATAAATGCTAATTGATTGATGGAATTATTTTCACTAAATCAGTTTATTTTTCCATTTTTAATTTTAACATTTTTAATAAGTATAATTGGATATGGGACATTAATAAACAATACAATTTTAAAAAATCAAATAAATTTAGATTTATATAATTTTATATTCATAAAAGGTCTAATTTGTATTGGTTTAATATGTGTTTTAATTAATTTATTTATTTCTATTTCAGATTTAATCAGCTGTATTATAATTTTTGTTGGTATAATTTTTTATTTTTTTAACTTTGTAAAAAACAAATCAAAAAAAAGTAAAATTTTATTTTTGATATTTGTATCTTTATTAAGTTTTTTCTTTGCATTTTATTCGGGAATTAATGATGATTTTGGTTATCATTATCAAACAATAAAGAATTATAAAAGTCAAAATTTATTTGAAATAAAACATCATAGAATGATAAGTTACAATTCACATTGGTTATTTATAAATTCAATATTTTCAATTAGCTTTCTTACAAGCACGATATTTATTCTATCATCTTTGTTTTACTCAATAGCTATTTATGATTTTATAAAACTATTAAATACATCAATTAAAAATAATTATAATTATCTGTTGTTATTATCTTTTTCATCTCTAGTTTTCTGCTTAGGTGTTTTAAGTAAGATGAAAGATTTTGGTACTGATGTACCAGGTGTAATTGTATGTATATATATTTTAACTATTATTTTTTATTATATTTTTGAAAATAAAGATCAAATTACAAATAAAGCTTTTTTATTTATTTTATTATTATGTCAATTTGCATTACTAATTAAAATTACTAATGCACTTATTTTTTTATTTTGTATCCCAATTTTTTTTAAACTTATTAAACAAAAAATAAGTTACTCAACTCTTACGATTGGATTTTTATATCCTATACCTTGGTTGTTTCAAAATTATATTATAAGTGGGTGTTTAATTTGGCCAATAAGTATGACATGTTTTTCTGGTGTGGAAGCAGCAATAAGAGAAATATATCTAATTAAATCTTTTGCAAAAGGTGACATTACAACAAATATGGATATTAGTGGATTTGGATGGATAAAGGTATGGTTAAACAATCATTCATCAAAGATTGTAGAAACATACATTGCATTTTTTGTCTTACTATTAATTCCTTTTATTTATATTTTATTCAAGGATAAAAATATTTTAAAAAATTTAACGATTATAAAAAATAAATATATTACTTTTAATTATTTGATGTTCTTTGCAATAATTTTTATCTCTAATTTAATTTGGTTTTTATACACACCAGCTTATCGATTTGGAATCTTTTATAACTTGATATTTATAATTATTATTTTGCTGCCGTTATGGCTTTTCATGTTAAATTATAAATATAAATTTATATTAAGGTACGCCAAGTTTGTAATAATTTTTGTATCTTTATATTTTGTTTATGAAAATCTTAAAAAAATTGATTGGTATTTTGACCGTTACGAATTATGGCCACCAATAATTAATGAAAAAATATTAGATAGAAAGCAATATTAATTATCTTTCATTTTTAATGCGTTAAGAAAAGTATTTTGAGGTATATCAACTTTACCAAACTGTCTCATTCTTTTTTTACCTTTTTTTTGTTTATCTAAAAGTTTATTTTTTCTTGTAACATCACCACCATATAATTTTTGAGTTACATCTTTTCTAAATGAAGCTACAGTCTCTCTAGCAATTATCTTACCCCCAATTGCAGCTTGGATTGCTACTTTGAACTGTTGTCTAGGAATTAAATCTTTTAATCTTTCACAAAGTGCTCTTCCTCTTTGTTCGGATCTATCTTTATGTACTATTAGTGAAAGAGCATCTACTGGATCACCATTGATAACGATTCCAACTTTGACTAAATTATTTACTTCATATTCAGTGATTTCATAATCAAAGCTTGCATAACCTTTGGTGATAGACTTTAATCTATCATAAAAATCAAACACAACTTCATTTAAAGGTAATTTATATTCTACTAAAGGTCTGTTTCCTGCATAACTCATATTTATTTGAATGCCTCTTTTTGAAGTACATAATTCTAATACTGATCCTAAAAATTCTTCAGGTACAATAATTGTAGCCTTTATCCAAGGTTCAGAAATATTTTCAACTTTTACAGGATCGGGCATGTCAGTAGGATTATGAAGATTCAACGTAGATCCATCTTTCATCAATATTTTATAAACCACTGATGGTGCTGTGGTTACAAGTTCTAAATTGAATTCTCTCTCAAATCTATCTCTAATAATTTCTAAATGTAATAAACCTAAAAAACCACAACGAAAACCATATCCCAAAGCAGGGCTTACCTCAGGTTCGTAAGAGAAACTAGAGTCATTTAAAGCTAGTTTAGACATACTATCTCTCATATGCTCATAATCATCTGAGTCGACAGGAAACATGCCACAGAAAACAACTGGTTGAGATGGTTTAAAGCCTGGAAGAGCCTCGTTTGTTGGAATTTTATCATCTGTTATTGTGTCACCAACTTTACAATCAGAAACACTTTTAATACCAGAATTTATAAATCCAATTTCTCCAGGTCCAAGTGTATCAACTTCAGTTGCTTTAGGAGAAAATATCCCTACTCTATCAATTGTATATGTAGCACCTGTTGCCATAAATCTTATTTTCTGACCTTTTTTTAGCTCTCCATTTATAACTCTTACAAGTACCACAACACCAAGATAGCTGTCATACCAACTATCAACTAACATACATTTCAATTCTTTACTTATTTCACCCGATGGAGAAGGAAGAAGTGTTATGATTTTATTTAATAAATCTTCTATGCCTGCACCTGTTTTTGCTGAAACAAGAGAAGCATTATCTGTTTCAATACCAAGCACATCTTCAATTTGTGATTTTATTTTATCTGGTTCAGAAGATGGAAGATCAATTTTATTTAAGACAGGTAAAATTTCATGATCATTATTAATCGCCTGATACGCATTGGCTAATGTTTGTGCCTCAACACCTTGTGTAGAATCAACTATTAATAAAGACCCCTCGCATGCTGCTAAAGATCTTGATACCTCATATGAGAAATCAACATGACCTGGAGTGTCCATAATATTAAGTATATAAGTCTTTCCGTCATTTGATTTGAAGGAAAGTCTAACTGTTTGAGCTTTTATTGTAATGCCTCTTTCTCTTTCTAATTCCATTGAGTCTAGAACCTGTTCTTTCATTTCTCTATCAGTTAAACCACCACAAAACTGTATTAGTCTATCGGCTAACGTTGATTTTCCATGATCTATGTGAGCAACAATTGAGAAATTACGAATAGAACTAAGTTCTGTCATTAGTTTCTTATAGATGCATCAAGCGATTTAGATATTTCGTCTATTATTTTATTTGATAATTCCTCAATTTCTTGATCACTGAATGTTTTATCTTGAGGTTGAAGTAAAACCCTAAAAGCAATACTTTTTTTATTTTCAGGAAGTTTATCTCCATCATAAACATCAAATATCATTACGTTTTGAATTATATTTTTATCTATTTTTTTTACTTTTTTAATTATCTCACCAGCCTTTACTTCTTTTGGGAAAAGAAAGGCAAAGTCTCTTTCAACCATTTGATAGGGATTGTTAGTAAAACCTCCTTTTGAAGAAGATTTATTTTCTTGAAATTGTGAAATATTCTCCAAATATATTTCAAAACCATATACCTTGAAATTAACATCCATTGTTTTTAATAGAACTGGATGTAATTCTCCAAAATTAGCTATTTTGTTTTTACCAAGCCTCAAAGAAGATGATTTGCCAGGATGATAAATTTTACCTTCTAATTTTTCATATAGCAAATTATCTATAGGTACATTTAAATCAGCTAAAATAGAAAATAAATCAGCTTTTATACTAAAAACATCAATATTTTTTTTATTTGATAACCAATTTTGTTCATCAGATGAGCCATAAGCTATAGCAGTGGCAACATTTTCTTGTTGGTCAGGTAGTGATTTAGAAAAGTTTGGACCTACTTCAAATATTTTAGCCCTCAAGTACATTCTTGCTTTATTTTGATTTATTGCTTCTAATAAATTTGGAAGCGTAGATGGTCTCATCGTATTTAAATCGTTACTTATAGGATTTTTTAAACTAATTATTTCATCTGATATAATTTTTGCATTATTTTCATCCATAAACGACCAAGTTACAACTTCAGAATATCCATTCAGAGCCATAATTTTTTTACTTTTATAAAAAGTTTTTGTTTTGGTATTTAAAATCTGCTTTTTTTCTTCTTGATTAGTTACTTTTTTAAGAGGAATTTTATTATAACCATAAATTCTAATTATTTCTTCGACGATATCTGCCTCACCAACAATATCTGGTCTAAAAGTAGGACTTTGAATTTCAAATTTTGATTTTTTTTCATTAACAGAAAAACCAAGTGAAACTAAAATTTTTTCTTGTTCCTCATTATTGATTTCTATTCCACCGAAAGTCTTCACTTTATTTGTATCAAACATAAATGGTTTACTTTTTTCTATATTAATTTCTGAAGAGACAAATTCACTAACTTCACCACCACATAATTCTAAAATCATTTGAGTTGCAGCATCTACACCCCAATAGATGGAATCAGTATCTATCCCTCTTTCAAAACGGTAACGTGCATCACTTTGAAGATTAAGTTTTCTTCCAGTTTTAGTGACAGAAACTGGATCAAATAACGCAACTTCTAAAAAAACATTTTTGGTTTCCATACTACAACCACTATCAAAGCCACCCATGACCCCGCCAATTCCATGAAGTTTATTTTCATCATCAGAAATTACAATCATATCACTATCACATTTATAATTAACTTCATTTAGTGCTAAACACTGTTCATTTTTATTGGCTAGTCGCATTTTTAAATTGCCTGAAACTTTGTCAGCATCATAAACATGTAGCGGTCTTCCCAAGTCAAAAGTAATGTAATTTGTAATGTCAACAAGAGCTGAAATAGGCCTTAATCCGATTGCAGTTAATCTATCTTGAAGCCATTTAGGGCTTTCTACATTTTTAACATTTTTAAAATATCGACCTGCTACTCCAGGACATAGATTATTATTTTGAAATTCTTTTTTCCACGTAATTGGACTTTTGAATGATTCTTTTGATTTTTTATAATTTATGTCTTTTAATTTACCAATTCCTGCTGCCGCTAAATCTCTTGCGATACCTCTGACCGATAAACAGTCAGATCTATTTGGGGTTAAATTAATTTCAATAATAGGTTCATCTATTGCAAAAATTTTACTAAATAAATCACCAATTTTATAATTATCTTTTACTTCAATAATTCCATCATGTTCATCAGAAATACCCATCTCTCTTTCTGAGACAAGCATTCCGCAAGACTCAACTCCTCTAATTTTAGTTTTTTTTAAATGTAAGTCAGTTCCAGGAATATAACTATTTTCTGGCGCAAAAATTCCAAGCATGCCTTCTTTTGCATTTGGAGCACCACACACAACTTGATAATTTCCATTTATTGTTTCAACCTGACATACTTTAAGCTTATCTGCATCTGGATGTTTTTCTGCTTTTAAAACTTTAGCTACTGTAAAATTCTTAAATATTTCTGATTTATCTTCTACACTTTCAATCTCTAAACCAATATTGGTTAAAGTATCTGTTATGGTATTTAAATTTTCAGAAGTATCTAAATGATCTTTTAGCCAGTCTAATGTAAATTTCATTTATAGCCCTGATCGTGTTTGGTTATCCAAAATACTAAAACCATAATGATCCAGCCATCTATAATTTGGATCAAAAAAACTTCTTAAATCTGTAATGCCATATTTAAGCATCGACAAACGCTCAATTCCCATACCAAAAGCAAAACCCTGAAACTGTTTTGAATCGATATTACAATTATCTAAAACTATAGGATTGACCATTCCACAACCCAATATTTCTAACCATTTATCTCCTTCACCAATTTTAATTTTATTATTTACTTTGGTATAAGCTACATCCATTTCTGCACTAGGCTCGGTAAAAGGAAAGTAACTAGGGCGAAAACGGTATTGTAAGTTTTTTACTTCGAAAAATTCTTCTAAGAATGAAACGAGTGTTGATTTTAAATCAACCATAGTAGAACTTGTATCAACGACTAAACCTTCTACCTGATGAAACATAGGAGCATGTGTAGCATCTGAGTCACTTCTATAAGTTCTGCCAGGCACAATAATTTTAATAGGTGGTTTTGTGTTAAGCATAGTTCTCACTTGAACAGGACTAGTATGGGTTCGAAGAACATTTTTGTCTCCATTATCCTGAACATAAAAAGTATCCTGCATTTCTCTTGCTGGATGATGTTCTGGGATATTTAAAGCTGTAAAATTATTAAAATCTGTTTCTATATCTGGACCTGTTTCCACTGCATAATTTAAATTTCCAAAAATTTCTATAATATTAAATATTGTTTGACTAATTGGGTGTATTTTTCCTTTTTCAGAAATATTAGGTGGTAGAGTAACATCAATTGATTCTAAATTAATCTTGTTTGAAATTTCAATATTTTCAATTTCTGTTCTTTGGTTTTTAATACCTTCTTCAATTTCTTTTTTAATAATATTTAATTCCTGTCCTTTCGATTTTTTTTCTTCAATCGACAAAGAGCCTAATCCTTTTAAAGCTTCAGGTATTAATCCTTTTTTACCTAGATAATATAGTCGAAGTTTTTCTAAATCTTCGAAGGATTTTGAAGCTTTAATTTTTTTTAGAACATCAATTTTATTTTCAGCAAATGCCATCAATATCTATTATATTTTATTAATTAAAATTATCTAGCAGATTGAGCTTTATCAACTAAAGCTTTAAAAGCCTCTGGCTGGTTAACTGCAAGATCCGCTAAAATCTTTCTATCTATTTCAATAGATGATTTTTTAAGACCAGATATAAATTGCGAATATGTTAAACCATGAAGTCTAACACCAGCATTGATTCTTTGAATCCATAAACCCCTAAAATCACTTTTTCTTTTTTTACGATCTCTATAAGCATATTGCATACCTCTTTCGACAGCCTGCACAGCAACTCGAAAAACATTTTTTCTTCTACCGTAATAACCTTTTGCTCTTTTAATTACTTTTTTGTGTCTAGCTCTTGCTGTAACACCTCGTGATACTCTTGCCATTGATTTCCCCTTACTTGTTGTATGGTAACATATGATCAATCAAAGCAGAATCACCTGGTGACATAATTGCAGATCTTTTCGTGTTACGAATAAATTTATTGGAACGTTTACTCATTCCATGTCTCTTTCCAGCAGGTTTAAATTTAATTTTACCAGTACCTGTTCTAGAAAATCTTTTTTTTAAACTACTCTTAGTTTTAAGCTTGGGCATTACTATCTCCTATATTGTAAGTTTTCCCGTTAGGCTGCCCCGCAGGCCATAACAAGTTTTGAAGGCTTATACTGATAATTGAGTATTTTGCAATATGTAGAATTATTTAGCAACTTGAGGGACAAGTATCATCATTATTTGTCTTCCCTCAAACTTAGGAGCTACTTCAACTTTTGCATATTCTTCGACTTCTGAAGTTAGTTTTTTTAGAAGATCAAAGCCTAAATTTTGATGCTCCATTTCACGTCCTCTGAAACGCATAGAGACTTTAACTTTATTACCACCACCTATAAACTTTGAGAGTGCTTTAATTTTAACATTATAATCGTGGGTATCAATGCCAGGTCTCATTTTAATCTCTTTAACTTCAATTGTTTTTTGTTTCTTTTTTGCTTCTTTCTTACTTTTTTGCTCTCTATATTTTAATTTACCATAATCTATAATTTTACAAACTGGTGGATTAGCTTCAGGAGACACTTCAACTAAATCAAAACCTTCATCTTCTGCTTGAATTAGGGCTTCACGAATGCTTAAGATCCCCATTTGTTTACCACTACTAGATATTAGTCTGACTTCACTTGCAGTAATCTGCTCATTGATTCTTGGACCAGTATCTTTCTTTGTTTTGAAATTTACAGCCAAGATTATATAGAGATTGAGTTAAAGCTATTAATTAATAGCATATTAGGAAATTAAGTCTTTTGTCATATTTTGTTAGGATATAATCTCAAATGAATTTAAATTCAAGGGCTGATTTTAAAAAATATAAACTGTTTTTTAAGTTATTAAATACACTTTATGAAAATTTGTTTAATTAGAAACGATAAAATGGGAGATATGATCCTTACTCTTCCAGTTGTTCAAGGACTAAAACAAGCTAATCAGGATTGTAAAATTGATATTGTATGTTCTCAAAAAAATCAAAAAATATGTAAAAAATATAAATCTATTAACAAAATTTTTTTACTTCAAAATAAATTTTATCAAGTCTTGAAAATAATTTCAAAATTAAGAAATGAAGATTATGATTATATTTTCACATTTAGCCCTGGTATATTCAGTATATTAATATCAATTTTTTCTAAAAGTAAAATAAAGTCATTATTAATTTTTAAATCTCGATACAAAAATAATTACATTAGTAAATTTTTTGATAGAATTTTGGGTAAAATCTTTTTTACTCACTGCTTAATAATCGATCGTCAATTAAGATATTCCAAAAAAATACCAATTCATCAAACAGAAATTATGATGGAGTTAGTTACTAAAAGTGGATTAAGTTATAATAATACTGCAGAAATTAAGAATGAATTAGGGTTTAATAAAATAGAAATAAGTTCTAAGAAATTATGCTTAATTCACTTGTCTTCAAAATGGATCAATAAATATTTTTCAGAAGAAAACTTTATTAAACTATTAGACAATCTTAAAAATTTGAAAATCAATATTGTAATGACAACTGATGGAACATCAAAAAATGTATTCTATGAAATATTTAAAAAATATGAAGTTATTACTAATGAAGAGTTTGAAAATCTTAAAAGTATAAATAATATTTTAATCTTAGATAAATTAAATTTTGATAATTGGACATCAATAATAAACTCTTCAACATATGTAATTACACCTGAATGTGGATGCACACATATTGCATCACTTTCTGAAACGAAACTTTGTGTTATTTATGATTCAGATAATCTTCCAGGTATGATTGCAGAAGAATATGCGCCATGGAAGAAAAAATATAATAAACTATTCTCTAACAACCAAAATTTAGAAAAAGAATTAATTTCATTTATTGATTAATTTACTATCTTGTAAAAAATCTAAAACTTTTTTTACTGAAATTGAGTCCATTGTATCGGTCAGAATCGTATAAGCATTTTTATATTCAGATAAGTTTGATTTTGAGATAACATTATCTTTAGCTAAAAAAAGAATAGGTGAATTACTTAGAGCTGCTATATGGCCTGGGCCAGTATCATTACTAATTATAAAATCACTTTTTTTAGCGATGGAATAGATGATTTCAGGAGGTGATTTATCGCTTAAATCAATAATCTTCTGACATGCATTATTGATCGTTTCTACTGTTTGTTTATCTGATTTTTGCCCAATAACACAAATATGATATCCTTTTTTTTCTAGAGTACTTGCAAGTATTGCAAATTTATCTGGTGACCATTGCTTGTCCTTGCCTGATTTAGAAACACCAGGTATCATTAAGATTATTTTATCTTCATTAATTGCCGTAATATCTCTGGAAAGCCAATCTACATTTTGATAAATTTCATTTACTCCAAGTAACTTTAGTTGATTATATAAACCTTGTTGTGGAGATTCAGTTCCTTGTGGAGGAATTACATATTGAATATCACAATTAGAACGAGATCCGTTAACTTTTACTTCTGAAATAAATTTTAAGAATGACCAATAATTATTTGTTCTTTTAGAATTCTGTAAATCTATGATTAGATCGTATTTATTTTGATTAATTTTTAATATAACCTTAAGTGAATCAATTATTCCTTTTCTATTATCTTTAAAAATCGAATTAAAATAATTTGAATTGCTTAAAAAATTTGCGTATTTTTCTTCAGTCAGCAAGTCAATAGTGGCATTACTAAAAAATTTCTTAATTGATGCCATAGCAAGTATAGAAAATGCAATATCACCAAGTGATCCATGCTTTACAACTAGTATTTTGTTAAATTGACTGCTGTTCATATAAGTCTACATAACTTTGTACCATTTGGTATTTTGAAAATGTTTTTGATATATAGTCTTTGCTTTCTAATGAAATATTAGAAAATTTTTCTTTATCTATTTTTATAATATTTTGAAGTTTTATGTTTATTTCATTATATTTATGAGGATCTACTTTATAAATATCATCTAATTTATTGAGCTGATCTTTAACGCCACCATAGTTAAAGGCTAGTACCCTTTTTTTCATTATTAATGCTTCGCTTATAATTCTTCCAAAGCCTTCAGCCTGTAAAGGAAAAGAGGTAATAATTGATGATAGGTAATATAAAGTTTTCAAATCACCTCTTGGTAGATTGCCTATAATCTTACATTTATGACCAAGGTTAAAACTTTGAATTTTATTTTGTAGTTTCTCTGTATAAGATTGATTTTTTGTATCACCTGCAAAATAAAGTAAAAAATTATCATTTTGCATCTTATTAAATATATCTAAAAACTCAATTTGACCTTTCCAGTTTGTTAGCCTTGCAGGATATAGAATAATATTTTTTGAGGTATCAATTTGATACTTATTTATTATATTTTCTATTTGAGAATCTAAAATTGGTTTTTCAAAAAATTTAACATCAACTCCTCTATTAATCACTTTAATTTTATTTGAATCCAAATTGTATTTTTTACTAATTTCATTTTTTACATAATTTGAAATAGCAACAATCTGATCAACTTTGGATAATTGCTTATTATAGATTTTTTTAAAATAAAAATTACCACTATACACATTATGAAATGTAGATATTGTTTTGAAGTTTCTATTTTTTATAAAACTTAAAATCCATGCTGGTGCTCTTGATCTTACATGAACAACATTAATATTTTGATTAAAAATTAATTTTTTTAATTGATTAGCAATTAATGGATAAATAAAAAAATTTTTTGAGTTAACTGGTAATTGAAAATGATCAGTATAATTTTTATCAATTTCCTTAATTAAACGCCCTCCATTTGAAATAATATTATTTTTTAAATTTAATTCAGATAAATAATTTGCAACTTCAATAGTGCCTCTTTCGACACCACCAGAATCTAAAGAGGGAAGAATTTGAGCGACATTAAATGATGACATTTTATTAAAATATAAGTATTTGTATCAAAGATGCCTTACTTTATTAATAAGAAAAAAGAAAGAATTCGCTATAAATCTATAAAGGGTAAGGGGCCTGGTATTATCTTTATCCATGGCCTTAACTCAGATATGAGTGGTCAAAAAGCTTTGTCTTTAGAAAGATTTGCGCGAAAAAATAAATTGCAGTTTATTCGTTTTGAATGCCGTGGTCATGGTAAATCTGATGGAAAATTCGAAGATTTTACAATTTCAGATTGGAAGAAAGACTTAATTGATATCATTGATAATATTGCAAAAGGACCGCAAATTCTGGTTGGTAGCAGTATGGGTGGATGGTTAATGTTTTTAGCAGCCAAAGCAAGATCAAAAAGAATTGCTGGATTAATTGGCCTAGCGGCAGCACCTGATTATATCGATGGGTTTTACAAAAAACTCCCTTTAAAGAAAAAACAAGAAATGAAGAAAAAAGGAATTATTAAATATTCCTCCTACGGGTTTAGTTATCTTATAAAAAAGAAATACATTATTGAAGGTAGAAAAAATAAAATTTTAAATAAAGAATTCAAATGGAATAAGCCCTTAATTTTAATACAAGGACTAAAAGATAATGTTGTCACTCCAGATGTTCCAGAAAAAATAGTAAAAAAAATTAAAGGAAAGCAAATCCAAATAAAATTATTAAAAAATAGTGATCATAGATTATCCGATCCATTTGATTTAAAAATAATGAATGATTCTATTCAATCAATAATAAAAAACTAAGCAGATTTTTCTTCTTGAATTAATACAGGTTGATCAAATTTATTGATCATTTCTTTTGGAACAATCTGCCAGAAGAGTAATTTCTCATTTTCCCAATTTTCGAGTAAATTTTTTGCGTACATTGAATTTGTTTCCTTGATATGTTCTTCAATTTTTTGATATAAAACTTTTTCCCAATAAGTTGTCATTTGTTGTTGATAGAAAATATCCTCAAGATTAATTCGAAGTGGTAGAGTTCCTTCTTTATCGTACACAAATGCCATACCTCCGGTCATTCCAGCTCCAAAATTATTTCCTACTTCGCCAAGAATAACTGCACTTCCTCCAGTCATATATTCACATCCATTATCACCACATCCTTCAATAACAGCATGTGCGCCAGAGTTTCTAACAGCAAATCTATCACCAGCAGTTCCAGCTGCAAAAAGTTTACCACGCGTTGCTCCATATAAGACAGTATTCCCAATGATAACATTTTTGTTTGTTTTTAGTTGTGAAGATGAGCTTGGTTGTATAACAATTTTACCCCCTGATAATCCTTTTGCAACATAATCGTTAGCGTCACCAAAGACTTTAAGAGTAGTTCCTTGCACACTCCATGCTCCAAAAGATTGCCCAGCAGAACCATGAAAATTAACTGTAAAGAAATCCTCTGGAAGAGAACTCATTCCTTTTGTAGTAGTAATTTCTGATGCAAGTCTTGTACCAATAGCTCTATCAGTATTTTTGATATTATAGTTTAGTTCAATTTTTTGATCTGTTTCAAAGAAAGACTTAGCGTCCCCTATGATTTTAATATCAAGGCTATCGCTAACTTTATTAATTGTATTTTTCTTTATGTCAAATTCTCCAACTGATGAATCAATGGTTTGAATAATTGGATTTAAATCTAAATCATCAAGATCAGAACTTCCTCTACTGACTTGATATAAAAGATCAGATCTTCCAACTACTTCATCAAGAGAAGAAAAGCCTAGTGATCCTAAAATTTCTCTAACTTCATCAGCAATAAAACTAAAAAGATTAATTACTTTTTCTGGTGTTCCGGTAAATTTTTCTCTAAGTTTTTCATCTTGTGAGCAAACTCCAACGGGACAAGTATTTGAATGACATTGTCTAACCATGATACAACCCATAGCAACTAAACTTGCTGTACCAATTCCATATTCTTCTGCCCCAAGCATAGCCGCAATAACAATATCTTTTCCTGTTTTCAAACCCCCATCAGTTCTAAGAACAACTTTATCTCTTAAGTTATTTAGAGATAGAACTTGATGTACTTCACTTAATCCGAGTTCCCAAGGAAGTCCTGCATACTTAATGCTTGTTTGTGGGCTTGCTCCAGTTCCACCATTGTGACCAGAAATGAGTATCGTATCAGCTTTTGCTTTTGCAACACCAGCTGCGACTGTTCCAATCCCTGACTGAGCAACTAACTTAACGCATACTTTAGCTCTTGGATTAATTTGTTTCAAATCGTAAATAAGCTGAGCTAAATCTTCGATAGAATAAATATCATGATGAGGAGGAGGACTAATAAGCGTCACACCTTCGGTTGAATGTCTTAGTTTAGCAATTAATTCTGTAACTTTTCCTCCTGGCAATTGTCCACCCTCACCAGGTTTTGCACCTTGTGCAACTTTAATTTCAATTTCTTCACAATTATTTAAATATTCCGCTGTTACACCAAATCGTCCACTTGCAATTTGTTTAATTTTTGATGATGCGTTATCTCCATTTGGCTTAGGTTTAAATCTAATCGGATCTTCACCACCTTCACCTGAATCAGATTTAGCTCCTATCCTATTCATTGCTACAGAAAGAGTTTCATGCGCTTCTGGACTCAGGGCTCCAAGTGATATTCCTGGTGCAACTAGCCTTTTTCTAATTTCTTGAGAAGGTTCTACTGTGTTAGAGTTACTATTATTGTTATTTTTTTTGAAGTCTAAAAGATCACGAATATTTATAGGATCCATTTCATCAATCATCGAAGAATATTTTTTAAATAAAGAATAATTATTAGAAGTTACTGCAGTTTGAAGCATGTGAATTGATCTTGCTTCAAAAGCATGTTTTTCACCACCAAATCTATAGCGATAGTTTCCTCCAATCGGCAGCGTAATAACACTTTCTTCATAAGCATTATCATGAGCTAATCTTGATCTTCTTTCAATACCGCTGATACCGATACCGGATATTTTAGAACTCATAGAAGGGAAATATTTGCTCATTAAATTTCTACTGAGTCCAATCGCTTCAAAATTACAACCACCTCGATATGAATTAATCACTGATATTCCCATCTTACTCATAGTCTTAAGCAAACCATTATTTATAGAATTAATAAATCTCTCTACACATTCTTCATATGAGAGATTTTTAAATAATCCTTTTTTATGTCTTTCCGCTATAGCTTGTTGTGCCATATATGCATTCACACTTGTTGCTCCAACTCCGATAAGCACTGCAAAATATTGTACATCTAAACATTCTGCAGATTGAACATTTAAGGAAATAAAAGTTCGAAGATTTTGTTTAATTAAATGATGATGAACAGAACTTGTAACTAATATCATAGGAAGAGCTATTCTTGTTTTAGACATTTCTTTGTCGCTTAAAATTATATGAACATACCCTTCTCTAACAGCTTGTTCTGCTTCTTGGTTTATTCTTGAAATTTCTGTCTCAAAATTATTTTCAGGATTTGTTTTATCCATTGTAGTGTCAATGATCTTCACGGTATCTTTCATATATCTACGCATAGATTTGAATTGCTCAATTGAAAGAACAGGGGAGTTTAATTGTAAATGATCGCATTGGTTTTCATCTTCATCAAGAATATTACTTAAGTTTCCAATTCTAGTTCGAAGACTCATAACAACTCTTTCTCTTAATGAATCAATTGGTGGATTTGTAACTTGACTAAAATTTTGTCTAAAAAAGTGATGGAGTCCTCTATATTTATTTGAGAGCACAGCTAGTGGAGTGTCATCTCCCATCGATCCTGTTGCTTCTTTTTTTTCGGCAATCATTGGATGAAGTATTAATTCGATATCTTCTACTGACCAGGCAAAGCATGCCATTCTTTTTCGAAGATCTCCTGAGTCTAAATCTCTAAATTCCTCATCAACAGATTGAACAAGTTTATCAATATACGTAATTTTTTTAGTCCAATCACCAAAAGGTTTTGTTTCTGCCAAATACTTTTTTATCTCATGATCTTTAAAGAATTTTTTCTCTTTAAAGTTAACTGCTATTAATTGGCCTGGTCCTACCCTACCTCTTTCTACTATTTCATTTTCTTTAATATCAACCATTCCAGTTTCAGAACCCGCGATAAGAAGATTTTTTGTTAGTGTATATCTTATAGGTCTAAGGCCATTTCTATCCATTCCAGCAATTGCCCAATCACCGTACGCTCCACATATTGCTGCTGGACCATCCCAGGGCTCCATAACTGCTCCACCATAAGCGTATAAATCTTTTATTTTTTTTGGAAAATCTCTTCTGTGGGACCAAGCTTCTGGAATTGTTATTATTTTAGCCATAGGTAAAGAACGATTAGCTTTAACTAATAGCTCTATTGTTGAATCTAATGCAGCAGAGTCAGACGCTTTAGCATCAATTATGGGTTTTAAATCATCTACATTATTATCAAAATTTTTATGTTCCATTCTTGGCTCATGAGCAGCCATCCAATTTTTATTTCCTTTAAGTGTATTTATTTCACCATTATGCGCAATCACTCTAAAAGGCTGTGCTAAAGACCATGTAGGAAATGTATTAGTTGAATAACGCTGGTGATAAACTGCATATCTAGAAATAAAATTCTCATTTTGGATGTCCGGATAAAAATTGGAAAGCTGTTCTGCTAAAAACATACCTTTATAAACAATAGACTGACAAGATAATGAGCAAATATAAAAGTCTGAAATATTTTGATTTCTAATTTCTTTTTCTATTCTTTTTCTAATTATATAAAGTTTATTATCAAATTGCTTTTCATCTTTTAGTTCTTCATTACAAATTAGAATTTGTTCTATTTCAGGCCTTGTTGCTTTTGCTTTATCACCAATAATCGATGAATTAATTGGAACGTGTCTCCAACCATATATTTTCAAACCTTCTTTGATTATTTCAGATTCAACAATAGTACGAGCGTTTTCTTGAGCGGCAAAATCTGTACGTGGTAAAAAAATCATGCCAACCCCAAAAGGTAGATCATTAGGAGTATGACCAGTTCTTTCTATTTGTTGAGTAAAAAAATTCTTTGGTATGGATAACTGTATTCCTGCGCCATCACCTGTTTTACCATCAGCATCAACTGCACCCCGGTGATACAAAACTCTTAAAGCTTGAACTCCTAACTCGACTATTTCTCTTGTCTCAGATCCATCTAAAGATGCAATTAATCCAACACCACATGATGAATGTTCATCTAGTTCATTATAAACATGATTTTCTTCTAAGAATTTTTTATCCTTTTTATACTTTTCAATAAAGTGATTAGGCATTTATTGCTTTCTTATTCATATTGTTTTGATCGGAAAAATTGTTTTCTAAATATTCATTAATATTTTTTGCTGCATCGCGACCATCTTTGATTCCCCAAACAACTAAACTTGCACCGCGAACAATATCTCCAGCAGCAAATACTCCATCAATTGATGTCATCATATTTTTATAATTTATTTTTAGTGTGCCCCATCTTGTAACTGTCAGGTCATTATAATCAAAAAGCTTAGGTAAATTTTCAGGTTCAAAACCCAAAGCTTCTATAGCTAAATCAACATCTAGGTCTTTTTCCGTACCTTCTTTTGGCTCTGGCTTCCTTCTACCTGACTCATCAGGTTCTCCAAGTTGCATTAAAACGGTTCTAACATTTTTCAATGACCCATTTCCAGAATATTCAGTTGGTAAAGTCAACCATTGAAAATCGACACCCTCTTCTATTGCATTTTGAACTTCTCTTTGAGAACCAGGCATGTTTGTCTTATCACGTCTGTAAAGACACTTAACAGATTTTGCTCCTTGTCTAACAGCCGTTCTAACACAATCCATAGCGGTATCACCACCACCAATGACAACTACATTTTTTCCATTTGCGTTTAATCTTCCATTTGTGAAATCTTCAACATTATCTTTTAAACCGGTCTTGTTACTTGCTATTAGGAAATCTAAAGCTGGTACAACATTATTAAAATTGGATGTATTTAGATTGATTTCTCTAAATTTGTAAACGCCAGTTGCTATAAGAACTGCATCATGCTTAATTTTAATATCTTCAAAAGTAATGTCTTTGCCAATATCACAGTTCAATTCAAACTTAATTCCACTTTCTTTAAGTCGATTTGTTCTTCTAATTACAATATCTTTTTCTAGTTTAAAATTTGGGATACCATAAATTAAAAGGCCTCCTGGTCTATCGTAGCGATCATATATTGTAACTTGAAATCCTTTTTTACGAAGTTCTTCTGCTGCAGCTAATCCAGCAGGGCCAGAACCGATAATTCCAACACTTTGATTTCTTTCTTCAACTGGTTCTATATTTTTAACCCAACCTTCTTCCCAAGCTTTATCTGTAATATATTTTTCTATCGATCCTATAGTAACAGTACCGTGGCCAGATTGTTCAATTACACAGTTACCTTCACACAAACGATCTTGGGGACATATACGACCACAAATTTCAGGCATGTTATTTGTAGAGCTTGAAATTTCAAATGCCTCCTGCATTCTATCCTCAGCAGTTAGCTTTAACCAATCTGGAATATTATTGTGTAAAGGACAATGAACTTGGCAGAAAGGAACACCACATTGAGAACATCTGGAAGCTTGTTCTTCTGCCTTTTGTGAGGCATATTTAGCGTAAATTTCATCAAATGATTTAACCCTCTCTTTGGCAGATATTTTACTAGGATTTTCCTTGTTTATTTTTGTAAATTTTAGCATTTAGTTATCATTTGTTTACTATTTTATCTAGATCGAACCAAATACACATTCAAGATAAAAAAGGAAACAATAATTTTGAAATAATAGTACCACTTATGTACTAAAAATGAGAAAACCCTTAATTTACGACAATATTTTTAAGTATTTGTAGCGTATCCTGTGGATTAATATCAAGATTTTGGAATGATTTATCTACATTTACGACAAGATTATCCGTTTCAAATAATGTTAACTGTTCTGATGTAAGAGGAGAAATTGGTGTTTTTTCAGCAATATTTATCATAGGTTTCATAAATGCCATAGGAACAGGAACTAAAACTCGAGTTTTGTTTAAAAAATTAGAAATATGATTAAAAAATTCTTTGTAAGAATAAATCCTAGGACCAGCAAGTTCGTAAATGTTTCTCCCTTTAATCTTGGAATTAATTATTTCATCAACAGCTAAAGACACATCATCAATAAATACTGGTTGGAATTTTTTTGATCCATCTCCAAAAAGTGGGACAAAAAATGAAGCTTTAATTATTGGCAAAAGTCTTTTTAAGAAAATATCACCGCCACCTATAATAACACCAGGCCTAATAATAATTACATTATCTAGTTGTTTAAAAGCTTCCTTTTCAGATTTATGCACTGCAATACTTCGTGTTGAATTTTTATCAACATCTACACCTAGACCAGAAAAAAGAACGAATTGTTTTAATACCTTACTAGATTTTAAAATTCTAATAAGTTTCTGATTAAACTTATATATTGTATTGTTAAAATCACCTTTCTTTTGATCATAAGTAGTTTTTAAATTAATGCACACGTTGGCATTATCTAAAACAGATTTAAGCCTTTTGTCATCTAATGAAGAATAACGAAATGGAATTACCTGTCCTGTTACACCTAAAAGTCGGATTTTTGCTTCTTGTACAGATCTTTGATATGGAACAATAATTTTATGGCCATTTTTAGTAAGACGCCTAATTAAATGCTTACCTACAAAACCTGACCCACCAAAAATTACTATTGATTTCATGACCTTTAATTAAATAAATGATATAGAGAAAATATATAAATTAAACAGGTAATAAATTCAAAATGAAAATTAATTTCCATCAAGGTGATCTACCAAATAGTTTTAAACCTTCAGATGTAGTTGCATTAGATAGTGAAACAATGGGTTTAAACCCAAACAGAGATAAATTATGTTTGGTTCAAATTTCGAATGGAGATGAAATATGTCATCTTATAAAGATTGATTTGTCTATTCAAAAACCATTTAATTTAATTAAAATACTTAAAAACAACAAAATTCAAAAAATATTTCATTATGCTAGATTTGATGTTGCTGTATTCAAATATAACTTTAAAATTAATATAAAAAATGTTTACTGTACTAAAATTGCATCAAAACTAGTTAGAACATATACAGATAAACATGGATACAAAGATCTATGTAACGAATTATTAGGAAAATCGATCTCAAAAACTGAGCAATCATCTGATTGGGGTGGAGAATTATCTAAAGAACAACAGATATATGCTGCAACTGATGTTTTATACTTGCATAAAATAAAAGATAAACTTGAAAAGATGTTATTAAGAGAAAAAAGAAGTAAACTTGCTAAGGCCTGTTTTGAATTTATTCAATATAGAACTGACTTAGATATTAATGGTTGGTCTGAACAAGATATTTTTAAACATTAATGACTAATAATAAGAATATAATTGATAGTGCAAACAGAACCTTAACTAGGGAATTAAGTAGTATAAAAAATTTAAAATCCACATTCAATAATAATTTTTGCAAGGCTGTTAATTTAATTTATAACACAAAAGGTAAAGTAGTTGTTACAGGTGTTGGCAAAAGTGCTCATATTGGAAATAAAATATCCGCAACACTTACTTCAACAGGAACGCCATCTTACTTTATCCATGCAACGGAAGCAAGTCATGGAGATCTAGGAAGTATAAAAAAAGACGACTGCGTAATAGCAATATCAAACTCAGGTGAAACATCTGAATTAAATAATATAATTCAATTTACAAAAAGGTTTAATATTAAACTCATAGGCATAACAAGTAATTCCAAAAGTACCCTTCATAAAAATTCTACACTGAGTATTTTATTTAAAAAACCCATTGAAGCATGTCCTTTAAATTTAGCTCCTACTAGTTCAACCTCAATGTCTATGATAATTGGTGATTGTATCGCAATTGCTTTACTTGAAATTAGAGGTTTTAAGAGTAAAGAATTTAAAAGCTTACATCCCGGAGGCAATCTTGGAAAAGATTTAAAAAATTTAAATGATATTATGCATTTAAAAAAAGAAATTCCTCTAGCAAAATTGGACGAAAAGATGTCTAAAGCTATCCTTACTATGACAAAAAAAAGCTTTGGTTGTATCGGGGTAATTAATAACAAAAAGCAATTAGTGGGTATAATTACTGATGGTGATTTAAGAAGAAAATTAAATTCTAAGTTTTTCGAAAAAAAAGCTAGAGAAATTATGACTGCAAATCCAACTTTAGTTAATAAGGAAATGTTAGTTGGTGAAGCAATTAATTTAATGAATACAAAAAAAATAACAAGTTTGTTTGTTTGTGATAAAAAAAAACCAATAGGTATAGTCCATATTCATGATTTATTAAGATTGACGAGTTAAATTGAATTTTTTTTTATATATAAATAGAAAACTAGTTTTTATATTCGGTATAACTATTATATTAATTTTTTTATCAGTGATATTCTCAAAACATATTAATCAAATGAATATTAAATCAGATAAATATAAAAAAAATGTTTCAAAAGCAGATATTGATCTTCCTAGATTCACTATAAATAACGAAGAGAAAAAAATTTATGTAAGTGCAAAAGAGGGAAATTTTTTAAGTAATAATAACATACTTTTAAGTAAAAATGTTCGATTTAAATCTAATGATTTTAGTATTGAGACTGAAAAAGTTATATTTAATAGAACGGAACAAACAGCAAATAGTAAATCGAAATCTTTATTTAAAGCAAAAAACACAATAATTTCTTCAGACGGATTTAATATATTTGATAAAGGAGACAAAATTGTTTTTTATGGTAAATCCTTTATAGTTTTAAAATGAGTTTGATTTTTAAACTAATAGTCATTTGCATAATTAGTTTATCTATTTCTGCAAGAGAAATTGGAGAAACGGAGATAACTACAGATGATGGCATCGAAGTATTTCAAAATGAACAGTATTATTTATTAAAAAAAAATGTAAAAATTGATTCAGATAATTTTACACTTAACGCTGAAAATGTAAAAGTTGATTTTGAAGATAATTTAAATAACATTACCGAACTAAATGCTGAAGGCGCAGTTAAATTTGATTCGTCAGAATTTAATATGAGAGGACAGGGTGAGAAATTAAAATTTGAAGTTAAATATGAAAGACTAGAACTTCAAGGATTAGACTCTGAATTAATAACTGAAAATATCGAAATGTTTTCAAATGGCTTAATTAAAGTTAATAATTTAACTGGTGAATTTTCTCTATTTGGTGAAAAGTCTAAGTTGATAAATGAAAACATTATTATAATAGGTGAGACTATAGATGGCTTTTTTTCAAATAATATCAATAATAAAGAAATAACTATTTTAAATGTTTTTGACAACAATTTATCTTATGTGAAAAACAATAATTCAGAAATGTATGCAAAGAAAATAAATTATAACAATGAAACATCTCTTATTGAATTAATAGATGATGTTACAATTATCCGTGATGGGGAAAAAGTAGTTGGTGACTATGGAACCCTTGATACTAAAAATAATTCATATAAAATTAAATCAAATAATGAAAGTAAAGTAAAAGTAATAATCTTAAATAATGAATAATAAATTTAATATTTTAGATAGTGGACTTTCTATAAATAAAATTTCTAAAACATATGGTAATAAGCAGGTAGTTAGAGATATTAGTATATCAATTAATAGAAGAGAAATAGTTGGATTATTAGGCCCAAATGGTGCGGGAAAAACTACAACTTTTTATATTATTGTTGGTTTGGTTAAACCAGATAGTGGAAGCATAATACTAGATAAAGTAGATGTTTCAAATCTTCCAATATACTTAAGAGGTACTCTTGGAATAAGTTACCTTCCTCAAGAGGCATCAATATTTAGAGGTATGAGTGTAGAAGATAATCTTTTGTCAATAATTGAAATAAAAGAAAAAGATAAAAAAAAACAAAACATAGTATTACAAAATCTTCTTAATGAGTTTGACATTAATCATGTTAGAAAATCTAAATCAATTGTTTTATCAGGTGGGGAGCGAAGAAGGTTAGAAATAGCAAGAACACTTGCAACAAATCCTAAATATTTATTATTGGACGAACCATTGACTGGAATTGATCCTGTTTCAATTGAAGAAATCAAAATAATAATTAAAAAATTAAAAGATAGAAATATCGGTATTTTAATTACAGATCATAATGTTCGAGAGACACTAAAAATTGTTGATAAAGTATATATTGTGAATGAAGGAGCAATATTTTATGAAGGTGATCCTATATCTGCTGTTAATGATGAAAAAATTAAAAAATTTTACTTAGGGTCAAATTTTCAACTTTAAATGATTAGCAATAGAATTACTAAAGGTATAAATGGATCAGCCAATATACCAGGAGATAAATCTATATCTCATAGATCAATCATTATACCCTCTATTTCAAATGGTATTTGTGAAATTAATAATCTTTTGAGGTCTGAAGATGTTTTTCATACCTTAAATGCTTTTAAGGCTATGGGTGTCAAAATTGAGGATAATCAACATAATATTATAATACATGGAAAAGGATTAAATTCATTGGAAAAACCACATGATGAAATTTATCTTGGCAATTCTGGAACAAGTGCTCGATTATTAACTGGTCTATTGTCAGGTCAAAAATTTAGATCAGTTCTAACTGGTGATAAATCTCTTTCTAAAAGACCTATGAAAAGAATTGCCGATCCATTGAAGAAAATGAATGCAAAAATATTAACCAATAATGGGACTTTACCAATTATTATTGAAAGTAGTAATTTAATTTCTTCTAATATTGATTTAAAAATACCATCTGCACAAATTAAATCTGGATTATTACTTGCTAGTCTTAATACTGAAGGTACAACAACTTTAAAAGAATATAAAATTACACGAGATCATACAGAAACAATGTTAGAGTCTTTTGGGGCTAATATAGAAATAGAAAAGTTAGAAAATACAAAAATAATAAAAATAATTGGAAAAAAAGAACTTATATCCAAAAATATTTCTGTGCCGAATGATCTATCAAGTAGTGCTTTCTTTATTGTTTCAGCTTTAATAAATAAAAATTCACACTTAATTCTTAAGAATATCAATAATAATCCAACTAGAAATGGAATAATTTTAGCATTAAAGAAAATGGGGGCTAATATTTCACTGTTAAATCAGCGATCAAATAATAATGAAAATATTTGTGATATAGATGTTACTAGCTCAGAACTAAACGGTTGTGAACTAGGTCCTGAATTTGCTGATTTAATGATAGATGAGTATCCGATACTAGCTATTGCAGCTTCTTTTGCCAATTCTCCAAGTATTTTTAAAGGTTTAAATGAATTGAAAGTTAAAGAAAGTGATAGATTAAAATTAATATTATTAAATTTACAAAACTGTGGAGTTAATTGTAAAGTCAAAGATGATGATCTTTATATTTATCCTACAAAAAATTTTAATTTTATAAATAATACAATCCAAACTGATTTTGACCATCGTATTGCAATGGCATTTGCAATAATGGGTACAAAAATAGGTCCACTTAATATAAAAGATTCTGAATCAATAAATACAAGCTTTCCTACCTTTATAGAAGAATTTAACAAGTTGGGTGGTCAAATCTTTTGAAAAATATAATTATAACTGTTGATGGACCTGCTGCTTCAGGAAAGGAAAAAATCTCAAAATATATAAGTAGAAAATGGAAATTAAAACATTTAGATTCAGGAATTCTTTACAGACGTTTTGCTTTTATTTTATTAAGAGATAATATCAATTTTAAAAATATTCACGAAATAAAAAATAAAATAAATGAGATAAAAAAAATCAATTACAGAAAAAGTAAGAAATTAAGAACACAAAAAATAGGAGAATTAGCTTCAAAAATAGCTGTATATAATTTTGTCAGAATATTCATAAATAAATTACAACGTAATTTTGTAAAAAAAAATAAAAATTTTCAAGGTTTTGTAATTGATGGTAGAGATATAGGTTCAGTAGTTTTTAAAAAGGCTGATTTAAAACTATATATAGAGGTAAATTCAAAAATTAGAGCAAAAAGGAGATATAAACAGTTGATTGATAGTGGCGAAAAGTCTATATACCCAAAAATTTTGAAGGAAATAAAATTGAGAGATTATAAAGATAAACGTAGAAAACACTCGCCATTGGTTGTACCAAAAAACGCATTTATAATAAATAACAATGGTAGCTTTAAGGAAACTACTAATCAAGTTAATCAAATAATTTTAAATAAATTAATATGAACCCACAGCTTGAAAATAAAATTACTAATTCAGAATATGACACTTTAATTTCTAATTCTCTAAAAAAATCTTCGGCTAAAGAAAAAAGTATTGCAAAGGGCAAGATAATATCAATTGAAAATGAAATAGTTACAATAGATGTTGGTTTAAAAAGTGAAGGAAGAGTTCCATTAAGTGAATTTTCTAGACCTGGACAAAAATCTGATATCGAAGTTGGTGATGAGACTGAAGTATTTATCGAAAATGTGGACAATGCTAATGGAGAAACACTTCTCTCAAGGGAGAAGGCAGTTAGACAAAAAGCATGGCATAATTTACAAGAAAGTTTTAACGAAAATAAAATTGTAACGGGTATTCCATTCAACAGAGTAAAGGGTGGTATGAGTGTTGACCTAGATGGAGTGGTTGCCTTTCTGCCTGGAAGTCAAATTGAAACTAGACAAATTGTAAAAGATACTAAGGAACTATTAAATAAGCCTTTAGATCTCATGATTCTAAAAATGGATAAATACAGAGGCAATATTGTTGTATCTAGAAAAGCAATAACAGACAATGAGCTTAAAGAACAAAGATCTGAACTTCTTAAAAATATAAAAGAAGGTTCTATAATTGAAGGTAAAGTTAAAAATATAACAGATTATGGTGCATTTATTGACCTAGGGGGGATTGATGGTCTTGTACATGTTACAGATATTTCTTGGACCAAGATTAATAATCCATCTGATGTGCTTGAACTTAATTCAACAATTAAGATAAAAGTTCTAAAATTTGATGAAGAATTATCTAGATTAAGTCTTGGTATTAAGCAACTAACAGACAACCCCTGGGATAAAGTAGAAGAAAATATAAAAATCAAAGAAAAAAAATCAGCTAAAGTTATAAGTATGAATGATAACAATGTTCATATTTTAATTGATAACCTTTATGATGGTATTATTTCCTTAAATGAACTTAGTTGGTTAAAAAAACCGCCACATCCATCAAAAATTATAAATACAAACGATATCATAGATGTTCTAATCTTAGAAATAGATGATGAAAGAAAAAGAATAAACTGTAGCTTGAAACAAATGAAAGACAACCCTTGGGTTAAGCTCAGAGAAAACTTTAATATTAATGATACTTTTGAAACAGAGATAGTTAACATCGTGGATTTTGGCATTTTTGTAAAAGTAATAGATGAAATTGACGGTATGGTTCATATTTCTGATTTAAGCTGGGATGAAAAAGAGTGTGAGAAAATTTTAAAAGATTTAAAAAAAGGTGAAAAAATTACAGTTAAAATACTTGATATAAATGCTGAAAAAGAAAGAATTAGCTTGGGAGTAAAACATTTAAATAATGACCCTCTTCAGGATTATGTTGATAATAATCCTATTAAATCTACGGTTACTGGAAAAATTGTAGATATTGATGAAAAAGGTTTAAAAATTGAACTTGATAAAGAAAAAGAAATATATGGTTTTATTAAAAAATCAAATTTGTCTAATGATAAAAATGAAAATAAAACAGAACGTTTCGCGTTAGATGAAAAAGTAGATTCAATAATTTTATCTATTGACTCAAAAAATAGAATTTTAAATCTTTCTATCAAAGAATTAGAGATAAAAGATGAAAAAGAAGCTTTGAGTAAATATGGGTCAAGTACATCAGGTGCCTCTTTAGGAGATATTTTAGGTTCAGTATTAAAAAAATAGGATTAATGTTAAAATCTGAAATCCTAGAAAAACTTCAAAAAAAACATGATAATTTAAATTCAGAAGATATAGAACTGCTTTTTAATATTTTTATTAAAACGATTTCAAACTCTCTTAAAAATGGAAAAAATATTGAAATGAGAGGTTTTGGCACTATAAGTAGAAAAATTAATAGAGAAAAATTTGTTAGAAATCCAAAAACAAATGAAAAATTATTCAAAAATAAAAGTTACAAACTACACTTTAAAATTGGAAAAATTTTACATAAAATAATAAATAAAAAAGAATTTTCCAATATAGAAGATGCATACTAAAAAAATAATAATTGCTTTAGATTCTAAAAACCTAAATAAAACTATAAGACTAGTAAAAATTTTAAAAAAAGATGCTTTTGCTTTTAAAATTGGTTATCAGTTTTTTTTTAATTTTGGTCTAGAAGGTTACAAAAAGGTTTATTCAATTTGTCCTAAAATATTTCTTGATTTAAAATTGCATGACATACCAAATACTGTCGAAAAGGGTTTAGAAGCAATTATTAAAATGAAACCTTTACTTACTACAATACATATATCAGGTGGTGATAAGATGATGAAGGTATCTAGTTCTTTTAAAGATAGTACTAAAATTTTAGGTGTATCAATTTTAACAAGTATGGACAGCACACAAACAAAAAAGTATTACAATCAAAAAAATATTACAAAATTAGTTAGAAGTTTTACAGAAGCAGCTAAAAAAAACAAATTAGATGGTGTAGTATGCAGTCCTCAGGAAATAAAATATATTAGAAAAGAGGTTGGAAAAAATTTTATTATTGTAACACCTGGTATAAGGATTAATAATAAAATAAAAAGTGATGATCAAAAACGAGTGGAAACACCAGAAAAGGCTATAAAATTAGGTGCTAATTATTTAGTGATTGGTAGACCAATTACAGAATCTAAAGATCCACTTCAAATTTTAAAAGAAATAAATAAATCTCTATCATAAAAAATGATTATAAAAATTTGTGGGATACAAAATGAAAATACACTTTTATGTTGTGAAAGAAATAAAGTAAATTTTTTTGGTATGATTTTTTATCAAAAAAGTCCAAGAAATATATCATTTGAAAATGCAAGAATGCTTCAAAACATATCTAAAGACTTGAATATTAATGGCGTTGGTGTTTTTGTTAACAAAAATATTGATGAATTAAAAGAAATTATAAACAATTTAAAATTAAAATTTGTCCAATTACATGGCTCAGAAGATGAGCAATATATTAAAACTTTAAAAAAAATGAATGTAAAAATTATAAAATCAATTTCAATAAATAATAATTACGACTTAAATAAAATTGATAAATATGAAAGTGTTGATTATTTTTTATTTGATTATAAGCCTTTGAGAGGTGAATTACCTGGGGGAAATGCTAAGAGTTTTGATTGGAATATAATAAAAAATCTAAAAACTAAAAAAAAGTGGTTTTTGTCTGGAGGAGTGAATTCAAATAATATTAAGCAAATAGTCGATGATATAAATCCATTTGGAGTAGATTTATCCTCTGGAGTAGAAAAAGAGCTTGGAATTAAGGATAATCACATTATAAATAATTTTATCGGAAGATTAAATAATGCTTAAAAATACATATAAAAGTTATCCGAATGAAAAAGGATATTTTGGTCAATTTGGTGGAAGATATGTTTCTGAAACTTTAATGCCTTTAATTCTTGAAGTAGAAAAAGAATATGAAAAAATAAAAAATGATAAAAATTTTGTTAATGAATTTAATTATTACTTATCAACATATGTTGGGAGACCAAGCCCATTATTTTTAGCTGAAAGAATCACTAACGATCTTGGTGGTCCAAAAATTTATTTTAAAAGAGACGAATTAAACCATACAGGTGCTCATAAAATTAATAATTGCATGGGTCAAATCTTACTAGCAAAAAAAATGGGTAAGACGAGAATTATAGCTGAAACAGGAGCTGGGCAACACGGTGTTGCTACAGCAACAGTGTGTGCTTTATTCGGTTTGCCATGCATAGTTTATATGGGAGAAAAAGATATTGAAAGACAATCTCCAAATGTTTTCAGAATGAAGTTACTTGGCGCAGAAATACGATCAGTTTCAACTGGATCAAAATCGCTTAAAGATGCTATGAATGAAGCATTAAGAGATTGGGTAACAAATGTTAAAGATACTTTTTATATAATTGGGACAGCTGCAGGACCACATCCATACCCTGCAATGGTTAGAGATTTTCAATCTGTAATTGGTAAGGAAGTTAGAAAACAACTTGAAGAACAAGAAGGAAGATCGCCAGATTTATTAATGGCATGTATTGGTGGTGGCTCAAACGCTTTAGGATTATTTCATGAATTTTTAGATGACTCAAATGTCGAAATGATTGCCGTTGAAGCTGCAGGCCATGGCATAAAAACTGATAAGCATGCAGCAAGTTTAACAGGTGGTAAGCCTGGCGTATTACATGGAAATAAAACATATTTACTACAATCAAAATCTGGGCAAATTCAGGAAGCACATTCCATTTCGGCAGGCTTAGATTATCCAGGTATTGGACCAGAACATTCATTTTTATTTGAAGAAAAAAGAGTTACATACATGTCAGCAACAGACAAAGAAGCGTTGGAAGCTTTTCAATATTGTTGTAAATTAGAAGGTATAATTCCCGCTTTAGAACCAGCTCATGCATTAGCTGTATTAAAGAAAATAGCAAAAAACTATAGTAAAGATAAAATTATTGTCATGAACATGTGTGGCCGAGGTGATAAAGATATTTTTACAATAGCTGATGAATTAAATATAAAGATTTAAATGACTAATTTAATTAGTCAGACATTTAAAAATAATGAAAAAAAACTAGTAACATTTGTTACTGGAGGTGACCCTGATTACGCAACAAGTTTACAAATTATTAAGACAATTATTAATAATGGGGCCGATATTATGGAAATTGGAATGCCTTTTTCTGATCCAATGGCTGATGGTCCAACAATTCAGCTATCAAGTAATAGAGCAATAAGTAAAGGGATTGGTTTAGAAAATATTTTCTCTTTAGCCTCCGAGGCAAAGAAAATAAAACATGATCTCCCTATTATTTTAATGGGTTACTATAACTTGATACTGTATTTTGGAATTGAGAAGTTTGTAAAAAAATGCAAAAAAAATGGAGTTGACGGTTTAATTATTGTTGATCTACAACCTGAAGAGGATGAAGATTTGATCAATGAGCTTAAAAATAATGAGATTGATTTAATAAGATTAATTACTCCTACAACTAATGAAGAAAGGCTTAAGTTAATATTAAAAAATGCAAGTGGTTTTTTATATTATGTTAGTGTTATGGGCATTACTGGACAAAAATCTGCAGATCTTAATGATCTTGCAAAATCAGTGGCATTTATCAAAAAACATACAAACTTACCAGTTGTACCAGGATTTGGTATTAAAAACTCAATTGATGTAAACAATATATGCAAAATAGCTGATGGTGCAGTTGTTGGCTCAAGTATAATTAAAATTATTGAAGAGAATTTAAATAACAAAGATAAGATATTGTTAGAAATTAATAGATTTACAAAAGATTTGAAAGATGGAACAAAAGTATGAATTGGTTAACAAATTTTGTAAAACCTAAACTATCCTCGCTAGTAAAAAGAAGAAGTGTTCCAGAAAAATTATGGAATAATTGTGTATCATGTGGAAATATGATTCATCATAAAGATTTAAAAGAAAATTTATATGTTTGTGTAAATTGCAATTATCATTTTAGAATGTCTGCAGAAGATAGAATAAAATTGTTTTTCAAAGATGGTGATTATAGTGAAATTATCCCAGATAAAATCTCAGATGATCCGCTAAAATTCACAGATAAAAAAAAATATAAAGATAGATTAAAAGAATACAGAAAAAAAACAAATAGGGATGACGCTTTTATTCTTATAAAGGGAAAAATTAAAGACAAAGAAATTATCTCGGGACTAATGAATTTTGAATTCATGGGAGGTTCTATGGGTAGAGCAGTTGGAGGAGCAATAGTTAAAGGAGCTAAAATTGCTATAGAAAACAAATTGCCTTATGTAATTGTTACTTCATCTGGTGGAGCAAGAATGCAGGAAGGAATTGTGAGCTTAATGCAAATGCCTAGAACAATTGCTGCTGTTGATCTGTTAAATGAAAATAATATACCTTACATAGTTGTTCTTACTGAACCTACTACTGGTGGAGTAACAGCTTCTTTCGCAATGTTAGGCGATATAACAATAGCAGAAAAAGGTGCTACAATTGGTTTCGCAGGTAAAAGAGTTATACAAGACACCATCAGAGAAGAATTACCTATAGATTTTCAAAAAGCTGAATATCTAAAAGATCATGGGATGGTAGATATTGTTTCTCATAGAAAAGATCTTAAAGAAACTTTATACAAAGTATTAGATCATATAAGTTAATAAGTGAAATCTAAAACAGAAAAGTTATTAGATGAACTTGTCAAACTTCATCCCAAATATATTGATCTTTCATTAGACAGATTAAAATTATTATTAAAAAAATTAGGTAATCCTGAAGATCATCTGCCAAAAACTATACATATTGCAGGAACAAATGGAAAAGGCTCTGTACAAAGTTTTATAAGAAATATTTTATTAAATAATGGGTATAAATGTGATGCATATATTTCACCACATTTATCTAGGTTTAATGAAAGAATAATTCTAAATAATAAAGAAGTAAGCACCAAGAAACTTTATGAAACTCTAAAATTTGTAAAAACAATAAATAATAACAAACCAATAACTTTCTTTGAAATAACAACAGCCGCAGCATTCATATTGTTTAAACAATCAAAGTCTGACTTTCTTATTTTAGAGACAGGATTAGGTGGTCGATTAGATGCAACTAATATAATACCAAAAAAGATATGTAGTATATTAACGCCAATTAGTTTTGATCATGAGGAATTTCTTGGAAAAACACTTAAGAAGATTGCTAATGAAAAATTGGGTATAGTGAAGAATTGTAAGTTTGTGTTAGTTGGTAAACAAAAAAAAGAATTAAAAGGTCACATTCAAAAAAAACTAAATAAATTTGGAAATAAATATTTTTATGGAAAAGAATTTCGAGTCACAAAATCATTAAAAAATAAGTTTGAGATAAGAATAGATGGAAAAAAATATCTCTATACTAAACCTTCATTAAATGGAAAACATCAGGAAGAAAACGCATCAATATCTATATATTTTGCAAAAATTATGAAAAGGATGGGATATAAAATGAATACAAAAGAAATTAATATAGCGATAAAACAAACAATTTGGCCAGGAAGATTAGAAGTTATTAATTATAAGCATAACAAAATAATTCTTGATGGATCACATAATATAGATGGAGCTGAAAAACTAAATGATTTTTTAAAAGCTAAAAAAATAAAAATCGTAGTTTTATTTGGAATGTTGAACAATAAGAAAGCAAGTTTATTTTTGAACAAAATAAAAAAAAGAATATCTAAGGTTTTAGCTATAAAAATTCCAGATGAAAAAAATTCATTTAAAACTAAACAAATAAATGAGATTTGTGACTTACATTCTATTAAATGTGAGCAAGTAGATAATATAAATGATGCTTTAAAATATTTTAGATCTCATCAAGAGAAAATATATTTAATCACTGGTTCTCTGTATTTGATAGGAAAAATTAGAAGAAGATTACTCTAAATTAGATTGTATCCAGTTTTCTAAGGCTGTTTTTGGAAGACTCCCAACTTTAGTATCAATTAACTCACCTTTTTTAAATATCATTATCGTTGGAATTCCTCTTATACCATATTTCTGTGGGGTCATAGGATTCTCATCAATATTCATTTTATATATTTTTACTTTGTCTTTGTTCTCTTCAGCAATTTCTTCTAAAATTGGATCAAGCACTTTACATGGACCGCACCATTCAGCTCCAAAATCAACTACCACAGGTAATTCATTTGAAGATATATCATTTTCAAAGTTTTGATCATTAGTAACTTTAGTAGACATAATTGTTATGTAAGAAATATTTATCTATTATCAAGCTAAATTAAATCTAATTTTCTAAAATTGATTTTTTATCCCCAATATGTCTAATTTTGGAAGGAATTACGTAGCCTTTGATTTGATTTTTTTTAATTAGTTTTGTCCAAATTTCATTCATAGGGAATATTTTTTTTCTATTATTAAAGATATTTTTAGAAACAATTTGAAGACCGGAATAATACAATTTCTCATTTTTACTTTTCCAATTTATAACTACATTTCCTTTTAAATAAAAATCTCCATTTTCTTTTTTTAAACCTAAAAAATTAATGTCTTTAGACAACAACATTTTACAATGAGAAACATCGCAATGATTACCAAGAAAATATTGAATATGCGATTTATTTTTTTTAGTCCAAAAAATATCAGAATTAACGACACAAATATTTTTTCTTTTTGTATGATTAAAAATATTTTTTACTCCTCCCCCTGTACCAAGTATTTTTTTTTCATGGATAATCTGAATAGGATATTTTTTATAATTTTTATCCAAATATTTTTTAATTTTATTATGTAAATAATGAGTATTTATTAAGATTTCATCACATCCAATATTAGTAAAGAAATCAATTGTATTTTTTAATAATATTTTATTTTTATATTTTAACAGAGGTTTTGGAGTTTTACGTGTCAAATTCAGCATTCTTGATCCAAAACCTGCACATAAAATCATTAACGTAAAATTTTTCATAAATTATAAATATTTTTCATAAATCGATCTTAGTTCATGATTTTTAATATTATTCAAAGTTACTGCTGTTCTAGATTTAGTTATTTTTAAATAATCTAAATATTGATTATCATTATTTAAACTAAGTAATTTTTTCCACCTACCAAGTAATCGGGTCTGTCGAGCTAAACTTAAAATGTAATATTGTTCACGAAAAGTTTTGAGATTTTCAATAATTGAAGTGTTATCATAGAAATATTCAATTAATTTATCGTTGTAATCTTTTGTAAAATCAATTCTTGGATTTTCTAATAACGATAGAAGGTCCCATCCTGTAAACCCTATAAAAGCACTTTGAAAATCAATAATTCCACATTGTAAATGTGATTCATAATTTTTTAGAAAAAACAAATTAACAAATTCAAAGTCTTTGTGGGCAAAATTTTTCATATTATAATTTTGAGAATAAAATAAACTTTCCCATAATTCATAAAATTTTGAAGTTGGAAAATTTGAATTTTTGTCTTTAGGAATATAATAAGTAACAAACTCTTTAAGTTCAATTTTTAAATCGTCAAAGGTGTATTCTTTTAAATTTTTTAAATTTTTTAAATTTGTTTCATTTTGAATAACAATTATATTATCTACAGCTAGTTTTAAAAGTTTGTAAAGATTATCTTCATTATATATTTTGTTAAATTTATCATTTCCAAAATCTTGCATATATATTTTATATTGTTGTTGATTAACTTCATATATCTTAGGAATCGATATGTTGACTTTTAATAATATTTCATAAACATCAAGGAAATTTTTAAACTCTTGTTTATCTTTAGAAAAATCAATTATTATTTTAGTATTCTCTTTTTCTGTTTTTCTATAAATTAGTTTTTTAGATAATCCATCCTCAATTTTTTCTAAATCTTTATGATCAGAATTCATAATATTATTGATTAAAACTAATATTAATTTTTCTTTTAGTTTCTGAAATAATATCTAAATTTACTAAGTAATATTTTTTATTTAGTGGCAAACTAATTAACATTTCAGGCCATTCAATAAATGTAATATTATTATTTAGATTTTCGAAAAAATCTAATTCCTCTAATTCTTTTAAATTTTTAATTCTATAAAGATCATAATGATATATTTGAGATGAATTTAAATCATAAGTAATTAAAATAGGAAATGTTGGGCTAGCAATTGAAGCTGGTTTGGATAAATTATTTAATAAATAAAGATTATTAATTAATAATTTTACAAGTGTTGTTTTACCAGCACCTAGTTCACCTTGAAATAGGTAAATATCTCCAACAGATATGTCTTTACATAAATTAGTAGAGAGTTTTTCAAGTTCACGAAGATCTAAAATTTGATTACTTAATTTTTGCAAATTTTATTATGCAATACCTTTTAGAGCTTCAACTAAATCTGTTTTTTCCCAAGTAAATTGCCCTTTGTCACTTGGCTCTCTACCAAAATGGCCATAAGCAGAAGTTGGAACATAAATTGCATTTGTTAATTTTAAATGTTCTCTTATTCCTCTTGGACTTAGATCAAATAAATCTTGCACAGATTTTTCAATTTTCTGTTCATCGACTTTGTTTGTTCCATTAGTATTAACATATACTGATAAAGGTTTTGATACACCTATTGCATAAGATAACTGTATAGTACACTCATCAGCAAGATTAGCTGCAACAACATTTTTTGCTAAGTACCTAGCTGCATATGCTGCAGATCTATCAACTTTAGATGGATCTTTTCCAGAAAATGCCCCTCCACCATGGGGTGCAGCTCCACCATATGTATCAACAATTATTTTTCTACCTGTTAGACCAGAGTCACCATCAGGACCTCCAATTACAAAGTTTCCTGTAGGATTGACATAGAATTCTTCATCTTTAAGACCTTCTAACAAGTTATTAGGTATACACTCATATACATAAGGTTTAACAATTTCTTTTACGTCTTCAGGAGATAAACCTTCTTTGTGTTGTGAAGAAATTACTAAAGATGTAACTTTGCTTGGTTTTCCGTTTTCATAAAGCATTGTAACTTGGCTTTTTGAATCAGGCTCTAGACCAGATGCAGATCCATCTTTACGAGCTTGTGCCATTTTATATAAAATTTGGTGAGAATAATGTATCGGTGCTGGCATTAATGATTCAGTATCTTTACAAGCAAAACCAAACATGATTCCCTGATCGCCTGCGCCCTCATCTTTATTGCTACCAGAATCAACACCCATAGCAATATCTGCCGATTGCTCATGAAGAAAACTTTCAATATCACAATTCTGCCAATGAAAGCCGTCTTGTTCATAACCAATATCTTTAATACAATCTCTCACTTGAGATATAATCTGATCTTTAGAAACTGATGGGCCCCTTACTTCTCCTGCTAGAACTACTTTATTAGTAGTAGTCAAAGTCTCACAAGCTACACGTGTTTGTGGGTCACCAGATGATAGATAAGTATCAACAACCATATCTGAAATTCTATCACAAACTTTATCTGGATGGCCTTCAGAAACTGATTCACTAGTAAATAAATAAGATCTTTTCATATTAACTCCTAATATCTGTAAGTATTATCTTTAAATGGACCCTGCTTACTAACACCAATATATTCTGCTTGTTTATCAGTTAATTCAGTAAGTTTTGCTCCAACTTTCTTTAAGTGTAATGATGCAACTTTTTCATCTAAATGTTTTGGCAAAACATAAACTTTATTTTCATAATTTTTAGAATTTTTCCAAAGTTCAAGTTGCGCTAAGACCTGGTTAGTAAATGATGCGCTCATAACAAAACTTGGATGACCAGTAGCATTTCCTAGATTAACAAGTCTTCCCTCTGATAGTAATAATATTTTCTTCCCATCTGGAAATTCTACTTCTCTTACTTGTGGTTTAATCTCATCAGACTTGTAATTTTGAAGAGCTTCTGTTTGTATTTCGTTATCAAAATGTCCAATATTACAAACGATAGCACGATCTCTCATTTGTCTCATATGATCTTGCGTAATAACATCAAGATTACCAGTGGCGGTAACAAATATATCGCCATATTTACAAGCATCGTCCATTGTGACAACTTCGTAACCTTCCATTGCCGCTTGAAGTGCATTAATTGGATCTATTTCAGTCACACAAACACGTGCGCCTGCACCTCTTAAGCTAGCTGCTGAACCTTTACCAACATCTCCATAACCAGCTACAACGGCTATTTTACCAGCCATCATTACATCAGTACCTCTTCTTATTCCATCTACTAAACTTTCCTTACAACCATATAAGTTATCAAATTTAGACTTAGTAACTGAGTCATTAACATTTATTGCTGGCACCTTTAATGTTCCATTTTTTTCCATTTCTTTTAAACGGTGGACACCTGTAGTTGTTTCTTCTGATAAACCTAAGATTTCTTCCAACATTTTTGGATACTTTTCATGAATTATTTTTGTAGCATCTCCACCATCATCTAAAATCATATTTGGCTTCCAACCATCTGGGCCTTCTAATGTTTTCTCAATACACCACCAAAATTCTTCCTCTGTCATTCCTTTCCAAGCAAATACTGGAATGCCTTTGGCAGCTATTGCTGCAGCAGCGTGATCTTGAGTAGAAAAAATATTACATGAGCTCCATCTAACAGTAGCACCTAAGAATACCAGAGTCTCAATCAAAACAGCAGTTTGTATTGTCATATGTAAACAACCTACAATTCTTGCCCCATCTAGGGGTTTAGAGTCACCATACTCTTCTCTTAATGCCATTAAACCAGGCATTTCCGTTTCAGCTATCGCAATTTCTTTATCACCAAAATCAGCTAAACTTATGTCTTTAACTTTAAAATCTTCACTCATGATTGTATCCTTTTATGATATTAACTTTTTAATGGTAATTTAATCAGAAAACAAGCGCCTCTAAAGTCTAATTTGTCACTTTCTGTTAATTCAATTGAACCATTGAATGAATTGATTATCTCGTAGGATATGGATAGCCCAAGACCTGAGTGCTTGTCCCGATCATCTATTCTATCAGTGTAAAATCTATCAAAAATTTTATTTTTTTCTTTGAAATCTATCCCTTTTCCTTGATCATAAATTTTGATTTCAACACAATTTTCATTTCTTTTATTTGATGTAATTAAAATATTTGAATTATTTCTGGCAATTGAAATACTATTATCTATTAAATTTAGTATTACCTGCAAAAATTTATCTTTGTTAAGAAGTACTAAATTTTTATTATTATCAGTTTGAAGTAAAATTTTAATATTTTTCTTATTAGTTGATTTTTCACTAAAATTTTCTTTTAGAAATTTGTTTACATTAGTTAGTTCAAAATTTTCTATTTCAATTTCAGCAATAGTTTTTGAAAAATGCGAAATGTCGGAGATCAATCTATTCATTCTGTCGATATCTTTATTAAAATTATTCATTACTTTGGTTCTATTTTCATTAGTTATGTTTTTGCTAGTTAATAATTCAATCGAAGATTTTATTGCAGTAAGTGGATTTTTTAGTTCATGTGCAACATCAGAGCTAAATTTTTCTAATTGATTGATTTGTGATTTCAATTCGTTTGACATAAGTTGTATTTGGTTTGATAAAATACCAATTTCATCAGACCTTAGAGGGTATATTAATTTTTTCTTATTTGTTTTATCTCTCTCAAGGACAGTGATTTTAGTTATTTGCCTTAATGGTGTTATCAAACCTCTCAAAAAAATAAATGATAATAAAATTGTAACTAAAATAAATAATAGAAAAAAATTAAAGAAATTCAAAGATTGTCTAGCTAGTTCATTATTATTTAATAATAATTTATACTTTATTAGAACAACTCCATAGACGTTATTATCTTGGATTATAGGAGATGTTAAAATTCTAGTTATATCATTATTTTCATCTTCGAAAGTTTTAATGAGTCTTTGCTTTTCTTTAATAGTTTCAATAATCAAAATAATTTCATGTACATTTTTGTCTAAATTTTTAGTAAATTTATTTTTAAGAATGTAATTATTAATATAATTAAAATTTTTAATATAAATTTTTTCAAATAAATTTGAGGAATCAGCTATATTTTCACGCGTTTCAGATAAATCTATTTCCTCAACATCTGTGCTCAGAAATAAATTTGATGAATCTGCAATTTTAATCCAATTTTCATTATAAATAATAGTGTTAAAATCTTTATCACCAAAGTTTTGAAATATAAATTGTTCAGTTGTAAACTTTTCTAACTCAGGTTCTGACAATTCGATAGGATTAATATTATCTGCCAAGTCACAACTCTCCTTGTATGCTTCAATATCTTGAAGATATCTGCAACGATAATCATACTGAAAAATTGGCACTCTTAATATTGAAGTATTTTCTAAATATTTTGTTATATTTGATAAATTTAATCTTATTGATTGATCTCTATTATCTATGAATTTATCATTTTGTATTAAGTTTAAATTGAAATAAGATAGAAATACTAAACCTAAAAATACAATAATTAAGTTAATTATAATGAGTTGAAATGTTAGATTATAACTTGATAAGGTAAATAATCTCTTAATCACGCCAAGAATATCCAGAGCCATATCTTGTTCTTATTTGATCAAAAGAATTATCATAAGATCTGAATTTTTTTCTTAATCTCTTTATATGGCTATCAATAGTCCTGTCATCAACATATATTGAATCACCATACATTGCGTCCATTAATTGATTTCTATCTTTTACAACCCCAGGATACTGAGCAAGAGATTTAATTAAATTAAACTCTGCAACCGTAAGTTCAATTTCTATACCTTTCCAAAAACATAATTGTTTATCTTCATCTAGTATCAAATCACCTTTTATAAAATTTTGTTTTTTAATATTATTATCTTTTTGTTCTTCATTTCTATTGTTATGAATTCTTAGCACTGTTCTTATGCGCTCATTTAATAATTTTTGTGAAAAAGGTTTTTTTATATAATCTGAAGCTCCCATTCTTAATCCAATTATCTCATCTTGTTCATGATCTTTTGACGTTAAAAAGATAATCGGAAGATCTTTTAGATTTTCAATCTTGCTTGAACGTACTTTTGAAAGAAGTTCATTTCCATCCATTTTTGGCATCTTAATATCAAACAGTCCCAAATCATAAGATTTGCTTTCAAGAGCCTCTAAGGCTTCAACTCCATTGAGAAATGTATCTACTGTAAATCCTTCACTTTGCAGAGAAAGAGATACTGATGTGAGAATCGACTGCTCGTCGTCAACTAATGCTATCTTCGGCATAATGCTTTTTATTAATAATTTATGGCAGATTTAAGTTCAAAGAAAAAATGACTCAGTTAACAAAATGTGACTTAAGTTGATAAGTAAATGTAAATATTTCAATAACTTGTTTGTCTCATAAAAATATGAATTAAGTAAGGGATTGACATGATAAAAAAAATATTTATGTTCTTATTTTGTTCTTATTGCGATATTGAGCAAATGTTGTATTGTCCCTTTTCGGCGGCACTACATATTGTGTTTTTCGACAATAATTTTTTAAAAATGGATAGAATTTAAATGGCAGACAATCTACAGGTATCAGCAAAAATCTCAGAAGAAAAAAGCGTAAATATTTTAACATTAAGTGTCGTGCGTCGTGACGGAGCTATTACTCCTTTCAAATCAGATAAAATTTCAAACGCTATAAAAAAAGCATTCTTGGCACAAACAAAAATTAGAAATGATAAAAACAAGGAAAAAGAACAACAAGATGGAATTCATAAAACTGTTGAAGCTTTAACGCATAAAGTTGTCTCGGCTTTAACAAGAAGGATTGCTGACGGTGACATGATTCACATTGAGGATATACAAGATCAAGTTGAGTTAGCACTTATGAGGGATGAGCATCATAAAGTTGCTAGAGCATATGTTTTATATAGAGAACAAAGAGCGGCTTCAAGATATCACACAAAAAAACTAAAAGAACAAGTTGGAGAAAAAGCTTCTTCAATGATGGTAACTAAAAGAGATGGAAGTAAGGAGCCAATTTCACTGGATAAAATAACCAATAGAGTGTCTGTTCTATCTACTGGTTTAAATATTGATCCAATTGTCGTTGTTCAAAAAGCTGTTCCAGGCTTATATAGTGATATTAGCTCTGTTGAAATTGATACTTATCTTGCTGAAACTGCTGCTGCTTTAACAGTTGAGCATCCTGATTATTCTTATCTTGCAGCAAGAATAAAAGTAAACTCATTACATAAAGAGACTCCGGGTTTCATCATAGCAACAAAAAATTTATACGATGATGGATTGTTAAGAGAAGATTATTATAAAAAGGTAATCGAGAATGCAGATTTAATAGAGTCCGTAATTGACTATGACAAAGATTATACTTTTGATTATTTTGCTCTCACAACACTAATAAGAGCATATTTATTAAAGTTCGATAATAAAACTATTGAAAGACCTCAGGACCTTTGGATGAGGGTTACATTAACGGTTACTGGTAATGAGTTTAATTTAGATAAAATAAAGGAAACTTATAGAAGTTTATCAACTGGTATGTATACACATGCCACTCCAACATTATTTAATAGTGGATTAAAAATGCAGCAATTATCTTCTTGTTTTTTAATAGGTATGGAGGATGACTCCATAGAAGGTATTTTTAATACTATAAAAGATTGTGCCCTAATATCTAAAACAGCTGGTGGTATTGGAATGCATGCTCACAATATCAGAGGTAGTGGAAGTAGAATAAAATCTACAAATGGCAAATCTAATGGACTTATCCCATTTTTGAAAATTTTTAATGAGACTGCTAAATCAGTCGATCAAGGTGGAGGTAAAAGAAAAGGTTCTTTTGCCGTTTACTTAGAACCTTGGCATGCCGACATTGAGAAGTTTCTAGAACTAAGGAAAAATACAGGTGCTGAAGAATTTAGAGCTAGAGATTTGTTCTACGCGTTATGGATACCAGATTTATTCATGAAAAGAGTAGAAAACGATGAAGAATGGACACTTATGAGTGAACACGAATGCCCAGGCCTTTCAGATGTGTATGGTGATGAGTTTGAAAAACTTTACACTAAATATGAAAATGAAATGACGCATTTAGAAAAAATTAAAGCAAGAGATCTAATGTCTAAAATTATAGAAGCACAGATAGAAACTGGACAACCCTATATGCTTTATAAAGACTCTATCAATAATAAATCTAACCAAAAAAATATTGGTGTCATTAAATCTTCAAACCTTTGTGCAGAAATAGTTGAATACTCTGATAAGAATGAAACATCTGTATGTAACTTGGCTTCTATAGCTCTGCCAAAATTTGTGAAAAAATCAGATAAAAAATTAATATATGACTATGATGCTCTTTATGAAACTGCAAAATTAGCTACAAAAAACTTAGATGAAGTAATTGATATTAATTTTTATCCAACTGATAAAACAGAAAGGTCAAATAATAAACATAGGCCTATAGGTTTAGGGATACAAGGACTTGCAGATGTCTACTTTAAGTTAGGAATAGCTTATGAATCTGAGGAGGCCAAAGAAATAAATAAATTAATTTTTGAAACAATTTACTTTGGAGCTTTAGAAGCTTCGTGCGAGTTAGCAAAAGAAAAAGGAGCTTACGAAACATTTAAAAATTCACCAATTTCGGAAGGTAAGTTTCAATTTGATCTATGGGATGTTAATCCTTCTTCAAAGTGGGATTGGGATTCACTTAGAACTAAAATTAAAAAACACGGTGTAAGAAATTCTTTAACGACAGCTTGTATGCCAACTGCGTCAACAGGTATTATACTAGGTAATACTGAAACATTCCAAATACAAACTTCTAATATATATAAAAGACAAACACTCTCAGGTGAGTTCCTACTAGTAAATAGATATTTAGTGAATGAGCTTTCTCAAAGAGGATTGTGGAATAAAGAAATGAGAGACAAAATAATCTTAGAAAATGGATCAGTTGAAAACATTAATGAAATTCCAAGTGAACTAAAAGAAGTTTATAAAACAGTTTGGGAAGTTTCACAAAAAACGGTAATTGATATGTCAGCGGATAGAGCGCCATTTATTGATCAAACTCAATCAATGAATCTTTGGCTTTCAACACCTACTTTTGGAAAAGTTAATTCAATGCACATGTATGCATGGAAAAAAGGTCTTAAAACAGGAATGTATTATCTAAGAAGTAGATCAGCTGTTGATGCTGTAAAAGTTACAGTTTCATCAGAAAAAGCAGCTAAAGACGCTTATATAAATACTACTATCAGTCAAAACAATGAACCAGAAGATTGCGAAACTTGCAGTGCATAAAGAAGGAGTAATAAAATGATATCAAAAGGTGTTAAATCAATATTTCCAATAAAAAACCAAGAAATTTGGGATAGATATAAACAACACATTCAAGCCTTTTGGACAACAGAGGAAGTATCATTACAAGATGACTTAAGAGATCTTGAAACCTTAAATGATGGTGAAAAGCACTTTATAAAACATGTGCTGGCTTATTTTGCTAATTCTGAGGCAATGATTAATGAAAACTTAGCAAGTAGGTTTTACAAAGAAATACTAATACCTGAAGCAAGATGCTTTATATCAATGCAGATGTTAAATGAATCAATTCATGCAGAAATGTACGGTCTTCAAATAGAGGCTTATGTAAAAGATGCAAAAGAAAAAGATATGCTTTTTGATGCAATTCAAAATGTACCATGTATTAACCATAAAGCACAATGGGTATCAAAATGGCTTAATGGCAGTCAAAATCTCCTAACTAGATTAATTGGTTTTGGATTAGTTGAAGGTTTGTTTTTTGCAGGCTCTTTCTGCGCCATATATTATTTTAGAAAAAGAGGTTTATTACCTGGTTTAGCATTATCTAACGATTGGATTGCAAGAGACGAAGGAATGCACTTTAGCTTCTCATCATTAATGTTTAGGACTTTAAGAGACAAGTTTAACAATAAAACATTAACCGATGCAGATATTAGCGATTTATCTTTAATCCCCTCAGACGTACCTCAATCACAATTTGAAGAAATTGTCAGAGAAGCAGTAGCATTCGAAAAGGAATTTGTTAGAGATGCTTTACCAGTTGATTTAATTGGTATGAATCAAGACTTAATGTGTCAGTATATTGAAGCGGTAGCTGATAGAATTGCAGATTTATTTGAATTTGACAGAGTCTTTAAGACAGAGAATCCTTTTGATTTTATGAGAGCTTTAGATGTTCAAAACGTTACTAACTTTTTTGAAAAAAGAGTATCTGAGTATCAAAGACCTACAGATAGAGCTTTAAGTTTTGATGAAGCATTTTGATGGAAGCAGAGATATATTCTAAAACTAATTGTGGTTACTGTGATAGAGCTAAACTGCGGTTAGCTAAGTATAATCCAAAGATTTATATGCTTGATACAGATTATACGAGAGAAGATTTTTTTGAAAAGTTTCCAACCGCTAAAACTTTTCCTCAAATAATTTTAAATGGTGAAAAAATTGGAGGTTATCATGAGCTTGAAAAATGGTTTGAAATGAATACCTTCGATGAAGAATTCTAAATAACCTTTTTTTTTCCTTTTCTTGTATAAGTTTTTTTACTTCTAACAATTCTTTGTTGATACTTAGGTAGTTTTAAATCTTGAGCATAGGGATTTCGTTTCTTAATTTTTTTTTTAGTTTCCATAAACTATATTCTAATGAGCCTGACCCCAATGATCACCAACACCATAATCAACAGTAAGTGGAACCGAAAAATCTTTATATTTTAAATGTACTGACTCCATAATCATTTTTACATTATTTACTAAATTGTCATATTTTTTACTTTCGACTTCAAAAATTAGTTCATCATGTACTTGTAAAAGCATTTCAGCTTCAATATTTTTAAGTTTTATTTCTTTATGAATTTCAATCATTGCTAACTTGATAATGTCTGCTGCACTACCTTGAATTGGCGCATTAATGGCTTGTCTTTCTGCAAAACCTCTAACAGCAAAATTCTTATCAACAATTCCATTAATATTAATTTTTCTTTTAAAAATTGTTTCAACGTATTGATTTGTTTTTGCAAAATCAATTTGATAGTCCATATATTTTTTAATTTTTGGATATTTAATAAAATACTCATTTATATAATCTTTTGCTTCTGTATTGGAAATATCAAGTTGTTTAGCTAAACCATATGGGCTAATTCCATACAGAATTCCAAAATTAATTGCTTTTGCTTTTCTTCTATAATCATTGTTTATTTGACTATCTTTTAAATTAAATATTTCCTTAGCAGTTGATGCGTGTATATCTTCATTGTTTTTAAAAGCTTTAATAAAATTTTTATCACTAGAAATTTCTGCAGCTAATCTAAGCTCTATTTGAGAATAATCGAAACTGACTAATTTTTTACCTTTTCCACAAACAAAAGCTGTTCTTATTTTTTTTCCATTTTCAGTTCTAATTGGGATATTTTGAAGATTTGGATCAGTAGAACTTAATCGACCTGTTAAAGTATTAGCTAAACCAAATGATGTATGAACTCTACTTTTGCCATCTGTTAATCTAAATAAAGCATCTGTATAAGTTGATTTAAGTTTTGTTAATTCCCTCCAATCAAGAACGAGTTGTGCAATTTCAAATCCATCTAAAGCTAAATTATTTAAAGTTGAAGAATCAGTAGAATATGTGCCTGACTTTGTTTTTTTACCACCAGGAATTTTAAGATTAATGAATAATATCTCTCCTAATTGTTTAGGTGAGCCAATATTGAACTCTTCTTTTGAAAGTTCATAAATATTCTTTTCAAGTTTTTTGCTTTCATTTTCAAATTCATTACTTAAACTTGTTAAAAACTTTTTATTTACCTCTATACCATTTGCTTCAATTGAAGATAATACCTCAACAAGAGGCAAATCAATTTTTTGATAAACAAAATTAGCTTTTTCTTTTATTAAACGAGGATAAAGATTTTGAAAAAGCCTGAATGTTAATAGAGAATCTTCGGCAGCATAATTAATTGCGTTATCGATAGTTACTTTATCAAAAGTAATTTCATTTTTACCTGTACCAACAACTTCTTTATATTTAATTGTTGTATGATTTAAATGATTAAATGAAAGATCATCTAAATTATGCTTGTAAATTCCATTATCAATTGAGTAGGAGATTAGCATTGTATCAGCAATTGAATTAAACGTTACTCCATACTTATTTAATATTCTAATATCATATTTAATATTTTGACCAATTTTTAAGATTGATTCATTGTTACAAATTTTATTAATATGATTAATTACATAATTTTCCTCTAACTGATTATCAATTCTTTTTAACCCATCTGAAGTAGTATGGTTTATTGGAATGTAATAAGAAATGTTTTCATTATAACATATTGATATACCAACTAATTTAGCTTTTTCTATATTGAGGGAGTCAGTTTCAGTATCAATAGCGCATAAACCTTTTTTTTCAATTTCACTTAAAATCTTTTCAAAATTTTTCTTTGAATTTATTAATAGGTACTTAGGTTCTATTTGTTTTTTTTGAATAATATTATCATTATCACTAGATATAAAAGAATTGGATTTTAATCTTTCAGATGTTGATCTAAAACCTTGCTCTTTAAGGAACTCAAAGATATTGTTATTTTCATTTTTTAATTCATTATATGTTCTTATTTTGTTAATACTTTTAGGTATTTGCACATCATTTTTTAATGTTACAAGTTCTAAACTTAATCTAATATCATTTTCTGCTTCAGTTAAAATATTTCTTCTTTTTTCTTGTTTAATTTTGCTTAGATTTTTCATTAACCCGTCAATATCATTAAATTCATTTATTAGTTGAGATGCTGTTTTAGGGCCAATACCAGGAGCTCCTGGAATGTTATCTACTTTGTCTCCAGTTAGAGCTTGAATAAAAATAACTTTATCTGGTTGCACTCCAAATTTTTCCTCTACATCTTTAATTTCAATTTTTTTATTTTTCATTGGATCAAGCATTGTCACATTTTTACTTACAAGCTGCATTAAATCTTTATCTGAGGAAACTATGATTGTCTCAATTTTATCTTTTTCTGCTAAGTTTACATAAGTAGCAATTAGATCATCAGCTTCAAATCCCTCTATTTCTAATTGAGGTATATTGAAACTTTTTACACACTCTCTGATTAAAGGAAACTGTGGTATTAAATCATCAGGCGCTTCTCCTCTATTAGCTTTATACTCAGGATAAATTTTATTTCTAAAATTTTCTCTTGCTGCATCAAATATAACAATCATTTTATCATCACTATAATCCTCAATAAGTTTAACAAGCATATTAGTAAATCCAAAAACTGCATTAATAGGTGTGCCATCTGAACGATTCATTGGAGGTAATCCATAATAAGCTCTAAATATATATGCTGAGCCATCAACTAATATTAGTCTATTATTCATCTTAGACTTATATTAAATCAAATAGTGTATATATGAAAAAGAAATTTTAAAATTATATGTTGATTAATTTAAAAAAAATATCTCTTTTATTAACCTACATTTTACCTATAGCACTTATTTCTGGTCCAGCAATTCCTGATTTAATTATAGTAACGATTAGTATTTTATTTATATGTAACTGTATATTTGAAAGAGATTTAAAATGGTTAAATTTATCATTTGTTAAATATTTTTTTATATTTTGGTTTTCTTTAATATTTATTAGTTTTTTTTCATTCAATAAGGTTGTATCTTTTGTAGAGAGTATAATTTTTATAAGATTTTTTATATTTTTAATTGCAATTTATTATTGGATTTTAGATGATATTGTAAAACTTAAGAAGCTTTTATTAATTATTTTTTTCACTATAATTATTTTAATTTCTGATTCATTATTCCAATTTTTAAATTACAAAACTGAAACAGGTTATGGGAAAGATATATTTGGTTTTCAATCTTTTACCTATGGGAGAATGACTGGACCATTCAATGATGAAATAATTGGTTCATATATTTCAAAGTTTTTCTTTATTTCACTAATGATATCTTTATTCATAGATTTTGGAAAATATAAAAAATATATATTTATATTATTTTTTAATTTAAGTTTTGTTTGTATATTTCTAAGTGGAGAAAGAATGGCATTAGCAACATTAATGCTAGGGATATTGCTTTTATTATTTACAACTAAATATAGAAAGATTGTTTTAGTAAATACAATCTCAAGTATTTTAATTATTTTTTTTATAATAAATTTTCATAAAAGTTTTAATGATTACGAAATAATTAAAAATGACCCAGTACATTTAGGACAAGTTATAGTTAAAAAATTTCCGTGTTTGTTAGAAAAAGATAAAATTTGTGAAAAGACAATAGAAATGCAACCTGATTTTTTTGCTGTAATTAAAAATTTTAATAACTCAATTTATTATAAGATTTATGAAAGTGGATTAAAAATGTGGATTGATAATCCTATTACTGGAATAGGTTTAAATAATTTTGAATATGTTTGTTTAAATAGTAATGATTATAAAATTGAAGCAAAAAATTATGGTGCTTGCTCTTCTCATCCACATAATTTCTACTTACAATTTATAATAGAAGGTGGTATTATTGCTTTTGTAACATTTATAATATTTCTTTTATCAATATTTTATAAATTTTTTTTAAATTTAAAATATGATTCGTCACAAATAAGCATGATTACATTCATCACAGTTATGTGGCCTTTTATGTCTACTGGAAGTTTATTAAAAAATCACCATGGTATTATTGTTTTTTTTGTAATATGTTTATGCCTAATACTTGATAAATTTAGAAATGAAATACAGATTAATTGAAATTACAAAAATTAATCTTAATGAAATAAATATTATAAAAAATATTATTTATTCTTCTAATGCAAATACTTTAATAGCACGATTGGGTAAAAATTTTATAATTAAATTTTTAAAATTATGTATAAATTCTCAAAAATCTAATGTTTTTGTTTATAAAAATTTTGATGGCAAAATAATTGCTTATGCAATTTTTTTTAAAAAACAAAAGTATATAAATATGGAAATAAAAAAATTGAGATTTACCATTATTTTGGAGATATTAATTAAATTAAAAATTAATCTTTTATATGATATTATTCGTATTTATTTTAACAAAGATTTAAAGCTATTAGATAAGGATAATTTAGTGATACTAAAAAACTCTGTAAATTTAACATATTTAGCGGTTGATAAAAAATATAGAAATCAGGGCATAGGTAAGAAATTTTTAGAAAACATCATTAATAACAATTATAGAAATTTAACTATAAGCGTTGAGACAGATAACAAAAATACATTAAATTTTTATGAGAAATATATGGATTTTAAAATAGTTGGTTCAAGGATCAGAGCAAAAAATAATTTATATTTATTAATAAAAACAAATTAACTGATATTTTTGTGTTAATTAATAAATATTTCATTTTAAAAATATCATGAATGATTATCTAATAATAGGAAGTGGTTTTTCAGCATTAGTGGCATATATATTTTTAAAAAAATATAATCCTAGGATAATATCTGCAAATATCAATACTATCAGATCAATAGACTTATTAAATCGACCCAACTTAAATACAAATAAATATTTTGCATCTACTGCGAATTCTGTTGGAAATTTTCAATATAAAATTTCTTCAAAAATTAATTTACATGATAGAATTTCATTTGGTGGTAATTCAAATATTTGGGGTGGATTTATTAATATAGAAAAAATACCTGCATCAGTAATAAAAATTTTTATTGATAATGGCATTTCGTTTACAAAATTAGACTTAAAAAAAAATGGATATAAAACAAATAATGAAAATATAAGGCAATTAAGAAATAAAAACGGACAAATTATAAATACTACAAATTTTATTAACAATATCATGAATGGATTTGTAAATAAATTGAGTTTTGATAATAATTATATTCTTGTGAATTATTTTGACTTAAAAATAAATAAATATAAATCAGAAAAATTTAAAAATGTTTTTTTAGCTTTAAGTTTTCCACAAACAATTGATCTTTTGTTTAGATCTAATATTATTAATAAAAACTTAAAATTAGGTTTATTTGAATATGATCATAAATTTATAAAAACGATGAGTGATAGACTAGATAAATATCCTAAAAATAAACATTGTGTTATAAAATATGACTTTGTAAGAAGCTTAAAGCATTTTTTTGGCTATAATAAAAATTTAGACAAATTAAGAATAAAACTTCCCTTTTATGTAGATCAAGTCTTTTCTAATAATATTCGGAATATTGATTTATCTTTAAATTCAAAACAAAAGGTTATTACTAATTTACAAAAAATAAAATTTGGAGACTCTATTCACTATTGTAATTTAAGCATTAATGGAACAAATATAAACAATTATCTTGAGAAATTTTCTAAAAACTTATTTGGAATTAGCTCACCATTTGTAAAACAAGAATATCCCGGTCCAATATCTAATGATATTATTTTAAATTTTATAAATAAAAATTTATGAGACCTGATCCAAGGCAAAAAATATATAAATTTTATTTATTTGAAAATTTATTACACTTAATTACTTTTAATTTATTTAATTTAAATAAAACAAAGAGTTTAAATAATTATTTCAAGAGTCACTTTGATAATAAAAATACTTTATGTATTAATAAAGGTAGAATTGGAGCATATTTAGCTACAAAAGCTTGCATTAGTTCAAAAAAAAATAAAATTATAATGTCTCCATTTACTATTTTTGATGTTGTGAATATGGTAATCTGTGCTGGAGGTATTCCAGTTTTTAGTGATGTTGAAAAACAAAGTATTACTATTGATTTAGATTCAATTAAAGAAGTATATGATGATAAAGTTGCAGGTATTCTAATTACTCATACCCATTTAATTAATTCGGATATAGATAAAATTATTAATTTCTCAAAAAAGAAAAATATATTTTTAATAGAAGATTGCGCGATTAGCTACGGAACTAAAAAAAATAATAAATTTATAGGCACATTAGGAGATATTTCTTTTTTTAGTTTTGGAATCTTTAAATTTATTAGTTCACTAAATGGAGGTTTAATTATTGCCAAAAACGATAAGATATATAATAAAATTGTTAATGAACACATGAATTTTAAATCATACGATTACAAAGGTCTTCTACATAATTATTTAAAATCATTATTTGTTAATCTTGCTACAAATAATATTGTTTTTAAATGCTTTACAAGCTACTTGGTTAAATTTGGTTATAAATTCAATATTAAATTTATAAATAATTTCAGTAAAAATGATCCTAATCCTTTTTTGCAACAAAAGCTACCAGAGAAATACAAAAAAATTATTTCTCCAAGTCAATCACACAATATTTTAAAACAAGTAAAATATTATAAGAAAGATTTAGATAAAAGAATAATTAATGCTAAACTATACTATGAAAATTTAAAAGGTATAAAGAATTTAATAATACCTAAATTTGAAAACAATTATGAAAACAGTTGGATAAACTTTCCGATTCAATACCACAAGAGAGATAAATTAATTAAATATCTTTTTGAAAATGATAGGGACATTGCAATTTACTTTTATAGAAATTGCAATGAACTTAAAATTTTTCAAAAGTATAAAAATGAAAATTTAAATATAATTAGGGAAGTTGTAAATGACATTATTTTACTTCCGACATACCCTAGTTATGGTAAACAGCAGATATTAGAAAATATAAAACTAATTAAAAGATTTTTTGACTATGAATAATAAATTTGCAATTGAGGCAAAAAATTTATCTAAAGTATTTATAAAAGATAATAAAAAAATAAAAGCATTACAGAATTTTTCTATAAATATACCTAAAGGAAGTATTTATGGTCTTCTTGGTCCAAATGGTGCTGGGAAATCAACATTTATAAATATATTATCAGGTATTGTTAATAAAACAGATGGCAAAGTTATAATTGAAGGTATTGACCAGGATAAAGATGCTATAGCAACAAGAAGAAAAATAGGTATTGTACCGCAAGAATTAAATATTGATCCTTTCTTCACGCCCTTTGAGCTTTTAGAGTTACAGGCAGGATTATATGGAATTAAACGAAAAGATAGAAAAACTGAAAAAATATTAAAAGATCTTGGGTTATCAGAACAAAGAAATGCTTATGCAAGAACTTTATCTGGAGGGATGAGAAGGAGACTTTTAATTGCTAAAGCTTTAGTGCACAATCCAGAAGTAATAGTTTTGGATGAACCTACAGCAGGTGTAGATGTAGAGTTAAGACAAAATTTATGGAAATATGTAGATGAATTAAAAAAAATGGGAAAAACTATATGTTTAACAACGCATTATTTGGAAGAAGCAGAAAAAATGTGTGATCTAATTACGATTATAAATAAGGGAAAAAAGGTAATTGAAGATAGTAAAAAAAATTTATTAAATTTATTTTCAAATAGGAAAGTAAAATTTGATATTATTGGAAAAAATATATTAATACCAAAAAAGTTAAAACCACTAATTTATAAAGAGGAAATGAATTCCATAGTATTAGAATATAATAAAAAAAATATAAATTTAAGCGATATAATAAAAGAACTTGATAGAAATAATATTATATTTTCTGAAATCAAAACATATGATGAAGATTTAGAAAGTGTATTTCTTAAAATGACTAAATGAAAAATCTAAGAAAATAATTATTATGATTATTATATTTATTAGAAATTTTTTTTGATATCCATAAACTAGAAAAATAAAATATTAATATTGGATAAATTCTTCCATTTCCAGAACTAAACAAACTACCAATAAAAATACTAAAAAAAATAATACTCAATGGAATTAATTTTCTATGCATTGCATTTAGTAAACCAACTATTGCAAATAATATAATTATCATAGTTTTTCCAATACCCATTCCAAAATAAGATCCAATATATGTCATCATAAAAAAAGAATATATTAATGAAGTTTGAGTTTGCAAATCATTTTGTAAAAATCTGGCTCTAAATAAAAAATAATAACTTAGAAATCCATCTATGATTGTAATTTTTTTTCCCTCTTCAACAGTTCTCTCTATGTAACTAATTCCACTTTCATAAATATTAACATTTTTTTTTGATATTTGAGTACTAACATCAATTTCTAAACCAAACCTATTTAAGGAAAGTTTTAAACTTTTTAATAAATCATTTTTAATTATTTTTGTACCAGTATGTAAATCAGTAATTGATTGATCAAATAATAAGTTGAAGATCCATGTATTAAATCTAACTGCTATATCATTAAAGAAATGTCTTCTAAGCTGTAGTTTACCACTTATATATCTTGATCCGTAAATTACTTTAATATCTTTATTTTTTTTTACTTGATTATATAAATCTAAAGCATCTTTGGGATCATATTCAAGATCTGAATCAATAAAGATAGTATGAGATCCTTCGATTTTTAATATACCTTGTCTTACAGCATACCCTTTTCCTTTATTTTTATCTAATGTAATTAAATCATAATTTTCATTTTTAAAAACTAGTTTTAAATTCTTATCTAACCACTCTCTAGTTCCATCCTTGGATCCATCATCTATAAATATGTATTTTGGTTTTATATCAATGAATGTGTTTAAAAGCTTATTAATAAAATTTTCAATTATTTTTGATTCATTATAAATTGGAACAATAATTGAAATTTTAGAATCCATTATTCCCTTGGTGCATGTTTATTTAATATTCTTTGCAGTGTCCTTCTATGCATTCTTAATCTTCTTGCAGTTTCAGATACATTTCTATTACACTGTATAAACACTCTTTGTATATGTTCCCATCTAATTCTGTCTGCTGTCATAGGATTTTCTGGTGGTGGTGGTAATAATTCTTTAGAATTTGTTAAAGCATCGTAAATTTGATCAACCTCTGCTGGTTTGGGTAAATAGTCTATCGCCCCTGATTTGATTGCTGCAACAGCTGTAGCTATGTTTCCATATCCAGTAAGCAAAAGAGATTTTGTTTGAGGACTAATTTTTTGTAGTTCTTTAACTAATTCTAGACCAGAACCATCTTCTAATCGCATATCTACTACAGCATAGTCAAATTGATTTTCATTAACCTTCATTATTGAATCTTTAAATCCATGTGAAGAAATGACATCAAATCCTTTTTTTTCCATAGATCTTGTCAACCTTTCTCTGAAAGGTAAATCATCATCAACAATAAGTAATTTCATTCTCATATACTTAAGATAGAGTTATCAAATATAATTTCAACAACAGCTTTATTGTCATTTGAATTATAGAGTTTTATATTTCCTCCCATATTTTCAATTAAATTTTTTGATATAAATATTCCAAGTCCCATACCTTGTTTATTCTTAGAAACATATGGCTCACCCAATTTATCCAAAATATCTTTTGAGAAACCATTACCGTCATCAGAAATAATAATATTGACGTTGGTATTTAAGTATTTTAAGTCAGCAGTTACAGTTTTATTAGAATAGAATATGGCATTTTGAATTATATTTCCTAATGCATACATTATTTCATCTTTGAAATCAATTTCAGGCTCTTCATTCATTGGGGTTTTGGTTATTATTAAATTTTTATTTTTATTAAATTTATCAAAATTTATTTTTATTAAATCAGTAATTTTAACTTTATCTAAAAACTTATCTCTTAAGTTTAATGGATTTTTTGAAAATCTTTGTAATATTTCTTTGCATCTTTCTGCTTGAGATTTTAGTAAAATTATATCTTTAACAATATGTTTATCCTCTATTAATTTTTTTTCTTTTAATAAATCATTTAGTATTAAAAAAATTGTATTTAGTGGAGTTCCTAATTCATGTGCTGCCGCTGCACTCAAAGAACCAACTTCGGTTATTTTTTTTTGATTTAGAATCTGAAGTTTTGATATAGATAAAGCATTAGAAATTTTTCTAGATGAACTAGCAAAAAGATATGCATAAATTGCAATAAATATAACGGTGATAATTAGTGAAGCGACTAAGCCAAAATTATAAATAATAGGTAAGAAAAATTCAGATCCTAAATTAAGTGGTATAAAATAAAAATTTAGCAATATAATAATAACTATTGAAATAGATGATAAAACTACAGTCATTAATGCAGGTAAGTAAGAAGCTGAAGTTATTACAGGAGCTAATATTAAAATTGAAAATGGATTGACTATTCCACCAGTTAAAAAAAGTAAAAAACCTAATTGTAGTGTATCAAAAAGTAAAAATGAGAAGGCTTTAATGTTACTTATAGATTTATTTTTTCTTTCTTCGAAATATGAATAGAAATTAACTGCAACTGAAAAAAGAATAATTGTAAGAGTTTCAAATAAAGGTATTGGTATGTTGACTACATAAGATACAAAAAAAACTGCTAAAAATTGCCCAAAAATTGCAATCCATCTTATTTTTATAAGATTGCCAAGTAAAATTGTATTCATTAATAATTAAATATCAAGATTTGCAACTTTCAATGAATTTTCGGCAATAAATTTCTTCCTTGCGTCTGTCTCACCACCCATAAGATCTTCAAATGCTTTATTAGCTGCATCTACTTCATTTATTTTAACAGACAATAATATTCTTTCATTTTGATCTAATGTTGTTTCCCATAACTGATCTGGATTCATTTCGCCAAGCCCTTTATATCTATTGATTTGTAATCCAGATTTACCTATGTCTAAAATTTTATCAATCAAGCCTAAAGGTCCAAAAATTTTATATTCTTCATTTTTATGATTCAATAATCCACAACCTGTCTCTTTAAGACGGTAGAAATTTTCCATTAATTGATTTTTTAGTTCATTCAATGCTTTAGCTTCAGGTGTAATTACAAAATTCTCATCAATAATGTATTTTTCTGTAAAACCTCTAATTGTTCTTTCAAATATTATAGATTCATTTTTATGGACTACTTTCCAGTTTTTTTGAGATATATTTGAAATTAAGTTTAATCTTTGTTGAAGATACTTTGCAATTTCTTGGCCTATACTTTTATCTTTAAGATTTCTTATATCTAATGCCCTAACTATAGCTGCATGTTCAATTATGTCACTATTATCTACTCTTCTCAACAATGGTTTTACTAAATTCAGGGTCTTTTTCGAAAGATATATAATTTGTTTTAATTGTTCTCCAGCGACTTGTAATTTTTGAGTATTCTCAAAAATTGTATTTTTTAAACCTTCTTCTATCAAGTAATCTTCCAAATCACTGTCATCTTTTTTATAGACAGTTGAGTTACCTTTTTTCAATCTATAAAGTGGAGGTTGGGCTATATATAATCTACCAGAATCAATAATAGGTTTCATGTGTCTATAAAAAAAAGTTAATAATAAAGTTCTAATATGACTGCCATCAACATCAGCATCAGTCATAATGATTATTTTGTGATATCTCATTTTAGAAATGTCAAATTTACCCTCTATTTTATTTTGCTCCAAGTCATCAGTTGGATTTCCTACTCCTGCACCTATAGCTGTAATTAATGCCCCTATTTCATTACTTGTTAAAACTTGCTTATCATTTGCTCTTTCAACATTTAAAATTTTTCCTCTTAATGGAAGAATAGCTTGATTTTTTCTATCCCTACCTTGCTTTGCTGATCCACCAGCTGAGTCACCTTCAACGATAAATAATTCTGATAACTCTGGATTCTTTTCTTGGCAATCTGCAAGTTTACCAGGAAGAGATGTATTTTCTAAACCAGTTTTTCTTCTAGTTAATTCTCTTGCTTTTCTTGCAGCTTCCCTTGCATTGGAAGCCTCAATTATTTTATCAATTACCTTTTTTATCTCCGATGGATTTTCTTCTATCCATTGTTCTAATTTATTTAAACTGGTTGACTCAATTACTGGTCTAACTTCAGAAGATACAAGTTTATCTTTAGTTTGACTTGAAAATTTAGGATCTGGTAATTTTACTGATATAATACAAGTTAGTCCTTCTCTCGCGTCCTCACCAGTTATATTATTAGAAATTTTTGTATTTTTATTTATATAATTTACTATTGATCTAGTAAGTGCTCCTCTAAAACCAGCTAGATGGGTTCCTCCATCTCTTTGAATAATGTTGTTAGTGAAGCAAATTGTATTCTCATGATAACTATCAGTCCACTGCAATGAACATTCAATAGAAATATTATTTTTTTCACCGTGAAAAAAAATTGGGTTGGAATTAATGAGATTTTTACCTGCATTTAAAAATTTTACGTACTCTCTAATACCTCCATCATATTTAAAATGAATATTTTTTTCTTCAGATTGTCTTTTATCAGATAAAAAAATACTAATACCTGTATTTAGAAATGCAAGTTCTCTAAGCCTTTTTTCAATTATTTTAAAATTAAAATTAATATCTTTGAAAATTTTTGTGGTCGGAAGAAAAGTAATTTTTGTACCTGTAAAAAAATTAGTATTAAGTTTTTTTGAATCACCAATTATATTTAATTCTTTACTCACTATTCCATTTTCAAATTCAATATTATATATTTTGCCATCTCTGTTAATTTCTAAAATTAAATTTTCAGATAAAGCATTAACAACGGATACACCAACACCATGTAATCCCCCTGAAACTTTATAACTATTTTGATCAAATTTACCTCCTGCATGAAGTTCTGTCATTATTAGCTGGGCTGCAGGAATTTTTTCTGTTTTATGAAGATCAACTGGTATTCCCCTACCATTGTCAGTAATAGTTGCGGTACCATCTGCATTAAGTATTACTTCAATTTTATCACAAAAACCTGCTAAAGCTTCGTCTATAGAGTTATCAAGAACTTCATATATCATTTGGTGAAGACCTGATCCGTCATCAGTATCACCAATATACATCCCCGGTCTTTTTCGAACAGCTTCTAGTCCCTTTAATACTTTAATAGAATCAGAAGAATAATCAGAATTCATAAACCAGTTATATTATAAAATTGTGCATTTGTTGACACAAAAGAAAATAAATTTTTGTCAGTACCAGTTAAAAAAAATTGAATTTCGAATCTATTAATCATGTCCAATAATATTTGTCTGTTATACTTATCTAGATGTGATCCAATTTCATCAAATAAAAAGATTGGGGTTATATTTTTATTATTTACTAAATAATTACATTGAGCCAATAAAATCATGAGCACTACTGTTTTTTGCTGACCTGTAGATAATATTGATGCTTCATATTCACCATTAATTGTTGCAAAAAGATCTGATCGATGGGGTCCAATTTTTGTTCCACCATATTGCTTATCATACGAACGTAAATTTTTTAAATTTGATAAATAACTCTCAAAATCAATATTATTATTATAAAAATCATCTTTTATTTCTAATTCTATATTAAATTGAAATTTATGATATTTTTTCAAAATATTTAACTCATTATTCAATGAATTTAATTGAGAATTTCTTAGGCTGTATATCTCTAATCCTAAAGAACATATTTCTTTTTCTATATTGTTCAACCAGACATAGTCGACATTATTAACTTGCATAATTTTCATTCTTTCAAGTAAAAATTTTTTATATTTGTTTACGAGCCTATTATAATCATTCCTGCTTGAAAAAATTAGTCTATCTAAAAAATTTCTTCTATATGAAGGTGAAGATTGAAATAATCTTTCCATCTCAGGTAAAAAAATTAGATAGGATATAGCTTGATTTAAAAAATCTAAAGAATCTTTTGATAGATCATCATTAATTTTAATTATTTTTTTAAATTTTTCATTTTTTTTTTCTGAATATATTTCAATATTATAGTTATTGCTTTGTATTTCTAAACTGTTTTTTATTAAAAAATTATTTTCTTTTTTTTTAATCAAATTAGAAATATTAGAATTTCTAATACCCCTGCCCTTTGCAACAAGGGAAATTCCTTCCAAAATATTAGTTTTGCCACAACCATTATCACCAAATAAAATATTTAGTTTATTATCAAAAGATGTTTTAAAATTTTTAAAATTTCTAAAGTTATTGAATTGAATATTTTTAATTTTTACCAAATTTTAAACTCTCATTGGCATTAAAACATAAACAAGGCTGGTATTTGAATTTTCTTGAACAATTATTGGCGATGAATTATCTTTTAAGTTAATAACTATTTCATCGTCTTCTAAATTATTCATCATGTCCATTATGTATTTGGAGTTAAAACCTATTTCAATATCATCTCCCTCATAATTTATATTTAAGTCTTCCGAAGCTGTACTGCTTTCATTATTAATAGTATTTAAATTAAGTATATTTTGTAATATTTTAAACTTAATTACTGGTGACTTTTCGTTTGCAATTGTACTAACTCTATCAACAGCAGATAATAATCTTTCTCTGCTAATTTTTAATAGATTAATATTATCTACTGGAATAACTCTTTTATAATCTGGAAAATTCCCATCAATTAATTTTGAAATAAATATTATATCACCAATAATAAATACAATTTTGTTAGAGCTAATCGATATAGTAATTTCCGTATCTATTTCAGATAACAATTTAGATAATTCATAAATTGTTTTTTTTGGGATAATTACTCCTGAGACTTTTTCAATTTTACCATCAATTTTGTTACTAAACTTTGCAAGTCTATGACCATCAGTACCTACTAATGTTAATATATTATTATTATTTTCATTAGTTATATTAAAATATAAACCATTTAAAAAATATCTAGTCTCTTCATTTGAGATTGCAAATTTTGTTTTATCAATTAATTTAAAAAGAATTTTTGAATTTATTTGAACTTGAATACCAGATTTGTCTTTTTCAATTATAGGATAATCTTCTTTAGGTAAACAAGCTAAAGAAAATCTTGATCCATCAGATCTCAAAGTTAGTAATTTACCATTATTTGAAATTATTTCTATTTCACTGTTCTCATCAATTTTTCTAACAATATCATATAATATTTGTGAGTTTAGAGTTGTAGCTCCTTCTTCCATTACATTACAAGATATCTTTTCTATTATAGAAATATCCATATCCGTTGATGATAAAACTATTTGATCATTTTTTGCTTCAATTAAAATATTAGCTAAAATGGGAAGTGCATTCTTCTTGTCAACAATACCTTGCAAATGTGAAAGAGTTTTAAAAAAATTAGAACGTAATATTTTAAATTTCATACCTAAACATATGATAAAAAGAATTAAGAATCTATAAGTCTTTTTAATAACTCTAGGTCTTCATTAAAATTTACATCAGATAGCTTAAGTTCTTCAATTTTCTTAACAGCATGCATGACTGTAGTGTGATCTCTTCCACCAAATTTTCTTCCAATTTCAGGTAATGATCTTGATGTTATAGATTTTGCAAGATACATTGCTATTTGTCTAGGTCTTGCAACAGAGCGAGATCTTCTTGGAGAATGCATGTCCGTAATCCTTATGTTGAAATGCTCAGCTACTTTTTTTTGAATTTCTTCAATTGTAATTTTTTTATTTGATGATTTTAATAAATCTTGAAGAACTAATTGTGCAGTTTCTACAGTAATTGCTGTTCCGACTAAAGTTGCATGAGCTACCAATCTATTTAGTGCTCCTTCCATCTCTCTAACGTTAGAAATAATCCTATGAGAGAGAAATTCAAGAACTTTTGGTGGTATTTCTACACCTCGTTTATGAGCTTTTTCGATTAAAATACCAAGTCTTAATTCATAGGTTGTTGGATGAATATCTGCAACCAAACCACAACCTAATCTTGACTTCAATCTTTCTTGTACACCATCAAGATCAGTTGGTGTTTTGTCAGCAGATATAACTATTTGTTTATTCTGTTCAATCAATGCATTGAATGTATGAAAAAATTCTTCTTGAGTATTATCTTTACCGCTTATAAACTGGACATCATCAATCATAAGCACATCTATTGATCTAAATTGCTCTTTAAAAGCAGAAGTATCCTTGTATCTTAATGCTCTAACAAATTGATACATGAACTTTTCTGCTGAAAGGTATATTACTTTCCTTTCTGGTTGCTGTTGTTTAATCTTCCATCCAATTGCATGCATTAGATGTGTTTTTCCTAATCCAACACCGCCACATAAAAAAAGTGGATTGAATGTAATTTTATCAGCTTCAGAAACTCTTTGAGAAGCTGCAAATGCTAGTTCATTAGGTTTACCTACAACAAAATTTTCAAAAGTGAAGCGAGGATCTAAAGGAGCTCCAAATTCATTGGGATAATTTGATGATTGATTAGATCTTAGATCTAAAGTGGATTTCCAATGATTATCACTACTTTTAATTGTACGAGCAGTACCCGGGACAATTCTGCCACCAGTTGGTTTAACAACAAATTTTATTGTATCTAGTTTGTTAGAAAGATTTTTAGCTTCATCTTTAATCTTATCAGAATAATTATTTACAATCCAATCTCTTAAGAACTTTGTTGGGACAGAGAAAGTAATTATGCAATCTTCTACTGAAACGAATTTTAAATGTTTTAACCAATTATTAAAAGCAGAGTCACCAACGTTTTTTTTAAGATTTTTTTTAAAAGATAACCATTTACTTTCGTCAAATATAGTAGATGAATTATCCATTTTCCCCCAACAAGACGATTTTTACTAAATGAAATTCTACGCAAAAAATCTAAAGTCGTAAAATTAAATCACCAAATTAATTTACTTAATCAACACCCTTTAAGTATTTTTAGCAAGAAGAAAAGTGAAAAAAATTAAAAAAAAATTATTTTTTTGAAATTTGTTTTGATAAGGAGGATAACTTTCTGGATATGTATTCTTTTTTGAAAATCCCTTTTTTTGATGCTCTGGCCATTATTGAGTTGACATTACTAAAGGATTTTTGAATTTCCTCCTCATTTTTTGCTTCAACGGATGATTTAAATTTATTTAGAGCGTTTCTAAACTTAGACAAGTATTGAGAATTAACAGTATTTCTAGTTTTGTTCTGTCTTGATCTTTTTTTTGCTGAAACATGATTAGCCATGATCGAGCTATAAATTCAAAATAAATTAAGTCAATTAATATTTATTGATGAATTACCAATTATTTTGAATTTTTGGACAATAAAAAGTAGATCGACCATACTGAACAATCTTTTTGACCTTGTCATTACCAATTTTTTTTCCTTCTTTATTGTATACCCTAAAATTTGACTGAAAGTTTCCTAATGTACCGTCAGCAGACCTATAATCTCTTATGGTCGATCCTCCATATTTAATTGCTTTCTTTAAAATTTTTCTAATAGACTTAATTAGTTTCATAATGAGACTAATTTCTAAATTCTTGCCTAAAGTAAGTGGAGAAATTTTAGAATCAAATAGAATTTCCGATGCATAAATATTACCTATGCCAGCAATTATTTTTTGATTTAGTAAAATTTGCTTTATTGGCACCTCAGATTTTGAAATTTTTTCAAATATCATTTGCGCTGTAAGATCTGGACTCAACGCATCTAAACCCAGGCTCATAATATACTTTTGTTTTTGTAGATCTCTTGTTTTTACTATATCAATAAATCCAAATTTCCTAGGATCATGGTAAATGAGTAACTTTTTACTTAAAAAACATATAACAAAATGATCATGTTTTGCTCTTTTATAGTTTGAAGACACAGTTTTTAATCTTCCTGACATCCCTAAATGTATAACTACAGAATAATCTTTATCTAAATCTATGATAATGAACTTTGCTATGCGTCTTAAGTTGGATATCTTGGAGTTACGTAGTATATTAGTTATATTATTAGGAATTTTAAAACGCAGTTTTGATGTATGAATTTTGACATTAGATATTTTTTGCTTCAATATTACACTAAGTCCTCTAATTGTAGTTTCAACTTCAGGTAATTCTGGCATAATGAAAAAAGATTATAATTTTGGTTATACAAAAGTAAATTCAAAACAAAAGACTAAACTTGTTCAAAAAGTATTTTCAAGCGTAGCTCCAAGCTACGATATAATGAATGATTTAATGAGTTTTGGTATGCATCGATTATGGAAAAAAAGATTTGTAGAAATTATGGATATAAAGGAAAATGACATAATCTTGGATGTTGGTTCTGGTTCTGGTGATATCGCTAGTGAAATTTTAAAAGAAGATTTAATTACCAGTCTTTATCTTTTAGACCTGAATGAAGAAATGTTAATAGAAGGGAGAAAAAAATTAAAAAATGAAAAAAATATAAAATATTTTATTGGTAATGCTGAAAGGTTAAATTTTGAAAATAATTTTTTTGATATATATACTATTTCTTTCTGCTTAAGAAATGTTACGGAGTATTTGTTGTCTATAAAAGAGGCTTACAGAGTTCTTAAACCTGGTGGTAAATATTGTTGCTTAGAATTTAGCACACCCAAATCATCTTTGATATCAAGTTCATATAATATTTACAAATCAAGGATTTTACCTCTGTTAGGGGAAATAGTTGCTAAAGATAAGAATTCTTATAACTATTTGAGTGAAAGTATTGATTTATTTCCATCACAAGAAGAGCTTAGCAAAAATCTACGTGATTGTGGATTTACTAAAGTCAAGACTATTAATCTATTTAATGGAATTGTAGCTATACATACTGGCTATAAACTTTAATGAATAAGATTTTATTAATAATAACTGGCTCTATAGCTGCATCTCGATGTAAAGAAATTATTACTTTACTGAATATTAATCAAATCAAAATTAGTTGCATTCTAACTAAAGAAGCAAAGAAATATATAAAAATATCAGATATAAAAAAATTACTTAAAAATAAAATATTTACTGATGAAGATGAGAAGAAAAATAAGATGCTTCATATTAATTTATCAAGAGATAATGATATAATAGTTGTATGTCCAGCTACAGCTAATTCTATTGCAAAGTTTGCTAATGGATATGGAGATAATTTAGCCTCTAATACGTTACTTGCTTCAAATAAGAAAATTTTGTTTGTCCCCGCAATGAATAGTTTTATGTGGTATAACAAAATCAATCAAAAAAATGTGAGATTATTAAAGGATAGTGGTCATGAGTTTATTGGCCCTAAAGTTGGAAATCTAAAGTGTGGAGAATTTGGTTTAGGCAGAATTGATAACTCAAAAAATATTGTAAATAGAGTTTTAAACAGACTAGAAAATGTTAATTTGTTAAAAAATAAAAAATGCCTAGTAACTGCAGGACCAACAATTGAAATGATTGATCCAGTTAGGTTTATTTCAAATCAATCTTCTGGGAAACAAGGCTATGAAATTGCTTCACAATTAGTTTTATATGGAGCGAACGTAACCTTGATATCTGGACCAACAAATTTAGATCCTCCACCAAATTTAAAATTTATTCAAATAAAATCAGCAAACGAAATGTATCAAAAAATTAGAAAAATTTCTAAAATTGATATAGGAATTTTTACTGCTGCAGTATCTGATTTCAAAAATAAAAATATAAATAAATCCAAAATTAAAAAAAATGAAAAATTAAATATTAGTCTTTATAAAAATATTGATATTTTAGAAAAAATTGGAAAAAGCAAAACTCAAAGGCCTAAATTTTTAGTTGGTTTTGCTGCAGAAACAGGGAGCATTGATAATGCCAAAAAAAAATTAGTTAATAAAAAATGTGATATGATGGTTTACAATAAAATCGATAGTAAAAATAAAGTTTTTGGTTCAGATTATAATCAGATATCAATAATTACAAAAAACCAGATAAAAAAATTTAAGAAAATGACAAAGGTAAATTGTGCAAAGCAAATTATAAAACAAATTTATAATTCTATATAAAATTATGAATAATTACTCTGAAGAAGAATATAAAATTTTCAGTAGATTATTTATTTTAAAAGAATTTTCTGAAGAAAACCTAAAAAAATTATCAAATATAAAAATTGGTATTGTGGGTATGGGAGGTATAGGATGTCCTTTAAGTCAATATTTAGTCAACTCTGGAATAAAAGAATTTTTAATAGTAGATGGAGACATTGTTGAAAAAAGTAATCTTAATAGACAAATTTTGTTTAATTTAAATGATATTGGAAGAAAAAAGGTTGATGTAGCTAAAAATAAATTACAATTAATCAATACTGAATGTAAAATTGATACTATTGATGAAAATATTAATTCTTTAAATTTAAATTCCCTAAAAGAATGTTCAATAATTGTTGATGCAACTGATGATTGGGTAAGTTCTAAATTATTAAATGAATATTGCCTTAAAAACTCAATCAATTTTTTATATTCCTCTGCATTAAGACACGATTTACAAATAATTCTTTTCAATAATTCAAATAAAAATAATCATGTATGTTTAAATTGTATCTTTCCAAACAAAGATGATGTTGATCTTCCCAGATGTAGTGTAGTAGGTATTTCAGGCATTTCTGCAGGGTTAGCAGGTTTGATTGCTGCTCAAAAAATAATTAATTTCTATTTAAATTTAAAGGATGAAACTAATATAATGACAATTTCTGATGGAAAAAAATTAAGCATTGATAATATTGTTATTAAAAGTAAACATGATTGTTATTTAAAATCAGTTTAAGTTAATTGATAAATACATAAAAAAAGTTTAATTAAAATTATGAAACAAAATTCATTTACCTATGATCAATTAATTGATTGTGCAAAAGGTGTTCTTTTTGGAAAAGGGAATGCACAACTTCCAATGCCTCCTATGTTAATGTTTGACAGAATTACTTCAATAAATGAGAATGGAGGAGTATTCGCTAAAGGTGAGGTTATTGCGGAATTAGATATTAAAGAAGACTTATGGTTTTTTGAATGTCATTTTAAAGATGATCCAGTAATGCCGGGTTGTTTAGGTTTGGATGCTATGTGGCAATTACTCGGTTTTTATTTAGGATGGCTTGGTCAACCAGGAAAGGGTAGAGCTTTAGGAGTTGGTGAAGTTAAGTTTACCGGTCAGGTATTACAAAAAGTCAAAAAAGTAACTTATCACATATCTCTTAAAAGACTTATACTAAGAAAATTGATTTTAGGAGTTGGAGATGGTGTTTTAAAAGCTGATGGTGAAACAATTTATGAAGCTAAAGATATGAAAGTCGGTTTATTTTCACCTGAGAAATAAGTAATGAATAGAGTAGTAGTAACAGGTTTAGGTATAGTATCATGTATTGGTAATAATCAATCGGATGTTATAGACAGTCTTAAAAATTTGAAATCTGGAATAACAAGTGCAGAAGAGTATGAGGAGTTTTCTTTTAGAAGTCTCGTACACGGTAAACCAAATATAGATATTAGTAACGAAATTGATAGAAGATTACTAAGGTTTATGGGTGATGGAGCTGCCTACAACTATATTGCGATGAAAAACGCTATAGACGACTCAGGGCTGGAGGATAGTGATATTTCAAATGAAATGACAGGTATAATTGTTGGTTCAGGTGGTCCATCTACACAAAATTTATTTAAGTCTTCTGAAATTGGGAAGAGTTCGGGTTCAAAAAAAATTGGACCATTTATGGTGCCTAGGGCAATGTCTAGTACAAATTCTGCAACTCTTGCAACTCCTTTTAAAATTAAAGGAGTTAACTATTCAATTACTTCAGCATGTTCTACAAGTTCACATTGTATTGGTAATGCGTACGAACTAATTCAGATGGGAAAACAAAATATTGTTTTTGCTGGAGGAGGTGAAGAACTTCATTGGACTTTGTCAATTTTATTTGATGCAATGGGTGCTTTGTCATCAAAATATAATTCTACTCCAAAAAAATCTTCAAGAGCATATGATGCAGATAGAGATGGTTTTGTTATTGCTGGTGGAGGTGGAACTTTAGTACTTGAAGAATTAGAACATGCAAAAGCTAGAGGTGCTAAAATATATGGTGAAATAACAGGATATGGAGCAACCTCAGATGGATACGATATGGTACAGCCTTCTGGAGAAGGAGCAGAAAGATGCATGAAGCAAGCATTAAAAAATATTGATGGTAAAATTGATTATATAAATACACATGGAACGAGCACTCCAATAGGAGACGTAAAAGAATTGGAAGCAATCAAAAATGTTTTTGGTTCGAATATTCCTAAAATGAGCTCAACAAAATCTTTGACTGGTCATTCTTTAGGGGCAACTGGTGTGCATGAAGCAATTTATAGTTTGTTGATGATGAAAAATAATTTTATTGGTGGTTCTGCTAATATTGAAAATCTCGATGATAGTGCCAAAGATTGTAATATTCTTTTAAAAACGGAAAATGACGTTGAAATTGAGCAAGTTATGTCGAATAGTTTTGGTTTTGGCGGTACAAATGCAACATTAGTATTTTCAAAATATCATGCTTAAAAATAAAAAAGGTTTAGTATTTGGTATTGCAAATAATCATTCAATTGCATGGGGAATAGCAAAACAATTAGCTGAAAATGGTGCTAAAGTAGCCATTGGTTATCAAAATGAAATTTTATTAAAGAGAGTGAAACCACTTTCTGAAGAAATTAATTCAAAAATATTAATAGAATGTGATTTTAATAATGATGACTCAATAAACAAATCTGTAGAAATTATAAAAAAAGAATGGGGCACAATTGATTTTATAATTCATGCTGTTGCATTTGCAGATAAGTCAGAGTTAAATGGTAGATATGTTGATACTACGAAGAATAATTTTATTAATTGTTTGGAAATATCATGTTTTTCTTTAACTAGTCTTGCAAGAAATTTTGAACCTATAATAAATGACGGAGGAAGTATTCTCACCCTTACTTTTTATGGGTCAAATAAAGTAATACCAAATTACAATTTAATGGGAATTGCAAAAGCCGCTTTAGAAACAAGTGTAAAATACTTAAGTGTGGATTTAGGCACAAAAAATATTCGTGTTAATGCAATCTCAGCAGGACCTATGAGAACAATTGCCGGTGCAGCAATAAATAATGCTAGGGAGGTCTTTAAATTTACAGAAGAACATTCAGCATTGAAACGAAATGCAAAACTAGATGAAATTGGTAAATCTGCTTTATACTTTGTTAGTGATTTATCTTCTGCAGTTACTGGTGAAGTACATTATGTTGACTGTGGTTACAATATTATTGGAATGCCCAATAAGTTCTAAAATTTTCCTAATAAATCTAAAGGATTATCAACAAAAATACTATCAACTCCTAAGGAGAAAATATCATTAGCGCTAGATAAATTTATATTTTTATCTGAATAAACAGTTATTGCAATATTGGATTCCTTAATTTTTTTTATAATATCAGCAGTAACAAGATCTATATTTAATCCACAAATTTTTAAATCATGATTAATTGATATACTAATCAAATCATCAATATTATATTCTTTAAAATCATCTAATAAAAAACTACGTATAGATTGAGGGTAAAGTTTTGAAATTTCTAAAATAGAAATCATATCAAATGAGGAGAAAAAAATATCTATTTGATTAATATTTTTTATAATTTTATATATTTGATAAACATTTTCTTTTTCAAACTTTTTATTGGGTTTTAATTCGATATTTAAATTACCATTATAATTAGAACACAAACTAAGAATATCTTCTAACTTTGGAACAAAAATATTTGTATTTTCTTTATAAAAAAATTTTCCCGCATCAAGTTTTTTTATGTTCTCATAATCATAATCAATTGCAAGCCCACTTCCATTGGTAGTTCTATCAAGTGTGTCATCATGTAATAAAATTGGAACCCTGTCTTTAGAAATCTTAACATCTATTTCTACAAAACTTAAACCTAAATCGAATGCCTTTAAGATAGATTCTAATGTGTTTTCTGGGCACAGATCTTTTACACCTCTGTGCCCAATTAATTTAGGTAATTTAAGTGTTTTCTTCTGCGTCAACTGCTTTCATAGAAAGTTTTATTTTTCCTCTTGAGTCGATATCCAATACTTTTACTTTAACGATATCTCCTTCACTAATAACATCTTCAACTTTCTCTACTCTTTCATTTTTTAATTGACTAATATGAACAAGACCATCTGTAGATCCCATGAAATTAACAAAAGCACCAAAGTCCATTATCTTTATAACTTTACCATCATAAATTTTACCAATCTCTGGCTCTTCGACAATACCTTTGATCCATTCTAATGCATCATTTCCAGATTTTTGATCTACAGCTGCAATACTCACTAAACCTTCATCATTAATTTCAATTTTAGCTCCAGTTGTTTCAGATATTTCTCTAATAACTGCTCCTCCTTTACCAATAACTTCTCTAATTTTATCTTTGTTTATTTGAAGATTGGTTATTGTTGGTGCGTATTGGGAAATTGATTGATTAGGTTTATCAATTGCTTTAGCCATTTCACCAAGTATATGGAAGCGTCCATCTTTAGCTTGCGCTAATGCTTCTTCCATAATTTCAGCTGTGATACTAGTTATTTTAATATCCATTTGTAATGAAGTTATTCCTTCAGAAGTTCCTGCAACTTTAAAATCCATATCACCAAGATGATCTTCATCTCCTAGTATGTCTGATAATATCACATATTTATCATTCTCTTTAATTAAGCCCATCGCAATACCTGCTACTGGTCTTTCTAAAGGCACTCCTGCATCCATTAAAGACATTGAGGTACCACAAACAGTTGCCATAGAGCTGGATCCATTAGATTCTGTAATTTCGGATACAACTCTATAAGTGTAAGGAAACTTTTCTTTTGAAGGTAACATTGGATGAATAGCTCTCCAAGCTAATTTTCCATGTCCTATTTCTCTTCTACTGGTAGAACCTATTCTTCCAACTTCTCCAACAGAGTAAGGTGGAAAATTGTAATGCAACATAAAATTTTCTGTATATTCACCATCAATTGCATCTATTCTTTGCTCGTCTTGTCCAGTTCCCAAAGTAGAAACTACAAGAGCTTGTGTTTCTCCTCTTGTAAATAATGCAGACCCGTGAGTTCTTTCTAAAACTCCAGTTTCACACACAATTGGACGGACTGTTTTTGTATCTCTTCCATCGATTCTATTACCAGTATTAATTAATTCTCCTCTAACTATATCTTTTTCTACATTTTTTATTGAATCTGAAATCAATACTGGTGAGAGTGTTTCACTTACAAATTTTTCAGAAATTTCATTTCGTAACGAAGATAATTTTTCTGATCTTTTTTGTTTTTCAGTTATTTTATACGCATCTATAAAATCTTTACCAAAGTCTTCGTTGATCTTAGATGGTAGATTTTTAATTTCTTCGTCTTTTTCTTTAAGTTCCCAAGGTTCTCTTGCCGCTTTTTTAGCTAAGGAAATTATTGCTTCAATCACTGTTTTATAATTTTCTTGACCAAGAACTACTGCATCTAGCATTTGTTTTTCTGAAAGCTCGTGAGCTTCAGACTCGATCATTAGTACACCTTCCTTAGTCCCTGCCAATACTAATTCTAGTTTAGAATTTGATAATTGGCTCTTACTCGGGTTAACAACAAACTCATCGTCTATAAAACCAATCTTAATTGCTCCGAGTGGGCCTAAAAATGGCAAACCAGATAAAGTTAATGCAGCACTTGCTGCTACCATTGCTATAACATCTGAATCATTTTCTTGATCATGTGATAATACAGTACAAGTAACTTGGGTCTCATTTTTAAAATCTTTATGAAATAAAGGTCTAACTGGCCTATCAATTAATCGAGAAACTAATGTTTCTTTTTCAGTTGGTCTAGCCTCTCTTTTGAAAAAACCACCAGGTATTTTTCCTACAGAATAATATTTTTCTTGATAATTTACTGTTAAGGGGAAAAAATCCATATCAGGATTTGCTTCTTTTGCAGCAACTACATTACACATAACTGTCGTACCACCATAAGTCGCTATAACTGTTGAGTCAGCTTGTCTTGCTACTTTTCCGGTTTCTAATTTAAGTTTTCTTCCAGCCCATTCAATTTCTATATTTTTAACATCAAACATAATTTTTATTTATCCTCTTTATTTAACCTCTAATATTTAATTTTTTTATTAAATCTGAATATTCAGACTTATTTTTTTTAGATAAGTAGTTTAATAATTTTTTTCTTTTATTAACTAATGATACTAATCCTCTTTTTGAATGATTATCTTTATTGTGAGTCTTAAAATGTTCAGTTAAATTTTTTATTCTTTCTGTTAAAACTGCTATCTGAACACCTGCTGATCCAGTATCTTTTTCATTTTTAGAAAATTCATTAATAAGATTCTTTTTATTTTCTTTTGTTATCGACATCGGTTCTCCTATAATAATATTTTATTTGGTTTAAACAAATTACCATCTAATTTGCCTATTGAGACAATGTCTCCTTTCTTAAATAAAAAAATATTTTTTTTATCTAAGTTTATTGACGAAGGATTTATAATTTTTCTTTCATCAATTTTAATAGATCTTCCAAAAGATAAATTTTCAATATCTAATTTTTCTTCAATTTCATAAGCCAAGATGTCGTCCAGCATAGAAATTGTAGTGGAGATACAATTAATTTCTTGGTGCACTTGTCCTATTTTTAGGAGATCGTCCAGTAAAATCGAATTTTTTTCACTAAATTTACCTACTTTTGACCTTTTCAATGAAGAAATGTGTCCATATGTTTTAAGATCTATAGCTAAATCACGAGCTAGACTTCTAACATAAAAGCCCTGCCCACATAAAATTTTAAATGACGTTTTGTTAATACTGTGATCTATAATACACAGATCTTCGATAAAAACCTTTTTTGGTTGAATCGTAAATTTTTTATTTTCTCTAAATAATTTATAAGCTCTTTTACCATTAATTTTAACTGCTGAAACTTTTGGAGGTACCTGACTTATAAAACCAATATAATTAATAATTTTTTTTTCTATTTCTTTTCTTTTAGGGAGGTAACTTGATTCAAATAAAATCTCACCCTCTGCATCATCTGTTGTTGTTTGAGTTCCCCAATTTACTGTAAACTCATATTCTTTATTCATATTACTAATATATGGAATTAGTTTTGTTGCTTTTCCTATAGCAATAGGTAACACACCCTCAGCCATAGGATCTAAAGTTCCAGCATGACCAATTTTATTAATTGAAAATTTTTTTTTTATAGAATTAATGGCTTTAAAAGATGTAATTTTTCTAGGTTTATATAAATTTATCCAACCTTGTTTTGGAATCATTACTTAATATCTCTAAGGACATTTTTGTTTAATAATAAATTTTCAATTCTTTCTGCTTCATCAAATGTATCATCTAAATAAAAAGAAAGCTTTGGTGTGAATTTAGAATTAATTTTTGCCTTTGATAAAAATTTTTGAAAAATATATTTTCTGTCTTTCAAGATTTCTAAAATTTGTATTTTATCCTTACCACCAAGAGGCATAAAATATACATTGGCAATCTTTAAATCTTTAGACATTCTTACATATGATATTGTAATTGATGAGGCATTGATATTTTCATCAAAAAAATCTTCTTTTAGTAAACAATCACTCAATAATGATCTAATGAGCTCACCGAATCTAATTTGCCTCTGGGTATCCATTGTAAAAAAACATTATAACTTTCTACTTGTAGAAACTTCTTCAAATGTTTCAATAATATCACCTACTTTTATATCACTATAATTGTCTAGCATCACACCACATTCAAAACCAGACTTCACCTCAGACACTTCTTCCTTAAATCTTTTTAGACTACTAATTTGTCCTTTATGAATTACGATATTGTCTCTTAGAATTCTAATCTGTGATTTTCTAGAAATAAAACCGTCTTTTACCATACATCCCGCAATATTTCCAACTTTTGATATATTGAATACTTCTCTTATCTCTACATTTCCTGTAATATTTTCAGAAATGTCAGGTTTTAATAAACCTGTTAGAAGATTTTTTACATCATCTATTAGTTCATAAATAATTGAATAATATTTAATATCTACACCATCTCTTTTTGCTATATCTCTTGCATGTGGAAGTGCTCTAACATTAAAACCAACGATAAAACCTTTTCCAGAACCAGCAAGAGTAACGTCACTCTCAGTAATTGCACCTACTCCTTTGTAGATAACATTTACCTTAACTTCATCAGTTGAGAGTTTAGTTATTGAATTTTCAATTGCTTCTGCTGAACCTTGAACATCTGTTTTAATTACTACTGGAAGGGTTGTTGCTTCGCCTTTATTAATTTGGGCAAACATCTCTTCTACATTAGATTTAGCCACAGTATTTTTTTGAATTTGTAGTTTGCTTGATCTAAATTCTGCAATTTTACGAGCAATACCCTCGTTTTCAACTACAATAAAATCATCACCAGCTAATGGATTAGAGTCAAATCCCAGAACTTCGACTGGTACCGAAGGTTCGGCTTGTTTTATATTTTTACCTTTATCATCAATTAAAGCTTTAACCTTCCCCCATTCGGATCCTGATACAAAAATATCACTCACTTTTAAAGTTCCTTTTTGTACTAAGACAGTTGCCACAGAACCCCTACCCTTTTCAAGTTTAGATTCAATTACTGATCCTCTAGCTTTTCTATCGGGGTTAGCTTTAAGATTAAGAAGGTCTGCTTGTAGATGAATGGCTTCTTCTAGTTTATCTAAATTTGTTCCTTTAGTTGCAGATACTTCTATATCTAAAACTTCACCACTTAGTTTTTCAACAATCACTTCATGACTAAGTAGTTCATTTCTAACTTTATCAGGATCAGCTCCTGTAAGATCAATTTTGTTAATTGCAACTATTATTGGAACTTCTGCAGTTTTTGCATGAGCAATTGATTCAATTGTCTGAGGTTTAATTCCGTCGTCTGCAGCCACAACAAGTATAATTATATCGGTTGTTTTTGATCCTCTAGCTCTCATATTTGAAAAGGCAGCGTGACCGGGAGTATCAATAAATGTAATTTTTTTGTTATTATTGTTTGTTTGATAAGCTCCAATATGCTGTGTAATACCTCCTGCCTCACCTGACACTACATTACTTTGTCTGAACGCATCAAGTAAAGAGGTTTTACCATGATCAACATGACCCATGATAGTTACTACGGGAGCTCTTTGAATAAGACTATCTTCTGGATCCTCAAAATCTTTAATTTCATTTAATACATCATCATCTTTAACTACTGTTACTTTATGGCCTAATTCTTCAGCAACTAATTGAGCAGTATCAGACTCCAAAGATTGAGTAGCATTTGCCATAACACCCATTTTCATAAGAACCTTAACTACGTCCGCAGTTTTTTCTGCCATTCTGTTCGCTAAATCTTGAACAGTAATAAAATCAGGAATTGAAATCTCTCTAGAAATTTTGCTTTCTTCCTCATCATTTGATGATTTTAGTTTTTCTTTTTCTCTAGCTCTTTTTATTTTAGCTAGACTTGGAAATTTATCAAATTCTTGTTCTTCTTGTTCTAATATTTTTTTTGCATCTGATTTACTAAAATCATCTTCAAGTGGACGAAGGGTTGATTTTTTTTGCTGAGTTTTTTTATCTACATTTTTTTTATTTTTATTTTCAAAATTCCTATTTTTATTAGGAGAGGAAAAGTTTGGTTGTAGTGAGGAATTTACACCTGGTCTAGGAGTCCTTAAACTAGATGATCCTCTAAAATTAGATTGTGTTGTAGATGAGCTCTTCTGTTGATTGTTTTTATTTTTGAAAACAATCTGTATTGTTTTTTTACTACCACTGCTTCTAGCTTTATCACCTGCTGGACCAAGATTTTTTCTTATTTGAAGTCTTCCTGATGAGGATAGTTTTAATGGTTTCTTCTTGTTACCTTTATCTTTATCCAATTTTAATCCTTATTTTCTTCTTCAGACCAGAAACTTCTTGCTTCCATTATCATATTGTTGGCTATTTCTTCATCAATATCTAATTGTTTTAAAATACCTTCTTCTTTATCTATTAGTTCAAATGTAGCTAAATCAGCAAAATCATTAACATTGAGAATATTAGATTTTGCAAGTTCTGCTAAAATACTATTATTCATCCCTTTTAAGTTTTTTAATTTTTCATCACTAATTTTTTCATCTATTAGTTTTTTGTCGGATTCTTCCTTATCTTGTATGAAACTTTTAGATCTATCAATTATTTCTTGCGCTAAGCTAGAATCAAATCCTTCTATTCTTTCCAAATTTTCTAAAGTTTCTGAAGCAATAGATTCAACAGTTGTATAACCATCAGTAACTAGCAATTGAGCAATAACATCCTCAACATCGAGGGTCTCAGCTAATAAAATACTTTTTTCTTTAAACTCTTGTTGTCTTCTTTCTGCTTCTTCATCTTCAGTTAAAATGTCTATTTCTAGACTAGTTAAATTTGAAGCTAGTTTTACATTTTGTCCTTTTCTTCCTATTGCTAAACTTAACTGATCATCAGGTATTACAACTTCAACTTTATTTTTTTCTTCATACAAAAAAATCTTACTTACTTCTGCTGGAGCAAGTGCATTTGCTAAAAAAGTAGCTTGATTATCAGACCAAGTTACAATATCTATTTTTTCACCTTGTAATTCATTAACAACAGCTTGTACTCTTGAACCTCTCATTCCAACACAAGCACCTACTGGATCGATGGTGGAGTCTTCTGTAAAAACACTAATTTTTGCTCTTGAACCAGGATCCCTAGCAACACTTTTTACAACAATAACGCCTTCGTATATTTCAGGCACTTCTTGAAAAAATAGTTTTGATAAAAACTGAGGATGGGTTCTTGATAAAAAAACTTGATAGCCTTTGACATCATTTTTTACCTCATATATGTAAGCTCTTACTCTGTCCCCATTTTTAAATGTTTCTCTTGGAATAAGTTCTTCTCTTTTAATTATTGCTTCGCTTTTACCTAAATCTATAATTAAATTTCCAAATTCAGTTCTTTTAACTATTCCGACTGCTATTTCACCAACTTTATCTTTATATTCTTCATATTGATTAGATTTGTCAGCCTCTCTTACCTTTTGGATTATTACTCCTTTTGCATTTTGTGCAGCAACTCTACCTAATTCAATAGGTGGTAATGCCTTAATAACAAATTCTCCTAAATTAATATCTGGATTAGTTTTTTTAGCATCCTCAAAAAGAATCTGCCTAGACTGTAACTCTTCATCAATGCTTTCAACCACTTCAAGGTATGAATTTAACTTAATATCACCAGTTGTTCTATCTATAGAAATTCTTATATCAATTTCTTGACCATATTTGACTCTTGCAGCTTTTTCTAATGCTTGTTCCATCGCTGAAAAAACTGAATCTTGATCAATATTTTTTTCTTGCGCTACATTAGACGCAACCTGAAGCATTTCTTCTCTAATTACATTATATTTTTTTTTAGCCATATTTATAAAAAAAAGGTGGGATAACCCACCTTAATAATAATGCGTATATTAATATTTTACAGAATTTCAAGCTTATAATTTTCTCAAGATGAATAAAGATGGTTTTCTTTGAGAATTAATTGCTTTTTTATAATATTTTGTCTCAATATCAAAATAATCTTTTATGCATAAATTAATTTCAGATTGGTTAACCCAGAGAAAATAATCCTTACATTTGTATATTGAGTTTAAAATAAATCTAACATAAATTACGGAATCTGTAGCTATATATATCTCACTATTTTCTTTCAAATTTTTATGAAGTTTTACTAAAAAATCACTTGTTACCAATCTACGTTTAGCGTGTCTATTTTTTGGCCAAGGATCAGGAAAAAAAATCCATACAAGCTTAAAATATTTCTTATTTATCCTTTCTAAAATATCATAAACATTTCCATTATGTAATTGAATGTTTTTTATCTTATTGTTTTGAATATTTTTAAGTAAGATTATATTTCCATCAATGTATTTTTCACAAGATATAATAACTTTATCTGGAAATCGATTTGCAAGGAATATACTAGTTTCACCATAACCGGAACCTACATCAAGAATATATTCTGTATTTTCATTAAAATTTTGAAACTTGTATTTATCAGCTATTTCATAATAATTTTTTAAATTAATTTTTTTCTTGCTTCTTCCCTTTGTCCTCCCAAATAATCTATTTGTATAATTTCTGCTAAACATTTTTTCTTAAATAATAGAAAGTGATTAAAAGAAAAATAATTAAAAAATAAATTTTAAGTATTAAATGCAAATTAACAAAATTAATATTTTCTTGAAGATATAATTTATACTTAAATTTTTCAGAATTATTTAGTTTAGTGTTTTTTATTATACTACCTTTATTATCTATCACAGCAGATATACCATTATTAGATACACGTATTATTGGTTTATTAAACTCTGCAGCTCTAATTTTAGTTAAATAGAAATGCTGATATGGGCCTATATACTTACCAAACCAGAAATCATTTGTTATATTTATAATAAAATTACTATTATAATTTAATTTATTTAAGAGCTTCCAATAAAAAACTATCTCATAACAAATTACAGGAATAAAACTTATATTATTTGGTAAATTAATTAATCGTTGTTTGTTACCATTTGAGAAATTATTTGGACCAACAATTTTCTCTAAAAAATTGAACGAGTTTCTAAGAGGTAAGAATTCACCAAAAGGAACAAGTATTTTTTTATCAAAGTAATTTACCTTTGACGAAGTAATACTGATTAAACTATTATAATATTTATTATTCTCAAATCTTGTAGCGCCAATAATCAATACTTGATTTTCTTTTAAAGAATCTTTTAAAATTTTTAGATCAAGATCATCTAGAAGATAAGGGAAATTATTTTCGCCAAATATTAACAAATCTGCGCTACTTTTTTGAATATTATTAATTATTGTATTCAGTTTTTTTTCTGGTGTTAAAGATTTATCATTATTTTTAAAATTTAATTGGAAAATTTCTAAATCTATAGTTTTATTTTTTAAATTATTATTTTTAGGATTGAAATTTAAGATCAATAAAAAAATTATAGGAAAAACAATAAAAAATGAAAGGTATCTCATTTCCTTATTTAGATTAACTTTGGTAATAAAAATAAAAGGTAAACAGAATATTTGAATAATTAAATAACTTGATATTAATGTTCCAAAAGATTTTAATGAAAAGAGTAGATATTCATTACTAGAAATTACCAAAGAAAATGTGAACCAGGGAAAACCATAAAAAATAACTGAAATTATATATTCAGTAATAGTGAACATAAATGGAATCAAAAAAAATATTGGAATATTTTTTCCTAACTTTGAAATTATTGTAAATATTAAACTTAAAATTAAAGATAATAAGATTATTAATAATAGAAAAACTAGATAAAAATTTTTTGTTTCTTCAAAAACAAAAAATGGATTTTTAACCCAAAATAAATAACTTATAAAAAATCCAAAACCAAAAAGTGAAAAATTTTTAAAAATATTTAAATTAATATTATTTTTTCTATTTAAATCTAATAACAGACAAAGAAAGGGGAAAATAATAAAACCTAATGGTAAAAAAAAATACGGAGGAAATAAAAGTGATGTTAGAAGTCCTAATGATAAATAAATTAAAGTAATCAATTATTTTTATTTACTTCAACTATTTCAATTTTTCTATTGTTTGATTTAATAATTTTAATCCTAAGTTCATCATTAAAATCTATTATTTCATTATTTTTAGGTATCCTATTTATTTTTTCATATACTAGACCGCCTACAGAAGAAGTTTCATCATCCTCATTTCTAGGAATATTAATATCGAAATATGCCTCTAAATCTTCCACTCTATAGCTAGCATTTACAGTTATTGAATTATCTGATTTTTTAAAAACTAATTCTTCCTCATCCTCGGCGTCATGTTCATCTTCAATCTCTCCAACAATTTCTTCAACTAAATCTTCTATCGTAACCAATCCATCTACACCTCCAACTCCATCAACAACGAGTCCTATATGAATCCTAGATGATCTCATTGTTTTTAGTAAATCTAAAATTGGTGATTTTGGGGCAACATACAAAACATCTCTTATAATTTCGTTCATTTGAAAAGTATCTTGTGTTGATTTAATAAAATCTTTTATATGAAAGAAGCCGATTACATTATCAATATTTTTCTTATATACTGGAAATCTAGAATGCCCCTCATCTTTAATGATTTCTAAAATTTCTTTATAAGATTTGTCATGATCTAGAGCTATTATTTCACTTCTTGGTATCATCAAATCTTCAACACTTTTTTCATTCAAATTTACGATATTCTTGATTAGATTTTTTTCATTATTATCATTAAGATCTTCAAGATCTTTATCATCTTCATCGTTAGCAATAAAATTTAAGATATCTTCTTTTGTTGAATCATTAGATAACAATTTTTTAATTATCCAATTTTTCCAGCTCGATGTTTTATCAGCGTTATTTGTGTTCATTGAATTATGTAAGGATTATTAATTCCAAATAATCCTAAAATTTTAATCTCCTCTCTTTTCATTTTTTTAAATTCTAAATTTTTTTTATGATCATATCCGTTAATATGTAATAAACTATGTATTAGTAGATGGTTAAAATGATCATATATGCTAATTTTATTTCTGCGTATAAATTTTTCAATAGTATCAATTGAGAAAAAAATATCACAATATAAAATTTTTCCAACATTTTTATTTGAAATCTTAGACATAAAAGTAAGGACATCTGTGTCTGATTGTTTATTTTTATAGATTTTGTTAAGTTTTATCATTTTTGATTTATCTGTTAAAATTATATTTAGTTCAAATCTATAATCTTTTTTAAAATAAGAGCTCATCTTATTTATAGTTTTTTTTGTAATAATCTTAATTTTAGGTATTCGCCTCGGCCATTTTTTCGATTCAGAAAAAAAATCAACTTTTATGTTTTTCATATGCATTAATAATTTTTTTGACTAACTCATGTCGTACAACATCTTTTTCTGATAATTCAATAAAACCTATATCATTTACTTTGTTTAACTTTTTTAATGCATCTTTAAGTCCTGAATCTTTTTCACTTACAAGATCAATTTGGGTAATATCTCCTACAACTACCATTTGACTATTTTTCCCTAATCTTGTTAAAAACATTTTCATTTGTGTTTTTGTTGTATTTTGAGCTTCATCTAAAATTATAAAACAATCCTCAAGTGTTCTTCCTCTCATAAAAGCAATAGGTGCTATTTCTATTGTGTTGTTAAGCAATTTTTTTTCTACCTGTTCATAAGGTAACATTGAATATAAAGCATCGTAAATTGGTCTTAAGAAAGGGTCTACTTTCTCTTTTAAATCTCCAGGAAGAAAACCCAATTTTTCACCAGCTTCAACAGCTGGTCTGGATAAAATAATTTTATTTACTCTGCCATCTTGAAGAGCTGAAACTGCTTTAGCAACAGCCAGGTAAGTCTTTCCTGTTCCAGCAGGGCCAATAGCAAATGTTATATTTTTATTATTTAGTAATTGAAGATATTTATTTTGTATTTCAGTTCTTGGTATAATTTTTCTTTTTTTGGTTTGAATAAATAAATCCATCTGTTTGTCTGTCTTAATATTCATAGATATTAAACTTTTATTATCTCTAATTCTATCCTCATCTATTTCCGCACCATTTTGTGCTTCTTTAAATAAATTAAGAATAGTTTTCTTGGTTTCAAAAATTGATTTTTTATTACCTGATATTTTAATTTTGTTTCCACGATATTGAATTTTAACTTGATTAATTTTTTCTATGAGAGATAGGTTTCTATCATTAATACCAAATAAATTACTTAAGATTGTATTATCATCTAATTCAAATTCAAGATTTTCGTTCTTGTTTACTATATCTGACATTCAAGAGCAAAATTAGTTGAGTTTATAATTTTAACATTCATAATTTTATTTAATAAATCTTTTTTAGAATTAACAAATGTACTTTGGTTATAAATTGTACGTCCTATAAATTGATCTTTGTGTCTTCCAATTTTTTCAAATAATACTTCCATGCCTTTATTAACGAATGACTTATTAAAATTTATTTGTTGTTGCGTAAGCAAAGATTGCAATGCACTTAAACGTGCTTTTTTATCTAAAATACTAATATTATCTTTATTTTGAGCAGGTGTTCCTGGCCTTGGGCTATAAATGAATGAATAAGCAATAACAAAATTAACCTTTTCAATAAATTTCATTGTATCTTCAAAATCTTTATCTGTTTCATCTGGAAAGCCAACAATAAAATCTGATGAAAGGGCAATATCTGGACGAACACTTCTTATTTTTTCTACAATTTTTAAATAATCATCAACTGTATGTTTTCTGTTCATTTTTTTTAAAATTTTATCTGAACCAGATTGAATAGGTAAATGAAGAAATGGCATAAGTTTTGAATTATCGGCATGGGCGTTTATTAGAGAATCTTTCATATCTATTGGATGAGATGTCATATATCTAATTCTTTTAATTTCTTCAATTTCACCTATCTTGTTAATCAAATAAGCTAAATCTTTTGATTTTCCGTCAGAGGCTATACCATGATAGGCATTAACATTTTGACCTAGCAAAATTATTTCTTTGATTCCGTTTGAAACATATTTTTTTGTCTCTTCCAAAATCTCATCAACTGGTCTGGAAAATTCAGGCCCTCTAGTGTACGGAACTACACAAAAAGAACAGAATTTATCACATCCTTCTTGAATAGATAAAAATTCAGATGATAAATTAGAAGAATTGAAAATTAAGTTTTTAAATTTTTCATTTTGTAAAAACTCACTATTTTCAATTTCATCTACTTTATCAATCATATCAGGTAATTTATGATAAGACTGAGGTCCTACAACATAATCAACTGATGGTGATCTTTTTTTTATTTCTAGACCTTCGGCCTGCGCAACACAACCAGCAATAACTAATTTCATGTTCTGTTTTTTATCTTTAATTTTTTTAACTCTACCAATATCAGAGTAAACTTTCTCAACTGCCTTTTCTCTAATATGACAAGTATTCAAAACAGTTAAATCTGCCTTTGAAATATCATCTGTTAATTTATATCCTTTATTTGAAAACAAATCTTTAATACGATTACTATCGTATACATTCATCTGACAACCATACGATTTTATATAAATATATTTATCACTCATGATTAATTTTTTTTATAAAGCATTTAGCATGAATATTTTTATCATTATACCTATAATAGTTATGTCTAAAGTTTAAAAAAACAAAGTTGTTTTTTTGATAAAAACTTATTGCATCTAAATTATCTTCAGCAACTTCAATGAAAATGTGTGAAAATTTGATTGTATTTGTTTCAGCATAATTTAATAATTTTGTCGCAATTTGTTTTCTTCTTTGTTCTTTTGATACATATAAAATATGTAATTCTAAGTCATAATCTTTATCGTTTTTAATTGCATCACCAATTAAAAGCCCTACTAGATGATTAGCTTTAAAATATCCAAGAGAATAATTATTAACTTTATTAAATTGACTTTCAATATTTTTTAAATTCCATCCTATATTTTTAAAATAACTGTATTCATCACTATTATCATCCATAAACTTAATTATTGAAGATAACTTATCTTTATTTATTAGATTAATATTGTTCAATTTAGCAATTGATTATTTGATATATAAATTGGTTTAATAATAATATTTTTTTTAAAGGTTAAATTAGTATAATTTTTATAAAATTCTTCAAAAAAAGAAAACTGAATTTGTTCTAATTTATTATTCTCATTAATTTCAGTCTTATTAAAAAGAATTAGCTCGATATGTTTTGGAATTGAGTATTTATTATTTTCAATTTTATTATATTCCATTTCATTATCTTCATTTTTATAACATAAGAATTCCTGATTATTTGATGATTTTATAAAAACTCCTAAATTGTTTTTAGATGATTTTTTTGAATTAAAATTTAAAATGTCTTCAATTGATAGTGGGTAGTAAGGTATTTTACGAGATATCATTAGGCCTGATATAAATGCTGAACCAACTCTTAAACTTGTATACGATCCCGGGCCGATTGTGGTAGAAATTTTTTTAAGATTTTGTGTTAAATTTAAACGCTTATCTATTCCTATATAGGAATGTATTATATTATCACTTAACCTATCTGTTTCATTTTGAATAATTTTCTCCTTTAATATTACTTTGTTGTCATCAATTACACAAAACTCTGGTATTGGTGATATAATATCTAGAAACAATAACATATGAAATTACATAACTACATTCTATTACTATTTTTAAAAAGTATTTCTTTAACTTTTTTATTAGTAACTGGAACTTTTGCAAATGAGGTAAAAAATTCAGCTACTGTATTTATGTATCATAAATTTGGGGTTTCAAAATATCCTTCAACAAGTGTTACAATTGATCAACTTAATAGTCATATTGAAGAACTGACCAAAGAAAAATATACGATTAAATCATTGGATTTTATTATTGATACAATTCTTAATGATGGAGATCTTCCAGAAAACACTATTGGTATAAGCGTTGATGATGCTGATAAGTCTTTTCTAGAAGTTGGATGGCCTTTATTTAAAAAAAATAATATCCCCGTAACGTTATTTGTAACAACAGGGACTATTTCAAATAATAAAAAATATATTAACTGGGATCAAATAAGAAAACTTAAAGAAGAAGGTGTAATTATTGGTGCACACTCGCATACACATGCTCACATGCCAGATATTAGTATTGAAGAAGTAAGAAATGAAATAGAAACATCTAATAAAATTTTTCTTAAAGAACTTGGTCAAATACCTACTTTATTTGCTTTTCCTTATGGTGAGACAACAGATGAAATAATTGAATTAGTCAAAGAATTTAAATTTAAAGTTGCTTTTGGTCAGCATTCCGGAATAATTAATGAAACTTCTAACATGTATTATCTGCCTAGGTTTTCTTTAAATGAAAGATATGGTGAAATAGATAGAGTAAAATTTGCTGCTTCATCAAAAGGATTAGGGGTTTATGATTTTATACCTCAAAATCCAACTATTAAACAAAACCCACCGTTCATAGGTTTCTCTCTTCTCGATGATAAAAAAGTTAAATCTCTAGATTGTTTTATATTTGATAGCAAAGGTCAGGTAGATAGAGAAATTTATAAATTTAATGAAAGAATTGAAATAAGACTTTCACGAGAATTATCACCTGGAAGATCTAGAATGAATTGTACTGTTAAAGATGGTGAAGGAAATTGGAGATGGTTTGGTCACCAATTTTATTTTTAATTAATAAGAAATAGTTTTTTGATCAAAGATAGCAAAGTTATTAGTTTTAATAACTTGTCTTATTGTTTTAATATAATTTTCATCTTCTGCGTAAGTGCTTAATTTATTAACAAGTAAGTTAACATTGGAAAAATTATTTCTTTTTCTCATAACATTTCTGATATCACGAAAATCTTCATATGCATAATGAGAGTTAATATTATCAAAATATGATTCAACACTGTTACTATATGAGCTAAATGATTTGATTAGATGAGTATCACCATTTTCTCTTTCAAGTGGGATAACACCTTCCGAGTCATCATAAGTGTATTCCCCAAAAAGTGCGTTATATTCTTTTGCAAATCTAGACTTACCCCATCCGCTTTCAATTGCTGCTTGAGCTAATACTATTGAATTAGGTATTACATCAACGTTTGAAAGTATTTCGTCAACTAAATCTAATTTGTGTTTGTTTTGATACTTAATATTGTACTTTTTAGCAATGTCATTAAGTTTTCTTATTTCATTATTATTGAGAGTTCTAAATGTTTCTAACTTACCTTTAAGTTCATTAACGAAACTTCTAATCATTAAAATATTTTGATTTTCATTAATAATTATTGGTAAAACAGTTTTTACGAATTCTTTTTTATTTGAATCAAGGTAATCAAAATCTTTATCTGATAGTGTTAACTGTATACTAGGTTTGTTCTGCTCTTCAATCTTTGAAGTAATTATAGGATTGATAGGTTTTATTCTTATTTTTACAATTAATTTTTCGTTCACTATTTCTGCAATAGGAGGGCCTTTAAGAGTAATTTCTTTTTCAGATAGTATAATTTCTTTTTCAGAATATAATTTGTTAATTTGATTTGCAGATTGAATGTTGTTCTGAGTATCAACATTGTTATTTTCTACAAACCCAACAAAGCCATTACTTATAAAAATTAATCCAAGTAGTAATAAAGGAAAGCAAAAAAAATTGTACAGTCTATCCATCAATAGGCCTTACTTCTTGAACTTCTGGAACATAGTGCTTTAACATATTTTCAATACCCATTTTTAAAGTAGCAGTTGAACTTGGACATCCTGAACATGCACCTTGCATGTGGAGATATACAACACCATCCTTAAAACTATCGTAAATAATATCACCACCATCCATCGCAACAGCAGGTCTTACTCGTGTATCCAATAATTCTTTAATTTGTTTTACAATATCGGTATCGTTTTCATCAATCTCTAATGATTTATCCTCGCCTTTTTTACTAATATTAATTGTTGTATCTCCAGAATTATAATGGTCCATTATTGAGCCTAAGATCAATGGTTTCATAACTTGCCAATCTAAAGATTGATTTTTAGTAATAGTAATAAAATCACTTCCAAAAAACACTCCTTCAACTCCATCGACATCAAATAAGCGTTTTGCAAATGGTGAGTCAGCAGCTTCACCAACATTTTGGAAAAAGGCTGTTCCATCATCCATTACAACCTTACCAGGTAGAAATTTTAATGTTTGTGGATTGGGAGTTTGTTCAGTTTGTATAAACATATGCACTATATATAGTTATTAATATGTCTTTAGTATGAATTTTCTAAAAAAAAATTTAAAATTTGGGGAATTTTTAGGATAAAAAACCAATAATTTCTTTAGTTTTTTGCAAAACAGGTTCTGCTACTGCTATAGCGTTCTCTTTACCCTGATTTAAAATAGAATCGATATAAGAAACATCACTCATAAGTTTATTCATCTCACTCGTAATTGGCTCTAATTTTGATACGGATAAATCTGCCAAATCTTTTTTAAAGATGGAGAATTCTTTACCTGCATAATCTTTAATAACACTTTCAATAGATGTGTCTTGCAAAGAAGCAAATATTGAGATTAGGTTTTCTGCCTCCGGTCTCTTTTCTAAACCAGTTTTATCTTGTGGTAATGGTTCAGGGTCTGTTTTTGCCTTTTTAATTTTTTGTGTAATATTTTCTGCCGTATCGGTTAACATGATTCTCGAATAATCAGAAGGATCTGATTTACTCATTTTTTTTGACCCATCACGAAGACTCATCACTCTTGTAGCCTCACCTAAAATTAATGGTTCAGGAATAGGAAAAAAATCTGTCTTAAAATCATTATTAAATTTTTGTGCGATATCTCTTGTTAACTCCAAATGTTGTTTTTGATCATCGCCTACAGGAACGTGCGTTGCTAAATAAATCAAAATATCTGCTGCCATTAATGTTGGATAAGAAAATAAACCAACTGAAACATTTTCACTATTTTTTCCTGCCTTATCTTTAAATTGCGTCATACGATTTAACCATCCCATCCTCGCAACACAATTGAACAGCCATCCGAGCTGTGCATGTTGAGGAACTTGTGATTGAACAAAAATATTATTTTTTTTTGGATCAATGCCAGAGGCGATAAAAGCTGCAGTTACTTCTCGTGTTTTATTTGCTAAAACTTTTGGATCTTGCCAAACGGTAATAGCATGTAAATCAACAACACAAAAAAAACATTCGTATTCTTTTTGAAGACTTACAAAATTTTTGATGGCACCAAGATAATTTCCTAAATGAAGATCACCTGATGGTTGCACACCAGATAGTATTCTTTTTGTTGGTTTTTCCATATTATTTTTTTAAATATTCTCTTAATTGATTTACCGATAGGACTTTTAACATAATTACTAATCCAAAATAAATAATTATAGCTAAAAAGATCATCAGAAGTAAAAGTGCCGAGTTTAATAACACTGAATTACTACTAATATTTGTAAAGAATACTCCATTTAATACAGAGATTCCTACAAATAATAGAAATGAACTTAGTAAAATTTTGATGGAATTCCTTACTAAAAGATCATCAAACTTAATATGACTCCTAATAGCTAAAAAGACGTACAATAATAATGCATTTACCCATGCACTAATTGCTGTTGCAACAGCAATGCCCATTTCTCTCATTGATCCAATTAAAAGTAGCGATAAGATAACGTTAGTAATCACACTGACAATGGATATGTATAGTGGTGTTTTAGTATCTTCTCTTGCAAAGAAACAAGAAACTAAAACTTTAATTATAATGTAAGCAGGTAGACCTAAAGCAAAGTAACTTAATACTTTAGCAGTATAAAAAGTATCTCCTGGTACAAATGCACCACGTTCAAATAAAATATGGATAATAGGTTCAGCTAAAATAAATAATCCTATGGCCGATGGTAAAGAAATTAATAACGAAAATTCAATAGATCTATTTTGAATATTATTTGTTGTTTCTAGATCTGATTGTTTAATTGCTTTTGATAAACTTGGTAAAAGAACTATGCCAAGTGCTATTCCAAAGATGGCAAGTGGTAATTGGTTTAGACGATCCGCATAATAAATATGACTGATTGCACCAACGGGTAAAAAAGAAGCGATAATAGTTCCAATAACAATATTTAATTGAATAACACCTGAGCCAACAACACCCGGTAAAAATAATTTGAAAAACTTTTTTAATTTTTCATTTAAAACTGGAAGGATAATACGTGGTCGATAAAAATTTAAAACCGCTCTGTATAAATATAAAAATTGTAAAACTCCTCCTATTAATACGCCATACGATAATGCGTGACCTGCAGTAGTTACAAAAGGTGTTAAAAAGAATAATGACAGGATAAAACTTATATTCAAAATCGCAGGAGCAAATGCACCAGCGGCGAAACGTTCATGAACATTATTAATTGAAGCAAAGTGAGCAGCTAAGGATATAAAAATAATATAAGGGAAAATTATTTTTCCAAAGTGCACGGCAAGTTCATAGGCTTCTTTATTATCGGTAAAACCTGGTGCTAAAACTTGAATGATATAAGGCATCCCAAAGAAGAAAATAATCGTTAAAACGACCGTAGCAAATAGTAACATGGAGGTTGTGTTTTCAACAAAATCAGAAGCCTCACGTTCATCTTTTGGATTAAGAACAACACCAGAGAAAACAGGGATTAATGCAGCACTGTATGCTCCTTCTGCTAGGACGCGGCGAAAGAAATTAGGAATACGAAATGCTACGAAGAATGCGTCAGCAATGACTGTCGATCCAAGATATCTTGCTATTAATATATCTCGGATAAAACCTAATACTCGACTTAAAAATGTATAGAAGCTGACGGTAAAGAATGATCTAAAAAGACTCTTCATATGGTGGTTTTATAGTTTGGTAAGTGATTTGTATAAGTGAAATTTATGGCTTAATTACGAGCCAAAACAATATCCTGCTGATCTCACGGTTCTTATAAAATCTTCTTTTACGTCATTATTAATGGCCTTTCGCAGTCTTCTTATATGAACATCAACTGTTCGAGGTTCTACATAGGCATCATTTTTCCAAACATGATTTAGTAATTGTTCACGGCTAAAGACACGACCAATATTTTCCATGAAGAAAGCTAATAAATTAAATTCTGTTGGACCAAGATGAAGAGTTTCTCCATCTCGTGATGCCGAGTGAGATACAAGATCAATTACTATTCCTTTATAAGTTAAAACTTCATCTACAAATATTGGTCTTATTCGTCGAAGAACAGCTTTTACTCTTGCCACTAATTCGTTAACCGAAAAGGGTTTTGTTATGTAATCATCTGCTCCAGTTTCTAAGCCGCGAAGTTTATCTTCTTCTTCACCTTTTGCTGTTAACATTATGATAGGAATATTCTTATGTTCTTTATTTTTTCTAATTCTTCTACAAAGTTCAATTCCTGATAGTTTAGGTAACATCCAATCAAGAATAATTATGTCAGGTGGTTTATATAATATTTTTTCTAAAGCAGTTTCACCGTCCGTTGCAGTATCTATTTTATATCCTTCTTTATTAAAATTAAATTTAAGAAGATCTAGTAATGCTTCTTCATCTTCGACGATAAGCATTTTTAGTTTCATGAATCTCTACTATTAAATTTTTGTTACAATTCTATTACAATTTATTTTTTCTTTGGAAGAATTGCTTCCCATGTTGGATCCGAACTACCATCAAATAGTGGTTCACCTGAAACTGCATAATAAATATCTTCGGCAATATTTTGAACATAATCACCCATACGCTCTAAATTCTTGACCATATATAAAAGACTTGTACATGCTGTAATTCTTTTTGGTTCTTCCATCATATAGGTTAATAGTTGTCTTAATATTCCAAGATATTCTTCATCAATTTCTCTATCCATTAACCATACTTTTTTTGCGTCTTCATCTGAAAATTCTAAAAAAGCTTTTATAACTTCACTAATCATAATATTAACTTTCTCGCCCATATTAATAATATCTCTCGAAGGTTTTTCTGGTAAAACTATTTCTGCTACTGCAACTCTTTTTGCAATATTTGTTGCATGATCTCCTATTCTTTCTAAATCTTTATTAATTTTAATTGCCGAAAAGATTGTTCGTAAATCTGAAGCCATAGGTTGTCTCTTTCCTAAGATTTCAATTAAACTTTGATCCAGAGCATTATACGCTTTATCAATCACATTATCGTTTTCTATAATTTTTTCTGCAAACTCTGTATCTTTATCCTTTAAGCACTGTAGTGAATCTTTAAGTTGTTTTTCAACTAAGCTACCCATATCAACAATACTGTTTTTAATGTCTTTTATTTCCTCATCATATGATTTTACAATATGTCCTTCTTGTTTCATTATCCAAATCTCCCTGTAATGTAATCCTGTGTTTTTGTATTATCGGGATTTGTAAAAATTTTATTTGTTTCCCCAGATTCTATTAATTCTCCTAAATGAAAGAAACATGTTTTCTGAGAAACTCTTGCTGCTTGTTGCATAGAATGAGTCACAATAATAATTGTATAGTTTAATCTTAATTCATCAATTAATTCTTCTATAATAGCAGTTGCTATTGGATCTAAAGCAGAGCAAGGTTCATCCATTAGGATTATTTCAGGATTAACAGCAATTGCTCTTGCAATACATAATCTTTGTTGTTGACCCCCTGATAAACTTGTTCCTGGTTCGTTTAATCTATCTTTAACTTCATTATATAAACCAGCTTTTTTTAATGATGTTATAACTATATTTTCTAGGTCAGATTTTGTATCTGCTAATCCGTGAATACTAGGTCCATAAGCTACATTATCAAATATTGATTTAGGAAAAGGATTTGGTTTCTGAAAAACCATTCCAATTTTAGATCTGAGGCTTACCACATCAGTAGAGGAACTTATAATCTCTTCATTATCAACTTTAATTGATCCAGTTACTTTACAAATTTCAATGAGATCATTCATTCGATTGATACATCTAAGAAATGTTGATTTACCACAACCAGATGGACCTATTAAAGCTGTTACTTCTTTTTCTTTAATGTCCATTGAGATCTTATTTAATGCCTGCTTTTCAGAATAAAAAACATCAACGTCTTTCGCTGAAATCTTAGTATTGTTATTTTCTACCATTTCTTTTCAAATCTATTTCGTAAATATACAGCAAGAGCATTCATCATAAATAAAAATAATAATATAATCATAATCGCTGCTGCTGACTTTTCTTGAAAGCCTCGTTCAGCACTTTCTACCCATAAGAAAATTTGAACAGGTAAAGAGGCTGACGGTTCTGTTATTCCAGTTGGTATATTGGGAATGAAGGCTACCATACCAATCATAATTAACGGAGCTGTTTCTCCTAATGCCTGCGCTAAACCTATAATCGTTCCTGTTAATGTTCCAGGTAAAGCAAGTGGAACAACATGATGAAAAACTGCTTGAGACTTTGTTGCACCTATTGCTAAAGCACCTTCTTTAATTGAAGGTGGCACAGCTTTTAATGAAGCTCTGCAGGCGATTATTATGGTAGGTAGTGTCATCAATGCTAGGACTGTCCCTCCAACAAGAGGTGTGCTTCTTGGAAAACCAAACACATTTAATAATACTCCTAAACCCAGGAGACCAAATACGATGGACGGAACAGCGGCCAAATTTGAAATATTAACTTCAATTAATTCTGTTAATTTATTTTTTGGAGCAAACTCTTCTAAATAAACTGAGGCACCAATTGCTATGGGAAATGATAAAATAAATACAACAAATAGTGTGAGTAAAGATCCCATAAAAGATCCAGCGATTCCTGCAATTTCAGGGTGTCTTGAGTCTGCTCTAGTAAAAAAGAAATTATTAAATTCTTTTTGAATTCTATCTTCTTCAACTAATTGATCTATGAAAGATAATTGGATGTCATTTAACTTTCTTCTATCTTCAGGCACATCTCTTCTTGAATTACCTTTTAACATTTGATCAACATTACTGTGTGCTGTTACCCATAATTTTTGAGTCGTGTTTAGAACAGAAGGGTTATCTATGTAATAATTTTTTATTTCTTTATCGATATTAGTTGAGAATAATTTTTTAATTAATTTAGCATCAGACTTACTCAAATTTTCAAAAACATTATTTAGAGCGTTCTTTTTAACTTTAAAAAATTTACCTTTTTCAATTTCCTGATCTGTTGAATCGGGAGTTAATTTTAGAACTTCTTGATCATAATTTATTTCCAAAAGTATGGTTGTTTTTTGAAAGGCACTAAAACCTCTTGAAAATATCGAGTATAATAAAAAAACAAGCACTGCTAATGCTAAGCACATTGCTATAAAACCATAATATTTAAAACGTAAATCTTGCGCACTTCTTTTTTTACGAAGTGCAATTATTCGTTCTTGTGCAACAATACTATTCATAGCGTTCCCTGTATTTTTTTACGATACGTAATGCTAATACATTGAGACTTAATGTGATTACAAATAATACTAATCCTAAAGCAAATGCTGATAAAGTCCTTGGATTATCAAATTCTTGATCACCAATTAAAGCAACAACTATTTGAACAGTAACAGTTGTTACATTTTCAAAAGGGTTAGCAGTTAAATTAGCAGCTGTTCCAGCGGCAACTACAACAATCATTGTTTCTCCAATAGCTCTTGAAATTGCAAGTAAGAAAGCTCCTACAATTCCAGGGAGTGCTGCCGGTAAAATTACTTTTTTAATTGTTTCCGCTTTGTTAGCACCAATACCAAGAGATCCTTCTCTTAAACTTTGTGGAACCGAATTTATTACATCGTCAGATAAAGAGGAAATAAAAGGAATTATCATTACACCCATAACTAAACCAGCTGCTAAAGCACTAGTTGGAGAAGCATCTATACCTATCGATTGACCAAAAGATTTTACAAAAGGTGCTACTGTCACAAAAGCAAAAAAACCATAAACGATTGTTGGTATTCCTGCTAAAATTTCAAGTAATGGTTTGACTGTTTTTCTTACTTTTTGAGAAGCATATTCTGATAAATAAATTGCGGTTAACAAACCAATAGGTGCTGCAACACACATAGCAACAATCATTACTAAAAAAGTTCCTGCAAATATAGGAACTGCTCCAAAAGATCCCTCGGCCCCAGCCTGACCTTCTCTAATTGGAATGAAGGGATACCATTCTGTACTAAATAAAAATTCAAAAATAGATACTTGAGAAAAAAAACGAAAACTTTCAAAAATTAATGAAAATATTATCCCAATAGTTGTTAAGACAGCGATCGAAGAACAAAAAATTAGAATATATTTTATATATTTTTCAATTGTATCCTGTGCATTAAACTGAATATTTATTTTTCTAACAGCATACAAAGAGCCAAGGACCATAATTATTATAATTGATATGTAGAATGAAATCTCACTAGTTAATTTTAATGATTTGTATTGTGATGCGGCATTAATAATTTCTTGTGATTTACCTTCACTGAAATCAGTATTATTAGCTACATTTCTAATTTCCGCTAAGAGAAGTCCATCATTATATGCAGCACCCTCTACGTATTCAAAACTATCTAAAATTAGATTTTGAATTATTTGTTCTTCAAAAATTGCCCAAGAGAAATAAACTATTAATGCAGGTAATAAGCACCAACTTAAGACATATTGTGCATGATAATTATATTGTGATTTAGGTTTAAGGTTTGTCGAATATACAAGTTTTTTAATACGTGATTTTCCAAGAATATAAGAAGAATAAATTCCTATTAGTATTAGGACGATTGACCAAAAAAACACGGTTATTTGTAATTAAAAAAAAGGGAGATTCGTATCCCCCTTTTTCATAAATTAAATATTATTATTTATAATTTTTCTGATTGTTAACTGCATCTAGAACAGTTTCTCTATCAGAAGGACTAAGCTCTACTAGACCAGCTTCCAGAAGATAATCTTCGGTTGCTTCTTCACTAACAAACTCATTAACATATTCCATAATTCCTGGAATTACGCCTATATGTGCTTTTTTAATATAAAAAAATAATGGTCTTGCTATTGGATATGAATAGTCTTGAATACCTTCCATCGAAATTTCTACACCGTCTATTTTAGAAGCTTTAACTTTGTCAGTATTATTGGATAAAAAACTATAACCAAATATTCCAAAAGCACCTTTCTCCTTTGAAATATGCTCAACATAAAGTTCGTCTTTTTCACCACCTTCAATTACATGTCCATCTTCACGATATTTTTTACAATCCCCATCTGCGACTAACATTTCTTTAACACAACCCTTTTTCATTACTAGTGAATCGAAAGCATCTCTTGTTCCTGAAGTTGGTGGTGGTGCCATTATTGAAATTTCTACATTGGGTAAACTAGCATCTATGTCCGACCAAGTTTTTGGTGCATTCTTATTGTCTTTTGCCATTGCTTGCCAAATCTGTTCTTTGGTAAGATTAATATCTCCGTAATCATAATCTGCTGAATATGCAAACGCTATACCATCATTTCCTACTCTTACTTCAATTATATCTGTAACACCATTTTCTTTACACAACTGAAATTCTTTATCTTTTTGTGCTCTTGATGAATTAGTTATGTCAGGATGTTCTACTCCTATTCCTGCACAAAATAATTTATGACCTCCACCAGAACCAGTTGATTCAATTACTGGTGCCTTCATTCCCTCAGAAGCTAACTTCTCAGCTACTAATGTAGCAAATGGATATACAGTTGATGAACCAACTATAGAAATATAGTCTCTTGCAATTAAACTCGTTGAGCTTAAAAAAAGACAAGTTGATAAGAAACAGATTATTTTTTTCATAATTATCCTCTAATTTTTTAATTAAAAAAATAGATACAAATACTTTATTACAATTTTATTACATTTTAATTAATAATTGGTAACGCTACAGAAAAGGTTGAGCCTTTATCAATCTGACTCTCTATTTTCATTTTACCATTGTGCTTATTGGTAATATGTTTCACTATTGAAAGGCCTAAGCCGGTTCCACCTTGATTTCTAGACCGATTTTTATCTACCCTGTAAAAACGCTCAGTCAATCTTGATAAGTGTTCCTCTGAAATACCTTCTCCAAAATCTCGAAAATGAATTTCACAATAATTAATATTTTGCTCCAATCTTTCTTTTAATTCAATTTCAATTTTTGAATTTTCTTTACTATATTTTATTGCGTTATCTGTTAAATTTATAAAAACCTGAATAAGGGCATCTTTATTACCTAACACATCATCTTTTGATAAATAGTTGTTAATTTTAACTTCTATATTTTTATCATTAATTTTATTTTGTAAATTGTCTAATACACCTTCAATGAGATTAATGATGTTAATTTGATCAAAATTCATTTGTATTTCATCTGATTCATATTTACTTAAAAGTAATAGATCTTCTACTAATCTAGTCATACGCCAAGCCTGATCTTCCATAGTATCTAAAAATTTACCAACAAAATTATCTAGCTTATTTTCAGAAGATGAATTTACGGAATTCTTTATAGTTTCGATATATCCTACTATAGATGACAAAGGCGTTCTTAATTCATGACTAACGTTAGCTACAAAGTCAGTTCTCATTTGTTCATAATTTTTTAAAGTACTCTGATCAGTTAAAGATATGATAATTTCACTGTAATCATTATCAAAAAAAGTTAAATCTCCTATAAAATACAAGTCTGTAAAATTGCTTGGAGAAAACTCAAGTTTAGAGTCTTTTTTATTCGAAAAAGATTCTTCAATAAATTTATTCAACTCAGATGAGCGAATAACATTGTTAATATCTATTTTTTCTTCAATAAATAGAAATTTCTGTTTGGCTACATTGTTATAGAAAGTAATTTGTTTGTTAATATCAATTGCTATAATTATAATTGGGAGTTTATTTAGACTTTGACTTAAGTTTTTTTTCATATTTTTTTAGTTTAGGCCAATCATTATCACTTAAAATATAACCTACACAATTTCGAGAGCCACACTTACAAATGTGATCTACAAAATCAGTATCAAAAGGATAACCGTAGTTATAAAAAAGCTCAGCTCCTTTTTTTATTCGTTTAATAGAAGAAATCCAAATTTCATTATCTATGATGTCTACTTCACAATTAGGATTACATGAGTGATTAATGAATTTTGCAAAATTATAATCAACATCACCGTCAATGTCGTATCGCTTGTTTAGTTCAAAAACATAAACCATGCCGTTATTTTTATCTTTTTTTGCTTTGCGGATTTGTTTATCTGCCCTTTTGTCACCCTCTCTTTTAGTAACTTTATCACCAATATATTGGATTACTTTCTGGCCTTTTTTAATATTAGTTTTTGCAAATAATCCAGAACCGTGAAGGGGTGATTTTTTTTTAAACCAAATTTTCTGCGTCATACTGTTATTTTTATACAATACACACATATAATAATAAATTGTATTATAAAATGATACTTTTATGTATAAGAGCAATTCTTTAATTAATGAAATTTGAAAATAATAAAAAATTTTACCGCACAATTTGGATTTCAGATACCCATCTAGGAACCAGTGGTTGTAAAAGCAAAATGCTTTTAGAATTCTTAGAAGAAACAGATTCAGAATATTTATTTTTAGTAGGCGACATTGTTGATGGATGGCGCATGCGTAAGAAAATGTATTGGCCTCAAGAACATAACGACGTGGTTCAAAAAGTTTTAAAGAAAGCGAAAAATGGAACTAAGGTAGTGCTTATCCCAGGAAATCATGATGAAGTATTAAAAGATTTTACAAATTTTTCCTTTGGAGAAATTTCAATCAAAAATGAAGATACACATCAATTAGCTGATGGAAGGAAAGTACTGATTACACACGGAGATGAGTTTGATGCTGTGATCATTAATGCAAGATGGTTAGCCAAAGTGGGATCAGCACTTTATGAATATTTACTAAAGTTAAATAATGTATTTAATTTTATTCGAAGAAAGATGGGCTTATCTTACTGGTCACTGTCTCAATATTTAAAAAAGAAAACAAAGCATGCAACGAACTTTATTAGTAATTTTGAGTTTGCTGTATCTGATAGGGCAAGAAGAGAAAATGCCGATGTTGTTGTGTGCGGGCATATACATAGACCTGAAATAAAGGAATTAAATGGTGTTCTCTATTGTAATGATGGTGACTGGATTGAAAGTTGCACAGCACTCGTTGAAGATGAAATTGGCAATTTATCTATTCTTAATTGGCCCGAAGAAAGAGAAAAATTAAAATTAATTTCTTTTGAAGAAAGACGAAATATAAAAGAGGATGCAGCCTAAAAAAATCGCGTTAATTAGTGATGCGTGGGTTCCTCAGGTAAATGGCGTAGTTACGACATTTCAAAGCGTTATACCTATTCTAGAAAAAAAAGGTTTTGAAATTAAAATATTACATCCTGAGATGTTTAATAATTTTAGTTATCCTTGGTACAAAGAAATAAAAATTTCTTACAATACTAAAAAAGTTACTGAAAAATTTTTTAAAGAATTTAATCCAGATATTGTTCATATAATGACTGAAGGTCCAGTAGGTTTTGCTGGTCGTAAGTACTGTCTTAAAAATAAACTACAATACACTTCTTCCTTTCACACCCGTTTTCCTGATTATATTAAACAGAGAGCTTATATTCCTAAAAGTTTAACATATTCAATATTAAGAAGGCTGCATGATAATTCTGTAAATGTACTTGTTCCATCGCTTTCCATGGTCGAAGAATTAGAGCGTTATAATTTCAGAAATTTAAAAGTATGGAATAGAGGAGTTGATACTGAATTATTCAACCCAAATAGAAGAAATAGAAATGATAATGACATTCAACTGACTTATGTTGGAAGAGTTGCTATTGAAAAAAATATTGAAGAATTTTTAAAACTAAAAGGAAATTATAATAAAACAGTTGTAGGAGATGGTCCTGAATTACAAAAATATATAAAAAAGTATCCTGACGTAAATTTTGTTGGATTGAAACGAGGTCAAGAACTTGCAGAATATTATGCGAATGCTGATGTGTTTGTTTTCCCATCTAAAACGGATACTTTAGGGAATGTAATACTTGAGGCTCTTGCTTGCGGAACACCAATTGCTGCATTTCCTGTTACTGGACCAAAAGATATTCTTAAAGATTCTAAAATAAATACACTTGATGACAGACTAGGTAATTCAGTAGAAAAAGCTCTTAAAATGAATAGAAATGATTGTCGTGAATTTGCTATGAAATTTACGTGGAAAGATTGTGCTAATGAATTTTTAGATTCACAAATTGATTCTAAAAATTAATTACTTTTCTAAACAAATAAATAGACGTACCCAAAAAGAAAAAGAGGTAGTTGTAATCCAAAGTTTGTTAATAACGCTTTATCTCTTGTCATATAACCAACCACTGACCAACCAACTGCACCTGTTCCATGTATAATAATATTATATGGATATGCATTTAAGTTAGTTAATAATATTCCTGACAAGATTAAAAAGGTACTAAACCACTTAATTCTATTAATTGATATATCTGTCATAAAACTCCTAAATTCTGAAAATTTTCATTAATATATGTATCTTAAAGATAAAGATATTAATCAAATTGTAACGAAATTTTAACATTTCTTTATTTTTTTTTGAAAAGTTCTATAAGCACGCCATGTTTGGGCTAAAAAGTGCATCTTTATTTGGTGATACAAAGAAACTTGAAAGAGAAATTGATGAATTTGTGGATATTGTCTCTGAAGTAGGTTTAGTATTTAAATCGATAGTTCCAACTTATCTTAATCATTCTGCCAATGGTAAATTTGAGGAAATGGTTGAAAAAGTAAAAGATATGGAAAGTAAGGCCGACAAAATTACGAAAGATGTTGAGCATACTCTTTATGAAGAAACACTAATCCCAGATGCAAGAAGTGACGTGTTACGACTTCTAGAACACATCGACGAATTAATTGGAATGTACCAAGGGAATTGTTATCACTTCTCTATTCAAAAACCTAATTTTCCAAAAGAGTTTCACCAAGATTTAATTGAGTTAACAGAGACTGTTGTAAATTGTGTTGAATCATTATGTTTAACTGTAAGATCATTTTTTAGAGATATTAAATCTGTTAGAGATAATGCACATAAAGTTACATTTTATGAAAAAGAATCTGATATAAAATTTAGTTCTCTTGCAAGAAGAATTTTTGATTCTGAATTACCTCTAGATCAAAAAATGCATCTTCGATATTTTGTAGAGAAGATTGATCGTATTTGTGATCAAGCAGAAGACATAGCTGACGAGGTTCAAATTTACGCTATTAAACGTTCCGTTTAATTTTCAATGGAAATTACAATTCTAATTTTTTTATTTGGTGGTCTTTTTTTAGGTTGGTCACTTGGCGCCAATGATGCAGCAAATGTTTTTGGAACTGCAGTTGGAACACGTATGGTTAGTTTCACAAGTGCAGCAATAATTTGTAGTGTCTTTGTTATTCTAGGTGCAATTATAAGCGGAGCAGGCACAACAGAAACTTTAGGTAAGTTAGGTGCTATTAATGCATTGCCTGGTGCTTTTGCAGCATGTGTGGCTGCGGGAATATCTGTATATTTAATGACCAAAGTTGGCTTGCCTGTTTCAACAACGCAAGCGATTGTTGGAGCAATTGTTGGTTGGAATTTATACACGGGATCTTCAACTAATCTTCAAGTTTTAATTACTATTTTAGGAACATGGATACTCTGTCCTATCATTGCAGGAGTTATTGCAATGGGTTTATTTACTTTTACAAAAAGAGTTATACTCAATAGAAAGTTACATATTCTCAGACTTGATGCCTATACAAGAACAGCTTTACTTTTAGCAGGTGCTTTTGGTGCTTATAGTTTAGGTGCAAACAATATTGCTAATGTAATGGGTGTCTTCGTACCTATATCACCATTTACTGATGTTACTATTGGAAATTTATTTGTCTTTTCCTCAAAAGAACAATTATTTCTTCTAGGTGGTTTAGCAATAGCTGTTGGTGTTTTTACTTACTCAAAAAGAGTTATGTTTACCGTTGGTAATGATCTCTTAAAAATGACACCAGTGGCAGCATTTATTGTTGTTATATCGCATTCTATTGTTTTATTTTTATTTGCATCTCAGGGTATAAGTGCTTTTTTACAATCTATAAATCTTCCCTCTATACCTTTGGTACCAGTATCAAGTTCCCAAGCTGTTGTTGGCGGCGTAATTGGAATTGGTCTTTTAAAAGGAGGAAAAGAGGTTCAATGGTCAATTGCGGGTAGAATTTCTTTGGGTTGGATGACGCTACCTATAATTGCAGCTTTAATTTCTTTAATTGTTTTATTTATTCTAGAAAATATTTTTAATTTAACGGTCTCTTTTTAATTAACTGCTCGATAAGAAAAAATAAAATCTTCCTGAATTTTAGATTCAATAGCCCCTTTTCTTCTTGCTCGCACTAGATCAATAGCTTCTTGTTTTTCATAATTGAATTCAACAAGTAAAATAGCAGCTATAGTGCCAGCCCTTCCTTTACCTCCACGGCAATGTAAAACTATATTTTTTCCATCTATCAATTCGTTCTTTAATAAAACTTTTGTTGTTTCCCATTTATATTTAAAATCTTTATCTGGTGCTCCCATGTCATAAATGGGTAAATGGTACCAATGTAATTTATGTTTATAAATACTTTTGACAAACAAAGTTTTATCACACAACTTTTCAAATTCGCTATCTTCAACAAAAGAAGTAATAGAACTACAATTATTATTTTTAAATATTTCTAATTCGTTTGCTAAAATTGTTTCTTCAAATAAACCATTAGAGTTAAGACCTGGGAAAGAAGTTAATATAATTTTGCCTGCAAATGACTTAGAGTCAATAAAATCATAATTACTAAATTGCATTTACGCTTGTTTAGCTAAAAAAGACTGTCTTGCTTCTTCTAAATAGGGACGAAAATGTTCAACATCGGGAGTTTTTTTATCTAGAATTTTTGCTAAATCATCAAATCTTCTAAGCTCTACTGCTTCATCCATAAAAGGTTTGCTTATAAACGCATCTGCTTCTTCTTTTGTGAAAGGACCACCTTGAACTTTTAACGAAAGTTTCGATGCTTCTGATAGACTATCATAATAACCTTCTTCAACACTTGATAAATATCTTTTTGAGTCAACATGTGCTCTAATTGGTAGAATAACATCCTCACCAAAATATTTTTTTAAAAAATCAGCACCTAAATTTTCATGATGACCATCTTTCCCTTCATGAATGGGATCGCCGTCCTCATAGATAAGGTGGCCAACATCATGCAGTAATGCTGCAGCAATTGTTGGGCCTGGTAATTTATGTTTTTCAGCAAGTTCAGCACATTGGAGTGCGTGCTCAAGCTGGGTCACATCCTCATTACCATATTGAATATCAGCACCTTTTGTTTTCAAAAGATCTAAGAGATAATCTACAATATTTTCTTCCATTCTCATTTATAATTAACTTATTAGAAAATAAATTCAATTCCAACTTTAATAAGATTGATCAAATTTATAATAATATTTATTAAGTAAATATTTAATGGATAAAAAATTATTAACCCCTGGTCCTCTCACGACATCGATGTCAACAAAAGAGGCTATGCTTCATGATTGGGGTTCAAGAGATACAAAATTTATTGATCTCAATGCATCAATTAGAGATTCCCTTGTTAAATTAATAGACGGTGAAGATAAATATCAATGTGTTCCAATGCAGGGAAGTGGAACTTTTGCTGTAGAGTCGATGGTAAGCTCTCTTACTCAAAAAGATTCTAAAATTCTGATTCTGATCAATGGTGCTTACGGACAAAGAATGAAAAAAATGTGCACATATTTAGGGAGAGATTTTATTGAATATGAAGTTGCTGAACATGAAGTACATGACATCAATAAAATTGAAGAGTTAATTGATAGCAACAAATTAACACACGTCTTTGCTGTATATTGTGAAACAACATCGGGTATTTTAAATCCTATTGAAGACATTGCTAAATTGGTTGAAGAGAAAAATTTATCGTTATTCATCGATGCTATGAGTGCCTTTGGTGCATTACCCTTAAGTTCTAAAACAATTACTTTTGATGCTGTAGCTGCTTCATCAAATAAATGCTTAGAAGGTGTGCCAGGTGTTGGTTTCATTCTTGTTAAAAATGAAGTTATTCAAAATGCAAAAGGCAATAGTCACTCACTAAGTCTAGACTTATATGATCAATGGCAAGCAATGGAAAAAAATAAACAATGGCGATTTACACCTCCAACACACGTATTGGCTGCATTCAATCAAGCGATTGAAGAACATAAAGAACAGGGCGGTGTAGAGGGAAGAGGTAAAAGATATAAAAAAAATTGTGAAATTATTTGTAATGGAATGAAAGAGTTGGGATTTGAACAACTACTTCCTGATAATTTGCAAGCACCGATTATTATTACTTTTAAACAACCTAATGATCCTAAATTTAACTTTGAGAAATTTTATAATGCTCTTAGTGAAAAAGATTTTTTAATTTATCCAGGAAAACTAACAGTGGCAGAAACTTTTAGAATTGGGTGTATTGGTAATTTAGATGAACAAGACATGATGGATACAATAAAAGCTGTAAAAGAAGTTGTTACTGAATTGGGATTAACATTAAACTAACAAAATAATGACAAAAGAAATTGCGATACCATTAGTTAAAGCAACAAATGAAAATCTTAAAGGATACGGATATTTAATCGATAGTTTTGAAAATAGTGATATTGAAATTGTTACTTGGCCAAAACAAGGATGGCGCGAAATAGAAGAGGGAACTGGTAATGAAGGTGGAACTACCGAAGGTTCTTTTGATACTTGGTGGCAAGGTGACGTGCTTTATGGACAAAATAATGCTGTCCAACATAAGAGTGATTATGAAGTAGATGGAAAATATATACTGGGTTATGCCAATAATCCTGATCAAGAATTACAAAAAGATAAATATTCAGATCCAACAAAAATTTTTTTATGGCATGCAAATTATCATCCTGATGGAGGTCAGCTTTTCTTTCCTAGAGAAAATAAACCATTTATTTGTCCTTTAGCCTTACCTACAGACGACATTGAACCAGAACATTTCAAAGCATTTTACTGTGACGGATCAAAAGGTTTGTATATTCATCCAAATATTTGGCATGAGGGTGTATTTCCCGTTACAGAAAAACAATCGTTTCAAGGAAAACAAGGTAAAGTACATGCAAGAGTTAGCATTGATTTAAAAGAGGAATTTAATAAATATATTTATTTTAAAACTGCCATCTAATTATATATTTATATTTAATAATGAAAATTATTCACCTTTCCGACCCTCATATTTATATAGATAAGATTCATGGCATAGATCCTGTCAGTAAATTTAAAAAAGCATTAAGTCATATAAAAAATAATCATGGTGATGCAGATTTATTTGCCATCACTGGTGATATTACAGACTTAGGTGATAAAGATTCTTATCAGTTATTTATAAAAATCATTGATGAAGCAGGTCTGCCAAAGAATTTAAATCCACAACTAATTATAGGTAATCATGATAACAGAGATGAGTTTAAAATAAACTTTCCTAATATTGAAACCGATCCAAATGGATTTATTCAATACTTTAAGGATATAGATAATAAACGTTTAATTTTTATAGATACTAATCTGATTAATACTCACCAAGGACATTACTGTGAAGAGAGGCAAGAATGGTTAAATAATATTTTAGGTAAAACTAATACAGATACGTATATCTTTATGCATCATAATCCACTGGCATTAGTAAAAGAGGAAAGTGATGGAATAGGATTACAACAAAAAAAAGAATTTCAACAAATTTTAACTAAAAATAATAAGATAATAAAACATATTTTTTTTGGTCATCAACACATTACAAGTTCTGGCTCTTATTGTGGTATTACTTTTTCCTCTCCAAGAAGTACTTGGTCTCCTCTAATTCCTAACTTTTCAAATGAATATCGCTTAGGAACGGCTAATACAGATACAAATTATAATGTTGCAATAATTCGATCTGACGCCTTAATTATTCATACAGAGGATTTTTTAAAAACAGAAGTTAATTGGTTTAAATAAAAAATTATTTTTTTTCGATTACAAATATTTCATTGTTAAAATAAAGGCCTTTATTTTTAGCAACAATGTTTTGAACAATTTTTTCATAGTTTTTAGTTTTTTCTACCTTCATTACTTTATCATCATCCATTTGGTTAACATATATGGAAGCATTCCAAGCAGAAAAAACTAATGATGTCGCTATACCTCCACTGATTTCTGTTGGTAGAGCTCTCAGTTTACATTTAATAATTCTTTTTTCTCCAAAAGATAAACTGCTTAATAAATCTTTATCTAAATTTTTCTTAAGATAAGAAATGATACTATTTCCAAGAGAAGGAAATGGGTCCTCTTTTGGCCAAATTTTTCGAATTATTTCATTAGCAGGATCGTTTCCTGAAGCATGAATAGTTAATAATTTCCCTTTTGATTTTAACGCTCTAATCATTGGTTCGATGACATATTTTGATTTCTTTTCTGCTGTGATTCTTGAACGATAAGGCTGTGAAGCAATAATAAGATCAAATTTATTATCTGATTTTTTTTTGGTAGGGATTAATTCATTAACATTAAATTCTTGATCTTCACGGTAGATAATCATGACTGAAGGCTCTTTATAAGTATGGTTACCTGATTTTTTACTAATTTCTATATTCCATTTTTTTTCTAAAAATTCATTTTGTTTTCTTAATTGTTGGGCAAATTCAAGAGAGGTATCTCCTTTTAATTTAATAATATTCCAATTAATTTTTTTCTGTTTAACTTCATTTTTTGATTTTAGGTTTGCAGCTTCCGCGTAGTGTAGATTTGAAATGACAAAAACAGTATTCTTATGTTCAACAAACCTGTCGGGTAATTTTTCTAAACCTAATCTTACATCTTCTATGCTTATTTCTTTTGTGCAAACTAATAGAGGTACGTTAGGCTTAGCCTCGTGGCACTGACGCATAACATTCATAAGTAAGGAACCATCACCCATACCAGCATCAAATATTTTTATGCCAGGTTTTTGAGGTTTAATTTTATTTACGTGAGGACGTATCGCATCAGCAATTTGATTTTTTTCATTTGTTGTTGTGACAAATAATAAGTATTTTTGTCTGTTATCATAAAACCTGAAATTTTTTTTCATTACTAATAAAGTCCCATTGATTTAGCAGAAGAGATGAAGGCTTCTTTATTGCCAATAAAGTTTTTACCTCGTTCCCCTAAAAACGCATCATCTACTATATTATTCCATTCTTGAACAGGAACTTTTATTTCATTTAAGTTCAGAGGAACCTCTAAAGAACGCATAAATTCACTCAGATGGTCTGCAGCATTCTCAAGATTATTATTAAAAATTAACTTTAGTCTTTCTTCAGCTACACTATTAATTCCAACCATACTTTTAGTAATCATGGGTAAAGTAAATGAACAAGCAATACCATGCTGAATACCATAATTGAGTGTCACAGGGTATGATAGATTGTGCGCAATAGCAGTTTTCGTATTGGAAAACGCTAAGCCAGCATGAACGCATGCCAGTGCAATGTTTGAACGTAATTCAATGTTTCTTAAATCTTTAGCGAGAAGTGGTAAATTTTCTAATACTAATTTTGATGCTTGTATTGCATGAGAAGCAGAAATTGGGTTCGCATTAATATTCCAAATACTTTCCATTGAATGGGAGAGAGCATCTAAACCAGTTGAAATGGTCAAGCCTAAAGGTTTATCAACCATAATTGATGGATCGATAATTGCTTTTTCTGCATAAAGAGATTTATGCGCCAAAGATAATTTATTATTTTTTTCTTTATCCCATATTGTGGCCCAACAGGTAAGCTCACTTGATGTTCCTGAAGTTGTAGGTATTGCAATAATCTTGATTGGATTTTCGACTCTTGGACTTTTCTTATTGCGAACGAAATCTGTTAGATATTCTTGTTTATCTTTAAATGCAGCAATTGCTTTAGCTGTGTCTGTAACAGAGCCACCACCTATAGCTAAAATATAATCTACCGATTCATTGATTGAAGAAAATTTATTTTGTAGCTCTAAAATATCCTTATAATCTGGATTAGGCTGAACATCCGTCATAATGGATAAAGGTGGATTTGAAGAAGATTTTAATTCATCGCTATATTTTTTAAAAATTTCTTCTGGATGAGTGATTATGATGTAGTTCTTATTTTTAAGAGCATCATGTACTTCTTTAAATCTATTTTCTCCAAAAATAATTTCAACAGGGTTAAAATAATTCCACATTACATTAAATTGATTTTGCCGCTTTAGTTAAAATTGTCATTTTCTCAATTGCTTGTTCTCGCGTAAAGAAACC